>NZ_JAAKGC010000093.1 GCF_017591665.1 Aetokthonos hydrillicola CCALA 1050 | reverse complement strand
AAAAGAGTCTGAATATCAATTAGAGCTAGCAGGCTGGTATTTTGAAAATCAACGCTATGCCACAGGATATGTTACGTTGGCAGAAGCAATTATTACTTACTTGTGTGAAATTAATAATGTTACTGATACGAAAAGTAAAACAGAACGCGATCGCATGAAAGATTGGTTACATTCCCCTAAAAATAAGGGAAGTAGCCTATTTAGGCTATATTCTGATGTGAACCCAATCAGAAATAGTATTGCTCACGCACTCTTGGAAAAAGGGAAAGGAACAAAAAGCGTCGAAGATGCTATTAACAATGCTCAAATTTACCAAAAAGAAGCTCAAAAAATCTTTAAAACAGGAAGACTAGACTATTAAAAGTGGTCACAAAAAATTCTATTTAAAGGCTTGTCGTGACACTCTAATGCGCTGTAGACACGAAGTGGCTTCCCGTTCGCGCAGCGTCTCCGATAGGAGAAGGGTAGCGCAACTACGAACTAATTCTAATCATCATCACTATCTTCTTCATCTCCCCACTCTGATGTACCAAGAGCGTTAGGTAATCCTGTATCGTCTGTGAAGCGGATAACTGCGCCGTCGAAAAATTGTGCAAGACGCTGAGCTGCGATCGCCACTTCGTCCGTTTCCCAATTATTTGTTGTTGTGAGCGGCGACGAAGTTAAGGTTTGTGCTTTGCTATTATTTTTTGCTGGCTCCGGTTTTGGTGTGGTTTTTGCTGGTTTGCTAACTTCCTGACTTGGAGGATTTATGGGGTTATTATCGGTAGGTGTAGGTTGTGGACGAGCCTGGGGAATAATATTATTTTTTGGTGGTTCTTTAACTTCATTTGTAGGAGAAGTCTTAGACTGGCTTGAAACAAAGTTAACCTTTATTTTCTGCTGACAAGCTTTCAAAAATGCGGCTTCTACATCTGCTAATTTTTTCTGAGCAAGCTGAACTAATTTAGGCGGCATTGCCACTTGAGCTATATCATTATTTATACTTAATATGCGTCCGTGTTCTTTAAATAAAGCTTTACTTGATAGCTGAGATAAAGCTTCTACAACTTGCTGCCAAATTTGATCCAATTGCATTTGCTCAGAAGAATCTACCTCTTGTTGTGTTTCTGAGGTAGACGCAGGTGCGGGGACAACCGGTTTGGCGTCTTCTTGAGGTGTGTTTTGTAAAGACGGGCTGTCCTCTTGCTGTATTGTGGGTTGTACTGTAGGGGATTCCCGGTTTATGGGTGGCTTTTGTTCCGCTGTGTTTTGAGGTAGAGTTTCGTGATTGATCGGAGATCTTTGCTCCACTGTGTTTTGAGGTGGAGTTTCGCGATTTATGGGGGAATTTTGTGCCGCTATGTTTTGAGGTAAGGAAATTTTGGGTGCGGGAATTACACCTTTACTATTTTGTTGAATTGTTATATGTGCTGAGGGTAACAATCCTAGCAAGGTTATTTCTAACCATAAACGTGGTTGAGTCGTGTTTTTCAGTTGCACTTCAGCGGTGCGCAAATGTTGTTGTCCATGCAAAATTGTACTGATTTCCAAATGTTGGGCGAAATCAATCAGTGCTTTCCACGTTTGCTGAGTACAAGCAACCAAATCATTACGGTTATTTGCTGTTTTGGCGATCAGTAAATCCCTATAGAAAGAAGCAAGATTTTGGAGAACAGTTAAAGGTTCTCGTCCACGATCTAGGATTTTACGAGTGCAGTCTAAAACGGCTTCGGGATTATCTTGTGCGATCGCACCCAGCAGCATGAGCAAATCTTGTTCACTCACCGAGCCTACTAAGTCCCAAACTCTGTCTGGTGTTACCTGATCTACCAATAAACTTAATTGATCAAGGAGACTTTCTGCATCCCGTAATCCCCCCTGAGCGATTTGGGCTACTAAAGTTATAGCTTCGCGGGTAATGTTAATATTTTCTTGAGAGGCGATCATACTTAAATGCGCCACCATCTCATCTAAAGGAATTCTCCGGAAATCAAACCTTTGGCAGCGTGAAATAATGGTTGGTAGAACTCTCTGCGGATCTGTAGTTGCTAGGACAAAGACAACATGCTTTGGTGGTTCCTCTAGTGTTTTTAGTAACGCATTGAATGCTTGGGTACTGAGCATATGGCAATTATGGACTGTGAGTCCATTTGCCACAAAGTTATGATTGTCCTGTACTTCAATGTCATAGACACGCTCAACTCCAGCGAGGTGAACAGATTCGACCGTTTCCAAACTTGTAATCCATTGAGGGAATGGAATACTGTTTGAGATCTGCCAAAAATTTTCTACTGCTGTCTGCGCCCATCCATATGTAGTAATAGACCTTGCCTGTGCTACTTCTTGTGTAAGACTTTGTTGTTGTGAGATAGCCAATTGCTGTAAGCCAACTGGCAATAACTTGGTTTTCTTCAGCGGAGAATCCTTCTGTATGGAGTTGGATTTGTGGACTCCCTTGAGGAGTAAGGTTGAGTGATCCATCATCACAAAACCACCAGGCAAGACCTTCTGGGGTAATTCGATTGAGCCAGTTGATAGTGACGAATTTTTTATCCCCATTCGGTTTAACAATGTCGAACACGTTTTGAAGTTGTGGGTGGCAGCATGTATTGCACGTGACTGATGTCTTACCATATCCCTTGTTTGAGGTAACTCGTAGCTTGGGTCGCAGTTCCTGAAGTCGATGAGCTTTGTATTCCAACCATTCGTGTTGTTTTTCACCGTGCGTCCAAGCCAATCTGGGAAATCGGCTACATTTATTTGGGAAAGTGATGGAACAGTCCCCAAGTAATGTTCCGTAGATAAGTCCCAATGTTTCCGGGGACAAAGTTTCGGCATTTGCAAGGAAATGTTGTGTCCTAAATTCCCAAATTCCGTGTCCTCTTTTATATGGATGTCTTTGCCAATGCGACTGTATACTACCGATCCCTCTACCTTTTCTTTGTAGGAAGGTAGGAACATCGAGCTTTTCTCCACACCCGCATGCACACGGAGGTTGAAGTAATTCTGCTTCTCGAAGGATAACTTGGAGGTTGTATGTTTTTTGCCCGTAAGTATTGCCTTTGAACTGGTGCCCGGGTGAAAATCGTCGAAGGCGTCCATCTGTTCCAAATTTGTAGATAAGGGTTCCGCATCCACACTCACAGGCGATAGTATCTTCACTCCTTCTTTTACGTCTTTTGCTGCTATCCATCCCTTATCTGTCCTAATTAGATGATTTCCAGTGCATTTAATTTCACGGTTGCTTGTCTTAATAATTAATGTTTGGCGTTCACCCTGATCTAACCACCTGATAACTTTTTTGAATTCCCACTTTCCTGACGAATCATTGTAACTGAGAACCTGTTTTCCTCTAATGTTGGGGTTATCAATCCTGACAAGACCCTCATTCGTCAAAACTAGAGAATCCCCAGTTAAACACTCGTCGATCACATAAACCTTATAACGACACTGAACAGGGGCAAATTGTGCCTTTTCGATAATATCCCTGACATTTTCGACACCAGTATTGCTGGCGGCATCAATTTCTATGACATCTAAAGCGTTACCTTTAGTAATTCCCTGACAAACGGCACATACGCCACAGGGTTGGGGCGTAGGTTTGTCATTTTTGAGACAGTTGAGCGATTTTGCTAAAATACGGGCACTAGAAGTTTTTCCTGTTCCTCTGGGACCAGTAAACAAATAAGCAGGAGCGATCTTTGCTGCCGAAAGAGCATTGGTGAGAGTAGTAGCGATCGCCCCTTGTCCCACCAGTTCAGCAAAACTCTTAGGACGGTACTTGTGGTGGAGGGGTTCGTAAGACATTTATATAAACTACCCCAGCTGACCTAACCTGAGACTGGGGCTTTTGAGTCTCATAGGGAAAATACCAAAGTAAGAACAGACGTTTTGACTTTGGTTTTATTATTTTTACTATACTGATGTTATCATAAACGAGAACTCAAGTTCAAGTTGGTGAAAACC
This sequence comes from Aetokthonos hydrillicola CCALA 1050, assembly GCF_017591665.1. Taxonomy (GTDB): domain Bacteria; phylum Cyanobacteriota; class Cyanobacteriia; order Cyanobacteriales; family Nostocaceae; genus Aetokthonos; species Aetokthonos hydrillicola. The sequence goes on along the minus strand of NZ_JAAKGC010000093.1, from coordinate 22,302 downwards.
CCGACACGTAAATACCAATACTTTCGTGGAAGAGTAAGCACAGGTTTAAGACTAAGTCTTAGCTGATTCCAAAGTAGCCGCTACACCGCATCAAAAGGTGGATGTTAGGATAAATTTTGGGGTATTGTGCTATTTCACCACTATGCTGCCCATAATAACTAACACTTAAGGGTGCGTAAATGCTCCAGCGGCTAATTCAGTGGCTCAAACAATTTTTTCAACGCTTGTTTGGTGGAAAACAAAATCCAGTAAAAGTAACGGAGGACAGTCAAAAAGAAGTTCTTCAACCTCTCGATGACACAGATTTAGAATTTCTGTTTATGGAACTTTTAGAGGGTGTGCATCAGGCAAGAGGGCAAGCGTGGGCGCAAAAATGGCTTCATAATATTGAAGACCGCATTTCTACTGAAGGCTGGGTAAACTGGTTACAGCGTTTTGGTGAGCGATTACTCGCATCACCCACACCTAATAATGAGATAGCTTCCCGAATGGTGCAACTGGGCGAGTTAGAAATTGGGGAAGTTGGAGACGTTGCTTATGATATTGGAATGCAGCTATTGAGACGTTCAGGTGATGAGCCGGTATGGGAGTATGATGGCCCGGATGTTGAAATAACAGATTCTGACAGTACGCAAGCTTTCCATCTGCAAGGTGAAACAGGAAATCCCGAAAACCTTCCACAAGGAGAATTACAAACGATTTCCTTAGAGCAATTGTTCGCGATGTTGCAGAATGATGAACACTTACGCTTGCAAATTGCTCAACAGTTGGGAATCGAAACTGATGATCCACAAGTGATTATTCAGGCATTGGTGAATCAATTCAATGGTGCTAATCAGGAATCTGAGGAATTGGGATAGGGCATGGGGCATGGGGCATGGGGCACGGGGCATGGGGCATGGGGCATGGGACAATGAGCAATGGCTGATGAGTAAGCAGGGAAGAAAATAGCTAACCCTGCAGTATTGACTTCATTTCGGTGAAGAATTTTACAAAAATAATTTTTATCCTATGCCCCATGCCCTATGCCCTATGCCCTATGCCCCATTCCCATTCCCCATCGATCTAGCTTTAGGGATACAATAACTGCTATTATGTAGTATTCTCTTGTATATGTGTAGCTTTTTTATAGCTACATATAAAAATATCAGCAATTTCTTGTGTAAATATAGTGATGTTTTACTTGAACCCAAACTTTTAGACACAGAGATGGATAAAATCCTAGAATCTATGACGAACAACATCCAAGAGTGCTGGAGATGCTCAAGCAGTTATTGCTTTGCCTTAAAAAGTTTTTAAAGCTACCCTTTGGTAGAAAGCAGGCTCCTTCTCTAAACCCTGACATAAAGAAGGTAGTAGAACCACTACCAGAACTGACAAACGCGGATCTGGAATTTTTATTTACTCAACTGTTGGAAGGAGTCCATCAGGCACGAGGGCGACAATGGGCAATAAAATATCTACAGCGCATGGAGAACCGCATCAGCAATCAGCGCTGGATTGATTGGTTACTAAACTTTGGCGAAAAGTTATTGTTGTCACCTGCACCCAATAATCAGTTAGGTATGCGCATGGTTCAACTGGGTGAACTAGGAATCGGAACCATAGGAGAACTTGCTCATGATATTGGGGTGAGCTTATTAACACGAAATTTGGGTGAATCTAACCTCAAAAACGATGTGGAAGATGCAGAAGCTAAAGTTTATACGTCAATTTTAACTTCAGGGGAAACATTTAACTCAGACAAACAGTATCAAGATCCAGTAATGCCTTTAGCAAGACAGGAAAAGGTAATCTGGAAATATGACACATTAGATACTGAAGCTATAAAATTTGCACCGCCTTTCATACCCCAAGAAATAGATGGGAAACGAGTATGGGTAGAAAACAGCCCAGAGACAGCAGTAGTATCTAATGAATCTTTGACTTACCTTGAGCCAAAGGTAGCTAATACCTTAGATGAGTTGTTAGTTAAGTTGAAGCAAAGTAGCCATTTAGCTGAGGAGCTTGCTTCAAAACTAGATGTACAAACCACTCATCAGTTACAAACTCCTCTGGAACAAGCACAAGCATGGTTTTATCAAGGTCTTCAGCAAGCTAAAAGAAACGAATTATTACAAGCAATTATATCTTACGACAAAGCTATAGAAATTAACCCTAATTCGTACGAATATTGGTTTAACCGAGGCTTAGCACTGTTTTATCTGGAACATTTTGTTGAGGCGATCGCATCTTACGACAAAGCAATTGAGATTAAACCTAACTTCTACAAGGGGTGGTATAACCGAGGCTGCGCTCAAGGTGAACTTGGCTATTTTGAAGATGCTGTTCTCTCGTTTAACAAAGCTATAGAAATCAAGTTCGACTACCACGAGGCATGGTCTAGCCGAGGTTTAGCACTTGTGAAGTTAGGATATGTAGAGGATGGGATTTCCAGTTACGACCAAGCATTGTTAGTTCAACCGCAAGAATACGAAAATTGGTATTACCGAGGAATTGCACTAGCTACTAGCGGACGAATCCACGATGCGATCGCATCCTACGAAAAAGCTATAGAACTTAACCCAGAATTCCACTTTGCTTGGTATTACCGTGGTGTAGAATTGTCTAATTTGGGGGAGTTTGAAGATGCAAGTGCAAGCCTCCAGCAAGCGGTAGAAATCAATCCTGACTCCCATGAGGGTTGGTATGCACTGGGGTGTGCACAAGATAAATTAGGACAACGTGAAGAAGCGATCGCATCTTACAACCATGCTATTCAAATCAACCCTGACTTTCATGATGCTTTCATAGACAAGGGTGTGGTATTGTCTTCGTTAGGTCGTTGGCATGAGGCCATATTATCTTGGCAGCAGGCTCTTGAAAAGAAACCTGACTTTTATCTAACCTGGTTTAACCAAGCTGTGGCTTTCGAAAACATGGGACACCGTTCTGAAGCGATCGCCTCTTATGAAAAAGCTATAGAATTAAACCCAGATTTTCACTTAGCTTGGTACAACCGAGGCGTCTCTCTATTCTATTTGGGAAGATTTGAAGAAGCGATCGCCTCTTATGATAACGCTTTGCAAATTCAGCCAGATTACTGGGAAGCATGGATTGCTCGAGGAACAGCCGCAGGAGATGCATTCAATTATGACTCAGATCAGATTTTTGTGAGTGCTATAACTGCAACAAACTCAAATCTAAATCAGCGCGGCTATGAGGGGAAATTAGCAAGCTATGAAGAAGGCTTGAGATATGTTTACCAAAGTACTTATCCAGAAGGATGGGGGCGTTTGCATCTCTTACTTGGTAATGCTCACTATGAGCGAGGAAAAAGAGATTTCACACCCCGCCATTATTGGATCCAATCTGTAGCTGAGTACTATCAAGCTATGGAAACCTTGACTCCAGATGCTTTTCCACAGCTACACCTTGAAGTTTTGCTGAACCTGATCAAAACCTTCTTGTCTTTGGGAGAAACAGCCCAAGCGCAGGAGTTTCATCACTGTGCCACAGATTTATTACAATACTTGCTGAGTGATCCAGAACAGACTGATGAGAGCAAAAAGGCGATCGCGCTCAAATTTGCAGGGTTTGGACAGTTAGCTGTTGATATAGCTGTGCAGTCTGGGGAGTTAGCACAAGCCCTAGAAATTGCAGAATATAGCAAAAATGCTTGCTTATCATGGCTGCTTTACGGGTGGAGAGATGAAATTATCTCACCCAGCTACACCTCAATGCAAAAACTGCTTAATCCTACAACAGCGATTATTTACTGGTTTATCAGCCCTTACGGCTTACGTACTTTTATAGTCAAATATAAATCCCCAGAACCTATCCCCGTTTTTACACCTGTACTAAATGTAGCAGATATTAATGAAATGCCCTTACCAGAAACGCTGCGAGTTAAAGGGGAATTTGAAGATTGGCTACAAGATTGGAATGAAGATTATCAGGATTATTGCTCCACAGACCACGACAAAGAGAATAACAGCAATCATTCGTGGCGCGCAACAATGGAACAGAGGTTACTAAATCTCAAAAAAATCCTCAATATTAACGCCATCATAGAAGAACTTGAAAATATAAATTACTTGATTCTAATTCCTCACCTTGAGTTGCACAGATTTCCTCTGCACGCTCTTTTTGATTTCTCGTATCCTCTTCAACAGCAAACGATTAACAGCGACGGCTATTATTCATACAGTCAAAGTTTTAAGCGTAATTTTACCACTAGCTATTTACCCAGCATCCAAATCGGTTTATCTTTAAAAGATAATTCTTTATTACCAATTCGTAAGCAACCATTATTAAGTTTTGAACATCCTAATACTACAGATTATCTGTCATTGAAGTTTGGACAGCTTGAAAGTGAAGTTATTAGCCATATATTTGATAATGTTAGACGCTTTCAAGGCTCAAAAGCAACTAAAAAGAATTTGGAAAATTCTCTATCCAATAATTACAAATTATTGCATTTTCAAGGAGATATAACCAATAATTTTAGCGAACCACAGAAATCAGAATTAGTATTAGCAGGTGATGACAAACTAACCCTAGAAGAAATTTATATTCATCAAATTGAAAATTACAACCTTGTGACTCTTTCGACTTCTGAAACTTCTATCTTCAGTGACAAAGCTATTACGACTGAATATGTAGGTTTAGTCAGTGGTTTACTTTCTCAAGGAGTGTCTCACGTACTTAGTACCTTATGGTCTGTAGAACCAGGCGCTAGTACTTTGGTGATGATTGAATTTTATAGACAAATGCAGCAACATGAATCAGCAGCTATTGCTTTATCAGCAGCAACAACATGGCTTAAAGATGTAACGGCTTCTGATCTGAAAAAATGGTGTGAAGATTTACTAAAAATCCTACCTCACGGACAATTCCAAATTAGAACATATTTAGCTACAGAAGTGTATCGTAAATTTAGTAAAATGCCAGGAGATAAAAAGCTTTATAATCACCCTTATTACTGGGCAGGATTCACGATTACAGGTAAGAGGGAATAGACAAGGGGCATGGGGCATGGGGCATGGGGCATTGGGCATTGGGCATTGGGCATTGGGGGAACAAAAAAGCATTCATCTCCCCTGCGCCTCTGCTCCCTATCCTCTACTTAACAACTTACGTCGCAAAAGATCCAAAGCAGTACATGCACTTAAGTGACGAACTAAAAAACGACTTCGTCCTGCACCGAAGCGGTACTCTAAACTTTCCACTTCTCCATTTGGTGCAGCTAAACCAATGTATACTAGACCTACAGGCTTTGTTTCCGTACCGCCATTGGGACCAGCAATACCAGTGATACTTAATGCCCAAGTAGTTGCAAGCTGGGTTTTGACCCCAATTGCCATTTGTTCTGCTACTGTAGCACTAACGGCTCCAAACTTTGCTAAATCCTCAGTATTTACCCCCAAAAGTTTAGCTTTCACCGAATTATCGTAAGAAATTACACCACCCCAGAAATAATCTGAACTACCAGAAATTTCTGTTAACATCTGCCCAAGTCCACCACCAGTGCAGGATTCTGCCACTGATAATGTTTCTCCTGATGCACGCAAGAACTGACCTACTACTGAAGCGAGAGAGTCATCATCAGCACCGTAATAATCTAAACCAGCAATTTCTCTAATTTGTTTCTCTATCGGCGCAATTAAATCTTTTGCTTGTTCAACAGATGTCGCTTTAGCGGATACTCGTAATTTTACTTCTCCTTTACTGGCATAAGGTGCTACTGTCGGGTTGGGTAAGTTGAGGTAAGAGGCAACCTTTTCTGCTAATGCAGATTCTGGAATTCCCCAAAACTTAAGCATACGACTGTGAATAATGTTTTTACCCCAACCTTGGCTTTTTAGATATGGGACAGCAGTTTCCTGCCACATCCGATGCATTTCACTGGGTACACCCGGAAAAGTAAAAAGTGTTAAGTTTGAACGGGGTTGCCAGATAATACCTGGTGCTGTACCTGTTATATTAGGTAAAATTTCGGCTCCTTGAGGTATTAAAGCTTGCTTACGATTACTGGGGGTCATAACCCGACCTCGCAAAGCATATTTTCGGGCAATATCCTCGATAATTTCTGGCTGTTCTACTAACGGGGCACCAAAAAAGTCAGCAATTGTTTCACATGTTAGATCATCGGGTGTGGGACCAAGACCACCAGTAAAAATGAGTATTTCTGCTCTTTTACTAGCAATTTCTATCACCTGCTTTAACCTTTCGGGGTTATCTCCCACAACAGTTTGATAGTAGTGGGGAATACCCAATTGAGCTAACTCCTGCGCTAGAAATTGCGCATTACCGTTGAGGATGTCACCCAATAACAATTCAGTACCAACACAAATAATTTCTGCACTCATCTTTTAATAAATAGAATTCAGGAGTCAGGAGTCAGGAGTCAGGAGTCAGGAGTCAGCAGTTAGAATATAGGTCTGTCTTCAATCCGACACTTAGTAAAACCCAAGGGCAAGATTCATTCTGACTCCTGTATTCTGAATTCTGACTCCTTCTTTAATAACATTTCCAGTTAATTACTAAATAACAATTAAGAGTTACGAGAGTATTTCCAAACTCGCCAACTAATATAGCTTAGTAGAGAAGTGGTACAACAAGCGTAAACAATACCGCTAGGTATACCAGCAATAGCTAATGCTAAACTTCCAGCCCAAAGAGTTAAGGAGTAAATGAATAAGACAGCTAATCTCTGAGACAAACCCGCTCTTAGTAATCGATGGTGCAGGTGGCTTTTATCTGCAACAAAGGGTGATTTACCACGCCGAAGTCGTGCTACGATCACAGCCGACATGTCAACAATTGGTACTGCTAGAATTACATAAGGTAATAAAATTGCTGTGACAGCAGGAATTTTTACTAGACCAATGACTCCGACTGCTGCAAGAGTGAATCCCATAAAATAAGACCCGCCATCTCCCATAAAGATTTGTGCGGGGTTAAAATTATAACGGAGAAACCCTAGTGATGCTCCAGCAAGTGCTGCTGCAATCAAAGCCGCTTGTGGTTGCTTCATAAAGAGTGCTACAACTAGCATCACCACAGATGCAATTCCAGACACACCAGCAGCTAAACCGTCTAATCCGTCGATCCAGTTAATTGCGTTTACCATTCCCACCAGCCAAATGACTGTGATCGGTAAACTCAACCAGTTTAAATCGACCATACCAACTGTAGGAATGGTCAAAAACTCTATGCTTACACCTGCTTTCCAGGCACCTGCTGCTACAAGAATTTGTATAAGAAGGCGTATAAAAGGAGACAAGTTTAATAGATCATCTGCTAAGCCAATGAGAAAAAAGCCTAAACCACCCAAGGTTACGCCCCAGATTTGCCATTCTTTGTCAGTTGGTAGGATTCCAAATCCACCCAACCACCAGACAATTAGCAGGGAAGCCATAGTACCAGCGAAAATGGAAACTCCTCCCAGGCGTACCATTGGGCGCTGATGGACTTTGCGATCGCTAGGTTTATCAACTCGTCCACTTTTAATGCCAATGTTTCTGACATCAGGTGTAGTCCATAAGACAACTACAGCAGCGACGAGGAAGGCTATCAGATGATAAGTCTGAGCAGGCATCTGCATCTTTTAAAGATAGTAGGTTAGATGACAAAAATCTTCCGGGAGATCTTTACTTCATAGATCTACTACATCTGTGTCGCCTATCGGCATGATAATTCTGGATTGGATCGAAAATCCAAAATCCTCCTTGCAAGCGGCGCGCAAAACAGTTATCAGTAAACAGTTATCAGTGATCACTGCACCATGCCCCTTGATAACTGATAACTGTTGACTGTTCACTGATTTCAAGCTAAAGCAGGGACGGGAGTTATAAGATGGGTGTACAAGGGGAAGTGCTCACATAAAGCGGCTACCCGTTGGCGACAATCTTCTGTCACCGTCTCCGATTCTGGATGTAGCAGGCGATCAGCAATAATATTACCTATTTCTGTAAATTCTGCAACTCCCATATTGCGGGTTGTCATTGCTGGGGAACCTAACCTCAGTCCACTGGTAACAAACGGTGATTCTGGATCGAAGGGAACCGTGTTTTTGTTAGCTGTAATATTTACAGTACTCACTAAATGGTCTGCTTGCTTACCCGTCATGCCAATAGAGCGTAAATCAACTAACATTAAATGATTGTCAGTACCATTGGAGACTATTTTTAGACCTCTGTTTTGTAGTTGAGTCGCTAAGGCTTTGGCATTTTCAATAACTTGAGCGGAGTAGGTTTTGAACTCTGGCTTCAATGCTTCGCCAAAAGCCACTGCCTTGGCTGCGATCGCATGTTCCAATGGTCCACCTTGAGTCCCAGGGAAAACCGATTTATCAAGCTTCTTACCTAGCTCTGGGTCACGAGTTAAAATCAAGCCACCTCTAGGGCCACGTAGAGTTTTATGTGTAGTCGTTGTAACTACATCACAATATGGTATTGGGTTGGGGTGAAGACCACTAACAACCAAACCAGCGATATGGGCAATATCTGCTAGCAAATATGCACCAACTTCATCTGCTATGCTACGAAACTTTTCAAAATCAATGATACGAGGATAAGCTGAGTAGCCGCAAATTAAGAGCTTAGGACGCTCCCTTAGCGCCTGCTCTCGAATTTGGTCATAGTCGAGTTGTTCGGTTTCGCGACTAACACCGTAATGAGAAGCTTGGAACCATTTGCCTGAAAAGTTCACAGGCGAACCATGAGTAAGATGTCCCCCATGAGACAAATCCATGGCCATAAATTTGTCACCAGGTTCTAGCAATGTCAGAAAGACTGCAAAGTTTGCCTGCGCACCAGCATGAGGTTGTACATTGGCATGAGCAGCACCAAAAAGTTGCTTGGCGCGATCAATAGCCAATTGCTCGACTTTATCAATAAATTCACAGCCGCCATAGTAACGTTTACCAGGCAATCCCTCAGCATATTTATTTGTCAAAACTGAACCCTGCGCGGCTAGTACAGCTGCGGAGGTGAAATTTTCGCTTGCTATTAGCTCCAAGTGGTCACGTTGGCGCTGTAATTCTTGATGAATTACTTCTGCAACAACAGGATCACTAGAGGCAAGAAAGTCTGAGTTAGTCAAAGTCACTTCAGCTATTATCCTTATGGAAATTTATCTTCTTTAATTATCAGACACAAGCCTGGTAATTGTGTTGTATGGATCTTTTTCTCGTTAATTACTCGCTATTAACTACATATCCCAGGAGGAATGAATATCATCTTCCTCTGTTCTCGCTATGTCAAAATTAGGAAAAATTGTGAACTCTATATTCTTTGACCCCTTCTTCTTCTAGATATAGATTTATGTACATATTTTTACTACCAAAAGATCTATAGTATACAATAAATAGGTATCAACCCGGGCAATTATTTTTGGATGCTTGCCGTGAAAGTCGGCGGTTCATAGTTGAGGAACTGTCATAGACTGGCGCGGGTCTGCTTCTCGCATTGACATAGATTTTGTGGAGTAGTGGATTAAATGCTAGTAATTGTTACCGAAGAACAAATTCTAACCCCCAGGCAGGTTTGCCAATCTTGTCTGCTTGCCGACAAAAGTGGTCAACCTCGCTGGCTTCAAGGTCAATTGGGTTGCGGTCGTGCCGTTAGTCAAGGAAATTCTATAGGCACCGATCAATACGAGTGCGTGATGGGCTTCCGGATCGTCAACATTGAATAAACTGAATTTATCAGTAAGAACAAATAAACAACAGATAAGGGGTAAGCTTTTTACCCTTATTCCCCACCTCTCCAGAACGATAAGATGTTCAATGCGTTATTCTAGGGTCATATGACTATTTAAGTTTAACAATAGGAGAGCGCACCAATGACTTTTCGGGGGTCTACAACAGCCAAAGACAGGGTTTTTGCTTGCTTGCCTTATCTGCTACCAATAGTTGAGGTTTTCCTATTTGGCGGATATTTCCTAAAACAGTTCCCAATTTTGCAACTGTTGTTCTTACCTTTATTTCCACTGATAACAATCTACTACAACGTTCGCTATGCAGGATTGATCATTTTCTTTGCCTTATTTATCTTTGTGGTAAGAAACGAAAAAATCAGTCACTTTGTTCGTTTTAACACAATGCAAGCGATTATGCTGGATATCGTGGTCTTTTTATTTAGTATACTCACGGATCTTGTTAGGCTGGTTCCGGCTAGTGGTTTCGCTCTACAAACTCTATATACTACGATTTTTCTGGGTATACTCGTAGCATCTTTATACTCTATCGTACAGTCTCTAATAGGACGTTACGCAGAAATACCTGCCCTTTCGGAAGCAGTATACATGCAGGTGCGCTAATAATTAACGGGTGATAACCGTGTTTTCTAAGCGCCCAATACCTTCAATCTCGACACGGACAATATCTCCTGGATGCAATGGTCCAACTCCAACGGGTGTACCTGTTAGTACTACATCTCCTGGCAGAAGGGTCATTACCTTACTGATGTAGGATACAAGAAAATCAGGGGCAAACACCATTTGGTCAATTGAGGCAGATTGCACAGGATTTGCTAATTCATTTAAGAAGGTTTGCAATCGAGCCCCTGGACTTAATTCTCGGACAATCCATGGTCCAAGAGGACAGAAGGTATCAAACCCTTTGGCTCTTGTCCATTGAGGATCGCGTTTTTGTAAATCCCTCGCTGTAACATCATTAGCAATCGTATAGCCCCAAATCTTGGTTTGGGCTTCTTCTGGTGTGCAATCAACAGTGCGATCGCCTATCACCAGTGCTAACTCTCCTTCATAATCTACGTGTTGCGACTGGAATGGATAGTAAATCTCTTCTCCAGAAGCAATGATAGATGTCGATGGCTTTAGAAAGATCAGTGGTTCACTTGGAACTACACTTCCCATTTCTGCCGCATGGTCTGTGTAATTCTTACCTACCGCTATAATCTTTGAAGGAGCGCAGGGAGCCAGGATTTTATAAGTATCAGGTTCTAAACTTAAATCCGTAGGTTGACCACCTAACCAAGGTGGTGCATCAAGCACCTGCACTTTAAAAGATAGTTGTAGTAAGCCATAGTAGATTTTTCCTTCTTGATTTTGGACTCTTACATAGCGTTGTGCCATAACTTTGATGAAAATCCTCCGATCTGGAACCCATTTTTAGATCTAGGTTAAATTTTGCTGGAACATCAAGCAATTATCCTGAGCATCTTGATAAAATTACTGTACCAGACAAATTGGTACAATAAAATGGGGAAAGGCAGAAACTTTGTCACTTTTGAGGCAACAGACGAAGAAAAACAAGTTCTTAAAGCTTATTGTGAACAGGAAGGGAGAACCCAAACTGATGTTCTAAGAGCATATATTCGCTCTTTAAAACGTAAGCTCAAGTCTTGCGAGCAGACTATAAGAAAGTAAACTTTAAAATTTTTTGCCATTTTATTGTATGATCGTAAGTCCTTGTTGCTATAGATATTGAGTTTTACGAATTTCGACGAAAAATCAATATCCGCAGCCATTCAGTCCATAAGGAGATACCAGACTATGCAGCTCGTTTACGAAACCATGTACATTCTTCGTCCCGACTTAGGGGATGAACAGGTTGAGCAAGCCGTTAATAAATACCAAAATTTAATCCGAGAACAAGGCGCTGATAATATTCAAATCCAGAATCGTGGTAAGCGTCGTTTGGCTTACGAAATCAATAGACACCGTGATGGTATCTATATCCAAATGAACTACACTGGTCCTGGAACTATTATTGCTCCAATGGAACGCGCCATGCGTTTGAGCGAAGAGGTAATTCGCTACTTAACTATTAAGCAGCAAGTTGCAGAGCAAGAACCTGCTCAGGAAGTAGCGTAGTAGGGTGTAGGGTGTAGGGTGTAGGGAGCAGGGGAGCGAGTGGATACCCAATGCCCCATGCCCCATGCCCCATGCCCCACTAAAAAAATACAAAAATTATTTTTTTCCCTCTTCCTGATCTCGCTGGGGATGCTAAATTAACTATTACAAGTTAAAAGCAATACTACCGTAGTTCCACTGAAAAGCTGAGAAAGATTCTAAATGGGATCTGTTAGATACTGTGAGCCAAACTGACACCGCTACTATCCAAGCTCTCTCTACAGAAGTATCGAAGCTGCGCCAAGAGTTGCAGCTTCGGGATCAATTAGTGCAGCAGCTATCTCAAGAACTTTTTCGACTGGTTAAAGGCAATGCTAATTTCATGCCCCAACCAGAAGTATCGGAGCATCATCTAACTCAGATACAAGCTTTGCAAGAACAATTGCAAGCTGTTGAGCAGCAGGTGAGTTTCTATCAAGAGCAAATCTCAATGCGAGACACTGAGATCTATCAACTAAGACAGTCATTCCAAGAATTGACCGATCGCAGTCGAATGCTCGAACAAGTGGTACAGGAGTTACCACAAATTTATCGTCGTAAGTTTGAAGAACGGATGGCACCCGTCAGAGAAAAAGTTGCCCTCCTACAACGCGAAAATCGCCAGCTGCAAGCTGAATTGCAAACTGTGAGCTATAGATTAGCATTGAAATCTCGGAATGCTAGTCACAGTGGTATTGATTTACCAAATTTCCCCCGTCCAGCAGTTGGTGAAAATCAGATCTCCGCTGTACCAAATACCTAAAGCGTGAGCAGTGATTGAATTAGGCGACAAAGCAATAACAAAATATTGACCCCTCACAGATGAGGGCATAGTAAGATTTTTTTGACTAACACCTCCAGTACCTGTTCAAGAATTTTCAGCGGAGTATCTGTTAGTTATAGTTTTTAGGCGATTTAAGGTTTCTCGCCTAGGACTAGTGCTTTATGGCTTAGACAGTTACCATGGTGTCCTCAGGCACTATGGTTAGAATGTCCTCATAAGTGTGAAAAATTTCAAAAACTGAATCCAGTTGAGTGATTTCTAAAATTAACCGAACAGGAGCTTTTACGTTGCAAAGGACTAACCGACAACCACTTTGACGTGCACCTTTGAGTCCTTTCACTAGACAGACAAGTCCAGAACTATCCATGAAATCGACCTCAGCTAGGTCAATAACCCAAAGTTGGCCATGCTGGGGGACTACTCCAGCCATTTTCTCGCTCAAAGCTATGCCTCCCCGGAGGTCTATACTACCTTGGGGTTTGAATAAAATCATTTGACATTCTGTTGTGAGAGTCATGAGCATAACTGGGTAGTTGACACTTCTTACAAAAAGCAGAAAACAGACATAAATTACCACTTTTTTCTATCAAAGTCACTGCCTTACCCAGATATCTGAGTAGTTCGAGCAAGTTGATTTGGATAGAAAATATCAGTATTCATGCCGTATAATTTATTTTAGCTCTTCTTAATATTAGGGGCAATCGTCCAAAAAATCAGTAACATCCGGGGCTTTTACGGAATATTTATAAAAATTCACGAGTTTTATAAATTTTTAATGAAGAAATTTTGATTTAAGTCTGTGGTTATACACAGTTAATGGGCATGGGGCATGGGGCATGGGGCATGGGGCATTGGGCATTGGGCATTGGGCATTGGGCATTGGGTATTATTCGCTCCTCTGCTCAAGAGATCCCCTGCTCAAGAGCTCCCTATTTAATAGACGGTTTACCCGAAAATAAGGCAAGATAAGTAATTAAGAAATGTAAAAATACCGGTATTTTTTTAGATGTCTCTTGAGTTTCTATCGATAGAACATATTCAGCAATTTGCCCATGATTACGGTTACTGGGCTATTTTTTTCGGAATTTTATTAGAAAATTTGGGTCTTCCTGTTCCTGGGGAAACAGTAACCCTTGTAGGAGGTTTTCTTGCAGGTAGTCATGAATTGAGTTACTGGTGGGTTCTGGCTAATGCGATCGCCGGTGCTACGATTGGTGGTATTTGCGGCTATGGAATTGGTAGACTCGGCGGTTGGTCGTTACTAGTGCGCGTAACTAGCGTGTTTCGGATTTCGGAAAGTCGCCTAATTTTGATCAAAGACCAATTTAGTAAAAATGCGGCAAAAGCAGTATTTTTCGGGCGCTTTTTGGCATTACTACGAATTTTTACCGCGCCTCTCGCTGGAATAGCCAAAATGCCTTTCCTAAAATTCTTCTCGTACAATCTGCTAGGAGCAACGATTTGGGGTACAGTGATGGTCTCCTTGTCCTTCTTCGCTGGCACAATTGTCTCGCTAGAACAATTAGTCGCCTGGGTTGGTCAATTTGCGATTATTGCTTTACTCATCGTTATTACCTTGATTGTTGTACCTTTCTGGTTAGAAATGAGAGCCAATAAGGAACAGACTAGAGGATAGGAAGCAACCCCTTTGGGGAAATCAAAAGTTGAGAGCAGAGGAGCAGGGGAGGAAAAACGACAAATCTTACCCAGTTTTGACTTTTGACTTTTGACTTTTGACTTCCCCGCAGGGGTGCCCTATCCCCTATTCTGATTTGACCAAATACGAGTAGGTAATCCCCAGACATAGATAAAGCCTTCGGCTGCTTTATGGTCAAATTGATCTTCCGCGCCGTAGGTTGCTAAATCAGGGGTGTAAAGAGAATTTTCAGAGGTACGTCCAACAATAAAGGCATTACCTTTTAAAAGTTTCACTCTTACAGTTCCAGATACTCGCTCTTGTGTCTTTTGAATAAAGCCATCTAGCGCTGCTTTGAGTGGACTGTACCACAAACCGTTGTACACGATTTGACTATAAGTTTCTTCAATTCCACGCTTGTAATGAGTGACATCTGATGTTAATGTCAGGCTTTCCAAATCACGGTGAGCTTGAATTAACACCGACAAAGCAGGCGCTTCGTAGATTTCTCTTGATTTGATACCTACTAAGCGGTTTTCTATCATGTCGATGCGTCCGACACCATGATTACCAGCTATTTTGTTCAGTTCTTGAATCAGAGCAACCGGATCTTTGGTTTCGCCATTGAGGGTGGTAGGAATACCTCTAGTAAAACCAATTTCGACGTATTCTGGCTGATCAGGTGTATCAGCGATCGCCTTGGTCATTTGATAAATTTCTTCTGGGGGTTCTGTGGCTGGGTCTTCTAAGACACCAGCTTCAATACTGCGACCAAGTAAGTTACCATCAATACTATAGGGAGAAGATTTTTTTACAGGTGAAGGAATACCAAATTTTTCACCGTAGGCAATAGTTTCTTCTCGGCTCATTCCCCATCCTCTTGCTGGTGCAAAGATTTTCAGGTTGGGGTTAAGCGCTGCAATAGAAACGTCAAAGCGCACTTGATCGTTTCCTTTACCAGTACAACCGTGAGCGATCGCATCCGCACCGTATTTTTCAGCAGCTTCGACTAATATCTTGGCAATCAGTGGACGTGCAAGAGCAGTTCCTAACGGATAGCGATTTTCATACAGCGCGTTTGCTTGAATGGCGCTAAAGGCGTAATCTTTTACAAAACTGAGTTTAACATCTGCCACTAAAGATTCACTGGCTCCCGATTTTAGAGCTTTTTGTCTCACAGGCTCTAAATCATCCCCCTGACCTAAATCTGCTGCTAGCGTAATCACCTCTTCCACACCCCACTCGTTTTTAAGATAAGGGATACATACAGAGGTATCTACTCCGCCGGAATATGCCAGAACAACCTTCTTCGCGCGACCCATTCGTTTCTCCAACCAGGAACATAATAGTTAATGATGAGTGACTATTATGCAATTAATCTATCTAAATAGTGTGTACTTTTGATACAATTTAAGAAGTTTTGTAAAGCATTTAGCAACTTTCAGGTATTTTCTGTCCGATTCTGCTATGTATGATTGCTGAGAAGGGCTGACTTTTTCAGGGGAATAGCGCTTAACGGAACCGTATTGCCGTGTATTCAACTTCCGCCATCTTTAATTAGAATTACGATCAGCCAGGTTCTTCACTTACTTTTTTAAAACGGCTGTGACAAAAAAATAACGAGGTACATTTGGGACATCGCGGGGTAAGAATTTATAAGTAAAACGACCATAGCTAGCACCATCATCCCCTGCCTGAACAACAGAAGCTTCCCAATCGTGTAACGAAAACAGTTTTTCTGGTTCGTCACAACCATATTTCCAATGCTTTGATAATTCTCCGCTGTTTTGAGATAAAAAGAAAGAGCCGATTAGGTCACATGCCAACCAACTCATAGATGCACTTAATTTAGTAATCGTTTTTAATAGTTCGTGGACTTCAGTGTCGCTTAGGTAATAAATAAATCCTTCCATCAACCACACCGAAGGAGTTTCAACTTGAAATCCTTTCTCAATTAGCAAATTCGACCAAGATTTTCTAAGATCTGTTTCCAGGGTATAGCGATGGCAATTACTTGGAGTATCTTCCAAAATTGATTCTTTGTATTGAAGCACTTCTTTTGCGTCCACCTCATACACACAAGTATCAGGATGAAATGGCAGGCGAAAAGCTCTAGCATCCATTCCTGCTCCTAAAATCACCACTTGTCGTACTTGATTATTTAGTGATATCAAAAAGTCGTCAAAGAAGCGTGTTCGGACGGCAATTAAAGGTGTACCTCTGTCTTCATACTCTTGGGTGCTTGGCGTAACCTCAGCAATAATGTCCTCTCCTGCTAATCTAGATGCTAGGGGGTCTTTAAATAAAGGATCTGGTCTTTGTGCTTCTATCGCTCTAACCGCTGCCGCCATTCTTGCAGATTTACTGACCCAATTTATGCTTTCAGGTATTTCTGTATTCATAATTATTATTTTTTTGACTATATATAATCCCGGAAGCGTAAACATACCACTTTTTGCGGTTATTTTACCCTAAATATAGCCAAATAGTACCATCACTTTGACCCCTATGCTTTATGTCGATTGAGCTGCACTAAGCGCCAATTTCCCTACTCATCCCACAACTTAATCAACGGATAGCTACCTTTTCAAGCGGTAGCAAATTCCGTAAAACCTCGCTTACTAGGGTGATGAAAGCCTAAAACGATATCACTTTGAGGTATTCCTGCTGATAACAAATCATCAACAACGCCTAAATTAGTTGAATCTTCTTCTACCCAAATTTTGTCATTTTTTATACAGAAATATACGATGATATGCTGTATCTGTTTTTTGTTATCCCAGCCAAACCGAAACCAAAGATATTGATCTCTTTCCTCATCAAAAGCTAGGCGATCGCTCGCTTCACTTCCTTTAGATTCTGTTATTTCAGCGTTCGACAGTTCGTAGTACTCAGATAATAGCTTCTTGAGAATGCTGCGATATTTGTTTAGTTTGTCCATTTTTATATGAAGCTCCATATATTAACCCCCCGGCTACGCCGTCCCCCCTTGGCAAGGGGGGACTACAGGGGGGTAAAATTATGTGCATCTTTATATTAAATTGGTATAAGCCAAAAAGTTAAGTTTAATGTAGGTTGGGTTGAGGAACGAAACCCAACATCTATAAGGGTTTGTTGGGTTTCGCTGGCGCTCTACCCAACCTACAATTTTCCTTAACCGAGCAGTATTCGTCGTCGTGTAGGGTGCGCTCTTGACGAAGTCCGTAACGCACCGCTATTATCTTGTGTTGCTATGCTGGCTGTAAACCAGGACGACCGTTTTCAACCACAAAGGTTGCACGGGTGCTGATCGTACCAGATAGAGTTGTCACGTTAGACAAGACTTTATAATCTGATGTCCAAAGTTGAGGAGTGACTGTAAAACGAACATAGCCGCGTTGATTGTTGAAGAACTTAATGTGGGGATTGTCTGGTAAGTAAGCTTCAACTGTTGGGTTTGAATCTGCACCATCACCACCAGAAGTGATCGACGTACCAACGAATTCTGCTCCGACGGTTGCTGATTCTGGTTTATCGAAGTCAGCTTTTAGATCAATCGCCCAGTTGTTATGCACATCTCCTGACAACACGACGGGGTTGGAAGGTTTGCGCTGAGCCAAAAAATTCATCAGTCGTCTTTGAGAAGCGTAGTACCCATCCCACTTATCCATGCTAAAAGTTTGAATAGGTCCAGGTGTTGTGTCTCTCTGAGCAACTATAACCTGCTGAGCAATTACATTCCATCGAGTCTGAGAGCGATCTAAACCACGGTAGAGCCAATCTTCTTGACGCTTACCAGTAATTGTTGCATTGGGGTCGAGAGTCTGTTCACAACGTTCTTTTGTACCATCTCCACAAGGCTGATCTGTACGGTACTGGCGGGTATCTAGCATGTGGAAAGTTGCTAACTTACCAAACTGAAGCCGACGGTAAAGTTGCATATCGGGACCCGATGGTTTTGAGAAGGGTCGGAGTGGCATATGCTCATAGTAGGCTTGATAAGCATACGCTCGCCGTTGTAGGAAAACTGCAGGATCTTGGTCTGGTTCGTCGTCGATTTCAGAGATATAGTTGGCGTAGTTGTTTTCAACCTCATGGTCATCCCAAGTGACGATCCAAGGAAACGCTGCGTGAGCTGCTTGTAGATATTCGTCAGTTTTATAGAGAGCGTGACGATTGCGATAATCTTCTAGAGTGAAAATCTCACCGGCAGTATAATTTCTGATAGGATTTTGTGCGATCGCTCCCTCATAAATGTAGTCACCTACATGCACCACCAAATCTAGGTCTTCTTGCGCCATATATTTATATGCCGTGTAGTACCCTGTTTGATACTGCTGACAGTTGGCAAGAGCAAAAGCAAATTTATTAAGATTACTCTCAGGTTTTGGCGCTGTGCGAGTGCGACCAATCGGGCTTGCCTCTGCACCTGATGTAAAACGATACCAGTACCATGTGTCTGGTTTGAGTTGATTAACCTCAACCCGAACTGAGTGAGCTAGTTCTGGGATAGCAATCTCAGTGCCTTTTGCTACAATGTTTTTCATATTGGGGTCACTTGCCACTTCCCAGTTAATTGGGACGTTAACTTTTGGCATTCCACCCCCATTTAAGGGTTCGGGCGCTAGACGAGTCCATAGAATCACGCTAGTTGGATAGGGTTCCCCAGACGCTACGCCTAATGTGAAAGGATAACTGGAAAATTTAACTTGAGCAAGCACTCGCCCAGAAAACTGGCTGGCGATCGCCAAACCAGTTAATGCTCCCGCCCCTAAGATTAATTTACGTCTGTTAACTTTACCGTTGAGAAACCGCTCAAAAGCTCTGTGATTTAACACCCTTATACTCCTAACAACTATAAGTGAAAGCAGAGAAACAGTGTAGTAAGGCCTTAAAACTTGATGGACACTTTTAAGATCTCCGACTTCTTTAAAAAGCCAAGGATCATATAAAACTTAGGGATTCAATACTGGAATTCTTGCACCCCGGCTGAATCAGCCCGATATCCCGCCCGGAACTTAAGTTCCGGGCTAATAGCTTAAGTCCATTGAAATGGACTGAAATCCTTGCTCAGTCCTCTTGAGAGGACTTTAGCTATCAGCCAGCGATTTAAGTCGTTGGCTGACAGCCCAGGTGCAAGATATCAGGTAACCAAAGTGTTTTTTGCTACTTTACCGAAATATAGTCTACTACTTAGACATTAATTTCGTGCAAAGGTAAAGTTAATGTCAGCTTAATTTTGTTGTTTTTATGTTGTTTTTTCTAATGGTTACAATAGGTATTAACATTTAAAAGCTTTCTGAGAACGACTGTTGAGCAACCTCAAGGTAAGTTCACGTATGAATATCTATAAGCACGGAGCATCGCTTTTTTAGTTAAAATCCTAATTATTATCTTTACTCTTGAAAACTATTGATTATGGACTGGCGACAGTACATCCATTCTGACCCGAAAATATTATTAGGGAAACCAACGGTAAAAGGTACGCGATTATCTGTTGAATTTATACTTGGTTTATTTGCTAATGGTTGGACAAGACAGCAAGTTTTAGAAAATTATCCTGGTTTGACACCGGAGAGTGTACAAGCTGTGTTTGTGTTTGTTGCTGAGTGTATACAAGATGAATCTTTGTATATGCTGCCGTTTTTATCTGAGTCAGCCTGATGCGATTTTTAGCCAACGAAAATTTCCCTGTGATGAGTGTAATGCGTTTGTGCGCTGCTGGCTATGATGTAGGTTATGGTAGCGAAGAAGCTAAAAGCTCAGCTGTGTAATAGTGCGATCGCGCTGCGCTGGTGCTTTTAGCAGATGACCTGAAAGTTGAACAGGCTATTAGATGTGAATTAGCATTGGCAGGATGAGAGATGAAGCTGAAATTGTATTTTTTTGACCACTTTTATTATGAGTTGTAAAACCTGGATGTTACGAGATATCCTAGTAATGAGAAATACTATGATGAATGCTCATGTCAGCTAGAGATGTCTTTCATGAGGTTGTAAAAATAGCTTTACAAAAAGATGGTTGGCAGATAACTCATGATCCACTTTCGTTTACTGTGGGTGGGGTAAAAATGTCTATTGATTTTGCAGCAGAAAAGCTGATTGCAGCAGAAAGGGAAAACGAAAAAATTGCTGTTGAAGTTAAAAGTTTTTTAGACAAGTCATCTGCTATATCATAATTTCACATGGCATTGGGACAATTTATAAATTATAGATCAGCATTAAGGCGACGAGAGCCAGAGCGGATTTTATATTTAGCAATACCTTTGACGACTTATAGGACATTTTTTCAACTTGATTTTCCTAAAGAAACGGTAGAAGAAAATCGAATCAAAATGATTGTTTACGATGTAAAAAGTGAGGTGATTGTTGAATGGAAAAAATAGCACGATATCGCAAGATTGTAAAAGAAATACTCTCAGAGCATGGAAAGCAAAAACCTGCTTACGGTGATGTTGAAGTTGAGATGATTTTCGACACTGAACGTGACCATTATCAAATTGTTTATGTAGGCTGGGAAGATCAGGATTGGGTACATAGTTGTATTATCCATATAGACATTAAGGGTGGTAAAGTTTGGCTGCAATGGAATGGTACAGAAGATGATATAGCTGTGGATTTAGTTAATGCAGGAGTACCAAAGGAAGATATTGTTTTGGGATTTCAGTCACCATTTATGCGGAAGTTTACGGAATATAGTGTGGGTTAACGAGAAACTGTCAGCAAAACTAGGTGTAATCAAGTGTGATCGCCTTTGGCGCTGCCCCTTGGGCAATCGCAAAGCACTGCTGGTTTGAGGAGATCGCCCTTAGCTCTGTCCTCCGGGCGATCGCACTTCTACAATCACCAATCTCCCTATTCGTTCTGCTTCAAGTGGTGGCAAATTCTGTAAAGCCTCGCTTACTAGGATGATGAAAGCTTAAAACAATATCACTCTGGGGTATTCCAGCTGACAGCAAATCATCAACAACACATAAATTGGTTGAATCTTCTTCCACCCAAATTTTCCCATTCTTTATACAGAGATACACGATGATATGCTGTATCTGTTTTTTATTGTCCCAGCCAAACCGAAACCAAAGATATTGATCTCTTTCTTCGTCAAAAGCTAAGCGATCGCTCACTTCAACTCCCCTAGCTTCTGTAATTTCAGTATTAGACAGTTCGTAATACTTAGATAATAAGTTCTTGAGAATACTGCGATATTTTTTTAGTTTATCCATTGTGTAATGTTCTCCTTTTCTATATCTATGACGATTAATAATAGGCTATTATGATTGATAATTGCTTGTATAGATTTACGTTGAAAGAACTTCTCATAGACAACATCATCAATAGCTAAATAAAGTGTATATTCTGGTTCAGTCAATTGAATGAGATTTCGATACACAATATATTGTCCCAAAGCGTTGTGAAAATCATACATTAGCGATTTACCCACAAAGCTTTTGATTTCTACAACAATCTTCCGTCCCTGACGTTCTGCGGCAATAGGCTTTTCTGCTGCTAGGTCGGCATAGAGTTCAGCATCCTCATATTTGATGAAATAAGGATCAGCCGTGATAGTCCACCCGTCTTTTATCAATGCGTTCCTAACTTCATAATGATAGATATCTTTCGCTGGCATGGTGCAAATAACGAGTGATAGTTTAATTGTAAAATTATTGTAGTGCGGGCATCTTGCCCCCGTCCCTTATACAAATTGCGTAACAATCACTTCCGGAAATTCAGCAGCATCTATACAAGAAGCTAGAACAACCTTCTCCCCTATATCTCCACCCCTCTGCTACCTCTACTCATCACACAAATGACTATCAGCGCTATTTTTCATATAAAAATTATTATGCAAATAATCACGCGCCCAAGCACAACCCTTTGCCAGTAAGTCATCCAAATCCAGATTCCACAACTTGACAGTATTGTCCCAACTTGCAGAGGCAATGGTTTTGCCGTCGGGGCTGAAGGCGACGCTATAAACCGAAGAGCTATGACCTTTGAGAGTTTGCAACTCCTGCCCTTGTAGATTCCACAACTTGACAGTTTTGTCATAACTTCCTGTGGCA
>NZ_JAAKGC010000092.1 GCF_017591665.1 Aetokthonos hydrillicola CCALA 1050 | reverse complement strand
GAATGTGGATCTGACGCTGGAAGCTATGTCTTTTAGTTTTCTCTCAACTTCTGGCACGAGGTTTGAGGCAGAGGACTTGCTTGAAGTGCAAATCGTCCCTACTGCAGAACTGGAACATACTCAGGCGATACTGATTAATTTAGCTAGGTTACACACTTATTTCTTCTCCTATTTAAATTTATTAATTAAAAAGAAAAAAGAGAATGATTTTCGCCTTTTTCAGGAACGGCAGCAACTAAACCGTCAAGTAACACAGACGGCATTAGGAGAGTTAACTACAGTTTTGCAGCCCAATCAAGCTATTTTTTTTCAAGAAGGAACGCCGCTGCTTGTCGCGGCTGGGGCTGTGGGTCGAGCAATGGGTATGCAGATTCGTCCTCCTGCACAATCAGAAGACTTGAGTCGCATTATCGATCCATTGGATGCGATCGCACGGGCTTCACAATTTCGGACTCGTCGTGTCCTGCTATTAGGAAATTGGTGGCGAAAAGAACATGGTCCTTTATTAGCCTATACTGAGTTAGACAAAAGCCCAGTCGCATTATTGCCAGACAAAGACAATCGTTATATTTTGTTTGACCCAGTACAGCGAACCCGGACACTAGTGACTAAGGCGGTGGCACAGAGGTTATCACCAGAAGCCCAGATGTTCTATCGACCGTTGCCGACCTTAGTTCGCGGTTCCTTAGCTCTCTTCCAGTATGGGATTAGGGGACATGAAAAAGATCTTGTGGGTATGATTCTGCTGGGGATGCTAGGAACAGTACTGGGGATGATCACGCCCCAGGCTACGGCGATTTTAGTGAACGATGCAATTCCTGATAGCGATCGCCTTCAAGTGTTACAAATTGGGCTGGCATTGTTTGCTGCTGCTGTGGGACAAGCCGTGTTTCAGGTGAGCCAGGGAATTCTGACCCTGCGGGTTGAAACGGCTGCTGATGCTGCTTTACAACCAGCCATTTGGGATCGACTGCTCACTCTTAAGCCTGGATTTTTTCGTAAATATTCTTCTGGAGATTTGTTGACTCGTCTGTTGGCGGTCACTCATATTCGTAGCAAACTCAGTGGTGCTACACAGCGTACCCTTTTAAGTAGCGTCTTTTCCCTATTGAACTTAGGGTTGATGTTTGTTTACAGCCTGCAGCTGACGCTAGTGGGAATAGGTTTAACTGTGGTAGCAGTTTTTGTTACAGTAACTTCTAGCATGTTGCTAATCCGCAAAGACCGACAGCAGGAAGCAGTCGATGGTGAAATTAACGGGCTGACCGTCGAACTAATCAACGGAGTCTCAAAGCTCAGGGTTGCAGCCGCAGAAGAGCGAGCATTTGCAGCATGGGCGAAAAAGTATAGCAAGCGAACCAAACTTAAGGCTAGTGTCAAACGAATTCATGACAGTGTTTCTGTGTTTAACGAGGCGCTGCCCTTGGTAAGTTCGGTGTTGCTATTTTGGTTTGCCATAATGTTTATTCAGATGTCTCAGGCTCAAGGAGGCATTGTTGGTCTAAACATGGGTACATTTCTGGCATTTAATGCGGCATTTGGGACTTTTCTTTCTGGTGTAACTGATTTGAGCAATACTTTGACAGACATTTTGGGGATTGTACCTTTGTGGGAAAGAGCCAAGCCGATTGTGCAAGGAACGTCAGAATCTGACTTAACCAAAGCCGATCCAGGTCGTTTAACAGGGAAAATAGCCCTAGAACATATCACCTTCCGCTATCGTGAAGATGGGCCGTTGATCTTAGATGATGTCAGTATCTATGCAGAGCCAGGAGAATTTGTCGCGATTGTTGGTCCTTCAGGTAGCGGGAAATCAACAGTGTTTCGGTTATTACTAGGATTTGAGACTCCATTGAGTGGAACTGTGTATTACGATGGACAAGATGTGGCGGGGCTAGATATCCAGGCTGTACGGCGTCAGTTAGGGGTGGTGCTGCAAAACGGTCGTATTAACTCAGGTTCTATGTTTGATAACCTCACATGCGGGGCATTGGTAACGATGGATGAGGCTTGGCAAGCAGCCCGAATGGCAGGGTTTGCTGAAGATATAGAGCAAATGCCTATGGGAATGCACACTGTTATTAGTGAGGGTGGTACTAATCTTTCTGGCGGGCAAAGGCAGAGGCTTCTCATTGCTCGTTCGATCTTGTTGAAGCCGAAAATTATTCTGATGGATGAGGCAACCAGCGCTCTTGATAACCGCACGCAAGCGATCGTCACAGAAAGCCTAGATAAGTTGAATGCCACCAGAATAGTTATTGCTCACCGCCTTAGTACAATCCGTAATGCAGATCGCATTTATGTGATTGAAGCAGGTCGCTTGGTCGAGGTGGGTTCCTATGCAGAACTGGTCAAAGAAGGAGGGTTATTTGCTCGATTGGTAGCACGACAGTTAGATTGATCAAACTTTAAGTTTTCAAATTTTACAATCCCATGAACCAGTCTGTGTTCAAGAACAGCAGTATTAACATTCACAAAGATAGCTAAATTTTCATGAATGATTGCGGAAAGGTAAAAGCGACACGTGAAGCGTTAGTAGCACTTTGTAATAGTGTGTTCAGAATCGATCCAAAACAGAGATCTTGCTTGTCAACTTGTAGAAAATTTGGAATTTGAATTATGAAAAAGCTTTTCGCATTTATGACAACATTGATTATTGCTTGCTTTGCCATTGTCGGTGTGACAGTAGTAATTGTGAGTTGGGATTCTTGGGGGCAAATGAAAACCTCAATGGCTATAGCTCAAACAACAGTTGCTTGTCCTGCTAATTCAAATGAGAAATGCTTAGATATTGATGTTTACGAAGCCTTGAACATTATGCCTAGAGAAGATAGACCGCTACTGGGTCCTAGTCTTGGAGCTTATTACAGTGGCAGTTCTTCTCCTCCAAATCCATTAGTTATTAAACCAGGAGATTCAGTCACTTTTTTTATTGGCCCTCAATATTTTTTGCCTGCATCCTATCTTGACGGTGGGAGTAAGTATGTACCTCACGTTGGTGCTGGTCCAATGTGGCCACTTCATCAAAATGATCCTCCGATTTTCCCAGAAGCTATTTTCACAAATAACAAGGTGACATTTAACTCTGGCGATCCATCAAATCCACAACAGGTAATTAAAGAATTCGGACATGCGGGAGTTAAGGATGATCCGCCTTCACCTACCTCTGCTCAATACCTGATTGCCAGCGGTCCGATAACCTACAACAAGGTAGGAGAATTTGTGGCTGCAGCACGAGTTCAAATGATTAGACATTTTTATGTTGGTTGTTCTCCTAATGACTGGCAATTCGTGCCTACGAAAGAAGATTTGTGTTCGTCTGGACAAACACGTGGAGTTCATAGTCCATCTTCACAAGATAGACTGATTGATATCACTGTTTCTCGCTTAATCAAAGTAGTTCGGTGACTGCTGTGAACTACAGATTGCAAGTGAACTACCCACACTCCTGCAAGCAGTGAGTGTGGGCTTCTGCCGTTCCATCAACACCGTTTTTAGACGCGGTGGCTAGCTGACGCAGAACTTGCAGAACTTCCTTTGAAGTACTAGCTTTCGCAGTAGAAATAACTACTTTCCCTCTCCAGCTTTTTATAGTTGGGAACAGTCCCAGCCCAATACTGCTCGGTTAAGCTAAAAACTTAAATTTAATGTAGGTTGGGTTGAGGAACGAAACCCAACATTTATCGGCATTTGTTGGGTAACGCTTATGCGCTCTACCCAACCTACAATTTTCCTTAACCGAGCAGTATTGTTATAGGATTACCATTTAATTTTTGAAAAAATTTCAGTATTGCTTGTAGGGTGTTTTAGCTCCGAGAGTACGGCACCGAAACCTTGCAATGGTGGGTTACAGACTTCGTCCTAACCCACCCTACGTATATTTCAAATATCAAATAGGATTGCTATAATTCAAAATTGCAGCTTGCTTCTTAACCTAGAGTTCATGACGCTTCAGTACATCAGGTAACCACAATAAGATTAGCACTAGTAAGCAAACAATAACTAAGCCAACGCTAAATTGTATTGAATCATTCATCTCAGAACTCCCTTAAATAAGGCTGTGAAAAAATAAATGAAAAATTAAACAGAGTATTTGAGGAATGCGTGGGGGTTACACGAACACACCACTCAAGGATAGAACGCTATCTTTAACCGCGCTAATCACGCGCTCAATATCTTCCTCTGTATGGGCAACAGAAAGAAAACAGGTACGACCTTCCCAGATATATACTCCCTTTTCTATAAGATGATAAAACAGCAGTTCAAACTCGATAGGCAAATAGAACTCATTAACGTTACCTGCGTACGTAAAGCGAAAGAAAGAAGCAAAATGTAATACCTTTATGGGTACACCTTCTTGCTGGAAGTAAGCATTGAGAGTTGCTGCTAACTTTTCAGTCTGCTGATTCAACTGTTGCTGTAGTTTACCTCCCTGCATTTTCATATGCTTGAGTACAGCCCTCGCTGCTGCCATTGTGAGAGGATTCTTAGAAAAAGTACCTGCAAAAAATGTCATTGGCACTTCAGGATAAGAATCGTCTCCATACATCCACATTCCGCCATCAATTCTATCCATATAGTAAGCTGAGCCAGCTACTACCCCAATTGGCAACCCGCCGCCAACTACTTTACCATAGACAGCCAAGTCTGCTTTTACATCAAACAAAGCTTGACAACCACCAGGATGAACGCGAAAACCTGTGAGGACTTCATCGAAGATCAGCGTAACTTGCGTTTCTTTGGTGAGTTGTCGCAATTGTTGGAGAAATTGTTTAGGTTGTAAATCGGGACGACGACTCTGTACAGGTTCAACTAAAACCGCAGCTAGCTCGTCAGCATGAGCTTTGATGATCTCTAAAGATTTAGGATCGTCATAGGTAAGAACCAAAATATCATCAGCAATCTTTTGCGGCACCCCCGGAACCAAAGGTACAGCGTACGGCTTGCCATTAACACCTTGGGGCATAACCAAGGTGCCATCAAAGTGACCATGATAAGAGCCTGCAAAGATCGCTATTTTATCGCGACCTGTGGCTGCACGAGCTAGGCGCACTGCTGTCATGACTGCCTCTGTACCGGAATTACAGAAGACGACTCGCTCCATATTGGTCATTTCTGCAATTAACTCTGCTACCTCACCTGCTAGTTGAGATTGCGGACCAATTTGCATCCCTTGCTGGATTTGCTCCTCCAGGGCTGTTGTAATAAAAGGAGCTTTGTGACCGAAAAGATGAACCCCAAACCCCATTGTCAAGTCTACATACTCATTGCCATCGACATCCCACAATTTTGCGCCTTGAGATTTCTCTCCTACAATTGGATAGATCATCTCCTTGATCAGATGCCAAAAACCAATGGCAGATCTTCTGTCAGCTAGAACGGGACGGTAGACTTGTGCTCGTTGTTTCGATTTTTGTGTGCGCTGAATATAGCGTGTGATGAACATTTGCAGATACTTTTGCTGACTAGGGTTTAAACTATCACCGCTATCCTTCCTTAGAGCACGATTAGATTTAAATTCTTTGGTGCTGCCATTTCTATTAGACTGGGTTGCGACGGATGCAGCTGTTGTGGAGCCATTCGACTGTATTAACGGTAGATTATGTAATAAATTTAAATTTTCTCTACTTTCTGGCTTAGTTTCGCCTATGGAAAGGCGACTTACAGATCTCTCCGGCACCATATTATTACGCAACAGTTCTAATTGTTGCGATATTAAATCTAACTGTTGTGCGATAATTTTCTCTAAATAAATGCCACCCTCCTGCTGAGACTGAATCCTGTCTAGCAGCAGTGCGCGATCGCTCTCCTGTGGTTTGCTAGAGGCAATGGAGTCAGTAGACGGAGCCTGCAGTTTAGTATCGGTAGCAAAAGACAAGGAAAAGTCTGCTGATAAATTTTGGTTAATATAAGTAGCCAAACTATCAATGGTAGGCAATTCCTCAAACAACTGAGCTATTGATACTTGAATGGCAAAGGTATCTTGAATTCTACGTACAGCATCAATCAGAACAATCGAGTCGGCACCAAATTCTAGAAAAGTGCTATGAACGCTGACTCGTTCTGGCTCTGTTTGCATCGCACTAGCCATAATAGCTTGTAAGGTTGAAGTGATTGCTGTCTTTGAGTCAATTGTGCACAGTTGTGTGTTTGATTCTTTTATATTCATAGGTTTAGGCAGATTGATCCAATAGCGTTGGCGCTGAAAGGGATAGGTTGGTAAATGTAATTTTTGACCTTGGTAGTTCCGATAAAATTCAGTCCAATCTATCTCTAAGCCTTTGAGGTAGAGATGGCTGAGACTGCTCAAAATTGCTTGCGAATCGTTGTGACCTTTTTTTAAAGAAAACAGCCAAGTACTCGTGTTTTCACTGAAGCAGCGTTTTCCCATCCCGATAAGGATGGGATGGGGACCGATTTCTAAAAAGCAATCGTAGCCTTCCTGAACCAGAGTTTGAATGCCAGCACCAAATTGTACAGGTTCTCTGGTTTGTCGCCGCCAGTATTGGGCATCTAAACACTGTTGCGGTTGTAGTTTTTTCCCTGTGAGCGTGGAAATGAACGGTATCCGAGGTGGACGATATTGTATTCGTTGGGCAATTTCTGTAAATTCGTCAAGAATTGGCTCTATGAGATGAGAGTGAAAAGGCTGTGAAACTTTCAGTAACTGGGCTGTCAACTTGTCTGATTCTAGCTGATGCAGCACATTGCTGATCGCTTGTTCTTCTCCAGAAATGACTGTATTTTCCGACCCATTGATAGCGGCAATGGTAACTTGGCTCTGGTATGGTGCAACCACCTCTGCTACACGCTCATAAGTAGCAAAGACGACTGCCATTTGTCCTTTCTCGGAAAGCTTTTCCATCAAGCGTCCTCGGTGGGCAATGAGTTCCAGTCCTTCTTCCAGGCTAAATGCACCTGCTATACAAGCAGCGGGGTATTCTCCCAAGCTATGACCCATTACTACAGCAGGCATAATCCCCCATGATTGCCATAATTGCGCAAGAGCATATTCCAAGGCAAATAAGGCAGGCTGAAGATAAGCTGGTCTATTTAACAACAGTGCCTGGTGGTCTGATTCCGGATACAGAATCGAAAGGAGCGATTGTTCTAGATGAGGATGCAACAAGCGATCGCATTCCTCTAGCGCTTGGCGAAAAATCGGTTGGGTGTTGTAAAGCTCCCGCCCCATATCCGGGTAATGGCAACCCTGTCCCGTGAACAGAAAAGCGATTTTCGGGGGTTTTTTGCTCTGTATCTGCCCGCTCAATACACCCGACTGCTGAGCAGGAAAAGCCTTTAGCTGCTCGTACAACTGTGCAGTTGATGGAGTAGTGATTGCTAGGCGATGAGCAAAATGAGATCGCCCTGTATTGGCAGTAAAACAAATATCTTCTATATTTTTTTCAGGATTAATAGTAAAGTATTTTTCATAAGATTTAACTAAATCTTGCAGCGCGATTTCACTTCTCGCGGAAAGAGTCAGTAAATGAACAGAGGGTGTTTTTTCGCCCCTGGTCACTTCTCCCTGCTCTAGAGCCTTTTTATGATTATCCTGCTGGCGTGTGCCTTCTAATACCACATGGGCATTTGTGCCACCAAAGCTAAAGGAACTAACCCCCGCTAGGGGCGGGCTTTCCCCTTCCGGCCAAGGTGCGAGGTTTTGCTGGACTCGTAGTGGCAGCTTATCAAAAGGAATGTAAGGATTTGGTTCCTGAAAATGGAGGCTTGGCGGGATCTGGCGATGTTGGAGAGACAGTGCTACTTTTATCAATCCTGCAATCCCTGCGGCTGTTTCGGCATGTCCGATATTCGTCTTCACCGAACCGACGGTGCAATATTGTCCAGGAGGGCGATCCTCTGCAAGTATTTTCCCCAATGCCTTGATTTCGATTGGATCGCCGAGCTTTGTACCTGTCCCATGAGCTTCAATGTATTGCACTTGACCAGGGGAAACACCAGCTTGACGGTAGGCTAACCGCAATACAGCCTCCTGAGCATGGGGATTGGGGGCTGTTAGTCCATTACTGCGCCCATCTTGATTAACGGCACTCCCTCGGATGACCGCATAAATAGGGTCGCGATCGCTTAAGGCTTGAGAGAGAGGTTTCAATATGACAATCCCCGCTCCCTCACTGCGAACATAACCATTAGCTCTACTATCAAAAGCTTTGCAACGACCGTCAGGAGCCATGAATCCCGCTTGAGAAAAGCTCACGGTAATCCACGGGGATAACATCACTCGCACTCCTCCTACGATCGCCATGGTAGATTCTCCACTCCACAGGCTTTGACACGCAAGGTGAACGGCTACAAGAGAAGAAGAGCAAGCTGTATCCACCCCGAAGCTCGGGCCAGTAAGATTTAGTAAGTAAGAGATGCGGTTAGCTGCAATACAATTCGTGTTACCCGTCCCTGCATGAGCGTCAACGTTAGCGGGATTCTCCATCAGCAGGGCATAGTAGTCAAAGCTATTGATGCCCATAAATACCCCTGTTTGCGTTCCTGCCAAACGCTCCGGCATTTGTCCGGCATCTTCTAGGGCTTCCCAAGTCACTTCTAACAACAGCCGTTGCTGGGGATCGAGGCTAACAGCTTCTCGCGGGGAAATTTTGAAAAATTCCGGATCGAAGCGGTCAATATCACGTAAAAATCCCCCCCAACGGGTATTCATTTTGTTCGGCGCGGTAGGATCGGGGTCGTAAAATGAATCTGCATCCCACCGATCACTTGGGACTTCAGTAATAGCATCCACACCATCGCGTAACAACTGCCAGAAAGCTTCCTTATCCTTAGCTCCTGGAAAACGACATCCTATGCCGATAATTGCGATCGCTTCCCTATTCATAAATGCTTATCCTCTTTTGGTAAACGTCACTGGGAGAGCCTGCAAACCCCGTAAAAAAATATTGCCTTGCCATTCTAGTTTGTCTGTCTGGAGTTGGAGGGTGGGTAAGCGTTGAATCAGAGTATTAATAGCAATTTGACCTTGGATGCGTGCCAAACTTGATCCCAAACAATAGTGAATACCATCACCGAAGGCAAGGTGACGGTTGTTGGGACGAGCGAGATCAAGGCGATCAGGCTCTGGAAACTGCGCTGGATCCCGATTGGCTGATCCTAGCAGCAGAAACACGGGCACATCTTTGCGGATTGTTTTGCCACCGATTTCCAGATTTGAAACCGCTGTTCTACCACATATTTGTAAGGGACTTTCGTATCGCAGCAGTTCTTCAACCGCACTTTGAATTAGCGATGGATTTTCTTTCAGGTTTTCGAGCTGATCGGGATGGCGCAGCAAAGATAACATACTATTGCCAATCAAATTTACCGTGGTTTCCTCGCCACTAGCAAATAGCAGCATACAAGTTACCAATAACTCGTCCTCAGTTAGCTTATCTTGCTCGTCTCTGGCTTGGATGAGAGCGCTAATCAGATCTTTCTGGGGATGCTGGCGGCGCTCAGCAATCAGATCAATTAAATAATCGCGAAACGCTAACACCGCTTGATCTATTTCTTCACCCAGGTTTGACGCTTTCATCGGGTCGAAGATATGCGCTAACCAATGGGACCATTGTTTAAGCTGACTGCGGTCTACCTCTGGTATCCCCAGTAACTCAGAAATTGTCTTTACTGGCAAGGGACGGCAAAAATCGGCAATAATATCCATAGTTCCAGCACCCTCAACCCGATCAAGTAGCTCGTTGACGAAATTAACAATGTGCGATCGCATCTCCTCGATGACACGGGCGTTAAATGCTTTGCTCACGAGCCTTCGTAATCTGGTATGGTCGGGCGGATCCCGGAAGAATAAACACTTGCTACTAAGGGAAACCACGGGAGAGGGAGTTGCTTGTTGTCTGGAATAGCGGGAAATCTGGGATTGTGCAGAACTCAGGCGCGGATCGTGCAAGGCTTGAACCACATCAGTATAACGACTAATGATCCATATACCTAAAGGACTGATGTGAACGGGGTCTTCGGTACGAAGGCGAGCATAGATCGGATAAGGATCGGCGAGAAACTCCGGTAGAAAAGGATTAAATTTAAGCTTTGATTTCTCAGGCTTGTCCAAGTTCGTGAGTTTTTGGTTTTGACTCGCAACAGGTTGCATATGAACTTCCTCCTTTAATTAGTGAACTTGATAACTGTTCACTGTTGAAAGCACATTTGTACAGATGAGGATGACTTACTCAGCAATTCAGCGAGATAGCAAGCAAGTTCCTCAATGTTCGGATATTCCCAAAATAGTGTGGGTTCAACTTCGCACCCCAGCCAGTCTATTAATTCGCCCGTAATGGCGATCGCTGCCGAAGAATCCAGACCGTAGTACGCGAAGGCTTCCTGTATGTCTATCTCCTGTGAAGAAATTTTTAACTCCTTTGACAAGCGAAAAACCAGCCAAGATTGGATCTGTTCTGCCATCGTTGACGCAGGTTCAGCAACCGAGAACTGTTGCTCAAGAAATTTTGCTGATGCTTGCAACTCTTGTGAATCTATCTCGATTGAAAGCGGTTCTTGCCATTCGCCTACAACCTCTAATGAATCTTCTAAAAAAGCAGTGCGACATAAATGACGTTGGATCTTGCCACTGGAAGTCTTGAGTATAGTCGCTGTTTTCAGTAGCACAACTGCATGAACTTGTAGCTCATGTTTCTCTGAGATGGCTTGACGGATAGCGCCAACCACGTCGTTAACGTCTAACTGGCGCAGATAATGCCGCTCTACTTCTTGGGCGATCACCAGCCGTTCCACCCCATCGATTTCTACTGCAAAGGCTGCACCACCACCAATACGAAGAGCAGGGTGGCTTTGTTCTACAGTCAGTTCAATATCTTGTGGGTAATAATTGTGCCCCCGGATAATAATTAAATCCTTGAGGCGACCGGTAATAAACAGTTCGCCATCCTGGAAAAATCCCAAGTCCCCAGTACGTAAGAAAGGTCCTGCCTGGGTATCAGCTAGATAAGCTTGAAAAGTTTGTTGGCTTGCTTCAGGCTGATTCCAATATCCTAGTGCAATACTGGAACCAGAAACCCAAATTTCTCCTACCCGACCGGACGAACATTGAGTTAATGTTTCTGGATCGACAATGATAATCTTTTGGTCAAGCCAAGCCTTACCGAGACTGACAAAAGTTTTGCTATTTTCTGACTCACTACAAACCACTTGGTTTTGCGCGATAGCTTTTCTATCGATCTGAGAGATGATGGGCAAAGCCGTTTTCAAACCACCAGAAACAATGAGAGTTGCTTCCGCCATTCCATAACAGGGATAAAAAGCTTTGCGCCGAAAACCGTAGGGAGCAAAGGCTTCGGCAAATCGTTCCAGAGTTTCTGCTCGAATTGGTTCAGCACCATTGAAAGCGACCTCCCAACTACTTAAGTCCAGATTTACACATTGTTCTGGCGTTATTTTGTTAATACACAATTCGTAAGCAAAATTGGGACCACCGCTGGTAGTCGCTTTGAGTTGAGAGATTACTTCCAGCCAGCGAATTGGCTTTTGTAAAAATGCTAAGGGAGACATGAGAGTGACGGGGAATCCTACGTAAACGGGTTGCAATATTCCGCCAATCAGTCCCATATCATGGTAGGGAGGCAACCAGACGACCCCTTGGCTATCAGGAGTATGCTCGAAGCATCGATAGATTTGCTCGGAATTGTGAAGCAAATTGCCATGAGTCACCATAACTCCTTTCGGCATGGAAGTAGAGCCAGAGGTATACTGGAGAAATGCTAAGGTGTCGTTAGTTATAGCGGGTTTTTGCCATTCCTGTTCGAATTCAGACGGAATTGTATCTGTATCCAACCAGAAAAGTGCTTTTAGTTCTTGATTGGCGGAAAATCGTCGTTCTAGTTCAGCGAAATTTGAAGTAGTGGTTAATACAAATTTAGTTTGACAATTAGTGATAATACTGAGCAAACGATCTAAAGAGTGATCGCGTCGAGGTGGATATGCGGGAACAGCTACAACTCCAGCATACAAACACCCAAAAAAAGCACTAACGAACTCTAGCCCAGGAGAATAGAGTAGTAAGGCTCTTTTGCCCTCCATACCCAAGGATTGTAGTTGAGCGGCGATCGCCCTTGCTCGACGATCTAAGCTTTGATAAGTTAAACAATCAGTTGCTATTTCCCCGTCTTGCATAAAGACGAAAGCTAATCGGTCCGGTTCGTTAAAAGCTCTAGAGCCTAGAATATCAATAAAGCTTAAGGTTTCCATGCTAGTATAAGTTTTAGTTAATAAAATCTCCCCAGTTCATTCCCACAACAATGCTGAGGGCAATAAGTCTGGTTCCGCTAAGCGCAACAGTTCGTAACCGATGCCAGCGACTCCTCGAAAGAATCCTGGATGGTAAACTCCTTGCGTAACCCCGTGGAATAAATGAAAACCGCCCGTTTGTTTGGCTCTATCTACCACCCAAGCAATGTGCTGAGGCACTGTTTCGAGTAAATCTGGTCGGGAAAGTCGTTGAGATGCCTCCAGCAACACGTCAACGCGACCAAAATTCCCGCAACAGAGATGATCGACTCCCTGCCAAGGAAATTTCAGGGTCGCCTGTAGGGCAATGTCGATGTCTCGCCGAATTTCGGGAGTATCAAGGTATTTCAAGCTTCCTAAACGAGCTAGACCAATTCCCGATGCTCCGTGACACCAACTGGTCATAAAGGTGGGTTGTTTGTCCTTCAGGACGAAGGGTCGAAAATCCGGCCAATTTTTCGCCTCTTGTGAAAAGACGCTGGTTTCGTAGGCGATCGCTTCTTTGGCAGCTTCTAAATAAGCTAGATCAGAAGTGACGCCGTACAATCGCAGCAAAGCATAGGAAATACCTGCTGCCCCATGGGAAAATCCTGTTAGTGGTTTTTCTAATCCCATCGCTTTCCATGTTTTATAACCCGTTTCGCTTATAGAGCGACGAGCGAGCAAATGCTGACCGCAGGTAACCGCCATTTCTAGCGTAGAGGAATCCCCCGTTGCTTGGTACAACGCTAATAATCCCAGCAGCGCCCCTGCGGTTCCTGTACTAATATCTAAGTCGCGATCGCCAATAATATCAGTGGGAGTTAGTAAGAAGGCGAGTTGTCTAGCATCTTTTAAGAGTGCTGGCTCATCTAAAAATTGACTGACCTTGACCAGCGCGTAAAGTATTGAGCCAAAACCACCCGTAGCTCCCAGATCGACGGACATTTTCAGTAGTTGGTAAGCTTTAAAATTGTTCAAGATTCTGCGGAGCAACTTGAGAGCAGACAAAGCCAAGTCACGGTAACCGGCTCCTCCCGTAACCCTTTCTAGCGCAGCCAAGAATAAAGCAATCCCGCACCCGCCTTCTAGGCCGAAGTCTATCAATTGTAATTGTAGTCGTCCCGTTTTTGGCATATACTCTAAGCCAGTCCAACGGGTCATGCCATCAGCCGTGTAAATTGCCTTTTCCTTAAGATCGGCAGCGATTAAAAGTGCCTGTTGCAACATCGCCTCTCGGCTTAAAGGAGTAAAGTCACCAAGCTTAGGAAGCTTATTCTCAGACATAGAGGAATTGTCTAGGTCGGTGGCGACTAGCGCATACAGAGAACCCCTGATAATAGAAGTTTGCTGTGCCAAGTCTTCAGAGCTAAGTCGCTGTAGGCGAGCAATAACCGAGTCGTAGCTAGGTTCTCGTAACGCTCCGGCAATGGTTTCCTCTGAAGAAATTATCAGTGCATTGCTGTCTGAATAGGCACTCAAGTACGGCATATCTAATTGCGCCAATGCCTCCTCTTCTCGTCTGAGCAGTTGCCAGCAGTAAGGTTTTTCGTCACAGACGAGAAACGCTCTGCTAAGTATATCCAATTCGATACTGAAGTCTGCACCATTTTGAAGAAACTGGGGAGCGAGGGCATTTTTTAGTACAACTCCATAGAGCCTAGTGTTACGAAACAGAAGGCGCACTTTCTGACGAGCTAGAGAAGCTAAGGGCCCATCAGGTGCTAGGATGGCTGCTTGGCGATCAAGCAGGAACTGATACATCTGGCGAAAGCCATCGACGATTTCCTCTGTATAGCCATTCGGCAAGCAGATAACACCGTCAAGGGTGGGTAAATTAGCTTGGTGCGCTAACTTGCCGTACTGCTGGCCTAACGCCATGTGGTCAGTGTTAACATTATGCCAGGTTAGGATTTGATAAGGCATTTGCTGTTCGCCAACTCCCCCTAATCCGCTGACATCAAAGAGGGTGTGCCCATCGGGACTCAATTCCCAGTTTGGCAATAAACCCGTACTGAGTACGGAATTATCAAGTACCTGATTGACTAAGGTTTGTAACTCTCCATAATCACCCTGATCTTCCAGTTCTCTAATTTCTGCTTGTAGCAGGGTTTCTAAATCGATCAGGACGGGATGCTCACCGCTAGCAATCAGGTTTTCATAGTGGCAATCTTTGCCTTTTAATGCATAAAGCAGGCACAGCAAAGCTCCTGCTCTCTGATAGTATCGCTTGATGGCTAAATCGTTCTCACAGGGTAATTGCGCCACATACTCAACCCAGCCATAACTAGAGCAGTCAATTACTGTAAGCACCTTGAAAGGCAGAGCTGTTCCTTGCTCGTTGAACCAAGAAAGTAGTTGAAAATAAGCCTTCTCCAATCCTAACGTTCTGGGTTTATAAACGAGCTTTAGACCACAGCTGAATTCGATAATAATCACACAACGCCCACGATTATGAGCATCAGCAATATTCAGATCTAGTTTTACTATTTGTCCCAATTCACCTTCAACCTGAAAAGTTTGTTGAATTTCCCACCAATCTTTTGCCAAGCGCTGAAGAAACTCGCTAATCGCCTCAACCCACAAATTGGTAACTGTTGCCAATAGCCGCGCCAATACACTGTATTTCTGGAAAAAGGACAATAGATTATCGCTCAGTAGGTGTTCAATAAACTGCTGGTACAGTTCTCTAGCAGGACTACCACCCGACTGCACCACTGAGGAAACGAGACTGGAGCGTCTAAAGTTACGAAAAGTGACAAATTCTGCTTGCAGAGTTTGTCCACCTATGCTAGCAAGTTTTTGTACAAGGTCGCGTTCTAGAACTACTTGAACTTGTTGCTCTAGTAACTGATATTTGCCCTTTGCTTGAGCAATGAGTTGCTTTCTAGCAACCTCAACAAATGGGATAAAAACAGTTTCAAAAGGTGTTGGCTCTTCAGGATCGATAAAGCGATACTGGTTCAAATTGCTTTTCTCAACGATTTCTACTGAACCCATACTCCCCATTATAGCTGCAAGGGTTTCCGCCCAAGCTGGCTGAGGTGCATCTTTAACCCAGCTTGGTGTGTCGAGAACACGACGGACTGTGTTTACATCTAGACCATCCCAAGCGAGACGCTTCTCAAATTTTTGGGCATTTCCTTTAGCTGCAACCCGACACCAGCGCTCAAGTCGGGAGTTAACACTTGAGTTATTTATAAGATCTTCATTAATCAATACATTAGATTTTAGGCGTTCGGCTATGATACTCGCCTTCCCGACTATTTGAGCTAAATCTTTCTGATATAATTTCATTTTTAAGTAGATATAAAAAATAAATTATCTGGTTATGAGAGGGAAATTTAAACTCTTAAAATTGGTGGTATATAGCGGTTTTAGTTCTGTTGAAAAATGCTTCAACATTATCCATTAAATTGAAGTTGCTTCTGCTTTGGTCACAGTGAAATCTCCTTTTGAGGTGAGATGATTAGGCTAAAAATTGGAAAAAGCGAGAGAGCCAGCTTCATAGATTAGACTCTCTCTAACCGCTAGTAGTCAGGCAAGTTAACTTTGCCAAATGGGAACCGACGCAGAAAGCTCTAGAGGCGGTGAGCCAGTCGCTCAGAAGGGTCTCCCCAAGTAAAAGAACTGGCAAACCTTTTAGGGCGACGCTTACACTCAACAAAGTTACTCCTGTTGACCACTAGCACCGCCATTGGCCGGTGGTTAGATATCAAAAAGGAAAGGTATTAGCATCCTTTGGATATACACCCTGAGACTCCTGAGATAACAGTATTGACTATCGACCCTTTGATACTTCCACCCGCAACAGCTTCTAGTTCCTGATCAGAAAGTTCTCCTTCAGCGCTGACAGAGGGCTTCATCGGAAGGGATAAATAATAGGTCGTTGGGGTTTCTTCAAGTACTTTAACTTCAACCCCGTCAGGAATTTGAGTATTTAATTCCCGTGCAATTACTGCTTTAGGATTGCTGAGTACTTCTTGCTTGAAATTTTCATCTACCCAAGCTTTGGAAATTATTAGCGACTCAATCGCCAGTCGAGCTTGGAGTTGCTCGTCGAGGAATTGTTGTTCGCTATTAGATGGATTTACTCCTGTTTGAGTCATAATTTTTATCTCCTGTGGTTGTGAGTTGAGTGATACCAGCTAAGATTTATTAAATCTCTTACAACGCTGGTGTTTTTCTTCTTCAAATTTAATTCGGAAAATGATGAAATGCCATATAGGAAAGTTCATAAAAGTTCAGAAGTTTCTTGGTAAAAATTCAGGTTATTTTCTAGTTCCTTAATTGCAAACTTGAATTTTTACTATTTGGAAGCATCCTAATAGTCAGCCAGCGATTTAAATCGCTGGCTGATAGCTAAGTAGACGATCGGGTTTTAGACCCTTGTTCCTTTCAGTCACGGGCACCAGATCTGGAGCCAGTATTCCCTTCTGCCTTCTGCCCTCTGCCTTTCTTGATACATAGTAAAGGAAGAACTTTAAATGTCCGAAGAAGCATTCAAAATTTTAAATGATCCGTTAGTTTGCTCGATAGAAGTTAAATAGTCTTTCTCATATTCTTCAAAGCGTACCATGTTTGAATGCTGCAAAGGTACAGTCCAAATGGCCTTCGGAATTTTTGCGATCGCTTGACGCTTGTGCGCTTTAGCATGGAGAGCAAGTAAGCAGCCGGTTTTCTGGAGATCTTCTCTGACCCAATCGCAAGTATAGCGGATGGTGTCTGGGTAAATCCGATGGGTAATTAGCCATCCTACCACTTGTCCTTGGTAACGCAACCCAAAACTGGTCAGAGGTTCCATACCTTCTTCGTGCGGAAAAGGAACTAACTCGTTTGGAATCCAAGGATTTGTCTCTTGCTGTTTTTCGATGGCGATTCGTTCGTCATTGGTTAATTCGCACCAGGGAAAAATGGCAAATGAGGGCGGTAGATGTTCATATATTTTCAGCCAAGGGGCGTCTAAAGCACGGTTATCGCTCTTACAGATGAGCATTCGTGGTGTTGGCGTTGACCAGTGGCATTTTTGGAGCAGGTGTTCTAGAGCAGACGTTGTCGGCTTACCCGTCATATAGACTATAGAAACATTCGTACAACCTCTTTGAGACAACACTTGCTCTAAACGAGTGAGGAGGGCTCTTCCGATTCCGGCGTTGCGGCGTTCGGGACTGACGTATAAAGATAGCACTTTAGCAGAGTGATGATCTGATTGGATCTCAGCTAGGGCTAACCCAATCGGTTGCCCCAAATCAGCAGCCCCAATTGCTACTGTCAGTCCTTGTGGCTCGAGGACTTGCAGGTGAGAGCGAAACAGAGGAAATGTCATGCTCTCATAAGCTGCGGCTGTCGAACTATCGAGAATTTGCAATGAATACATTAGCCCTTATCTTTTGAAAATTTTTGAATTATAAAAAAGAAATCTTACCCGCCTAAGTAAGTTCGGGAGAAAAATTAAGTGTATATACGCTGACTTACTGAAATTACAAAATGCTCTCCCCTTTCAGTGCACCTAAACCTTTCAAGGTGGCTAGCTCAGCTTCAGTTAAACCTCTAGCTTGATTAAGGCGCATACCTTCATAAGGTCTTTTACTTCTTAAAGTTTCTAAGCATTCACCTTGGTTAACATCCCAAAGCTTTATCGTTCCGTCTTGACTACTGCTAGCTAAAACTTTTCCGTCTGGACTAAAAGCAACTGACCATACCCAATTAGTATACGCCAATAAAGTTTGCCAGCATTTTGTAGTACTGACATCCCACAGCCTCACAGTTTGGTCGCAACTACCACTAGCCAATGTTTTCCCATCAGGACTAAATGCTAAACACTGAACCCAGCTTATGTGTCCCCAAAAAGTTTTCAAGCATTTACCAGTACTAACATCCCAAAGTCTCACACTCTGGTCACAACTAGCGCTAGCTAATGTCTTGCCATCAGGACTAAATACGACACACTGAACCCAACTACTATGTCCCTCAAAAGTCTTCAAGCATTCACCAGTCGAAACATCCCATAATTTCAATGTCTTGTCTTCACTAGCACTAGCTACAGTGAGACCATCAGGACTGAATGCAATCGACCAGAGCCAACCACTGTGTCCTTGACAAATTTTTATACATTTGCCAGTAAGAATATTCCATAACCGTAAGGTACTATCACCACTACAACTAGCTAAAGTTGTTTCATCTGGACTGAAAGCAACTGAGCTGATCCAACGAGTATGTCCTAGCAAAGTTTTGAGACACTTACCCTGCAAAACATCCCATAATTTTAGAGTTTGGTCACTACTTGCACTAGCTAGCATGGTTCCATCTGGACTGAAAGCAACCGAGGAAACCCAACCAGTATGACCTTGCAAGGTGATGGCACTTCCTGCGCTGGAAGTTATCATTTTGAGTTGTTGATTAGTACGAGCATCCCAAAGCTTTACCGTCGAGTCTTCATTCCCACTGGCTAAAATTGTTCCCTTTGGACTAAAAGCAACTGCCCGTATCCCACTAGCATAACCCTGCCAAGTTTTCAGGCACTT
This sequence comes from Aetokthonos hydrillicola CCALA 1050, assembly GCF_017591665.1. Classification (GTDB taxonomy): domain Bacteria; phylum Cyanobacteriota; class Cyanobacteriia; order Cyanobacteriales; family Nostocaceae; genus Aetokthonos; species Aetokthonos hydrillicola. Next base: position 7,508 of record NZ_JAAKGC010000092.1, on the reverse strand, counting down.
ACCTTCTGATACGTCCCAGCACCGCACTGCTTGATCTTCACCACCGCTAGCCAGAATTGTTCCATCTGGATTAAAAGCAAGCGACGTTAAGCGACCACTATGTCCGTGGAGAGTTTTCATGCACTTACCCTCTGATACATCCCACAATTTCACGGTGTGGTCGCCACTGCCACTAGCTAGTGTACTGCCATCTGGACTAAATGCCAAGGCTCGTAACCGTTGGTTGTGTCCCTCGAGAACTTTCACTTTAGTACCGTCACGAACATCCCAAAGTTTTACTGTTCCGTCACCACCACCACTAGCTAGTGTTTTCCCGTCAGGACTAAAAGCTACGGTACGAACCCAATGAGTATGACCTGTTAAAGTTTTCAAGCATTCACCTGTTTGGACATCCCAGAGTTTTACCGTCCGATCTTCGCTACCACTAGCAAGCATCATCCCATTTGGAGTAAAGGCAACGGACCAAATGTAACTGGTGTGCCCTGACAAAATCGTTAGACATTCACCGCTTTTAACATCCCAAAACCTCACTGTTGAGTCGCTACCACCACTGCACAAAATAGTCCCATCTGGATTGAAAGCCACAGTACGAACTCGCTCATTGTGTCCTAAGAATGTTTTGAGACACCTACCGTCTTTCACATCCCACAACTTCATCGTCTGGTCACTACTGCCACTACTCAGCGTACAACCATCAGGGCTGAAGGCGACAGATTGTACCCAATCTGTGTGTCCTTTACAAACCAGAAGGAGTTTGCTATCGTCCAATTGCCACAAACGAATTTCACCATTAGCGTCACCTGTTGCCAATATTTGACCATCAGGACTAAATGCTACTGACAAAATCTTTGCCATATACTGAGCAAACACAGACTTATCAAAATCAGCGCCAGTGAAATTTACATTATGTAAATTGACATCTTGTAGATAGGCTTGCCAAATTTTTAATTGAGAAAAATCATAGCCACTTAAGTTTGTTTGCAGTTGGCAAAGAAGATTGAGGATATTTCCAGCAGCATAGCTAGGTTCATCGGGTGATTCTACTTGTAGTTTTGAAATAATTTGTCTAAGTTGAATATCCAAATTAACTTTAGTTTTAAAAACAGTAATCAGCCTGTCTATAAGAGGTTGAATGATAAAGGTAATTTGAGTTTTTCTAATATATTCTTTAGCCTGAGCTTTCAGCAAAGCATAGTTGTTAAGCAAATTCAGTTCGCCTGTCTCTATTTCTTGACAAACCCGCTCAATTAAGAGATTGGTTATATATTCCATTAGCAATGGCTGTAATAAGAACCGGTTTGCTTTTTGTTCAATTAATGAGTGCTGGATTAAAGATTTCAAAGTTTCTAGTAATGTTTGTCCTGAAACATTGGGATAAATATCCGATTGTAATTCAGCAAGGGAGACTGGTTCACGATTAATTGCCAGCCAGTACAAAATTGTGTTTCCTAAATCTGGTAATCGGCTAATCTGCTGCTCTAAAAGAGCGCGAATTTCATGAAAAACTAAAGTCTTATATTTAAGAAATTCTGCTATACTACCCTCGAATAATTCTTGAATTGCAGCGGCTACTATATTTAATGCTAGTGGATTGCCTGAATATTGTTCTATAAGGACTCTACATTCATCCTCTGACTTCCAGTAGCAACCCTTTAGTTGAAGCAGTGTCTGTCCGGCTGATGCGCTTAAACCTCGTAATTTGAGGCAACGAACTGGTAGGGTATCACCTTGCATTACGGCAATTTCTTTGGGTTTTTGTCGACTGGTTAATATTAAGCAGCTATTATGGCGACATCCTCCCAAACGCTTAAAGAAGTCGCCATAATCCTCATAATTTTGTTTGTATTTTCCAGCACATTCTCCATCCTGCAGAATTGTCTCAGCATTATCCAGGACTAATAAACATCGGTACTTTCGTAAACAATCAATCAGGTATGAAATTTTATCATCTATGGTTGCTGGTAAGTCGTTTTCCTCAGTATTGGCAATGAATTGGAGTAAACTGGTAAGAATCTCTTGAAGAGATGGGGCATTATGCAGCGATCGCCAAATGACATAATCAAATCGCCCTTGAATTCGTTCAGCTAACTTGACAGAGAGATGAGTTTTGCCAATTCCCCCCATGCCCACAATTCCCACTAGGCGGCAGCGTTCTGTTATAATCCATTCCTCCAGTTGAGTGAGTTCATTCCTACGCCCACAGAATATTGAAACATCAGGAGCCTCACCCCAGTTTTGATGTTTATGGCTGTCACAAATTTGCGCATGGTGAATGATTTCTACACCATCATTTGTGTCTGTGAGAACTGAAGGATTTACCAGATCCGATGAAGATGATCTGGAGCGATCAGATCCATAAAGTACTTTTGTGTCTTCAGAGCCTGTTACGATATCTGTTTGTAAGGATATTTGAGAAGCTAGATTAGCATGGCGTTCTATAGCTGACCGAAAATTGTTTTTTCTAATCTTTTCCCCAAATACTTCTGATAGCATTTGCCATAACTTTGGTCCAGCATCTTGCTTGAGGTAATTTCCCGAGTAACCATTTTGCTGTGCAATTTCTTCATAGCTTAGATGACACGTAGACCAAGCTGCTTGAATTAGAACTATTTGAAGGTCATTTAAATGTTTGCCCATCTTAGCAAACACAGAAGCATCAGTAAATCTTATAACTTCTTGAAAATCCATAGAAATTACGCATTGATAAAAAGAGCTAACCATAGTTTTGTATCGAGGAATTAATACCAATTCAAAAAATGATTGATACAAATGTAGGTTGGGTTGAGGAACGTAGACGCCTATGGCGACTTCCGGCGGGGTAACCCAACACCTCAAAGTCTTGTCCTTTTAGTGATTTAGGATGTTATGTTACATTAAGCAAAAACTTAATGATGGGAAAATTTGGATTATTAAATTTGTGATACCTTTACTAAATACTATACAATTAGACTTGATGAGATAGTGGCAGAAAAAGTGATAACTTCAGACACAAAAAAAGTTATATAATTATCCAATTTCAGTTATGAAAAAAATCATTGCCAATAGATCTTTTGAGCAATGATTGAGTCTTTATCTTAACTATCCTCAATATATTTCAATACCCTTGAATTAAGGTTAGTGCTAGGCTGGGTTGATTTAACTATTTTTAACAAAAGAATAAGCCTAAAAAATTTGAAAAAGGAATGTTACCAAAGTCTCACTACCTAAACCTATGAGATCGCCTGAGCTTAAGCGATATCGAATTCCTGGAGAGAGGCGCGAAGTGTTCAGGAAAGTTCCATTAGCACTCTTCAAGTCTTCAATATAGAAACCATCTGTTTCAACGTAGATATTGGCATGAATTCGTGAGACTATTTTTGAATAGTCAAATGATGAAACATCAATATCTGGAGTAAAGCGGTTATTTGGTTTGCCAATGTGAATAACGGAAAGATGTTTTGGCAATTCAATCTGCTTACCTGTTTGGACGTAAGTTAGGCGCCCGGTTGCCCGGTACAACTCAGTGATGTCATCTATTGCTGATTGTGAAGCGTTCTGTTCTTGAAAAAAAGGGACTTGTGTCGGTTCTGAAAGTGAGGTTTTGACCCGGTTTTTAAATTCTTGGGCACGCTGAGCATTAGGAATTTCTGCTGCCAATGTTTCAATTAGTTGCTCAGGTGTAATTTCTGGGTTTTTGGCTAGGATCTCGTCAAAAAGAATATTAGCAAATGGTCCAGCGCTACGAACTAATTGCTGCCGACAATGTTCTAGAAACTCTGGAGTGAGAGGAACACAAGGTACAAAGGTTTTCGGCGAAGGTTTTGAAGTTCTGATCTCTGGCTCAGCAGATGGACTGTTAATTGATTCTTCATAGGAAGCTTGAGGCTGATGTGTCTCTGCTGTCAAATAAGATTCAGTTGTTGTTTTAGCGCTTGTTCTAAAATTTTTTGCCTGCTGCTCTAGTATTTTAAAGTCGTCTGACTCTAGAATCTCAGCAACTTGGCGATCTTTATCGGCTTGATCAATACTAATATGTAATTTTTTCAGCGGCTGGTTTACGTCAGTTTCGCTAGGTAAAATAAGTGGCTGGAGATCACAGAGAATTTCTTTCGCTGACTGGTAACGCTGTTTAGGTTTTTCTGCAAGCATTTTGTTCAATATCTGAGCTAGAGAGTCACTGATATTGACGTATGATTGCCATTGCCACTCTAAAGACTGATCCATTAACAAGTCTGGCATTTTACCAGTTAACAAAACAATGGCGCAAACACCTAGTGCATAGAGGTCACTAGAAGGATATGATTGCCCCATACGAATCTGCTCTGGCGAGGCATAGCCTATTCTTCCCAAAACTGTTCCGAGAGCATGTTGTGCTGAATCTTTATAATCAACATACCAAATCCGGGATACTTTCTCCTTAACCAATCCAAAATCGATCAGTACAGGTTTGGATTGAGAGTTAGAAAACATAACATTATCTAACGAAATATCCCGATGAAGGATTTTAATCTCATGTAGATATTCCAAAACAGGTAGGAGATCGCCTAACCACTGGATCACTTCAGCTTCAGAAAAGGACGGGTGTCCCTGAGAAAGGCGCTCCAGCAAAAGTTGAGAGTAAGTTTTCCCATCAATATACTCTTGTACTATAAACACCCGTCCTTGATCGGTGAACCAAGCTAAAAATTTAGGAATTTGGGGATGATTAATTTGGTATAATACCCTGGCTTCTCGCTCAAATAGCTCCTGGGATTTTTCCAGTTGTTGTTGTGCTCGATTGGTAGGTACAAACTCTTTGAGGACACAATTATCTCCGAAACGCTGAGTGTCAGCTGCTAGGTAGGTTCGCCCGAAGCCTCCTTGTCCAAGAACTTCCTGAACTTGATAGCGATAGTTAATTAAAGTTCCCGGGTCAATCTCTGCTAGCATTGCTGATTACTCTCGAGTCACGAAAGATAGAGAAGAATTTAGTCTGCTTACATCTTGCCTGCATAAGCATATAGTAGACTACAACTCCTAGTTCTCATATTCCGTAGGTGAAAAAGTTAAGACTCAGGAATTTCCAGGGTGCGGCTGTTACAAATATTCATAGCTTTTTCCACTCCCTGTTTAATAGATAATTCTATACACTCAGCCACAAACTGCAGTACAAGAGACATTAGCTGACTTTCAGTAGCAGAAAATCTTCCTAAAACATAAGAGACTGTACTCCCGGACTCATCCCTAGCAGCTGAACCTTTTGGTCTACCAATACCAATTCGCAGACGAGGGAAATCTTGGGAACCAAGGTGTGTGATCGCGCTTTTCATACCATTGTGTCCCCCAGCAGAACCAGACATCCGCAGGCGAGTTTTACCCAACGGTAGATCCATGTCATCATAAATCACCAGCACCGATTCAGGCGGTAACTTATACCAACTCGTGACAGCTTGTATTGCTTGTCCTGAGAGATTCATATAAGTAAGCGGCTTCAGCAAACGAATTTTTGCTCCGCCACTCGTTATTCCCTCACCGTATTCCCCGTGAAACTTACGACTTTCCGCTAGGGGAATTTTCCACTGCCGTGATATAGAGTCTACAGCAGCAAAGCCAATATTGTGGCGTGTCTGATCGTATTTAGGCTCTGGGTTCCCCAACCCGACAATTAGCTGGGGAATTATCAAAGCTTTCTTGGCAACAGTTTCCGTCACTTGATTATCGTTTCTCTTAAGAATTAACCGTATCAGTGTTTGGCTTGACAGCCTCAATTTGCTTAGGTTCTAGTTCAGCACTGGTTTTCACAGCTTCTTCCAACTGAGCTGCTTCTTTTTGAAATTCGTTTTGAAAATCCTTAGACGCTTCTTGAAAACCACGAATCGCCTTCCCCATACTACGACCAATCTCTGGCAGCTTTTTGGGGCCAAAGATTAATAGTGCCACTATCATAATGACAGCCATTTCTGGTAAACCGATACCAAATATATTCATTTTTTTCCTCCTATTAAGATCAAAAACTACTATTCCACTATATATGTAGTACAATAAGACAAAAGAAAGAACCCTTATTTTACAAGGTTTTGACCTACTTTAAATAGTAGCTTCATTTGAGCCCTCACCCCCAGCTCCTCTCCCAAAGTTGGGAGAGGGGAGAAATGGTTTTAGTTCTAGTTCCCCTTCTCCCATGCTTGGGAGAAGGGGTTAGGGGATGAGGGCTTACAAGTGAACGGTACATTTAGTGATTAAGGGGTTGGTTGTTACCATTTGAGCCCTCACCCCCAGCCCCTCTCCCAAAGTTGGGAGAGGGGAGAAATGGTTTTAGTTCTAGTTCCCCTTCTCCCAAGCATGGGAGAAGGGGTTAGGGGATGAGGGCTTACAAGTGAACGGTACATTTAGAATGCTCCCGCTCAAAAACCAAATGAAGTACAAGCACGCTTCAACCAACAAAAAAACCCGGTAAAGCCGGGTATAAAACAGCGCTACATAAAAGCCGGACAAAATAACACAACCTTTATCCGAGCTTAAAATGTAGCCACATTGGTTTCCTTAACCGCCTAGATGACGCCAATCTACAGGTACACCTTCAACCAACAGCGATCTATTGTACAGTTGCAGAATAATCAGCAAAAACACGAAAAACAATGTCATAAAAAAAGCCATGAGAGGGGTAGTACCCCAACCTGGTGCTACTTTACCATACTCAGCATTTAAGGGTCTGAGTACATCTCCTAATCTCGTTCTTTGTGCCATATTTCACCTAAGATTTACTGCCAAAGCATTTTCTTATCTTTTCTAGAATTCTATCAAAGATAGTGCAGGAGATTGAAAACCGCTAATTTAAAACCAAAATCTCAGTGGCTATCTTCCATAAAAGTGTTAATAAGCATATTTACCTTATTGGCTGAAGATTCTTGGATAAAGGCAAACACATTGCTACACTGAAAACTATCCTACGATATCTCTGGGTATGCTTTCACGCCAATGGAGACAACAACTCGTCGCCGCGTTGCCTCAACAGTATGCGTTGTATCCTCAAAGCATGTCCTTTTCTTACTATGGAAGAAATAAGCTTTCGCCTTTTTTCCTTTTCCTTTGTACATTACTATTAATTCTTTTTTTCTCCCTCTCTGGGGTGAATGCGAAAGAAGACTCTAAGCCAAAACCTCAACCCTGGCAGCTTGAGGGTATAGCAGCAGCCCTTGGTGATGGTCATTCTAGGGTAAAGGAATATGCTTTCAAGCAATTAGCAGAATATGATTTGCAAAATTTGAAAGCCTTGGGGAAGAAACTAGAGGATATTGCTCAAAAGTCTGCTAAAGTCCTCAAGGATGACAAGGCTGATGCCAACCTTCGCGGCTATGCGGCTTCTGCATTAAGCAACTTCGGCACAGCAGGGGCAAAATACATTCCTGATATCCTCACTATTCTCAAGGATGACAAGGCTGATGCCAACCTTCGCGGCTATGCGGCTTCTGCATTAAGCAACTTCGGCACAGCAGGGGCAAAATACATTCCTGATATCCTCACTATTCTCAAGGATGACAAGGCTGATG
>NZ_JAAKGC010000375.1 GCF_017591665.1 Aetokthonos hydrillicola CCALA 1050 | reverse complement strand
CTGGAGTTTGGACTAATCCGGTTTCGACCAGCAGTTAACAAGCAAGGGCAGGACAGAGGGACTCAACTTCAAATTTGAAGCTGAGTCAAGCGGCAGGATCAAGAAATTAGCCGAAACTAAGCAGCAGTGGGGTTGGCTTTATTCAGTGATTCTTCGGTTTTAGCTTTTTTAGATGCGTGTTTTTTTACAGTAGGGTAAGTAGGACGTGGGGGTGGTCGGTGTCCAAGAGTACGACCGGGGGATTTTCCACGGGTTTTTGGTGGTTGAGCAGGAGTACCAATAGCAGCTAAAATTAGTGGAAACGCTTGTGCTACGCGCCCTGGAGACAGTTTATCCTGAGTTGATTGCCAAGGCAATGGGCAGTCAATGCAAGCTTCGCGCGCTAACCATAATTGCCAAGTTAACAGTGGCATCAGGTCACTCCATCGTTCTGCTGCCTGAGTCGAACTTAATTGAGGCTGTGTCCAATGCAACCTTTGTTTCGCAAAGCGATACCAATGTTCCAAGGCAAAGCGACGTAAGTATTTATGCCAGAAATCCTCTAATGCGGGCATCGTCTGACCTAGCCAAGCTAACCATAAGGGTTTGAATTTCCGCTTCCGTCCCACGGGTTGAATCACCTCGACGCGGATGATCTCCATGTCTGTGTTGGGAGATTCCAAAAAATGATATCCACTCCAATGCATTAGTTTGATCTGACCAACCTTTGGATCGGAAACAATCAAAGTCTCATCTGCCTCTGGCCAAGTTGTGGGGTCGTTCAGCTTAAACTTATGACCATGCTTACGCGGTGCGCCCCGACCTTTTTTGGTCTCGGGTTTACCCCAAAGACATCTATTAGACGCTAATCTGAGTAATAAGTCTGCTTCTATACCAGCAGTAGCCTTTACAAATTTGGCGTTGCCGTAACCTCTGTCATAAGCAGCAAGTGGTCTAGTTCCTAACTGCCGAGTTACAAGCTTTAGTTGAAACGCTGCCCTACTTGTTGGGGTTTCAAAGCTGGTAATTCTCTCGTGTCTTAAGGGTAATGCCCAACTCCCATCTGCCTCTGGGATCCACGCCAACGTACTGTAACTTTGTCCCACACTGGCACTAACTCCTTTGCCCCCACTAAAAGTCCTTTCCTTGAGCGTCTTTGCGTCTGGTCTGGGCCAAAAGGTATGATCTCCTGCGAGAAATGGTTGCTCTTGAGTTCTTACCTTTGTTACCAGCAGATTCATCAGTTTTCTTCTATTGGGACGACTGTCATGCAGTGCGGCATAGACACTCGGCCAAGACCGCCTAAACACTGGATTTTGGGATAGACTGACAAATGATTGAATCGTTGGACTGGTCAGCACTGCATCCATCAGATCAAATACTGCGTCTCTTGCTTTACCTAGACCACCGTAGATTGCTTGCCGGAATTCTTCTAATTGTGTCAGGATCATCTGAGTCAATGAACTTTTCTTTACATTCATTGACTTTACAGCAGTCAGTGTAACTTCTGACTGCTTTCCTCTCTAACAATCAATCCGCGCCTCAGTACTAATGTCTATTTTTTATCTTTTCTTCTATCCGTGCTTTGCTTCTGTCTGAGCTTTTAGTCCAAACTCCAG
>NZ_JAAKGC010000374.1 GCF_017591665.1 Aetokthonos hydrillicola CCALA 1050 | reverse complement strand
ACTGGCGTTTGGACTAATCTAGTGTCGACCAGCAATTAACAAGCAGGGGCGCGACAGAGGGACTCAACTTCAAGTTTGAAACTGAGTCAAGCTGAATCATCAGGAAATTAGCCGAAACTAAGCAGCAGGGGGGTCGGCTTTATTCAGTGATTCTTCGGTTTTAGCTTTTTTAGATGCGTGTTTTTTGACAGTAGGATAAGTAGGACGTGGGGGTGGTTGATGTCCGGGAGCACGACCAGGGGATTTTCCACGGGTTTTTGGTGGTTGAGCTGGAGTACCAACAGCAGCTAAAATTAGGGGAAACGCTTGTGCTACGCGCCCTGGAGACAGTTTATCCTGAGTTGATTGCCAGGGCAATGGGGCGTCCATGCAAGCAACTCTTGCTAACCACAATTGCCAAGTTAACAGTGGCATGAGGTCACTCCATCGCTCTACTGCCGGAGTCGAACTTAATTGAGGCTGTGTCCAATGTAACCTTTGTTTCGCAAACCGATACCAATGTTCCAAGGCAAAGCGACGTAAGTATTTATGCCAGAAATCCTCTAATGGGGGCATCGTCTGACCAAGCCAAGCTAACCACAACGGTTTGAATTTCCGCTTCCGTCCCACAGGTTGAATCACCTCGACACGGATGATCTCCATGTCTCGTTTGGGGGATTCCAAAAAATGATATCCACTCCAATGCGTGACTTTCACCTGACCAACCTTTGGATCTTCAACAATCAAAGTCTCATCTGCTTCTGGCCAAGTTGTAGGGTCATTGAGCTTAAACTTATGACCATGCTTGCGTGGTGCGCCTCGACCTTTTTTAGTATCAGGTTTACCCCAAAGGCATCTATTAGATGCTAATCTGAGTAATAAGTCTGCTTCTATACCAGCCGTAGCTGTTACAAATTTCGCGTTACCATAACCTCTGTCATAAGCGGCAAGTGGTCTAGTTTTTAACTGCCGAGTCACTTGCTTTAGTTGAAACGCTGCCCTACTTGTTGGGGTTTCAAAGCTGGTAATCCTCTCGTGTCTTAAGGGTAATGCCCAACTCCCACTGGACTCTGGGATCCACGCCAACGTACTATAACTTTGTCCCACACTGGTACTAACTCCTTTCCCCCCACTAAAAGTCCGATCCAAGAGTGTCTTTGCGTCTGGTCTGGGCCAAAAGGTATGATCTCCCGCTAGAAATGGTTGTTCTTCAGTTGTTACCTTGTTTACCAGCAGATTCATCAGCTTTCTTCTATTGGGACGACTGTCATGCAGTGCAGCATAAATACTCGGCCAAGATCGCCGAAACACTGGATTCTGGGATAGGCTGACAAATGATTGTATGGTGGGGCTGGTCAACACTGCATCCATCAGATCAAATACTGCGTCTCTTGCTTTACCTAGACCATCGTAGATTGCTTGCCGGAATTCTTCTAATTGTGTCAGGATCATCTAAGTCAATGAACTTTTGTTTACATTCATTGACTTTACAGCAGTCAGTGTAACTTCTGACTGCTTTCCTCTCTAACAATCAATCTGTGCTTCAGTACTAATGTCTATTTTTTATCTGTTATTCTATCCGTGCTTTGCTTCTGCCTGAGCTTTTAGTCCAAACTCCAGT
>NZ_JAAKGC010000091.1 GCF_017591665.1 Aetokthonos hydrillicola CCALA 1050 | reverse complement strand
TGTGGGCAACAGCTGTTAGCACCGTTCAAAATTGAAGGAGCTTGCAATCGAGACGTATTTGAAATTTGGTTAGAAACGTGCTTGATTCCCACCATAAAACCAGGGCAAAAACTGGTGATTGACAATGCCACTTTTCATAAAGGCGGACGCATTGAGCAACTGGTTCGGTCTGCCGGATGTGAGGTGTGGTACTTACCACCTTATTCACCAGACTTGAACCGGATTGAAAAATGCTGGTCGTGGCTAAAAAGCCGAATTCGCAAGCAACTAGAACGTTTTGAAACACTGCGAGAAGCTATGGAGCATGTCCTAAGTTTAGCGTCCTAACCAACCTGGCGGTTGCTATATCAACTCTTGCCAGACCTCAGCCTGATTCGTCCAGAATCTACCATTGAGTTGCTGCAAGTTCTCAAAGCTATCCGTAATCAATATAATGCTACTGGTTTGGGTGCAGGTGCTTAGACACAATCTAAAGAAGGTTTTCTGCGTTTTCCTTATCATCTGCCATAACTTCCCTACCTTCCGGCAGTGAACCGGAAGTGATCATTCCATTTATAGATGCTCGTTCACTTTATAAGTACTTTAATAGATATTAAACTGTTCTTTATTTTACGTCATTATGAACGAACTGTGACAACGCTAAAACGACGAAAAACATCACTAAAGTGATCGCCCACCTTGAGGTACTGGCTGAGGATCCGAGTAAATACGCCCTTTTCTCTTATATTTTGTTAACTTTGAGCAATAAAAAATTATGGCGACAGAACTTGAGCTTCAATCTCTTTTTAATACCTTAGATACAGATCAAGATGGCAAAGTTTCTATAAACGAGCTGTTTTTAAGCCCTGGCTTAAGTGCAGTCATTTCAGCAGAAACAGGCGTCAGTAACCCCCAGGAGTTGTTAGGTATGTACGGTGATACCAACGGTAGTATCACCTTTGAAGAGTTAAAGAAAGTTGTTAAGCAAGCTGGAAATTTAAGCTAGCAGTCAAAAACTTGGGTATCCATCCCCACCTCCAAAAAACCGCGCCCTATCCCCATATAGAAGGCGCTGTTTTTGTGTTACTGAGTTATCACCATTACATAAGACTTACCCAAAGTTACCTTTTTTTGAAGAGTGATTGCTCTGATGCTGATGATTGTAGAAAAGGCGATCGCACACGAAAAAACGTAAATGATTTACTAATATCAAGAGAGATTTTTAATTTAAGAGCGAACTGGCAAAATGAGCGAACAATCGAACACATTTATCCAAATAAATGAAGATGATAGTGCGTATGTCACTACGGCACAGGGAACAGAATACATTGAAAAGGAAATGAACGTTGTTTTGGAAAAGGTAATGTGTGAAGTGGTAAACTTCGCTCAATATATTCAATCCTTAGACCAAGAAATAACACAACAACAGGCGTACCAAATTTTAATAGCCATACTCTCAACATTACCAGCACAGTTTAAACATGAACCACAAGCAAAGGCACAACTATTAAACTTGATTCAAGAATTTAAAAATATAAGCTAGAAAAAATAGTAAAAAGGGTTGCTTTTACTTTTCCGTCTAGCTTTGATTTTCAACTTAATTAAATTTTGCCAGGTCATCAAACTTCGTTGTAAATAGTCTGACCTAAGCGCCTACGTGCTTCCTGCTTGAGGTCATCAATACTATAGCGATTCTCGATTGAGTACAATACATTTGTAGGGGCGAACGGCGTTCGCCCTAAAGGTTGGGTGTATTTGACACAAGTGAGAACCGCTATATCATATTGCCCAGTTCCACTATCAATGCCCTCCAGCCAGAGGTAACGCAACTCATCAATATTTTGTAGCTGCAGCAAGCGTTTCTGCTTCCAGTCGCGCAGGGCTAGATTTTCGGCTTTGCTCAAAATGTACTCTGCCGTAGTTTTACTGAAGACATAGGGGAGAACTAAATTTAATAATATTTTTAGATATGGAATTTTTTATTTTTTTTCAACGAATGGCGTTTAGGATTTTTTAGCTTGCTGCGCCAAAGTTGGGGAGGAATGGGTACTCAAGGATTGGGTACTGGGGAAAGAAAATATGGTTAAGATTTGGTTGAGGTTTTAATCCCCATTCAGATCCTCAGAGATTCCCACTCAGCAATCCCCACTCCTGATTTCAAGAAAAAACTTATAGAACTACAAGCAATGATCCCGATTGCAAAGACAGACTTGCGCTTAAACCTGGAACAAGAAGGTTTATTGTGCGCCATTACAAACAGTATTCGTCACACTTTTGATTTGGAAGATCTTCTCAAAAAGACAACAAAAGATGTGCGATCGCTACTGGGAACTGACCGAGTAGTGATTTACAAGTTTGAAGATGATGGTAGTGGTCGTGTCATTGCTGAATCAATTTATAATGGTAGATTACCATCCTTTCTGGGATTAAATTTCCCTGCTGATGATATTCCGCTTCATGTGCAAAAACTATATATCAACTCACAGGTGCGTTCAATCGTAAATGTTGAAGCACAGCAGATTGGTCACAGCCCTCTGCGTGACTTGGAAACAGGAGAAATTTTGTCACAAGACATCTATTATCGCCCTGCCGATCCGTGCCACCTCGAATACCTGACGGCAATGGGAGTCAAATCTTCTTTTGTAGTACCCATTTTATGCCAAAAAGAACTCTGGGGTCTTTTGGTGTCTCATCACTCTGAAAACTATGAGATTTCAGACAATGAGATTAAAGTGGTGCAAATGGTAGTAGACCAACTATCAGTAGCGATCGCCCAAAGTAAGCTGCTCACCCAAGCCTATAAAAAAGCTGACACCGAAGCTACCATTAATCGCATTGCTACTTTACTCCATGCATTACCTACAATTCCACTACAGCGAGCTTTAGAAGCAACTGTAGCAGCTTTTGGTGGTTCGGGTGGCAGGCTTTGTATTCGACATAATGCTTTTAACTTCCAAAATGGTAGCTTTGAAAGCTTAGCAAAGTGCTTAACTCCTGGAAGCGATTGTATCAGAGTTTATACTTGCGGGCAGCAACCTGCGGTGGCAAAACAAACTATCTATCCCCTGATAGAACAGTCTATTGTCTGGCAAGAACATTATCAATCTGGAGAATATGACGTCTGGCCAATTTCAGACATTTATCAAACTCCTAATATGCGAACTGTACAAGTTGCTTTTCAAGGAACTAAAATTCGCAGCATTTTGATGATTCCACTCAACTATCGGCAGGATTTAGTAGGTTATTTAAGTATTTTTCGTAATGAAATTGACACAGAAACCTTGTGGGCAGGTCGATTTGAGCCTGGTCAAAAGCAACTTCATCCTCGTCAATCGTTTGAGCTATGGCGCGAAACGAAAACAGCACAAGTTCAAAAATGGAAAAATGAAGAGATAGAAATGTCCAGAGAAATTGGTAAACATTTTGCATCAGCAGTTCAGCAATATGAACTTTATCAACAGGTACAAGCCTTTAATAGCAATTTAGAACAACAAGTCAAAAAGCGCATAGTTGAAATGCAACGGATAGCCGAACAACAAAAGGCTGTGTTTGGAGTTATTGCTAAAATCCGTGACTCTCTTGATACTAGAACTATTTTTCAAATAACTACTAAAGAAGTTTGTCAATTGATCAAAGCTGATCGCGTTTCTATTTATCGCTTTGATGCTGAGTGGGGTGGTGCATTTGTCGGTGATTTCGAGGCGGTTAGTCCATACTGGTCACAAGAGTCTAAGCTGGGAGTCAATACTGTATGGAACGACACTTACTTACAAGACACACAGGGGGGACGCTACCGCTACGAGGAAACATTTGCAGTGGATGACATCTACAAGATGGGGTTTACTCAGTGTCATCTCGATAATCTAGAAAAGTATCAAATTAAGGCTTTTATACTTGCTCCCATCTTTGTCCGACACAAACTTTGGGGTTTGCTATGTAATTATCAACATTCTGCCTCTCGTCAATGGCAAGACTCGGAAATTAACTTTATCAGTCAGATTGCGGCTCAACTTGGAGTGGCACTCCAGCAAGCTGAATTACTGACGCAAACAGAGCAACAGGCTTTAGATTTACAAAAAACAGCACAGCAGCAACGGGTACTGTTTGAAATTGTCTCAAAAATTCGTGAATCTCTCGATTTAGATGCGATTTTTCAGACAACTACTCAAGAAATTTGTAAATCGCTACAAACAGATCGTGTAGCTGTTTATCAGTTTTTTCCAGATTGGAGCGGTCAATTTATTGCTGAGTTTGTTGATGATGGTTGGATAAAGCTAGTAAGTCCAGAAAGCAGAACAATTTGGGAGGATAGTTATTTCCAGGAAACCCAGGGTGGTCGCTATCGCCATAACGAAAGCTGTACAGTAGATGACATCTATGAGGTTGGTTTCTCTAAGTGTCATATTGAGCTTTTAGAGAAATATCAAATTAAAGCATACGTGATTACCCCAATTTTTATTGGACAAAAACTCTGGGGTTTATTAGCAGCTTATCAAAACTCTGCACGCCGCCACTGGGAAATTTCAGAGGTTCAGTTTTTAGCTCAGATTGCGGTGCAGCTTGGGGTAGCACTCCAGCAAGTTAACTTACTCACGCAAACTCAACACCAAGCACAAAAGCTAACTCAAGCCGTACATGATCTACAAGAAACCCAAACCCAACTGATCCAAACTGAAAAAATGTCTTCATTGGGTCAACTGGTAGCAGGTATTGCTCATGAAATTAATAACCCTCTAAACTTTATCTACGGTAATCTAGATTATGTTAATAAATACGCCGATGATTTACTCAGTATAATGAGACTCTATCAGCAGGAAATTCAAAATGCTAGCTCCCAGATTTGGAAGTTAGCAAAAGAAATTGATTTAGAATTTATCATCGAAGATTTGCCTAAAACTTTAGCTTCCATGAGGATAGGAATTGAGCGCATTCGTCAGATTGTTTTAGGTTTAAGAAATTTCTCTCGTCTCGATGAGGCGGACATGAAAGCAGTCGATATTCACGAAGGTATTGATAATAGTTTGCTAATTCTGCAACATCGCTTGAAAGCAAAGGGAGACGCTCCAAGTATTGATATAGTAAAGGATTATGGCAAGCTGCCTTTGGTAGAGTGCTACGCCGGACAGTTGAATCAAGTGTTTATGAATGTCTTGAGCAATGCGATCGACGCTTTAGAAGATTACAAAGAATCTACATCTCAACCTCATCACAGTCAAATTACTATCCACACTTCTATTGGAGAAATGAAAGACAATGTGAAGAGTGTAGTGATTCGCATTGTGGATAATGGAATTGGTATACCAGAATCTGTAAGGACACGAATATTTGATCCTTTTTTCACTACTAAGCCAGTTGGTAAGGGTACCGGGTTAGGATTGTCAATTAGTTATAAAATTGTGGTAGAGAAACACGGTGGCATCCTTAAAAGTGATTCTCAACCAGGGTTTGGTACGGAATTCTGGATTGAGATCCCTATTCACCAAAATAATTATAAGAAAAATGCAGAAAACCTTTGAGGAAAAGCAATCTGGAGTTTTAATCGCTCCCCAAAGGCTGTGCATCCTGTTAGGTGCAAAAACCTTGAAAGCCCTCATCACGCCAGGTGCTTCAAGTCGGCAAAGCCGCCCAACGCACTGGCTCCCCTAACCCCTTCTCCCATATATGGGAGAAGGGGAACTATAACCATTTCTCCCCTCTCCCAAGTTTGGGAGAGAGGGGGTGAGGGTAAACGAGCTTCTGTACAAAATTGGGATGCTCCCAAAAACCTTTTTGTAATACCACCGATATCTCCCACCAGTCTTCACAAGAATTTTAGCCACTTGCTAGTACGATGTTTTGTCTTGTAATTCATATACCAACTACAGATGGGATAAAGTAGGATTATTATGAATATCCAAATTTTGTAAATCGTTGGTAAATCATATCCATAGTTTGCTGGTCTTAGGGAGGACATCACAAAGGGCATAATAATTGCTTTTAAACCATATTTAGGTAAAGCCAGCAAAATAGCAGTAAAATGAACGAGCCAAATATGGATTATATAAAAAAATAAAGGAACCTGACCGAATAACACCAGAGGTTTCAAAATCCTCAATCTCTGCTTTTCAAACACATAAAGTAAGAGCATTGCTATACCCAGTGTGATTAATAAATAAAGCAGTGAAGGTGGATATTTATTACAATTGATAAACGATAGTATGGTATGAGTTAGATTTGTTTGCACTTTCCATGGGTGGGGGTCTCCATATAAATTTAAAGCACGAAGAACTACGAAGCCAGCAATTAAACCCAAACCCAAAGAACGCAACAATCTCAAGCGAGAAGCTTTTTCCAGGTAAAATACAGTCCCAAAGGCATAACCTGTAGCCATGACCCCAATCCAAGGAATTAAGGGATACGTTATGGCAAAAATTTTATGGGGAAAAGGTGTAAAAATTTTTGGTTCGTGAAGCACCGCCCACAGCCAACCCCATCTTCCTAGCTGTTCAACATGAATATTATCAAATAAATTATGCCCACCTATAAGCAAAATTCCTAGTGCAGCTATCAGAGGAATTGGCATTCTAACTAATGCTGCTAAAACGACCATTGACCAACCAATAGCCCATAGTACCCCCGCAGGCGTGAAAGAATAGGTAGGGTCAAATATCCACCCCATATGTACTACTGTTAATTCCAGAAACACTAACCACAGTCCACGAATTATTAGATATTGCGAGAGTTGAAGCTTACTTTGTGGTCGCCTTTTAAAGTAAAGATAGACTGCAACACCAGCCAAAAATATAAACGTGGGGGCGCACAAATGAGTTATCCAACGAGTAAGAAATAAGGGTACAGTTGTCTTAGTTAAATCTGTAGGACTGAAGCGAACATTACTCAAAAAATCTCGCGTGTGATCTAGCGCCATTAATACCATTACTAGTCCACGTAGCAGATCTATCGATATGATTCGCTTAGTTCCTGGCTGTTCAGCGCTGGGAATTTCGCCACTTACAAAACTCATATTTTATACAGATTCTAAGTATTTTTTTCCCTTTGCTCATTTTTGCACTTTATCTAGCCTATTTGTGCAAGAGAGGATTCTTGTGGTGATCACTTGCTGTCCCCAGCCCCAAGCTGTATCCCCAGGAGCCTTAGCAGACTCACGAAAGCGGCGATCTCACTCTTGTGTTTTTTCGGTTCCAAACTGCACTTGTCGGTACAAGTTGGCGATCGCTATTTCCACATTTATTGATTCGAGTGGCAATATTTCTTCTAAATTATACTCAGACAGTACCCATCTTCGGTGTTCGTCGCGCCTGAAAACTTCCACACCAGGTTGAGCGACCTGTACTAAGACATATTCTTGCAAAGTAGAAGATTGGCGGTAGCTGGCAAACTTTTTCCCCCTATCGGCTGCTTCTGTTGAAGGTGATAGCACTTCGATGATTAAGCTGGGAAATTGCACCAATTGTAGATCGCGATCGCGCTCATCGCAAGTCACCACCAGATCCGGATAAAAGTACTTTTTCCCCGGTTGTATCTGCACCTTGACATCTACAATGTATACTTCACAGCCGCGATCAACTAGAGCATTATCTAGCAGGTTGAAGAAATTTCCACAAATGCGATTGTGGTTACGTGTACCACCGCTCATAGCGACAAGTTCACCATCCCAATACTCGTAGCGTTCCTCTTGGGCTGGTTCCCAAATCAGATATTCTTCTGCACTCATGAAGATGCGATCTGGTAAAGCAACCATTGTCTGCTTCGGGGAAATAATTAACCTTTGTCTTTCTACAATAGCAAATAAAGTGGGCGCTCCCAGAAGTTTTGCGTGGGCAAAGAACGGGTTTCGTTTCAATCCCGTTGCCAGGATTCGTTAGGTTTCAAGCTCATGATTTAGTGAAGGAGTGTAAAGAAGAAATAATGTTTCAATCCCGTTGCCAGGATTCGTTAGGTTTCAAGAAAAGCTGGCTGAGTAGCGCTCATCAGAACAATGGGTTTCAATCCCGTTGCCAGGATTCGTTAGGTTTCAAGGGAAAGTTTACCCAGACACAAGCAGAGGCGATCGCAAGTTTCAATCCCGTTGCCAGGATTCGTTAGGTTTCAAGAAATCATCAGGTAAAGCCATTGATTAAATCCCGCTAAGTTTCAATCCCGTTGCCAGGATTCGTTAGGTTTCAAGTCCGCCCTCTGAAACCCTTACAGAGTAAGGATTCTATTACCACTTTTGGCAAACCTCAAAAACAGGTTTATTTCAGCCTCGCTTATTGACATAAATTCCTATTTATTCTCAACTCTCAAACGCTGTAACTATTCACTTGTCAAGGTTCTGGCGATTTTGGCAAACCCCCCCCTGGTTTTAGCCCCCGCTTCGGTTTGCCAAACATCAAGCTAATATAACCACTATAGAATAATAACTTCTTTTTGTCGAGGTTTTTCCGAACCATAAGTAATAGTTCGTTTCACAGCACCGAATCTTCGTTTGGTTTAATTAACTTCTCTATCTTAATCTGCATTTGATTAAATATTTTGCTCAAATTCGTTATTTGAGCGAATTGGATCAGAAATCAGAAGGCATCTTACAAGTAAAGCAATATCGAGTTGTGGTAGAATCTTACTGGAAGTTATTTCTTCGTATCCATAGGTTTCGGAAAAAATACTTGCTCGTTCGTTTTCGGAACTATCCCGCAGATAGTAAAGCTTAAGTCGATCTTCTTGCCAAAACCAAACCTCTGGAACCCCCAAACGCCGGTAGGTTTCCAACTTGTTTATGCTTCCACTGGTGATAACTACTTCTATGACTAAATCAGGAATATCCTTTTCTTCTCCTATGCAGTAGCACTCATCTGGTTCTGCTCCTGCTTTTTTGTCTTCATTTTTAAAAGTCGTGCTTCCCAGAGGAAAATGTTTAATCTGCTTTTTCCATAAATAAAAGGATACAAGGAAAGAAATCCTTGTTTTGACTGACTCATGTCTTTTTGATGGCGACACAATTTCTAATACCCCATCCAGATAAGTAAGGCGATAGTGGCAATTATCCTCTAGTTTGGATAGTAATGCTTCGTAGTTATTCCAACTTATATCACTGCTGATAAACTTTGCTTCTGAGTCTAAAGCATTGTTTAATTCAGGCTCATCAATTAGTTGTTTAAAACTAGTGACCACGATCAAACCTCTTCAGTGATTGTCTATCTTTTTGACTCTCTGCGCTCTAAAGAGACGGAGATTCTTAAGACCTTCCAGTCTTAATATCCTGTTTTCACAGGTTCCCAGGCTCAATACGTTTGCCGTTAAGGCGTACTGATAAGCCAGTGCGCTGGACGGGTTTCCCGGCTTGAAGCACCTGGCGTGTCTCCTTACAGTGTTTTGGGCGTGGACTTTCCCCCAGTCCGGGGGTAGGTTTTATTTAAATGTCTTGTACTGACATGTTTAAATCTTAATACAAAGCCGTCCTAAAACGACGGGGTTTTAAACCCGAGTTTTTTGATAATCCCGTTTCGGGGATTCGTTAGGTTTCAAGGGCGATCGCCAACTAGAAATACCAGGACTATGGACGTTTCAATCCCGTTGCCGGGATTCGTTAGGTTTCAAGAAAAGAAAGCTCCCTAAAAATCAGGGAGCTTTAACATTGTTTCAATCCCGTTGCCGGGATTCGTTAGGTTTCAAGCCACACAGAAACACGAAGAAAATCACCATAAAATAAGTTTCAATCCCGTTGCCGGGATTCGTTAGGTTTCAAGCTAATACCCTGTAGCTCATTCTTGACGATCGCCCAATGTTTCAATCCCGTTGCCGGGATTCGTTAGGTTTCAAGTTGGCTAAAAGTTAGTCTTACTTTCTGCTTAGCTTGGTTTCAATCCCGTTGCCGGGATTCGTTAGGTTTCAAGTTAAAACAGCGCGCTATCAAGCAAGTTAAGGATAAAAGTTTCAATCCCGTTGCCGGGATTCGTTAGGTTTCAAGGTTCAGCCCAAGTCCTAGTCCTAAAGCCATAATGTGTTTCAATCCCGTTGCCGGGATTCGTTAGGTTTCAAGCTGTAGGCAACTTAAAGCTTCTTAGTTTCCCCCTTTGGAGTTTCAATCCCGTTGCCGGGATTCGTTAGGTTTCAAGTATCGTCACGCAATACGACGATGGAGACATTGAAGGTTTCAATCCCGTTGCCGGGATTCGTTAGGTTTCAAGATTGATTGCAGATATTAGCGTCGATTGAGGCTACTGCAGTTTCAATCCCGTTGCCGGGATTCGTTAGGTTTCAAGGCATCTAAGAGGATGAGGGAATATTCTAATGATATGGTTTCAATCCCGTTGCCGGGATTCGTTAGGTTTCAAGTTGACTTTGTAAGTGGTGCTGAAACATATTATTGTGTTGTTTCAATCCCGTTGCCGGGATTCGTTAGGTTTCAAGCTTAACTAGTAGTTGCTCTTTAGTGGGTAAGTTTTGTTTCAATCCCGTTGCCGGGATTCGTTAGGTTTCAAGTACAACACTAATCAAACAAAGATATGGTCTATTCGGTTTCAATCCCGTTGCCGGGATTCGTTAGGTTTCAAGGCGACAAAATCGAATATGAAAGAGGAATATTTGAGGTGTTTCAATCCCGTTGCCGGGATTCGTTAGGTTTCAAGTGCCGTCTAATTTCAAACTAACAGCTTTCAACAAGTTTCAATCCCGTTGCCGGGATTCGTTAGGTTTCAAGTCATAGACCATGAAGCTGAACGTACACATAGACTATGTTTCAATCCCGTTGCCGGGATTCGTTAGGTTTCAAGGCAGTGTCCCAAAGTCGCCACAGATAAATCCATGAGTGTTTCAATCCCGTTGCCGGGATTCGTTAGGTTTCAAGTCCGCCCTCTGAAACCCTTACAGAGTAAGGATTCCATCACCAGTTTTGGCAAACCTCAAAAATAGGTTCATTTCAGCCTCGCTTATTGAAATAAATTCCTATTTATTTTCTATTCTCAAACGCTGTAACTATTCTGTTATCAAGGTTCTGGCGATTTTGGCAAACCCCCCCTGGTTTTAGCCCCCGCTTCGGTTTGCCAAACATCAAGCTAATATAACCACTATAGAATAATAACTTCTTCTTGTCGAGGTTTTTCCGAACCATAAGTAATAGTTCGTTTTACAGAACCAGCATCAAGTACGTAAACCCGCACCGAATCTTCGTCTGGTTTAATTAACTTCTCGATCTTAATCTGCATTTGGGTAAATTTTATCGCAGTTAAAAAACATTCAAACACGCTGTACTGTGTCCAAGTTCCATAACCAGAAAGCATTTTATGTAGACGAGTGCGGCGCTTGTTGGCTGCTTTATTATCTGGTAAATCGTAAATTATCAGGTAAAATAGGGTAGTCATAGAATTTAAGATTTAATTTCAAGCTTGACTTAGTCCTAGCTTAAGGAAATCGGATCATTATTCTCCTTATCCTTTAACGTAAAGTTAAAGGTTTATATGGAATCCCTTCTTGTAAATGTCGACTCAGCAACCGCGCTTGTAATTCAATTGCACGTCGATAGGTACAGCGATAATTAAACACGGGATGGGTAAATTCATCGTTCATTTTCCGCTCAAATGCTGCTAAAAAACACTTTCTCCCAGAATCAGAAAGTCGATAAGCTCCTAAACTTTCGGTAAAATCTTGGGGTTGAATCTCTCGGTTACTCAACACTCCCAAAACTACGTTGTCAGCAACTAAAGGTCGAAATTCTTCTATCAAATCCAATACCATTGAAGGTTGTCCGTGATGGACTTCGTGCAAATAGCCAATATACGGGTCAAGTCCTGCAAGGTGAACTGCTGCTGTGACTTGGGTTTTGAGTAAAGCGTAGGAAAAACTTAATAATGCGTTCACTGGATCGGTGGGTGGGTTGCGCACGCGACCATTAAAAGTCCACTGTTCACCAACCATTTTTTGCCAGCAAGCAAAATACTCTCGTGCTGCTAATCCTTCAATTCCTCGCACCTGGTCTATAGTTATTTGGTTTTTAACCATAGTCTTGCGTTGTTTAAGGGGGTTATCTCGTTCGTTGTGGCGATAGAGTACGTTGTATTGATTGTGAATTTTGGCGGTAACTATTGCCTTGACTAACTCTAAACGTCGTGCAGCATCATTATATAGTGCATATTGAGCTAATCTCAGTTGACCGTTCCGGGAGTATCCTGGAAGCGCAGAGCCTAAGTATTTCCCGAAAGTAGAAAGATAATGTATTGGCATTCCCAATTCTAAAGCATAGACTAAAGCGTCTCCGGTCACTTGAGGATTGCCCATAAGAACTACCTGTTCTACAGTCTGGGCGGGTATATTTTTTTTCTTCCATGTACCATCTTCCTGCTTTAAGGAAACAGTGAAGGCTTCATAGACTTTACTTAAAACGGCTTCGGCTTGAGTAACGTAGAGAACAGACATATTTATAATTTATTAGAAGTCAGGAGTCAGAATTCAGGAGTCAGAATGATTATTGGTTGAAAACCTTGCTCATTAATATCAGTTATCAGTGTTCAAGTTATAAATGATAACTATTCACTGTTCATTGTTTTATGGAGGGTGTATTCTGACTCCTGTCTCCTGATTTATTTCTGCACGGAGTGCTTTGACTTCAAAGGGTAAGCAAATCTTTTGCAAGCTGCACGACTGACATTTTTTGGTATTGTTAATGGGGGCTGGCATTTCTTTATTAGCTGCAACTTGAGCTAGTGCGATCGCATTCTCTGTTGCTTGTCGTAATTCTGGGGTAAATGCTACAGTTTGTCGTCTGCGGTTTGCGTGGTAGAAAATTTCTCCATAAACGATGCTGCGTCCTGTGCGTTCTTCTAAACATAAAGCTGCACCGCAGAGTTGAAAATGGTCGTTTAAGTGCTGTGCCATTTTACCTTTTTTATATTCCACAGGAATAAGCTGACCATCGCATTCTTCCACAGCATCAATAATACCTGCAATTTTCAGGCGATCGCTCCATACCCATTGTTGTTGACGAATTACCTTATCGCCTTCAGTGATGAATAATTCTTCATTAATATTCCGGTGCAAGTGGCGACCTAAAATAATATGCTCATTGTCTTCCATTTCTCCTAGCACATATTCAAGGTAAAATCGGCGTGGGCAATATTCCCAAGCGTTAAGATACGCAAGGGGTAAGTAATTTTCTATCATTGCGAATTTAGATTTTTAATTGTTTATCCAACAGAGCTAATTCATTCTGACTCCTGAATTCTGACTCCTGAATTCTTCTTCATAACGACTTGTCCCATTCCCATTGCAGTTTTTCTGCCAATTCCAGAGAAACATGCGAAATGTGCTAGGGTTGTTGCAATTCTTGCTTGTTCAGTATCAGTAAATCGATATCTGATGAATCCTTCTGCACCAATTTCTGCGCCACCTTCCATTTTCATGGCGTAGGTTTTAAGTTCGTAAGAGGAAACTATACCATTCCATTCAATACTAGGAAATTGCAGTTTTTCAGGTGCGAATATGTTCCAACGGCGCAGTAAACCGTTAAACACTAATTCCGGTAGGGGGAAAGGTTGAATATTTTTACCTTGCTTGAAACTGGTGGGAGTGAGAAATTCCAAGTCTATAGAGCTTTGAGGTGTTACTTGTACGAGTTTCTCGAAGGTGTTTGCTTGAACAATCTCTATCGAATCACCCAAACGACAGACTATTCCTGCTAGGATAATTTCGTTCCCTAAATCTACACTCGTTCCCCATAATAAAGGTGCGAGTAATTCTTTCTGTAATAAACTAATTTTTAGTAGCATCTTTTTGGGGGAGCAATATTTTAAACCCAAAGCCATGGGTAAGTTCTCTTGTAGATGCAACTTTTCAGCTAATTCTGGATTTGTATTGGCAAACCAGCGAAAACACAATGCGTGAATAGCACGTCCTAAAGTTGGAGGAAGGGGTTTGTCTGTGTAGATGGGAACTTGGATTGTGTGCAGGGAATGAGAATTTACCTCAACACCACCGACTTCATAAGATTTTTCTCGCCATTGTACTAAATTATTTTCGGCGATTTGCAAACAGAGCGATCGCATCAAGTTCTCGTATAAAATAGCCTCTGGTAGCAAGGGCATTATTTTAGTAACACCATCGACTTGGCGTAGGGGTACCCAGATGGGTGCGGTATCAAGCTCTGGTAACCATTCACTCAAGGAAATGGGTGTAGATGATGTTTCGGTTGGGCGTAAAATAACACTTAACCCAGCGAAGGTAGTTTTGCTCTCTGTGCGGCTTTGTAAAATATTTGCGGTATCATTGTGTTGGATATCGTTGGTAAAAGTCATAACGAGCACTAGTAGAACGAAGTTGTAATGGTAAAAATCCTGGCTCTATTATCCTGTCTTTGTCAATCTGAGCTTTGTCTGTGGAGAATGGATTGATGCGATTAAAGGTTGTTTTTTTACCAAAATCATCCATTGGTTGAACAGTGAAACTACTGCTGGAGTCTGGTATAAAAGCGGGTGCGTCACTTTGTTGGGTTGCGTCTGGAACCCACATTGCGCACTTCAGTTTGAAATACAAAGAAAATACAAAATAGATAAGATCAAGAAAGTCAGGATAATTAGGAAAAGAATGATGAAATATTTTTCTTTTTAAAATAAATAATTAATCAGAAAATATTTAACTGATAAAATAGGTTATATAGGCAGTATAAATTCAAGGAACAATAACTATTCCTTCGAATATTCATAAAATATTATCCAATATCCAGACGTTATTTAGATTAAGAAATTAAATAATATTTTTGGCAAGACGAAGGTAGATTATTTAAAATAAAATTTCGCTCTTCTGTTAAATTAACAATTTGATGAATGCCATTTAAAGTTAAAAGATGAATTCCTTGGAAACATTGAAAGACCCATCTTAATGTAGGGGTGAGTGTTAACTTTCCCAGTTGATTGCTGATTCCAATTTTCGCTCTTTTTAAGCTATTTCTCAGTTCCCTTTGACCGAGGTTATAAACTAACAAACATAGAGACATTAAAAATAACATTGTCTCTATTCTCTCAGGATTCTCTACAAAGAAGCTATCAGCAAAGAATAAAGGATCTTTGAGAAACCTAAACCCTCTTTCGCAGGACTGTTGATTTTTATAATTTGTAATAATTTCTTCTGGTTCTAACTTATTCTCGTCAACCAAATTAGTCGCTAAAATAAATCTACCGGCTTCTTTTCTTAGTATTTCTATCTCTTTTATCTTTTCATCCCCCACTGCCTCCATTTTATAAATAGTTTTATTATCTTTTGAGGTAATTTCGATAATTTTAATCTCTTTGATTACGAACATTTTTAGACTTTTATTAATTCCTTTTAGTTTATATCGAGCCTGTTCTGGAGTCTCAAAATCTTCTTTTTTTAATTCTTTAATAAGTTTTTCAACTTTATCTTTTTCTTTCTTGAGTTTTTTCTTTAGCTTCTCTAAATCACTGTCTCTTCTTTTTTGACTTTCTACTATTAGCCAAATTTGTTTAATTCCACCATAAGTTACTATTTCTTCTTTCCACTTGTATCCTTCTAAATTTAGATCTGCTCTTTTTTTTCTTTCTTCTGAAGTTATCTCTATATCTTCTATTTCTACCGATTGGACTAATTCCTTGGCTTTTTTTATTGTCATCGGTACTCTACTTATCCATTTTAGATGCTCGATTAATTGGAGATTTTCCTGACTATATAATGCACTATCGCAGACCATAATGCTGTCAAAATTTATTTGTTTTTTAAACTCAACTAAGATTTTTCCGAATACGGCTTTATCCGCTTCGTTCCCATCTCCAACTCTCATTAATAATGGTATGTCTCCATCGCTACTTGTTATTAAATCTAAAACACATTGTTTCAAATCTGGTCTATGGTCGCGAGAGTATCCTTTTGTTATAATTATTGGTCTTTCTCTAACTATTTCTTTTTCTTTCTCATTATTTTTTTCACTTCCGTATTCTCCATGTAAGTGAAATGATGTTGCATCCAAGTGGGAATATTTTACACCTATTTTAAACTTTTTAACCACAGATAATACTATTTCTATAAATAGTTTGTTCAATCCATATCGATATAATTTATCCATAAATCTTCCAATTTTATCCTTATTTATATAATCGTTCTCTACTCCTTCTCCTAATAGTATTTCGGTTCCTTTATCTTCAAAAAACTGACTGAATAGATATAACGGTCTTGCTACAAATCCTAATCCATTGATTAGAATCGCTTTGACTATTATCCCTGCTGATATTTTCTCCCGACAGTCTATTCCTAATCTTGAGTTTACTGTTTCAACTATTCCAATTTCATCAATTAGTCCAGCAACTATCCCTAGGTGATCGATATTTTTAATTTCTGCTTTTGATGTTGGAGACAATTTTTTACTCCTAAAATATTTTGGCTCTTCAGTACTTGTTATGCTAAACTAATAAGTACTGAAGAGGGAACAGGGAACAGGGAACAGGGAACAGTGAAGAAAGAAACGCGGTTTTCTGTTGGCCTTACCTGGTAAGATTTTAGAAAGTGTGAAAGTCATGATAAGGAAAAAAGGTATTAAAGCTCTGACAGAAATTCTGGACATAGAAGGGGTAAAAGTCATATCGCATCGTCTCCATGCTGGAATTGGGCTCTTATTACAGACTGAATCAACTTTATCATGTAGTACTTGCCCACGTTGTGGAACCTCAAGTCATAGATTACATCAGAATCATCGATACATAGTCAAAGACTTACCCTTTGGAGAAAAACCAGTATTTTTAGAAATAAATAGAAGACAATTTAAATGTGATTTATGTAAAAAACCTTTTAGTGAGGAGCTAAATTTTGTGAGTCGGAAAAGAACTTATACAAAAAGATTAGCTAAAAAAATAATACAAGATGTTTTAGAAAACGATATACACAGTGTCGCCTCAAAAGGAATTGTGACGACAGAAGAAATAGAAAGAATGTTAAAAGACGCATCTACTGAAATATCGTTATCAAAACCTTTAGGGTTAAAAAGACTTGGAATAGACGAAATAGCTCTGACTAAAGGTCACGGAAATTACTGTACAGTCTTAATAGATTTGGATACATCTAAATTGATTGCAATGGTATATGGACGGACACAAAAAGTCCTGAGAAAAACTTTAATTGAGTGGGGGAATGAGGTTTTGGATAAAATAGAAGAGGTGAGTATAGATTTATGGCAAGGATACAGAAGCTTAGTGAAAGAATTAATGCCTTTCACACAATTAGTAGCTGATAGATTTCATGTAATGATACAGATAAATAAGGAGTTAGATACACAAAGAAGGAGAGAGAAAAATCAGATAGAAGAAGTTATTAAAAATGCCAAGTCACCTCAAGATAAAGCAGAACATGAAAAAAAATTACAAGGGATTACCAAAAGTAAATATGTTTTACTTAAGAACGAAAAAGAGCTAAATGAAATTCAAAAAGATAAGTTAATCCAAGTCAAACAAGTTTCTCATAATCTGAATATAATGCATGAATTAAAAGAGGAAATCAGAAAAATTTTTGAGAAGACGAATAATTGGTATGACGGATTATTTAAACTGGGAACATGGTTATTAGAGGCAAAGAAATATTTTCCTCATAGCTATAATACAATACTTCGTTGGCTGGATGAGATTCTTGCTTACTTTGATAATAGGACGACGAGTGGAGTTGTTGAAGGCATTAATAATAAACTCAAGCTAATTAAGCGTTGCGCTTATGGATTCAAAAATTTTGATAATTTCAGAATTCGATGCTTGTTAAGTTGGCAGTTTAATGATTAATTAATTTTGAAGAATTCAAGGATTTTCTATGTCAGAAATTCATGATTTTAAAGACTTAAAAATTTGGCAAAAAGGTATAGATATAGCCGAAAAGTGTTATTTTTTAACTAAAGTCTTTCCCAAAGATGAGTTATATGGCATGACACAACAAATTAGAAAATCACCGGTTTCTATTCCAGCTAACATAGCTGAGGGATATGGAAGAAGATCAACGGCTGAGTATATCAGATTTCTTAACATTGCTCAAGGTTCGGTTAATGAATTAGAAACACATATTATTCTATCTCAGCGCGTAGGACTATCTAAACAAGAAGATATAGAACCGATTATTTTTTTACTGCGTGAAGAGAGTCGAATGATTATTGCTCTTATTAAGAAACTAGAGTAATACTCTCTCTTCCCTTTTTTCCTTTTTCCTTCTCTTCACTGTTCCCTGTTCCCTGTTCCCTGTTCCCTCTTTAGTAACTATTAGTTTAGCATAACAAGTACCGAAGAACCAATATTTTTTAGTTTTTTTGATTGTCTCACGAGTGGTATCCAACTACGAGTTACACGACAACACGATGCATGTCCAGCTTTGTAAAAAGCTTGAACCCAAGCATTTATAAGCTATGCCACCCCTTTTATGCTCTTACAGCCCTGTTTATTTTTTCCTGCTGACTTACTTAAATAAATTTAGTATTCTTATTTACTATTTTTATAAAAATATTACGTATACCTTTATGCTACATTTTGAAGTGCGCAATGTGGGCTTTAAATTTTACTAACTAAAGGAGCGGCCAAAGGCGATCGCACGGCATGTTCGTCTAGAGTTAAGTTTTATTCCCATTTTTACTCCCTGCTCCCTTTTTTTTGTCAATATATCCACCTGGCTTATTTCGAGATTAAGCTGAATCAAAAACGAGACTGAGAAGGGGAATCAAGTTGTAACTGGCTCAGTAATATATGTGTCGGAATCGAGTTTCAGTCCCGTTACCGGGATTCGTTAGGTTTCAAGTTTCATGCTAGAAATCGGCGTATTTCTCTCTTGTTCTTGTTTCAGTCCCGTTACCGGGATTCGTTAGGTTTCAAGCCCGGAGTTTAATCAAAGAATTAGGGAGCTAAGATCTGTGTTTCAGTCCCGTTACCGGGATTCGTTAGGTTTCAAGTTTGAGGTAAAAATCATGGAAGACGCATACAAAAAGTTTCAGTCCCGTTACCGGGATTCGTTAGGTTTCAAGTTTAAATTCGCGGTTCCAGATTTGTTTATTGTCGTTTCAGTCCCGTTACCGGGATTCGTTAGGTTTCAAGATTATGTAAATGAATTTGGCCATTTAGCAATGAGATCGTTTCAGTCCCGTTACCGGGATTCGTTAGGTTTCAAGTCCACCCTCTAAAACCCTTACAGAGCAAGGATTCCATTACCAGTTTTGGCAAACCTCAAAAATAGGTTCATTTCAGCCTCTCTTATTGAGAGTAATTCCCATTTATTACCAACTTCCAAATGCTGTAACTATTTAATTGTCAAGGTTCTGGCGATTTTGGCAAACCCCCCCTAGTTTTAGCCCCCGCTTCGGTTTGCCAAACATCAAGCTAATACAACCACCATATAATAATTACTTCTTCTTGTCGAGGCTTTTCGAAACCATTAGTTGGGGTCACGTGTGTCGGGTTTGCTTCTGGTCGCTGTCGAGCGATCGCTGAAGTCTGATGATAGTCTTTAGGATGCTGCTTTGTCCTAATCGTACAACCATACGCCATTTTGGGGAACGAGTAAATCGTTGAACGATAATGTTTAATTAAAAATTTACTCAAAACAAACTCGTTCTGGTAGTAATTCCTCTCCGAGCTTGTGTAATTTCGGGTACAGTGATAAAGCTTTTTCTTTAAGCTTTAAGGCTGGTTGAGGGTTAAGATTCATCCCTACATGAGCAATATCATTACGTAGTTCAGTCATTTGACTCCACAATTTCACAAGCTCATCTGTTTGTGGTAGCTCTGCAAATTTTTCATCACAAGGACTAGCAATAATAGGACGAGATGATACTTTAGTCTTTTCAACGGCATTATTTATAGCATCTTCCACATACTTTCGACCCTTCCTGTGATCAAGCATGAGTTCACCGAACTTCAGCACTAATACAGAAATTAACCACTCACGCGCTAGAGTGACTGCTTGTACAACTCTATCTCGCTGAATATACCACTTAATCATTTGTAACTGTAACCATAAGTTTTCAGCCAGTGCTGCTTGATCAGTTGGAGATTCGAGAGCAAATTGTCCATACTCTTGAACAACTCTTTCTGACAATAATGAAAATGGTTTAGCACGTTCAGCAAAGCTTGATTCTGCTTGTTTTAATATTTCTTCTAAACTAGTTGCTGATTGCATTGTTTCAATTGGTCGAGTTAGATTCAAAGCCAATGAAATAGTTTCAATACTTTTAGCAGTTTTTTCTAGCTGACTTTTTAATGGTCTACTAGCAGGATTATCACGTAGTTCAACTCCTGATGGAATAGCAGTTTTGAGTAAATTTGCTAGTGCTTGTCCATCTCCAATTTCTACAAAACGTTCCGTCGCTGTTAACCAATCAATCATGGATACAAATTCTGATAGATCAATTACTGGTGCTGGTAAACCAGTTTTGAAATTTCCTAGTTCTAAAGCACCATAGTAAATAGCATCAATAGTAACGCGCTTAGCAGCTTTCAAATAAGCAGCAAATAAGAATACGAGAAAAGGTAGAGAGCGAAGTCCATGAGTTATATCAAAAACTACAGAATCTTTCTCATTCACGTGTTTAGTGATCGTCTTGAAGGTTTCCCACATTTCTTCAGTTGTTGCACCTGTAGGAATATCAATTGGTTTTATCCTTGGATCTTCTAATTTCTCTAATACTGGGAAAGTGCTTTTTTTCTAGAACCGCAAAATTTACTAGAGAGGGTGACAGATTCGAGTAAACTAGGGAACACAGAGAATAGATGAGCAGATCACAATGGCAAGAAAAACCCCTCACCCAGAAGCAACATCGTTTGAAGTACTAGAATGCGTGCAACAGAATTGTCCTAGTTGTGGCAAACCAATGTGGAATGAGTACAATAATCTCCGACATGTGAGAACCCTTAAAGGAGTGGTACAACTGCTGTTAAAAGTCCGCCGTTGCCAGAATACATCCTGTGAGCGCTACCGAATTAAATATAGACCAGAACAAGAAGGTTCATGGGCATTACCACAACAAGAATTTGGTTTAGATGTAATTGCACTGGTTGGAGCGTTGCGTTACACTGAACACAGAAGCATACCTCAAATTCATCAACAGCTTCGCAACCAGGGTGTAGAAGTAAGCGAGCGAAGTGTTATTTACCTGTTAGAAAGATATGATGAATTAGTTGCACTGTGGTTGAGTGACCAATCAAGACTCAAAGCCATAGCCAAAAAACAAGGGCGATTAATATTAGCGATTGATGGAATGCAACCAGATGTTGGACATGAAGTTCTATGGGTAATTCGCGATTGTTTATCAGGAGAAATTTTGTTGGCAAAAACCTTATTGTCGTCAACAAATGAGGATTTATCAGCCTTGTTATTAGAGGTAAAAAATACTCTTGATGTAAAGATTGATGGGGTGATTAGTGACGGACAACAATCAATTCGCAAAGCTGTTGAGGTAGCATTCCCTGGAATTGCTCACGGTTTGTGCCATTTTCACTATTTAAAGGAAGCAGCTAAGATTATTTACGAAGCAGATAGACACGCAAAAAAGGAATTAAAAAAGCATGTTCGGGGGATACGTGAGATTGAACGTAGTGTTAGTAACCTTGACCAACCTACATCCGAAGTTGTGCGTGGATATTGTTTGGCTGTACGTGGTTCCTTGACCAGTGATGGTCGTCCACCGCTAGATGCCTCTGGTTTAAAACTACAAGAACGCCTAAGTTTAATTGAAGACAGCCTAGAACGGCTAGCTAAAAAAGGGGGCTACCAAAACCCTTAATAAAACTCAAACAAATTGTTTCTAAAGGACTTGAAAAAACAGCATCTTTGTTCACTCCAATTAGTGTTGCTTACAATTGGATTCATCAAGCCGCAGAAATTCTAGATAACGAAACTGGTCTTAATGCAATTGAAGTCCAACGAAGTTTCCAAACTTTACTTGACTCAATGTCACATGCGAAAAATGAAGCAGGTACTTTAGAACCTGGTATTACTCATTTCTTAAAAATTACTCGTAGTTATTGGTCTGGACTTTTTCATTGTTACGATGTTGAAGGTTTACCTCGAACCAATAACGATCTTGAACAGGTATTTGGTGTTTTACGACATCATCAACGCCGTTGTACCGGTCGTAAAGTCGCCCCTTCTTCACTTGTAATTCGAGGCACAGTTCAGTTAGCTTCTGCCATTGCTACTGCACTTCATTCCTTTTCATCTGAAGATTTGGCACAAGTTTGTGTCCAGACTTGGCAACAATTGCGCTCTGATTTACGCCAACATCAACTAAGTCGTATTGAACAGCTACGATTCCGTCGAAATCCCAAAGCTTACTTGGCAAATCTTGAGACACTTCTTGTTTAAGACTCGATTAACTCAGAAGCGAAATTAAGCGACTTCCAGAACATAAAATATAGAACACCCTCTCTATGATAATGATTATTATTATCACAGCTAGGAAGTGCGTCAGACTCAAATTAATTCCGTGTATTACACGGTTTTCGCGACTACTATTTTCTGTTTCCATGTATTACACCGTAGAAGCATTTAGACGTTAAGCCGAGATACGTGTAAAAAGCTGCAAGATGGTCTGGAAAGCCTTACTGGGTCTAAGTTTCAAAGATTTCAGGTGGGAGATTAATCGCTGCCTCTAACGGTTGGGGAATATTCTGTAAATTCACTACATAATCTCCGTATCTTTTGATATGTCTAGTTAAGTATGGGCTTAAAGCTGCCAGATGTCGCATTGAAATGACTTCCCCTCGTGACATTAACGTTTGAATCGCCAACGACATATCAACTGTATTATGTAAAATAATTGCTCCAGCTACCAAATCAAGATACTTTAAGCGTTTTTCTTGCTCGATGGGGTCATTCTCAGTAATAGTGCCAAGTTTACCAAAAAACACCCAATCTAGAAAACTGTGGTATACCTCCACAATATTTGTAATTGCATTAATTTCCTGCCGCATCCGAATATCGGAGATGTACTCTAACAGAAACATAGTTCGCACAGCCTTACCCAATTCTAAAAACGCTTGGTAGAGGCGGTTCTTCTTACTGTAGCTGTTCAACTTACGCAACAAGGTCGAAGGCATAACCTTTCCAGCCTTAATTGACAGCACTACCCGCATCATATCGTACCAGTGGGTCTTGATTAAATTCCAGTTGACGACATCTTTGAACAACGGCTCAATGTAACTATAGGTAATGTCAGTGCTGGGACGGACAAAAGTATAATCGCTCCAGTTGCGTATGCGCGGCATTAATTTTATACCCAGAAGGTAAGATAAGGCAAACACAGGACCTGACTGACCTTGAGTATCTGCATGTAATATATCAGGCTGAATGTCAGAGAGATTCTTTAATAACCCGTCTAAGATATAGACTGCCTCCCATACACCACAAGTAATAAAGTGAGTAAATAAAGCAATATACTTATCAGAAACGAGATGATAAGCAATGCTGCCGTACCCGCCATAACGAATGTGGTACTCACTGTGTAAATTATTTTCGTATATTTCAAACTTACTACCATCGGCCGCCGCCTTCTTCCCAGTGCCCCAACAATTTGGTAGGCTAAAACGGTTGAAAGCATTAATAATGTCTCGAATCGCAGCTTCTAATATAGAAGCAGTAATATGGCGTCGATTAGTATAAGAAATCATGTGAGAAGTGACAGCAGCCCTTGAATGTCGTGCCATTTGGTTTGGTCCTAAATTGCACCCATAAGCAAATGTTGTAAAAATATAACGTTCTGCGGGTTCTTTTAACTTTGGCTCGCTACCTGATAACGGACCAAAATGCCTCGTCCAATTTAACCAATGTTCAACATTAGAAAGAATATCTAAAATACTACGTTCAGGCATCAATTCACGAATTTTTGCTTCTAGTTCTTCTACTTCTGTTGGTTGAGGAGGAGTTTTTAAGCGTTTAAGTGAAGGTTCACCTTTACTATTAATTGTGACTTGTTTATCGCCCGCACAGATTTTATCTACTTTGAGAGAAACTCGTGTTAATTCTTGACGTAAATACTCAACAAAATCTTCAGGATTATTTGGGTAGCCGAGTAGATTGCAGTACTCTTCCAGCAAAGGCTTACATTCAGCCTCTGATAATAATTGGTCGCGGAAATCAGCATAGCTTAGAGACCCGACAACACAGGCATCCCCTGTCCTAAAATCTTCTGCAAGGTAAGAAAAAATACAAATTTCCAGTTGTTGACGTTTTAAAACCTTCTTTCCCTTGACAGATGTTATAATTAGGGCTTGCCAGTGTTTACCCACAAAACTCAAATCAATTTCAGCGGGTAAATGTTGACCGCGTTTGTGTTCGTTATCTAACAAAAATTTCACAGCATTAATTACTGATTCTTCTGCGGAAGTTGAGAAGATCTCTAAGGAACGTACTAAATCAAATAATATTTTCCGGTGTCCGGAATAAAAACGCCAAACTAAAGGTAGGTGGTTATTTGTATTGTAAGCCGCTATCTCTTCAAATTTTTCTAGCAATAAATCAGTGCCGCCATGCTCATCTAAAATGTACTGAACTTTGTCACCCAATACTGCATTGTCAGGAGCTTCTTTTGAAGCCTTTAATACTTCTTTTAACGTGTTTAATAACTCTTCAGTTTCTTTTAAATGCTTTTCGCGTAACTCCTGTAACCGCTGTTTAGCATTGTTATGAATCTTGAGTATACGTTTGAGAAACATATCAACAAGATAATCGCGAGTTTTCACCTGTGCTTCATATAATAAGCACAAAAGTAACGTTCGGCGTTTGGGAAGATTAATATCTTTAAATTCAGATATATCTAAAGACCTTGCAAGTGATGCAAAGTGCCTAACTTTTGTCGAAGAAATAGTGGCAAGTAGGCGTTTAGCATTTCCAAAGGTCATTAAAGAATCATACTTAGCCAAAAGTTCCTTCATCTGATTTAATTTTGCACTTTTGGGTGGTGACTTAATCAAGTTAAGTGTTGCTGACTCTGACTCTGTATCCCCTATAAGTAATTGATCTAAATATGAAATCTCGGCAACGGTAAAACTGCTAGACACCCGAATAAATAGACGGTTATTAACCATTGTACGAATATGACCAATTAAACGGTCAAGCGTACTGAAGGCAGGCAGTTCATATCTTTGTTTAACTAGTTCCTCAATTGCTACGTTAATTAAATCAGCAGGGTGGTCTTTTACTTCTGCTTGTTGTGCAACCAAAATAGCTATGATTTTTTGGGCAGATTTATCGTACTGTTTAACGCCTAAATACAAACGTATTGCATTTTGGTAAGTGTAGCACTGGCGTTCAGATGGTATTGCTTTTACCCAACTTTGTAACTTTAAACACGACCGAATATGTCTGATGACCGCGATTGGAACTAGTTCAGGATGAGGAAAATAACCAAGCCTCTGGAAAGATTTTAACATAACGATGAGGCTAAGAAACCCTTCATGACTCTTTGTTTTAGACTTCGCGAACTCGATTTCTTCTGGTGTTGGAGTATAAAGCTCTGCAAGCTCCTTAGCATCAGGGAATTGTTTAAATTTGGGATACGCGGTACGGTCTATTAAGGTCATTAAAGTAATATTTGCAACACAAAATTATGAGGAATGACCAAGAAATGGTTTATCCCTCACTTTTCAACCAAAAGGTATTTTATATTCTTTTAGGTACAAACACAAAAGTAATTAAATTTGAGTGCTTCGCAAATACAAATGTACATACTTTTATCTAACCTTATCTGCGGGCTGCTGCTCACTATTTTCAGTATTCATTAAGGCATTTAGGGCACGACGAGCTGCTGATTCTGCTTTGTGTGAGGTTACTTTTTGGTATTGCAAAGTCGTTTGAATGCTTTCATGCCCCATTAGCGCACGTAACTCTTCTATAGATACTAAACCTACGCGTTCACATGCAAACGTATGCCGTAAGTCATGAATACGAACACCGTTTAATTCCCGATGTTGAGTAGTTATTTCTCGCCAATATTCATGCAATGTATGATAGCTAATTCTACTGACTTTAAGGGTAACTGGATGTTGTGCTGTAAACAAAGCTTCATGCCCTTGATGCCTTGAATATTTTAAATATTTAAATAATGCCTCTGCGGCATCATCACTGTAAAAACACCAACGCTGTTTATTTCCTTTTCCTAATACTTGAAATTTCTGATTTTTAATATCAATCGCTGATAAATTTAGCGCTAAAATCTCTCCTATTCTACATCCTGTACGATGTAGTAAATAAATAATCGTACTGGTGCGATAGTCTTCTGCAACAGCAGTGTACAGTATGTTTAGCTGTTGATTAGTTAAATATCTTATCTTCTCATCGCTTAAATGCTCCCCTTTTTCCCGGTCAGCAGGACGTTGCTTGAGTCCCTGTATTGGGTTGTATTTTATATACCCTTGAGACACTGCAAAATTCAATAGGCTTTGTAGTATCGCTTGATGCTTATGGTGTGTCGTATATTTTAAATGACTCAGACTATTTAAATACTCAACCAGCGTTTGTTTACTGAGAATTTCTATTGACCAACTTCCATACTCTGATAACAAAGGCGCAAGTGTTAACTCGTAAGTCCTTTTGGTTGCTGGTGCCATACCAGGACGCTCTAAAAATTGAACAGCAACAGTGGCTAAAGTTACAGCGAAGTTCACTCGAATTTGTGTGTTTGCATCAGGGTTATTTACCAACAAATTATATATCTTTTTGGAAGGGTTATTAGTCGCTTTTTATGGATACTCTTAAAACTCCCAAAACCGGAGAATCTCTTGCTGCCT
>NZ_JAAKGC010000090.1 GCF_017591665.1 Aetokthonos hydrillicola CCALA 1050 | reverse complement strand
AAAAGAAAGCTGCAAGGTTCCATTTTAGAGAGTGTTCCATCATGTGAGCAGTGTGTAGTCCAGATAGTACAAAAGCACCTACTCCCAACGCACGTCGGTAATGCAGCGGTGCTGACCATAATCTGCTGATGGGGCGAGCAATAAGCGCCATAATCAAACATATCAGTGCAGCGTGTCCGGTATAATCTACCATTGTGTCGCCAGTGCGTAATAACGTTATCACTCCAATGGTGAGAGTGACCCAACCGCCCAACCGAAACAACTGACTACGCCTGTCTTTACTAACTAAAAAGGTTGAGACGCCTATAAATAACATAGCGGGTAAGGTCCCAATACCAAAAGCTAGCATTGTTGCTGCGCCTTTCCAGAGATTGCCCGTTTCCGCAGCTTTAATTTGAGCAGCATACAAGAAACCACAAGGCATTAGACCCCAAGTCATCCCTAATAAAGCTGGTGTCCACCATCTTGTGTTAAGGGAAAGTTTCATCATTCCTGTACTTAAGCGATTGTGTAAACTTCCCTGCAATATCGGATGTAAGAGCGGAATACGCGGCAAAAAATCAGGTTTAATTTGTCCTAAACCAAACCAAATCAACATAATGCCAGTGATAATTGCTATCCAATGGCGTAATTCACTCCCAATACCTGCCATTTGCCCACTAGCAAGCAATACAGAGCCCAGCAGCCCAATACCAGCACCAACCAAAGCATAGCTGATTATTCGTCCTAGGTTCAGGAGAATGTGAAAATGTAGCTGCTGTCGCCAATTGCGAGTTTCTTGCTTAGAAGATAACGAAAACGCCACAGATAAAGGACCACACATCCCCATACAGTGACCGAAACTTCCTAGGAAACCTAAGGTCATGATGAGTAATAAATCTAACATGTTCTTAAGAGGGAGGAGGGAGCAGGGGGCAGGTGAGCAGGGGGGCAGGGGAGTCGGGGATAAGCGCTATTCTAGGTTAAGGGAAGCATAAATCAAGAGTAATGAAAAAATTGATTTGGTTGATGCTGTTGGTTATTACAACAGTAGGTATGGTAAGTTGTAGCGGGTTTATTGAGCCGACGCATCAGCCACTCATAAGAGAAACCGTGAAAGTGGAAAAATCAGAAACACAAGTTGAGTCTAAGGAACTTACCAAGACTCCACAGGTTTCTGCAAGTCGGTTGTTTAACCATATTCAAAGGTTGAATTTTACGCGCTACACCCCGGCGGAGCGATCGCGTACTCGAAGTTACATTACATCTGAACTCAAAGAATTAGGCTGGAAACCCAAACTGGAAAAGTTCACTGATGGTGTTAATATTCTAGCCGAACGACAGGGTAGTGATAAAGAAGCAGGAACTATTCTTGTGGCAGCTCACTACGATACAGTTTATATTTCACCTGGTGCTGATGACAATGCTAGTGGAGTAGCTGTAGTTCTAGAAATTGCTAGACTTCTCGGTTCATACCCTACACCTAGGACTCTACAGTTAGCCTTTTTTGACAGGGAAGAAGCAGGACTTATAGGTAGCAAAGCTTTTGTGAGCAAAAAAGCTCATTTGCAGAATCTACGCGGTGTTATTGTCGTAGATATGATCGGTTTTGCGTGCCACACTGTTGGGTGTCAGAAATATCCCGTAGGTTTACCCGTCACTCCACCCAGCACTCAAGGTGATTTCTTGGCAATAATTAGCGATGTAGAACACTCTTCGTTACTAAGTGCGTTTGAGAATTCAACTAGTTCGTCAATCGCGTTGAATAAGAGAAGTAAGAGTGGATCTCTGTTGCCACCTATACTAACACTGCCAATACCCTTCAAAGGCTTGCTAACACCAGATGTATTACGTAGCGATCACGCTCCATTCTGGTATCAAGGGGTAGGTGCTGTACTAGTGACAGACACAGCTAATTTACGTACACCGCATTACCACCAATCTAGTGATACACTGGGAACAATTGACCGTAAGTTTTTTACTGGTTCTGCTCAGATTGTCGTAAATGCTACCCTAAAATTATTGGAGAATGAGTGACGGCTCCCCTGCTCCCCTCCTCCCCTGCTCCTCTGCTCCCTGCTTTACCCTGTGCAGCAATATTCGATACGAGAAAAGAGGCTTTTTTCACCTTCTAAAGTACATCCACGATGCACTAATCCCGGAAGGTGTGCTACTGGTGCGGTAAGGTCAAAAGTTAGATCTTTGTAGTTTATCCAACCCTCTTGGCTTCTCCAACCAATTTGGTCACTAAAGAGTTCCCAAAATTTTCGATTATAATCGGTTGGTTCCCCTAGACTCTCATAAATAGACTTTTGTACAGAAAATCCAAACTGCCCACCGCTGTATTTTACCCAAAGTTGGTCGATGGTACACAGGTCTTCACAGGGTAAAATATTAATGTCCTGTTCTCGAAGCCAACCTTGGTCTTCTCTTGCAGCAAGTATTAGCATAAGTCGTAATGTTTCTTTATCAGCTTCTTGCCATTCTCCTGCTGCAAGTAAATGCTCTAACTGAGTGTAGTACACCTTAGCAGTGACTAAATCAATACCATTATCCAATTTGAGATTGAGGGTTGGGGCTTGAGGAATAAAAGAAATTGTGTTGCTTGGTATTACTAATTCCAACCACTCGCGAACAGTCTGAATTCTATCTTCCGGTTCGAATGCCATCGCTGCCATAATAGCATCATTGACTCTATCGCTAATGGCAGGGTTATGTTCTTTTGGTGGTGGTAATTGTGCGTATTTTCTAAAATTCGACGGAAAAGGCACTTCATCTGTAAGCAAAGTATACAGCGTTGCCGCTAAAGCATACACATCTGTATACGCACCAAAATTTCCTTTTCTGTCATACTGTTCAATGGGTGCATATCCTTCTGTCTTTGAATTAGTCATGCTTCCGCTTTGCCCAAACCTAAATTCACGGGCTAGACCAAAGTCTATCAACACTGCATGTAATGTACCACTTCGCAAGAGAATATTGGCAGGCTTGATATCTCTATGAAGAAAACCTCGCTGGTGGACATAGTCTAATGCTTGTCCAATTTGGTCTATATAGCGTAGCGCTTCTGATTCAGATAACTGTCCATGCTCTTGAAGATAAGCTTGTAAATCTTGCCCGTCAATATATTCCATAACCATCCCCCATAGTCCTTGTTCTTCTATCAGTTCATAAACTTGGACGATATGGGGATGAGCGCATCTTGATAAACGTAAAGCTTCGTTAACGAATTTTACCTGCTGCTGCTGGAAATCTGGTTGACTTTGTTGGATGTGGTTTAGGGTTTTGATGACAAATAATTTGCCTGTGGACTGTTCGACCATGCTATATGTAATACCATAGCCACCACTACCAAGGACTTTTTGAATGATAAAGCGTCCGTCTTGTAGAGATTGATCAGGTGTCCAAAGTATCATTAGGTAGCTACGCTCTCACTTGAGATAACTAAATACTATTCTACTTTTTTGTCTCTCTCTTCTCAAGCTTGAGGCTGTACACACCCAAATCAGATACGTGTATAATATATTTTATTTTAAAAGCATCAAACATTGAACGTACTTAAAAATTACTACTGTCAATTAAAACACATTTAACAAAGCTTGTTTAAAATCCCTTGCGCTTTTAAAGTGGATTTCTGGTTTCTCAACCAACGCTAAATCAATAACCTGAGCCAATTCTTCGCTAATAAACTGATCGCGCTGGCGAATAGGTACGGGATCATTTTGTAACACGGCCAAAAAGCGATCGCCGCCAAAAAAATTACGAGGGAATGTTCCCGTAAGCATATAGTATAGACATGCCGCAGCTGCCCATACATCTACTTCTGGCTGGACATACTTATAATTTAATAATTGCTGACGGCACATCAAAACAGGAGTACCTGCTCTAGAACCTGTTAAAGTTTGACCGCTTAAACCTGCTAAATCAAACGCTTTTGCTAAACCATAATCTCCAATTTTCACTGTTAGTTTATCATTAACTACAGAGAGAAAAAGATTACTTGGTTTTAGATCTCGGTGAACCAAGCCTTTACCTTTACCAAATTTTCCATTGCTCAATTTGACATTAGGAATTTCTGCATTGTGTGCGTATTCTAACCCGTCCAAGACTTGCAGAATAATTGGTACAGCAACATCGACTGATAACTTTCCTTTATGTCGCCGCATTAAATCACTAACTGTACCGCCTTCACAATACTCCATTGTGAAAAAGAAAATACTTTCAGAGTAACCATAGTCAAGCAACCTTACCACATTAGGATGCTGCAAAGCTTTCGTATTTTCTGTTTCTCTGAGAAACATTTGTATAGCCAATTCATTTGCAGCGATAGCGGGTAACATTACTTTCAAGGCGACCAATTTTTTTGTGTTCTTCTTCTGTGCTAAGAAAACCTCTCCACAACCGCCTTTTCCTATCAGTTGGATAAGACTATAACCGCTAATAGCGATCAGATTTTTGTTCCCACCGTCTGCTAAACCTAATAAGCGTTTTACATATTCCGGCAAATTAGCTGATGGGGTTAAGTTTTGGTTAACATTGTTAATATCAACTGTAGACGGTAAAAATTCGGAAACGTTAATAAGTTCTGGAGAGTTTTGAATGCTGATTACAAAAACCGTGTTACCCAGTTGAATTTGATCTCCATCTTGCAAATCATATTCTGTAAATTGGAGCTTTGCGGCTTCTTCTGGCGTTTGGTTAGATTCGCGTTGCCCAATTCGGTTACCATTAACAAAAGTCCCATTTCTACTACCAAAATCCCTTACTCGAATAGCTGGTGGGTTGATATCTAGCAAGCAGTGATACCGGGAAATGATACGATGCTCTTCATCATCCGGTAGTTGTGGATTGCAGTCTTTTGACCTGCCAAGGATACATGTAGTACGCGAGTCAAAGACATATTTCCGTCCCGATAATTTGCCCTTGGTGATCGTGAGCGTGATTTTTGCAGGCATTGGCTTGATTATTATCTTTGTAAGTAAGAGCGAGGAATAAGCACTATTCTAGGTTAAAGGAAACATAAATCAAGCTGATAAAAAAATGCTGTTTGTGATACACCACTCAGTGTGGTGTATTATGGCATGTTTGCTAATGTACTCGTAATCTCTTTAAGAGAATTTAGCAATTTTTTAGTTGACAGGGTACGTAGTTATATTTATAATAGTCTTGATCCGGATGATCACAAAGTTGTATAGAACAATTCTTGTAAGCGCAAACTTCACGGATCAAGAATAAAGTCTTTTGGATTGACAAACATGAACGCTCAAACATCTTGATTAGTTGCTCTGTTTACTATAACTGTAAAGAAAATTACGCAACATTTAGAAGAATCAGGAACCGCGTTTACGTGACACCGCGTGAATATTCTTAGTAAGGATAACTACACAGCTAGATATTTGTCTAGTGGAGGTGGTTGGTAAAGTTTTGACACTACCAGATAAATATGATCTGTTTTGTGATCTGAAGAAAGCCATTTCCTAATCAACGTTAAATTCGCGTAGCGTATTCTCATGTTTATGGCTTGGTTTGTCTTATCCCAAAGAGAAACATTACACAAACAGATTATATAGAGATTCTTGTAGAAATCCTGACCTTTTAAAGCAGGGAGATGTCAAGCTGAGCGGTTAAGTTGTCATGCTTCAAGAATATATCAGCATTGCGCAAAGCAAAATTGCATCAATGACATCTGAGTGAAAACACTTTAATTTATGTATGGAGGTTATTTGTGGCTAAGGAAAAAACTTACTCTGGAATCACAGAAGAAATTTGGGAACGTATTAAAGTAACGACTGAAGCTGAACATAAAACTATCTACTCATTAGGTAATCCAGGAACCGCTACCACTGAAACAGTAGTAGGTCAACTTGTTCTTGAATATAAGTTTGATACTGCTGAAAAGAACCTTCAGTACAAAATTCTGAAGAAACCTTT
The DNA here is from genome assembly GCF_017591665.1 of Aetokthonos hydrillicola CCALA 1050. Lineage (GTDB taxonomy): Bacteria > Cyanobacteriota > Cyanobacteriia > Cyanobacteriales > Nostocaceae > Aetokthonos > Aetokthonos hydrillicola. Next base: position 20,945 of record NZ_JAAKGC010000090.1, on the reverse strand, counting down.
TTTAGCAACTGAAGCTCAAATTTGGGACACGCTTGATAAATCAATTCAGAATTGTTTGCCCGTCCAATAAATAGCTATTTTTTACCTACACTGTCTCTCTTTGATGGTGTAGGGCTTTTTTGTGACTATACTATCAACATTCAATTTCAATTTGATTGGTTTACCAGCCGACCATCTTCCATATGAACAATGCGGTCAGCAATATCTAAAATACGATTGTCATGAGTTACTAGCAAAATAGTACATCCTTGCTCTTTTGCCAACTGTCTCATTAGGTCTACAATATCTCGACCAGTTTTACTGTCTAGTGCAGCAGTGGGTTCGTCCGCTAAAACTATTTTGGGATGACTCACTAAAGCACGGGCGATCGCAACTCTTTGTTTTTGTCCTCCTGAGAGGTTTTCTGGGTAATAGTTAACTCGTTCACCCAACCCAACTTCCTTCAGCATGACTTCAGATTTCGCGATCGCCTCTTGTTGGCTAATCTCCTCGTGTAATTCAATTGACATTTGTACATTTTGCCTAGCTGTCATAAATGGTAGTAAATTATGAGCTTGGAAAATATAACCAATGTTGCGACGCGTTCGCACCATTTCCTCTTCATTAGCCCCATTCATTTCTTTATCTAAAATTTTAAGACTTCCCTCTTGAACAGAGCGTAGAGACCCAATTAATGATAATAAAGTTGTTTTACCAGAACCAGAGGGACCAGTCATGATAATAATTTCTCTTTGCTCAATTTCTAAGTTAATGTCAATTAATACCTGTTTTTTGAGAGCACCAGTACCAAAGTAATGGTTTAAATTGTGAATAGCTATCACAGGTTGCATAGATATCTAGCCTTTAAAAAATATCAGCCGGATCTGCTGCTCTTAGTTTATTTACCGCAGTTGCACCAGAAATCAAACACATCAATATGGTTGATACCATTACAAATAATGCTCTACTAAAATTCATTGCAATAGGAAGCAAAGTTGCTTGTTTCGCAAATTCGTACTGAATTACAGAGATCATAAAACCTGGTATATAACCCATAATTGCAATAAATATAGCCTGTTGTATAATCATAGACAAAAGATAATTGTGACGATATCCCATTGCTTTGAGAGTGGCGTACTCAGGGAGATGTTCAGAAACATTTGTATAAAGAATCTGATACACAACAACCATACCAACAATTATTCCTAAAGCTACTCCTAAATTAAAAATAAAGCCAATTGCTGTGCTGCTTTGCCAATAATTTTTCTCAAAGTTAATTAGTTCTTCTTTCGAAAGAACTTTAACATCTTTAGGTAAATATTGACGTAATTTTCTAGTAAATTTCGTTGCATCGTTTCCTGGTTTTAATTTAATGACTCCAATATCAATAAAGCCTTTATGACGATTACTAAAAATCCTGAGAAAATTTAAATGACTAGTAATTAAATTACCATCAGCACCAAAAGATGTTCCTAAAGTAAATAATCCAGCAACTTTAATTTTACGATTGTTACCACTTTGGGTAATTTCTGTGGTAACTTTTCCTTCTTTTTTAAATTGAGAGACAATCGAACCAAATTCTGACCGAGAACTTTGGTCAAATAAAACCATATCTGGTATTTTCAAAGTATCTATATTTTCTGATACTCCTGGAAAACTCAATATTTGATGCCGCAAGTCAAAACCAATGATAAAAATATTGCGCCAATAATTTTTGGTTTCAGGATTTTTCCATTGACCAAAATCCAAATAAATAGGTGTAACAAAATCCACCTCATCAAATGCCAAAGCTTGTTTTAATCTTCTTTCAGAAAATCTTGCCATTGCAATTAAAGAGGTAGACCTTGGACTAATTAAAAAGCAATCACCTTGTAACCCTTGATGAAGACGAACAGCACTATCAAATAAGGCATCACGAATACCAAGCTGCATAAAGATAATCACTACAGCAAAGATAACTCCTGAAAGTGCTACTATTAAACGTATTTTTTGGTACCTCAGTTGTAACCAAGCTGCAGGTAATTTCTTAAACATGGTTTTTTTACCATAGTAAATAAATGTGAATTAAATTATCAAGAATGTGAAATATTTGCTTCACGAGAATTAGTGTGAATGATGGCATTAACCTGTAAGTTAGTTAAGGCTGCTACTTTCTGACTTGCTTGCGGGTCAAGGCGAATTTTCACTTCAACTACTCTGGCGTCTGCATCTGCGACTGGATCAGTGCCTAGTGCATTTTTTGTCCCAATTTGTAGACCGATTTCGTCTACAGTTCCCTTTAAATCACCTAAAACGCCATCACTTTTGATAGTTGCTCGTTGACCTAGACGAACTTTAGTAATATCTGTTTCATAAACCTCTGCTTTAACATACATTTGCTCGGTTTCGCCTAGTTTAACAATTCCATCAGTACCAACAACCTCACCAGGCCAAGTATAAACTTTCAGAATTTGACCATTCCTAGGCGATCGTACATAAGCTAAATCCAAATCCGCTTGAGCTTTCAAGACAGCAGCTTGTGCTGCTTCTAGCTGTGATTTTTGTACTTGCACATCTACAGAACGCACTTCTGCAACTGAATCTAGAGTTGCTCGCGCCTCTTTGATCTGCTTTAACTCTGTTACTATAGTCCGATTAAGATTAGCTTTTGCCTCGGCAATCTGCTCAGCGTAAGTTTTAACAATTCGCTTAAGATTGGCTTGGGCTTCATTTAAGCTTTGTTGACTAGTTTCTTGTTGGAGACAGATTTTGTCACGCTGTTGATCTGAAACTGCTCCACCTTTGTTTAGGCTCTGATAACGCTTACAATCAATTTGGGCGTTTTGTAACTCGGCTTTTAGGCGGTCAATTGTCGCTTGTTGGGCACTTTTTTCTCCAAACAACTTCGCCTCTAAAGTGCCAATAGTTGACTTTTGGATGGCTATTTGTCCTTCTAACTCAGATTTTGAACGTTGAAATCTTTCCTTTTGAGCTTTAATGTCACCCTTTTTCGCTCCAGCTTTTACCTGAGCTAGCTGTGCTTGAGCAACTTCAACTTGTTTGAGAGCCTGTTTGACTGCAGCTTCGAGGCGATCTCGGTTGTCAAGAATAGCAATTACTTGACCAGATTTAACCCTATCTCCCCGATTTACTAGCAATTTGCTGACTCGCGTACCTTCAGAGAAAGCAGGAGCAGATATATTAATTGCTTCTCCCTTTGGTTCCAAATACCCTGTAGCAGCAACAGCACTAACAATCACGTTGTTGGTTGCGGGATTTTTTTCTTTAACATGGAAAAATAAAGCATTAGAGACAATTGCTGCACCAGCCGCTAAAGCTGTAACAACTGGTAAAGCAATAAGTAGTGGAACTTTAAGTTTTGAGAGTGAATGATTTTTATGCACTGACTTCTGCACCATAGCTTTAGTCTTGTTATATCGGTCTAACTGACCGAGATGTCAATTACTGTATATTTAAATACACAATTAAGTTTATGCACTTTTTTGCATATCAATGTATATTTATGCTATACTCAATTAGTTGCATATGTCAAGACATTGGCTTTGGTGAGTGAAGGTTAATACAAAGGAACTAAGGACGCATAAGGGCACTGATTTGTATCTCTCGCAAGCATGATGCTAATATGCAACTTTTTGTATATCAAAGTATATTTAGATTCTACTCAATTAGTTGCACACTATGGCTTTAGACCACGCAATTTTAGCTTTTTTAGGTGAATGTACTTATAGTGGGTACGATTTGACTAAGAAGCTTAGTTCAGTGGGTTTTTTTTGGACAGCAACCCACCAGCAAGTTTACCGTGAACTAGCCAAGCTAGAAGCTCAAGGCTGGGTTAAATCAGAGGTTCTTGCTCAAGAGAACCGCCCTAACAAAAAGCTCTACAGCGTCACAGATCTTGGAAGAAAGGAGCTAGCTGAATGGATTGCTCAACCCTCCGAACCTACTTCTGTCAGAGAGGATCTTTTAGTTAAAATCTTTGCTGGTTATCTAGTTCCTAAGCCGGTAATTATTGAAGAGTTAAAGCGTCGTCGTAAAATTCATTTAGAAAAGTTATCTGCTTATCAAGACTTGGAACGACAAGATTTTGGCAATATTGAAAATTTGGCTTTAGAAAAACGATTTCGCTACCAGGCTTTACGTAGAGGTATTCGCTATGAAGCAGATTGGGTTGAGTGGTGCAATGAAGCTATACAAGTGTTAACTAATATGATGTCGAGTTGAAGCCGAGTTGTTGCATCTTTAATTTGTGTATGAAATGCGGGTTTTACAGCCCGCAGTGTTCTATGACATTAATCTTATGTTTTCGTCTTATTGTGCTATCACCCGGTCAAGCACTCGATCAGGCAGAAATTTGCTAACTAGGGCTGCAAGTTTTGCATCACGTCCAACGAGGTAACGAGTCTTCGGATTCTTCGATGTAAGCGCGTGTGCAACAGCTTTAGCAACAAAATCAGCTTGAATTCCGGCTTTACTTGATTTGAGTATAGATTTACAAGCAGATGCGATCGCGCCACTGTAGAGATTTCGCTCATAGGGAGGAAGATTCGCTGCAGTTTCATTTCCGATAGATACAACCTTGTCCCAAATTGGTGTTGCTACATAGCCAGGTTCAATGATTGAGACAGAGATACCCCAAGGTCGGAGCTCCATCCGAAGTACATCCGTCAACGCTTCCATTCCAAACTTTGCAGCACAGTTGGAACCCAAAAATGGTACCGCCACTTTACCTATAATTGAGCCTATATTGACAACCCGACCTTGGCTCTTTCGTAAAAGCGGGAGAAAAGCCTGAGTAACTGCAAGCTGTCCAAATAAATTGACTTCAAACTGATGCCGAAGTTCTCTAATTTCTAGTAACTCTAGAGGGCTAATAATCGCTGTACCTGCATTATTAACTAAACCAGCTAAGCCTATATCGCTAACAGCCGCAGCTATAGTTTCTGCTGCCAAGGTGATAGAAGCACCATCGACGATATCCATCAAAATAGGAGTGAACTCTGTAGATGCTATTGCCTTCAAAGCATCAGCATCTGCTTCTTTTCGCACACTAGCAAAAACCCGAAATCCCAGCTTGTCCAGATGAAGTGCACATGCTTTACCAATTCCTGTAGATGCTCCCGTAACAAATACGGCTTTTTTAGTAGCTATAACCATAAGATTGACCATTTTTTGAATTCAAAATTCAAAATTAAGAGGAAAAATTTTTTGAATTAATTAATTCCGGGTACAGGCACCCACTGAGCAATTCAAAGTTCAAAATTCAAAATTCAAAATTATTTCTTCTATTTTGAATTTTGAATTTTGCATTTTGAATTGTTTTGACTGGGGGATTAATTCTTTTCTGTTTTAATCATCTGTTTTTAAACTCGACTTTCCTCTCCCCCAATTCCAAGATATGTCTCGTTCCTGTTCTTTGTGTTCACTAGACAGGCGTTTAGTAAGAGTCAGGACGACGGATCTACCAGCGCTGTCTGGAACTAACTTAGCAATCTCAAGCCCATCAGCGTTATATAGCGTAATTGTGTCAGTACTGACATACTCAATAGAATTTTGAGGGAACTGTGTGAGTGGTGTCACTGTATGCAAAGTGATAGGAGTGTTGTTGTGTAATGTACCCTCCGGGGTTCCTTGGATTTCCAAGAAAACATTAAAAACACTATCAGCTAGAGATAGATTATCCGTCTTCTGTGTGATTGATCCTGATGAGTATAGGGACTTCCTTGAAGATGGAGAAGCAACAAGGTCAGGAACTCCATCACCTGCAACAACAGTTATCGAAGGACTCAAGGGAGATGCTCCAGTAGCTGTCAAGTTTACAATCTCGGTTTTGATCTCACCGTTTTGCCAAGTCCAACTGTTACCATTCTTTACTAGCTTACTAACTGGCCATCCTCTCAAAATCTGTGCCTGACCAGAGAGTTGTGTAACGAAACTTAGACCTTCGTATGGACCACCGGAAACACGAATGTTGATACTCACAGAATCATTGAATTCGTTAAGACCAGCTGGACAAGTTTCCACCCAATAATGACCTGGTCCACAAGTGAAAGATTCGGCATTGGCAGGTGGAGAAACCTTAAGGACTGTCAATGCTGTCAACCCTACGATAGCTGCTATTGATTTTGCTAGACTGACGGTTTTTTTGATAGTCATAGATACCTCGTTGATGTTATTGATATTGAACTGCTTTAACCATTTGGCGAATGGCATTTATCACTAAGTCAGGTTGATCAATCGGAATAAAGTGACCACTTTGTTCAGCGATGATCAGCCTACTTGTTGATGATAGGGTTGCTAAATCTGCTTGTAGTTCCTGCCAGATTCGCTCTGAGTTTTCTGCTGTGTTAGCTGGCAAGTGAGAAAACATATCGGGTATCCCGTGTGATAAAACGGTTAGCGGTATGTTATTGAGTGAAGCTATAGACGTAAGCTGTGCTGCATTCTTTTCTAGAGACGCAGTTTCAGCAGAAGCTGCATCAAAGGTTTTACTGACGAATTTGGCGAGGATTTGTGGTTGAATCTGTGATGGCAACTTCTTGACAAAATCTGGTGCAGCCTTCGCTCCTACTAGCTTGATGAGTAGGTTCAATATTCCTAAACGAGATGTTATTGACAGAAGACGAAACTTCTGCAGTGTCTGAGCCATCATTGTTTGAAATTCAAAGAAAGGTCGTGAATAGATGTCCTCATTGATTGCATCTACCAAGACTATTCCGGCAACTTCGTTAGGGTATTGATTGGCGAATAGCCGTGCAGTCAGTCCGCTGAATGAGTGACCGACTAAGATATAAGGACTTTCAATTCCAGCATTGGTTAGTAGAGTGTGCAATTCCAAGACAATTTGCTGGATAGTGCGAGGTGTTGGAGCAGGATCACTCCAAGCATATCCAGCACGGTCATAGGTACATACACGGGCAAATTTAGCAACCTCTGGCTGTACCAGGCTCCAAGTTAATGACCAACCAGCAAGTCCGAAGTCCATCACTACTGTGGGGCTGCGGTCATCTGTGCGCTCACCAGAGCAGTAAATATGCAGTTTATATCCCCCTACATCAACTAACTTACCTGGAGGTGAATACTTATATTGGTCACTAGTAGTAGCGATCGCTCCATAAAGAACACCAACACTTAATAGTAAAAGAATCAGTATACTGATTTTAGTTAATAAGTATACCACAGTACCACCTGTTTACAACATTTTATACTTGAAAGAAACTCTTTACTTTATTCTCCTGACTAGAACTGCCAGTAGATGAAAACTCCTGGCTTACCATTGATTAAAGTCAAGCAAAGACAACACTTACGAAGATTGTCACATTTCCAACAGTATATAGGAATTCCACAACCATGAGAAGAGTGTGGTATAACTTTTCGCAAATCTTCAAAAGTAACATTCTTAACTGAATTCATTTTCGATAAAGCTTCAGCAAGAATGAATATTGAACCAATTTCACCTAAACCTCTGCCTTCAAGTGAAAGAATACTGCCAGACTGAAGTTGGTTGAGTTCAGATTCAGAAATATTCAATCCAAGGAGATTGGCTCCCTTGAGAAGTTCTTGAACGTTTACACTTTCCAATAAATCAGGCATATTGTTATCAATTAAAAGCTTATATATTTGTTTATGTTTTTAATGAAACTTTTCAATACCAAAGGTTAAAGAACAGGGAGAACTCGAAAGAGATCTGAACGCCAATGCCCGTCATACTCCTTGCTCCCCCTGCTTGTATAAAGCGTAACTTGTCGAATACTTTTACAAGACTGGAACTTTTAAGGTATCTTCTTGGTTTAATTGCTCAGCTTTTTCATTAGCCCAAGGCTGTAAAATCCCTTGATATCGATAGCTTTTAAACTCTTTGCGCATTTTTGCTACACCACTGTTTGCAGGAACACCTATATTTTGGAGATGGAAAATCAACTCACCTAATGCGCATTGGACTGATAAGCCCAACATGCGAAAGAGGTGGTAAAGGTTACGTGGATTAAGTACTTCGCGAAGCCCAAAACCTTTCCACAGAAACGTCACATACCAAACCGCAATGTAAAAGAAAGCCTGTTTCATGCTTCCAAAAACATTACAGCGCTTAGGTTCCAATTTGGTGTTTTCTAAAAAGTCATCAAAATGCTTATACGCATAATAACCCCATATTAGTTGATCTGCGCGAACACCATCCATCAACCCTATATTTGCATTCCGCTCCACCAATCGGTTCAAATGCTCGTACACATTAGTGAAGATGCCATTGGCACCTATACTAATTTTGAAAGGCTTAAGAAATGTAGGAATGAACTTAAGATCCAAATGCCATTTGCCTACGTATAAAGGTATCAGCATCCCGAACCACCACATATACTCAAAGTAGATGCGCCAGCTCATAACGCTAGCATGACCCAGTTGTTTGGAGTGATGGCGGTAAAGTTGGTTGACGCTGTAGGTATACGTAAGCTGAAAATCGTTATATGCCTTTCTTTTTTCCTCTGCGTCTTTCTCACCAGCTAATTTGGCACGGATAATCTCGGTCACACTCTCAATAGCATGTGCGATCATCGTTGTACCATAAGAATAAAAAGCATCAAATATACAAGCTGCATCGCCAAGAACATACCAGTTATCCTCGGAAAACATGGTTTTGCTGGTATGGGCGATCCGTGGCAAATAGTGGAAATCCACATTCTCACCACTCATGATCAGCTGATAAAGTACATTGTGATTCTCTTTGAGGAATGCATAGAATTTATCAAGAGTATTGATAGAATTCGCAGGTATTACATCATGATGCTGAATAATACCAATTGACAACTCTAGTGGATCTGTATCGATGGGAATCATCCATAACCAGTGACCATGACCAAACCAGTGATTGGTACAGTAATAGTGACTGACTGATGATCCTGTTGGATCATAACCACTATGAAAGATTGTGCGATCAATATTTTTGACCCGTAAAAATGCTGTTCCAGTGTTGACTCCTAACAGGTTTTCTGGACCAAACAAAATATTGTCAGTCTTTTTTCCAATGATAAACTTGCGACCTGCTGCATCAACAACATGTTTAGCTTTAATTTCTATATCTAGGTCGTTGCCTTTGATTTTAACTGTCTTTAAAGCATCACCAGGGGTTAGATCTACATCAACCACACGACCATTGTAGAAAACAGCCCCCATATCCCTGTTCATCTTGAGTAAGTCTTGCTCAAACTTAGATCGGTGGATATGAAAGGTCGCAATAGGGGGCTGTCGATTGATCCAGATGTGATAATAATCGTCTGTAGATGTTGTTTTTTCTGGATCTTTAGGCCAATGAAAGTTTAGTCCAGCCTTAGGCGGATGGTTTTCGATCATGTATTCATAAAGACCTAACTCTTTGCAAACCAACAAAGCTGCAACTTCAATCATCGATTCACCTAGTTTCAGGTCTTTGTCTGTCCGTTCTTCTGAGCGGGGATCAACTAGTGCAATTTTGATGTTAGGAATATTAAGAAGAAGATGTCGCGCTTGGCAGTTCCCTGCAAATCCTGCACCCATGATTACAACATCATACTCTTGCTCTTGCAATTGATTACCATTTATTGCGGATTGGGACTCGATTGTGTGCATTAGTAAATCCTTATTGAATCTTGTTTTAATGAGTTATCTCTATGAAGATGCACGCTCTTTTAAAGGTCAGAGAATGTACAACGTCATAGAGAGAGAATGAGAAAGAAACTAGACTGATACGGATAGTTCTTGAACTTTTGAGAGTTCTTTGTCCTTTGCCGCTGTTTCCTGGCTGGAGAGTTTATGATTGTCCTCACTCCAGGGTTGTAATTCAGACTGATATTGGTAGTGTTGAAACTCTTCGCGGGTTTTTGCAACTTGAGTATTGGCAGGAACACCTCTCATCTGATATCGGTATAATAGTTCACCCATTCCAGCATGAGCGGACAATGCCAATAGTCGGAAGAAGTTATATAGGCTCCGTGGGGCTAGTAACCCAGCAAGACCGAAACCCTTCCACTGGAACATCATGTACCAAATAGCAACATAGAAGTGGGTATATTTTATACCAGCAAAAACATTACAGTGATGAGGCTCAAACTTTGAGTTAACCAAAAAGCTATCAAAATGTTGAGCAGTATAGTATTCTCCGACTAATTGGTCTGCACGATAGCAATCCATAAAGCCAATATTGGTGCCTCGTTCAACCAATTTGTTAAACTGTAAGTATATGTCTTTGAACAAGCCATTCATATTTCCCTTGATTGGCTTTATAAATGTGGGTAGAAATTTCGTATCTAAGTGCCATTTGCCAACGTAGAAAGGCACAAGCACGCCGAACCACCACATATACTCAAAGTAGATACGCCAGCTCATAATGCTAGCATTACCTAAATGTTTAGAGTGATAGCTCATTAGACGGTTCATGTAGCGAGAGAAGGTAAGGTTAAACTCATTGTAGGCTGACCTTTTTTTCTCTGCATCAGCTTCATTTGCTTGCTTAGCACGGATAATCTCGGTGACACTTTCCATGGCAAATGTAGCCATCGTCGTACCTAAAGAATAAAAAGCGTCAAAAATGCAAGCAGAATCACCAACTACATACCAGTTATCTTGAGAAAACATGGTTTTACTGGAATGAGCAATTCTAGGCCAATAGTGAAAGTCTACGTTCTCACCACTCATGATCAGTCGGTAGAGCATATTGTGATTGGTCTTAAGAAATCCGAGGAACTTATCTAAGGTATTGATCCGATCTGCAGGTATTACATCATGATGTTGGATGATTCCTATGGATAATTCTGTATCTTGCATCTCTGTGGGAATCATCCACAGCCAGTGTCCATGACCAAACCAATGATTAGTAGCATAATAATGGCTTGTGCTAGTACCCGTTGGGTCATAACCATTGTGGAAAATTGTGCGATCCACGTTTTTGACGCGTAACCATGCTGACCCTGTATTAACCCCAAACAAATTGTCTGGACCAAACAGAAGATTATCAGTTTTGTGTCCTATGATAAACTTGCGACCAGCAGCATCAATCACATGTTTGGCTTTCAGTATCTTTTTCTCTGAGCCAACCTTAATTTTTACAATATTGAGAGCATCACCTGGGGTAAGATCCACATCAACGACACGACCATTGTAGAAGATGACTCCCATATCTTTGTTCATCTTCAGCAAGTCCCGCTCGAACTTGGCTCGGTTCATTTGAAAGGAAGCAATGGGAGGTTGTCTATGCGTCCATATATGATAATAGTCGTCAATAGATTCGGTTTTAGTTGGGTTTTTAGGCCAATGAAAATTCAGCCCAAACTTGGGTGGGTGGTTTTCAACCATGTATTCATAAAGACCTAATTCCTTGTAGACAAACAGAGCAGCAATTTCAACCATTGATTCGCCAAGTTTCAAGTCTTTATCGGTACGATCTTCAGGGCGTGGATCAATTAGGGCAATTTTGATGTTAGGAATCTTAAGAAGAAGATGTCGGGCTTGGCAGTTACCTACAAATCCTGCTCCCATGATTACAACATCATACTCTTGCTCTTGTAATTGGTTATCTTGCGTTGGCAAAGATACTTGGGTTGTGTGCATGAGTAAATCCTTATTTAACTTGTTTTAAAGACTTTTAATGTGGTTAGTCCAAGCAGGACTAACCGCAACTTAGTTAGCTATTGCTATTTGAGGTTTTGTGTTGTTGGTTCATCTATTCTTGATAAAGATGAGCGCTTTAACCATTTGTTTATTTGTGGTGCTTGCCACATCCATAAACCTGTTAATGCAACAGTAGGAAAGATAAAAGCACTCATGACCAAGACAAATTTGGGATCATTTCTCCATGGAGAGTAGATGAACATGCCTAAACAACCTGAGGCTATAAGATGCATGATACGCAACCAGTTTCGCTGTTTTGTGATGCTCATATGACGTACTTTGACTAATGTTGAACAGTTTTTTGTGGAGTGGTTAGTTTGTTTACCACGATAGGATGAGATCGTTTGAAGATAGTATTCCTTCAAAGGTACGCAACACTTTTTCTGGCCAAGGAGCCGCTACAGCAGTTCCATCAGGGAGACGCTGTGCCCATACAACCTCTTGTTGACCTATATGCAGTTTCTCTAGTTGACCATTTGGCTGTTCACGGAAGAACTCAAAACTAAACACAGCTCCATACAGCGAAAAGGATTGTACAGAAAGAACAACACGAACACGATCAAATGGCATTGCTTCCCGCAAGTAGTCCATTTGGCTGTACAGGCAAATCATCTCGCCTCTTGGCTCTGAGACCCGTAAATACTCAGGTGCTACTGAATATAAGAAGAGATCTCGTACTCGTCCTTGCCAACTAAAATAGTTTCCGTAGTAGACGTTACCTACCAAATTTGATTCTTCAAGCGTAGTTTGAAATGTTTCGGCGCGAAGTACCTTCCGATTACTAGAACCAGAAGAAGTACTATAAATTAAGCGACCCGATTCTAGCTGAGAAAGACTGGCAGGTAGTGGTGGGAGATTGAGCAATGAAGGGTTCTTCAGGTCAATAGTTGCTGGGGTCTTTGCACAAAAACGATTGAGGAATTCATCAAGGTATTCTGGAAACTTTCTTGGGGCAGGAACTCCGTAGTCAACTAAACGTACCCAAGTTGCTTTGACTTCGCCAAGGGCTAACCGTTCTAGAGAGTTATCTGGTAGAACTTTACAAAACTCAATATAGCTGTCAAAGGTAGAACCCACTACATTTCCTAACCAACAGCGAGCCTGGATAACATCATAAGTTGTTGCTTCGCCTACAATGCGTAGACTGACCTTGTTGGTTACCATTCCCCATTCACTGAAGAAATCCGAGACCAACTGTGAGCCAATTCTCTCCATAGCAAATTCACGAATTTTTCCGATCCAAGAAATGTATTGAGAGAAGAATACACGGCGACTGATACTAGCACTCTCCTTAAAGGAAACCTGAAAACGCTGTTCGTAAACTTGCTGACCTTGTGGTCCGTCGTCAGTGTAGCGTATTCTGTGCCTGTCACTATGTTCGACAGGGCTAGAAACATCATTACTTGATGAGACGCTCGGTATCCCTTCACTTGTGATTTGTTCTGGGGAAACGATTACAGCTATCATCCTTTCTGAACCACGTGTTAGCCTGATCGGTAAAGTCAGAACAAAGTATAAACCTTGCGGTATTTGTGTTCGTAAAAGTACTGCATCTCCTTGCTGCTTTTCAACTGAGAACTCTGGATTTACTCCGTTGAAAGCTTTCCTTATGGATTCTAATGCTGACCAGACACGAGTTGCTGCGCGATCGCGTGACTCCCCACTTTTTACTAATCTATCCACAACGGAACTACGCAAAGTACCAAGAATCGCCATCCAGTCATCTGCTGTCCGATTAGCTACTGGCTCGATATCGCATCCTTGTGGAGTTGAGCCAACTACACATAAACAGTAGCGGTCATCGTGAGACAGTGATAGATTAAGCCCTTGTGTGATAGCTCCTGAGAATAAGGGTTTTCCTGATGGTAGAGTCTCAATCTCAAAAACAATATCCTCGCTTGGAGGTAATCCTAGCTGCGTCTGTAGTGCGCGGGTAATGATTGGGCGCTGTCTTTGGCGTCGCTGTTCTAGAGTTTTTGGCTGCAAATTAGATTCAAGACCAAGGGAAACTGTTGGCAGGTTTAATCCTAAAGCCTTGCAGTTAGATTGCAAGATGTTTTGGAGATTTCGCTCATCTCGTGCTTCTGGGAACGCCAGTTCAACAGCCGTCGGGTTTTCTGGATGTTCTTCAAGAATACGTAGCCGATAGCCTGTTAAATGTTCTACCACATGTCCCTGATCATCAGTAGCAATAACCTCACAGAAATACTCACGACCTTCTCGCTTGTTGAGAATTGCTGTAACTATTCTCGAACTACCTTGTGCTGTTACTGATGGATTGTGGAACAATTCAATTTTGTCAATATGTACTGGCAAACAAATATCTTGAGGAATGTTAAGCTGCATTGCTTGCAATAGAACATCTCTAAAGTATGGGTCGCCAAGTACAAGGGATGTGTCGTGAGCGATCGCAAAAGTTTCGTTCCCCAACTCGCTAGAAGACACAATATTGGCTTGAAACAAGCTCTTTTCTCTACTCAGTTGGAAAATTGAACTCATCCTTTGGAAACGTGTACCTTGAAAAAGTAAGCTTCCATAAAGATCGGTCAAGGGATTAATATCAAGTGCTTCACCAAATTCTGGTGCAGCTATATCACCAACTTTCGGATCACCTAAAATAAGTGTCGCCGCAAAGTGATCAGAGGTAAAACCAGTTTGCTCCGTCCGAATACCAGCTTTAACCCGTCGTTCTCCAGCAGCATCAATTTCCGACACTTCAACATGTATCTCAATTTCAACGCCTTCAGTGGGATCAACAACCACCGGTCTTTGTAAAGATACATCTTCGATACGAATAATAGACGGCTGCTGCTCACCAGTTACATAAGCCGTGGCTTGTGCCATTGCTTCAAGCCCAAAAACTGTTGGGAAGAGATATGAACCACGATAGATATGATCTTGTACATAAAGGTCACGCTCCAAGGTCAGGCGTGTGCGAACTTTAAGTTCTACACCTGGTTCACAGTAGTTTACTTGCTCTATGAAGCGAAGGTTTGCAGAAGGCTGTAACAGGACAGGAGACCAAGTGTCTAAACCTCCTAACCGTGCAGCGATCACAACTTGCTTGGCTCCGGGATCAGATGTAAACAATTGTACAAAGCGATTAACACCTTCTGTTGTTGGGATAGCTTCTATTCCCATCCGACCCAAGTTTTCCATACTACCCATGCGGGCTCCCATTCCAACCTCACTCCACACACTATAGGCGACAGATTGGACATTTGTCTGTGGGTGGTCAACTTCAAAACGGCGCAACATCAAATCTAATGACTCGTTGGAGAATGCATACAAGGCATTTCCAGGCATCCCGGTCACACCAATAATTGACGTAAAGGCAATAAACAACTTTGGTGGAGCCGATCCTAGGGCTTGGAGGAGATTGTAAGCACCGAGTACCTTGGGAGATACTTCAGTTACCGCATCTTCAAGACTAGCTTGTTCAAAACGACGGGGTTTGTTAACTCCTGCACCATGAATTACAGCACTGATTGAGCCTAAATCAGCAGCTACTTGGGTTACTAGATTTGCAACAGCATTATAGTCAATAATATTGCAAGAGTAATAGCGACAGGTTAGACCTTCACTGTTGAATCGTTCAAGTGTGCGTGCGACCTCTTGATAGCGCGCATCAGTGCTAGAAATTGGAGAACTGCCAACTAAAGCCAGTTTTGCACCTGTAATACGCGCAACAGCTAAAGCACATTCAGCAGTAATTCCCTTAGCACCGCCGGTGACCAAAATCACATCCTGATCTGACCAACTGTGCTGTCTTTGCACATATTGTAAAGGTTGATCGAGACGAGCCTGCGGTTCTAACCTCTCTAAACTGGCGTTATATCCTGCTGTAATACAAGCCGCGTTTCCTGACAATTCTCTAATAACTAACCCTGCAGCACGAATTGGCTCGATAGTCTCACACAGATCAATTACTCGAACACGAAGGTCGGGTCGTTCATGGTGAATGCTTCGTGCAAAAGCAGCCGCACAGCATACCTCAGGACTTGTTATTGTTGTAGTAGTACCAAAATAACCACCGCCAAATTGCACATAAGCTATACAAGACTTACGCGCTCCTCCTGCTCTCGATGGGGTAGCAATGCTTTTTAATCGTTCCACCATCCGGGAGAGAGATATCACTTCATCCTTGTCTTGAGAAGTCGTTTGTGGAAGGACGGCAATTCGATGGGAAAACTTGGCTGTGTTGCTTTTGTGGGAGAGGTTACTATAACAAGCTACCTCAACGCTTGCCCCGAAAGACAAAAGTTGCTCACGTAATGCTCTAACAATTTCGATTTCTTCTCTATCAGCAACAATGAGAACATTTGCATCCTGCCAATTTTCCGTCTGATCTTGTAAATTGGATGGTACATAATTGATAGAAAAGTTTCGTACCCAGTTAGAGTTGCGATCGCCTTTGGTTTGTGAAGTTTCTGCTGGTTTGGAAGATCCTATACTTACAGATTTGTCTGATTCCGCCAATGCTTGGCGAAGTGCAACAGATACTTCTCCTAAGGTCGCATTTGCTAGTGTAGAAGGATCTAGCTTGCCTCCTACACCAACCTGCTTGGCAGCAGTAGCCACCATATCTGCTGCTTTAATCGAGTCGAGATTCAGGTCATCCAGCAACTTAGATTCTAGAGAAATTGTATCTAATGGGTAACCAGTTCGTTTTGCTACTAGATCTAGTAGTACTCCTTCAACAGCGGTGCCTTCAGAGGATTCTCCAGAAGCAGCGTAAATAGCTGTCGCTACGTCAGTTAGACTTGCATTTGATAGCTCAGAGGGATCAAGCTTACCTTCTACACCAACTTGCTTGGCAGCAGCCGCAACTAGTTCGGCCGCTTTAATTGAATCAAGATTCAGATCATCTAATAATCTTGATTTCAGAGAGATACTATCTAATGGGTAACCAGTTCGTTTTGCCACCAGCCCCAATAACTGTTCTTCTATTTTGGATCTGGCTGTTTTACCGTTCGTTCCTCCCTTAGAAGCTTTAGTCACTTCAGAGATCGCTGCCTTAACTGCTGCTTCCAACTTCGACGGAGATTTATTTAGTAGAAATCCATTATTTCTAAATAAACCTGGATCTATAGTGACACCAGTTTTGGAGGTAAAGGGACGCTCACAGGGATTGTCTATGAACAGACGCCCAGAAACAAAAGGACGGACGAGACGGTTGTCGTAGAGGTTAGTCCAATTGATTTCAACACCGTGAACGAAAGCAGCAGCAACAACTTTGTTCAAATCGCGATCAGCGTTTGGTTTTGAAGCTACAGGTAAGCAAGCACGATCAGTTCCAAGAATGTCTCTAACCAATCCAGAAAGCACACCAGCTGGCCCTACTTCAATCATTAAGTCGCACACTTGCTGCATTTGTTCCACGACACGGACAAAATCCACTTGGGCAAGCAACTGGGAAGAAAAATGCTCCCGTAGCTTAATTCCCTGCTCGACTGTAGCATCGCGCATGCTGGAGATGATTTTTAATTGAATTTCACCCAGTACTTCCGGTATACACTCGTTGTTTGAAATTTGTTGTGCAGCAGTAGCTACTAGTTGAGAATGGAAAGCATTGGAAACTGGCAACCGCTTCGCAGTTATACCCTGCTGTAATGCGAGCTTCATAAGTTCCTCAACTGCCTGCTTCTCACCAGAGACTACTATTTGGCGTAGACTATTGATATTAGCAATGACCACGTACCCAGAGACACCTTTAATGAGTGTCTTTGCTGTATCTTCTGTGCAAGCAAGACTGACCATCGCTCCTGGTTGTTCGGCAGATGCCATCATAGCTTGTCCTCTTAGTGTCGCCAACTTGATAAGGTCGGCTTCGTTAAAGGCTCCAGCTAAATGAAATGCTGTTAGTTCTCCTAAGCTATGTCCACCTACGACGGAGGGACGAATGCCCAAACGATCTAGATATCGTGCATACAGCACAGATGCTAGACATATAGCTGGCTGTGCAACCTGAGTGTCAGAAAGCTCCTGTTTCCATCGATCAATCTCTTCTGAACCAGATGCACGGTCTAGTGGGCGGAAGATAATAGATGATATAGGTTTTCCACCTGAAAGTGTAACCCACTCATCTGCTTGAGCCACAAGTTCCCTTGCCCAAGTGTACCGCTCAACTAGTACCCGCGCCATCAGCAATTGCTGAGAGCCTTGACCAGGTATTAAGAAACCTAAACGATTTTTGTGTACACGATTACTGACCCAAATATCTTGCTGTTGATTGATCCTGATTTCTCCTTCTTTTGGAGGGTCTTGGTGTAAGATTTCAACCAATGTATTTAGGCGATCGCTCAATGTTTCTGGAGTATTAGCGACGAGTGCTGCACGAACTTCAGTAGACTCTAAAGCAAGTTTCTCGCTTAAATCTGCTGCAAGATCGACAAAATCTCCCAAGCTCAGAGACTCAACTGATGGTGAAAGTGCTTGCACTTTGCTTAACAGTTCAGGAACAGACGATGCACCAAATACAAACACTTCACTTTCCTGATTAGAAACCAGAAGTGCACGTTCTTCAAAAGCTGGTGCTAGCTTAGGGGAAGGTAAATCTCCTGATTCCAAAGTTACATGGGAATTGATCCCCCCAAAACCCATAGCAGATACCCCAACATGCAGCGTCTTAGTTGGCTTCTCAACCTTTCCCAGCAAAATCGGGTATAAGACACGTGCAGAGGTGTCAAAACTGTTGTTCGGCTCTGTGCAGCCAGCAGTGGGAGGCAAAACGCGCCGATTTGCAGCGATAACTGCCTTAATAAAAGCTCCAACACCTGCAGCCGCTTTAGTGTGCCCAACAATAGATTTAAAAGAAGTAATCCCACAGCTTCTATCAGGAGCAGTGCCATAACTTTGAATTGCTGCCGCCAATCCCTCAATCTCGGTCTTGTCTCCTACTGGAGTGCCTGTTCCGTGCCCTTCTACAAAGTCTAGAGTTTGGGGACTATACCCAGCCCGCATATAAGCACGTCGAATGGCTGTTGCTTGCCCATTGCGGCTAGGTGCAGTTATGCCACCTTTTCCATCAGAGGAGATCCCCCAACCACGAAGAACTGCATAGACGGTGTCACCTGCGGCGCGAGCATCTTTTAGCCGCTTCATAACTACAAATCCACAGCCTTCACCAGGTAGAAAACCGCTAGCGCGCTTATCATAAACATTCATATCGCTTTTTGTCAAAGCGCCAGTTTTAGCAAAACCGATCAGTTCAAAAGTATCCAGACTAATATCAACCCCGCCTGCCAGCACCATATCCAGATCACCATTAGCTAGGTAATTGGCTGCAGTACATACTGCTAGTAGCGACGAAGAACAAGCACCATCTACTGTATATCCACCACCATGAAAGTCAAAATAGTTACATATCCTGCCAGCAATAGTATTTGATAAACCACCCGCAAGAGTGTCTTCTGTGGTTGGCGGAAACACGGACTTGTAGAATTCTTCCATTGTTGCTACAAGTTCTTGCTGAATACTTGTTGGTAAACCCTTAGCATTAGCAGAAGCAAGAAGTGTTCTCCGTATAAAAGGCCAACGCAAACGCATAGTGTGAGAGCGAGTCCACTCACCAGTAAGAGTATTGCCCAAGATCACCCCGGTGGCGTTACGTTGTACTGTCTCACGGGTATAGCCAGCATCCTGCAAGGCGGACTCAGCTACTTCTAATGCCAACCATTGAGCAATATCTGTACATATGTATGTTTGGTGCGGAATGCGCTTCTTTGCCCAGTCAAAGATAAAGCCATCAATTAAAGCTGCTCTTTGCCCATAGGTCTTGTCAGGGGCTTCTGGATCTGGGTCATAATACTCCTCAAGTGGAAGCCGCACGTCTGGTATACGACGGAACTCACGACGACGTGCCAAAACATTTTCCCAAAGCTGCCGAGGTTCTTGAGCTCCTGGGTACCAACAACCAATTCCGACTACAGCTATCGGTTCACAAACGCTGTTGTGCTGGTCAGATTTTTGAGAAAACGAGACTGCTACATCGTGAGCAGGTTGCTTATGACCATTCATTATTTTATACTCTGAGTGTTGTTTAGTTTTAGGCAGTAGTATTTACTCTTGGTAAAATAAACTACTGTCTTTTCTCTCTATAACGCTGTTGACAAATTTATCGCTGTATCAAACTGCTTGAAGTTTCCTAATGCAGTTGCAATAGCTTTAACATCTGAATGCGAAATTTAAAATCAACCTGAGATTGATAGTTCTGGAGTTTTTTCCTCTTCGAGGGAACTCTGGTCTTGTTTGGCTGGAGTCAGATCAGATAAATTGTGAAGCCAAGGACGTAACTTAGGTTGGTATCGATAGCTTTTAAATTCTTGCCGCATTTTCTCTACTTGAGAGTTAGCAGGAACCTTTTTAGTCTTGTAACGATAGATTAGCTCACCCACAGCAGCTTGAGCGGATAATGACAACATATGGAAAAAATAATATATGTGCCGTGGGTTAAGTATACCAGCAAGACCGAAGCCTTTCCATTGAAACAGTACATACCACAAAGCAATGTAGAAGTAATCGTGTTTCATCCCTGCGAACACATTACAGTGCTTGGGCTCAAATTTGCTATTTTCCAAAAAGTCATCAAAGTGTTTGAGCGTATGATACTTTCCTATGAGCTGATCTGCTCGGTAGCAGTCCATGAGACCTATATTTGCACCACGGTCTACTAGCTGATTGAACTGCTTATATACATCAGCAAAAATTCCATCAGTGTTTTTACGAGCAATTTCCACGTATTTACTGACAAAAGTTGGATCTAAATGCCATTTACCGATAAACATCGGCACATTTACTCCAAACCACCACATATACTCAAAGTAGATTCGCCAGCTCATAACGCTCGCATGACCTAATTGTTTGTTGTGATGACGATACAGACAATTGACCAGTCGAGCGTATTCAAGATTGAACTTGTTGTAGACAGTTCGCTTGTTTTCAACGTCAGGTTCACCAGCAAGTTTGGCTCGGATGATTTCTGTCACACACTCAACAGCAAATGCAATGGTTGTGGTTCCGTAAGAGTAGAAGGCATCGAAAATATACGCTGCATCGCCGATGACATACCAATTATCTGGAGAGAACATCGTTTTGCTGGTATGTGCAGGTCTTGACCAATAGTTGAATTCTATTTGCTCCCCACTTTTAATGAGCTGGTAGAGAACATTGTGATTTGCCTTCAAAAACTCGTAAAACTTCTCTGAAGTGTTAATTTTTTCCGCAGGGATCACATCATGATGATGCATCATCCCAACCGATAATCCCATTGGTTCCTTATCAGTAGGAATCATCCACAACCAATGACCTTGCCCTACCCAGTGATTAGTGGC
>NZ_JAAKGC010000373.1 GCF_017591665.1 Aetokthonos hydrillicola CCALA 1050 | reverse complement strand
GAGGAATTCATGTTTAAACATAGTTTACAAACCCACTTAGTAAACTATGCTCCCAAAACTGACTATTTAGCCTCCTCCTAACTTCTGATTTCTGACTCCTGCACTAAAATCATTGCTTTATGGGTGGTTCTAAAACGCTGACATCGATCAGAGGTGTCGTGTTAAGTCCTTGTTTAAGTAATTGGCTTTGAATAGCTTGGGTGACGCGATCGCGAATCCTCACAGAAGACTCAGTCACTCCGGCTTGACGTTGGACGTAGACTATACCTAGTAATGTGTTTTGCCCTTTGATGTTTGCTCTGGTAAAGTGGACATCTGCTTCCACTAGTTTTACTAGTCCACTACTATTCACCACTTTTTCTATTACGGTATTAGCGCGCTGGTCAAGGCTAGAGCGCTGAAACTGAGGGGAACTCCAAAACTGCCAAGTCAGTAACCCGCAGATTGCTGCTACTGTAACTGCAAGAACAGCGGAAGATACCCACCTTTTACCTCGGTTATAGCGAGCGCCCTGTGAAGATAGACCGTAGCTACGAAACACGATTGAGGCAGACAAATTGATACCCACTAATTGCAACAATAATAGAAATAAGCCATTAACGACCATATCCCATCTGCCTATTGCACTTGCCATACCGATAATTCCAGCAGGTGGTGCTAATGAAGCAGCAACCAACATCCCAACAGATGCCCCTGATACCAAGCTACTCCTGTCCGACTGCATCAGGTTCAGCGCTCCAGCTGCACCAGCTGCCAATGGAAGTAGTATCGCTACAGTGGAAATTTGGCTTCTTTCAACCATCAAACTGGTTGCAATTTCTTGCCTTAGAATCAGGCTTAGCGCTCCAGCGACCAAGATTGTCACTAATAGTGCTGTAAAGTAACGCCAAAGGCTCCGACCAAGTAACTGCTTATCACCACGTGCTGTCGCGATCGCCACGTTCATAGCTGGACCTGCAAACGGTGCAATCAACATGGCAGCCACGAGAAGATAGCTAGTACTTGTGAATAAGCCGATCCAAACCACAATACCCGCTACAGCGGAATAACCAAGAAAGCCTTTCCATGAACCTACACTTTGTAAGCCGCTAAGAAATACCTCTATCGGACTACGTTCTTCAACATTTGTAACCTGTTGCGCGGCTTCAGAGGGTGGAGGTTGCAAGGCAATTACACCGCGTGGAATTAAGATAATATTTAATTTTGGCAGTGCTTGCAAATCCCCTAAGAGTTCCTCGACTTTCCCGTTAGAAATGTAGATGAACACTGCATCTAGTGGCCCATCACTCCCGGTTGCTTGAAATTCCATTACATTCGTTCCATGATGGGACTTAGCAATGTCAAGAACGTCTTTGCCGTGTCCGCGTGGTACTTGGATCAGTAGTTGGCGCATATCATCCCTTGATTAACTATTTTTATATTCAGGAATTAGCCCAAGCATAGCCATCTAAAGGAAACAACCAGGTGGATGAACAAACAAAACTAGCGAACCTCATTCCGCTTGTCCACAATTTCTATAACTTCATGGTCTGAAGTCATACTACCAGTGGGGGGTAGATCAGTACTATTAGTACGAGTAGGCTCAAGCGTAGAATTGGTACGAGTAGACTCAGGCATAGGTTGA
>NZ_JAAKGC010000089.1 GCF_017591665.1 Aetokthonos hydrillicola CCALA 1050 | reverse complement strand
GGGGAGCAGGGGGAGCAGGGGGGGCAGGGGGAGCAGGGGAGGCAGGGGGAGTGAGGGGGTAGCAAAATTTGCTTCATCTTCACTTAACTGCTTGCTTATTATGCCCACTTTTGAGTTACAAGTTATCCCACAGGAGTCATGGTAACTGATAACTGATAACTGATAACTGATTCAATGATGTCTTTCGAGACTTGCTTCGATTGTACTGGTTAAAAAATGACCAGCCATAATACTCCCAACGAGATGATATGTATTATTTGAAACTCGACGCAGTGTCTCAAAACCACTACGACGTTGTTGATCTCCTAGTACCCAGTAATGCTGAATAATAGCTTCTGGACCAACCCAACCCTCACCTTCTACCTGTCCCAGAAGATTATGTTGAAGTAAAAATGAATACTGACGTTCTCCGCGATCTAAGTGTCCTTTGTATTGCAAAGCAATTTCTGCGCGATCGCTGTCTGGAAACATCAGCTTTGTCGCCATAGTAAACCAGTTATCCCGGTTCCAAACAATTAAAGTTATACCCTTAACGCTGATTGGTATAGTATGACGTTCCAACCAGCTTCCTTGTAAAGTCCAACGTCCCGGTTCAAGTAGAAAAGTGTGAGCCACCTAGTATCTTCCTTTAACAAAAAGAATTCAGGAGTCAGGAGCCAGAAGTCAGATACATGATGAATGCTGTATTCTGAATTCTGACTCCTCATTTAAGATCACCCAGATTATGCGGTTTTTCTCCATCAAGTATAGTTCCGTATTTAAGGTGAGTATTGCTACAAAAATCACCTCAAAGCCCGTCGCAGTAAGGCACTGATAATATCTACTACAAAAGTTAAGCCTAGAAAAACTATTAAAGTGGTTAGTAAACCCTTGTAATCAAAGCTGCTGATTTGTTCAGTGAGGAGGCGTCCTAAACCACCAGCTCCTACTAACCCCACAATCACGGTAGCACGGATGCAAACTTCCCAGCGGTAAAGAATGTAAGCTAGGAAACGCCCAATGCTAAGAGGTAAGATACTGTATAAGAAGACTTGAGAAGAACTTGCACCCAAAGCTTTCAAAGAATTTATTGGACGCTCATCCAAATTTTCTATCACTTCAGCCATCAATCGCCCTAAAATACCTAAATTGTGTAAACCGAGAGCGATCGCGCCTGGTAATATCCCAGGAAACAACACAAACAGAAAAATTAACGCCCAAATTGGTTCTGGAATACCACGCATGAAAAGTAGAATGAAACGGGTAACCCAGAATGATATCTTTCTCAGCCCCCCCATATCTTCATCTTTTTTTAAATTTCTTGCTGCTGGAAAAGAAAGCAAAATCCCACCTAAACCAGCAGCAGTGCTTGCCAAAATCGACATAGCCAAGGTTTGCTCACTAAGAGTAAACATTTGACTTAGCTGACTCAGATCCGGCGGAAATGCGTCGTGAATCACTCTAAACAAAAGTTGGATAGTTCGCGGTGACCAAAGTTTTGTAAAATCGGCTTTGATATACCAAAAAGAAAATATTAATAGAACAACACCCCCTATTAAAGAAAGATTCACGACTAAGTCGCGGTGTAGGGGAACTTGTCGCTTAATATTAAGAACATTCAAATCTAACCGACTAGCTAAACCCAAACGCTGGCGCAACAACCCGCTAAAAAAATCAGTCCCACCACTTAACAACAGCAAAGCAAATATCAAAGTCCACATTTGCTCATAATGCAGTGACTGAAGACTAAGAAAAATTTGATAACCTAATCCTCCAGCGCCGATAATACCTAAGACAGCAGCAGAACGAATTGAACACTCGAAGCGATAAAAACCGTAGGAAACTAAATTGGGCAAAGCTTGGGGGATGAGACTATAAGTAAAAGCATTCAAGGGGGAAACCCCGCTATTAAGTAATGCAAGTAAAGGCTG
This sequence comes from Aetokthonos hydrillicola CCALA 1050, assembly GCF_017591665.1. Classification (GTDB taxonomy): domain Bacteria; phylum Cyanobacteriota; class Cyanobacteriia; order Cyanobacteriales; family Nostocaceae; genus Aetokthonos; species Aetokthonos hydrillicola. The sequence goes on along the minus strand of NZ_JAAKGC010000089.1, from coordinate 25,294 downwards.
ATGAGAAGTTTCGTCCAAGATTTCAGAAAATACCTTAGCAGTGATTGCTCCAAAGGGAATAGCGATCGCCAGCACTGCGACGAGCGGATCAAGTCCAAAAATATTGATGAAAAACAATCCCCAGATAAGTTCATGAATCGCTCTAGGAATTGCTAATATTCCCCTTACCGCCAGCCAATAAACCTGAAAATCCCCAGATAAACTTGATTTCCACCAAACAAAAGAAGATAGAACACCCCCAACTAGCCCAATAACCATACAAAAAAAAGTACCGCACACCCCATAAGCAAGAGTTTTCAGAGTTGCGTCTAAAGTTATTAGCAAAAATTCCGGGCTAAAATCTGGTGAAAATGCAGCAACAAGGAAGCGAAAAACAAGGCTCCAACCACCTGTATTGATTAAATCTCCCTGAAATATATGAGCTACCTTTAATGACCAAACAACAGATACAACAAACAGTAACCCCCATACACTCTTCCAGTTTACAAGTAGTGAAGGCCGTTTAAAAAATTCTCTCATCTCCTCCCCTGCTCCCCCTGCTCCCCCTGCTCCCCCTGCTCCCTACTCCCTCTTATACACCTCCTCAACCATTGAGGATGAAACTTCCTGCGGAGGTGCGTCAAACAAAATGCGTCCTTGTCGTAAACCAATAATGCGCTGGAAATGACTACGAGCATATTCAAAAGCATGAACGCTTGTAATCAAAGTCTTTCCACTTTCTCGGCTCAATCGAGATAACAGATTCATAATTTCTCTACCACGTTCAGGATCAAGGTTAGAGATGGGTTCATCAGCAAGGATAGCGGCGGGATCTTGTACTAAGACACGCGCGATCGCGACTCGTTGTTGTTCTCCACCAGAGAGGTGATCAGTCCGTTCGTACAGCTTTTCTGGAATTCCTACCTGTACCAAAGCCTTGATTGCTGATTCAACCTCCAAGGGATAAACTAGTGAAACAGCAGCTTTCAAAAACGACCAACGTCCTAAATGCCCAGCATTCACATTGTGAATGACTTGTAGGTTGTCTACTAAATGAAATTGCTGATAAATCGTACCAATGTGCCTCTGTACTTGCCGCACTTGTTTAGAACGTAGACGTGCTAAATTACGACCAAGTACCCACACCTCCCCTTCAGTAGGCTGTAGTGTTCTGTTCAGTAAACTAATTAAGGTACTTTTACCCGCACCACTAGAACCAATAAGCGCTACACTTTCTCCGGGATATATTTGTAAGTTGATATTGCTGAGAGACTGGAAACTACCAAATTGTTTTGTAACTTTTTTCAGTTCAAAAATTGGTAAAGGTGTGTTCATTTGATTTTTCCAATTCCTCGACCAATTTCTTCAATTTGGTTGTAGTTCTGATTTTTAGTTGTAATAAATTTCTGTGCTTGAAATAGATCAAGAATTTCTTTTTGTTCTGGTACGTTAGGATTTAGTTTCAAGAACGCATTTTGCACTTTCTTAGTAAAATCTTCACCGTAGCGCTGTTTTACTTGAGGGTTAATAATCCAATGATAATCGTAGAAAGCTGGAGTGCGCCAAATAACCTGCACTTTGTTTAAGTCTACTTCTTTAGCAGAAACACGCTTTAACCAAACTTTTTCGTTAACAGCCCCAACTTCATAAGTTCCTGCTTCTACAAGCTTGATCGTTTTATCATGGTCACCAGAAAAGCCAACTTCACCTTTAAAATCTGTTAATTTTAAGCCAGCTTTCTCTAAGAAATATTGTGGCATTAAACGGCCAGAGGTGGAAGATTCACTACCAAAGGTAAAGGTACGTCCTTTTAGTTGTTTAAGATCAGCAATATCTTTTAATGGTTTTAGATTACTTTTCTTGTTAGCAATAAAGTCGCTGTGAAATTTTTCGTCCACATCGCGCTGTGCGATCGCTTCCGCACCAGGTACTTGTAACCTCGCTTGAACTCCGGTCAATCCCCCAAACCATACTAAGTCTAAGTCTCCAACTTTAAAAGCTGTCACTGCTGCTGTATAATCAGTAACTGGTTTATATTGTACAGGAACACCAAGTTCTTTTTGTAAATAAGCAGCAAGTTTTGTGTATTGACGTTGCAATTTTTCTGGATCTTGATCAGGAATTGCCCCGGTAACTAAAGGTTTTACCTCTTTTGTACTACTCTTGCTGGTGTTTCCAGACATATCAAGCGAGCAGCTAGTCATTGGTAGTAAAAGTAGAAACAACCCGGATACAAAAAGTTTTTTCATTCTCTTATAATTTTTTCACACCATTAAAAGTTATCACTTTTGGATTATAGTAGTTAATTTTTAAGCAACCCTATTGGCAGAGATTCAAGAATTGTCAGTTTGGTAAACATATAGATAAGTAGATCTGCCAGAATTATATCAATTCTGTAAATTTTTGTAAAATAACTTGACACATTTGTAGTTCACCTTTAAAGGGCTAAAGGGTAACTAAGAAGCAATAATGATTTATTTGTTGTGCTGATACCATTTTTCTGTGAAGCTCCATATATCGACCTCCGGCTACGCCGTCCCCCCTTACCAAGGGGGGACTACAGGGGGGTAAAATTATGTGCATCTTTATATTAGATTGGTATGACCTACTTTTCTCATTGTTAGTCATCGACTATAAGACAGATTAGCAGAAGTGAAGCACAAAAATAAAGTGAAAAAGCTAAATAGAAAGCCCTTTCCACATATGACCTTTATCTCTTAAATTCTGCTATAAATTCAGATATAGCAAATTAGAAGTGTGTGGAGTTGATTTTGTCAGATAATTACGATTTTATAAATTAATCAGGTGAAGAATATGAATTTCCCATTCCGGAGCATATTGGATACAACAAATTCTAATCATCAAATCCACACAACTGTCGAACAGCATGACACACAACCGTATACTATATCAACATCTGATTTACTAATTTCTGCATTCCCTATTGGCTTTTTTATAGGTTGGACAGGTTTTTTTATTGTTGTATCTAAAATTAGGAGATCTGTCGTAGATAAAATGATTGTCACGACAAACTCTTTGCAGAAAATGCGTTGCCAGAATTGCCAATTTTATTCAAACAATCGTTATCTTAACTGTGCTGTACAACCTTCGATTGTTCTTACTAAAGATGCAGAAAACTGTCCTGATTACTGTCCTACACATAAAAACTTTCATCATTAAAAACTACTCCCAGGTTGAAATAGGGCGCAGCACATCTGGAATTTGTCCTTGAGACAGGGGGAACTCCAGCAAAGTTTCTTTTAAACTCAAATAGCCAGACTCACTAAACGATAATAACATCCGTGTTAGTGCTAGCCAAACATCCGTTTCGTATTCCCAATCACGATAACGACCAGAGTAACCCGCAATTGAACGCAATGCCCAAAAATAACTATTCCTCACCACAGAACCAGATTTTTTAAACTCTGGAACATCTTCATGGTGGAGAAAAAGGACATCGTTTTCAATTCTGGCTCTCATAGAAGGGATTGGGGATTGGGGATTGGGGATTGGGGATTGGGGATTGGGGATTGGGGATTGGGGATTGGGGCATGGGGCATGGGGAATGGGGCATGGGGCATGGGGCATGGGGCATGGGATATCTACTCGCTCCTTTGCTCCCCTGCTCCTGTGCTCCCGACTCTTTTACTTCCAGCCTTTATCGTTAGCTTGATCTAGTACGTATGCGGCTACATCTTCAATTTGTGCGGGTTTTAAACGCCCTTTGAAGGCAGGCATAGCCTTTTTGCCTTTAGTAACTTGAGCAACAACGGCTTCGAGCGAGTTCATGCCGTATTTTTCCAAGTCAGTTTTTTTCAGGCTTTTGTTTGCTTGAACCAAATTTTTACCACCTAAGTGACATTGAGTACAATTAGCTTTGAAAATGCTTGCTCCCTTAGCAGCATCTCCAGCTATTGCTGGAGTAACGAAGGAAAAAGTGAAAATTGCTATGGCAAGCAATAATACAGAAAGAATCTTTTTCATTAGGTGTTCACTCTCCAAAAAAAGGCATATTCGTTAGAATTCTCGTTTATAATTCTCTGATTCATGCCTTTGATCGTCAAATGACAAGCTGTCAAACTTTATCGTTTGAACCCGCTAGCGCAGTCAGGTTTTCTCCGACGACTCGGCAAATCCGCCAATCGTCTAAAATAGATGCTCCCATGCGACGATAAAATGCTTGTGCTGGTTCGTTCCAATCTAAGACACTCCATTCTAATAGCCCACAATTTCGCTCTACGGCTATCTGCGCTATCTTAGTTAGGAGAGCTTTTCCAATACCCATCTGCCGATATTCTGGCAAAACAAAAATATCTTCTACATAAATTCCTGGTTGTGTTAAATACGTTGAATAATTATGAAAAAATAAGGCAAATCCTACAACCTTGTTAGTGTTTTCTGCTACTATTGCTTCAATGTATTTTGTTGAACCAAATAAATGCTCTCTCAGTGCTAATACATTTCCAGTAACAGTATCCGATAACTTTTCGTATTCTGCTAACGCTTTAATTAAGTCAAAAAGCACGCTGCAATCATCTGGTTGAGCAAAACGTAGAATTAAATCAGAAGACATTGTGATAGCTTGGTGTTTTGAGATCTTACGATTTTACTCCAACATTGACCTGTTTCAAACATCAGCGATATAACCAATGATCGTCTTGAAGAAGCGCCCTGATTCTAAACCTCAAAGCACCTGCACTAGAAATGGAAAAATTAATTAAAAATTAACTATATCTTCCGTACTTAAATTAACCAACCTTTTAATCGTTTTGCTATGTGAGGGCGTCGTAGTTTGCGCATGGCTTTGCTTTGAATTTGTCGAACTCTTTCACGGGAGAGATTGAACATGTTACCAACTTCTTCTAAGGTACAGGGCTCACTTGTGAGTAAACCGTAACGCAGCGAGATTACGTCCTTTTCTCTTGGAGTGAGTACGTCGCCTAAAACTTCCCAAATTTCCTGACGCATCATATTTTCATTCATTTTTGCTTCAGGAGATTGGTTATCCTCATCTTCTAGCAAATCCATCAATTCGGTATCTTCTTCTTTCCCAACCCGGTGATTGAGAGACAGTGCTTGACGACGTAGCTGTTGCAATTGGCGCAGTTGTTGTGGAGGAATTTCTAAAGCTTCCGCCATTTCGACTTCTGTGGGGTTGCGCCCAAGTTGTTGTTTGAGTTCTCTTTGTGCTTTTTTGAGTTTATTGAGTTTTTCTACAATGTGGATAGGTAAGCGAATGGTTCTTGCATCGTTAGCGATCGCTCTCGTAATCGCTTGTCTTATCCACCAGTAAGCGTAGGTAGAAAACTTATATCCTTTATCTGGATCAAACTTTTCTGTAGCGCGGTTTAATCCCATTGCTCCTTCCTGAATTAAATCCAGAAAAGGTACTCCCCTATTTAGATATCGTTTAGCGATTGATACTACCAGTCGTAAATTCGAGCGAATCATTTTGCGCTTCGCCACTCGCCCTTGATACAAGCGATTCTCTAGTTGCTTTTCTGTCAACCCTAACTCAGAAGCTACATTTGCCTTACTTGGGAAATTTCCGTCTTTAGATTCCAAGTCTGCTTGTATTTCTCTAACTTCTTCTAAAAATCGCACTCGCCGCGCTAACTCTACCTCTTCGTCCGGTTTTAAGAGCGGATAACGAGCCATTTCTTTAAAAAATGCCCCTACAGCATCATCATGCTCAGTTTTATTGTAACCGGAAGGCCGTGCTGCGGCCATCGCATCCCCATCACGCTCGTCTGTTTCCAGATTTTCTATAATTGGGGAATCTTCATCTGCCACTACATCTAATCTGTTGAAAGATTGTTCTTGATTATCAACAGCAGTTTCTATCATTTCCATTGTTCCCAATTCAGCAATATTCATGGTTTCCTCTAAGGATTGTTGCTTTGTTTGGTACATATCTGAGTGACAGGATATCTACGAGAACTAAGATTTTATCAGGAATTCATGCATTTTTTCTAGCAGAATAGAAATTCCTGTTAATCATCTACCTTTAAAAGAATCTTGTATCTATCTGTCTTACACGGAATCTTAAGGTGGTAAAATACATCAATCAATATCATTTTTCATGACTTGATTAATTCGTTACGGCTAGATTAGATTCACAACTACCAATACTATTATTAACATCTTCAAAATTCCTCATCAGGCTCGTTATACATATCTGTTATTTTCCTCAACAAAAATTTCTAATTCTTAACAATGCACAAGAAATAGATTTAACTTATCTACTAATTGTTAAACATTCATGTAATCTTCCACGTTTTGGTCTCTCATCCGCACTAGTAATTTTTAAAATTTCTAAATAAGTTTAGGGCGTGTAATTTATTGCTAATATATTCTCTGCTGATTATACCATTTCTTTTGCACGTCAAACTTCAGCAATGTGTTCTCTTGATAAAGAATCTCACATACTGAAAGATGTGAATATCTACCAATAGGGGGAAAAGTGCTCTTCCTTACTTAGTAAATAAAGAATAGCTCGTGTAAAAGCTGGTGTCGAATAATTTTGGCAAACTGGCATAAAAAATCTTTTTCATGGCACGTTAACATAAATTTGTTGGCTGGATTACATAAGAGGAAACTTATCAAGTATTATGTCTTAGGACAGTATTACGAAATACATTTTCAGTAAAGCGATCTATAGAGCTAGAGTTCCACAAAAACAATCCAGTACTCGGAAGCCAGGGACAACATAACTAAAGCGTCTTCAGCCGTGCCCTTGCTGAAATCTAGGAGCTGGTACCGCAAGGCGGAATTCACAATTCGCTCATTCAAAATTCAAAATTCTGTTAGGAATACAGCGTAGGCTTTTCAGAGATTTTGAATAGTATGCTTATTTACGCCGCGCTGTACTAGATTCTCAACTGAATTCTCAATTCTGAATTTTGACTCCTTGGTTAATTACCCAGGTTAATATTGAAAAACTATGTGGGGAAATTATTTGTCTAAGAAGTCATAAATTTATGTATATCAATACCGTAAAGTTGTCTCCCTTGGCGGTTGCTGAATCTCATAGTTCCTATAACAAGCTGAACAAAAGCGAAAATCGGTGGATTGAAGTACTAGTGGACTGTCCTGGAAGTTCAGGTTTATTCACTTATAGATTGCCATCTCAGTTAGAAGCCAAACCAGGTGATATTTTAAGTGTGCCATTTGGGACGCAAGTGTTAGGAGGGATAGCTATTCGTTTTGTAACACAACCGCCATCAGATCTACCACTAGACAAAATCAGAGATGTGGAAGATGTGGTTAGTAGGGGGTTCTTTAAAACAACCTATTGGCAACTTTTGCATAAAATAGCGTCCTACTATTACACACCCCTAATTCAGGTGATAAAGGTAGCTTTACCCCCAGGGTTATTAGGGCGATCGCAACGCCGTCTTCGCCTGAAATCACAAAATATTCCCAATGGTGCAGAAGAATTCCTAAGTGCAGCGGCTCGTCAAATAATAAAAATCCTCCAATCGCAAGCAAATGGGGATTATAGCTTTCAATTTCTTAAACGTCAAGTTAAAGGATTTGAATGGGGAAAAAAGCAATTACTGCAATGCGGTTGGGTAGAAAACTACTTGGAATTACCCAGGCACTCTCGACCTCAAACAAAACCAATGGTAACGTTAATTGTTAATGTGCCACCCATTAACCTTAACAAGCGCCAACAAGAAATTTTAGATGTGCTGCGGCGTCATGGTGGTGAGTTGTGGTTAAACGAGTTCTTAGAAGTTTGTAAAACAACCACTCGTACCTTGAAAGGTTTAGAAGAAAAAGGCTGTATCGTCATAGAACAACGAGAAATCCTGCGAACCGAACAGGGTAAGATATCAGCTTTTGACCAACCAAAGCCATTAAATGCATCTCAGTCACAGGCATTAGCAAGAATTACTCAGCTAGATAGTTACGCTACTGTACTACTGCACGGGGTAACCGGTTCTGGAAAGACTGAAGTTTATTTGCAAGCGATCGCGCCCATACTCGCCCAAGGAAAATCCGCCCTCGTACTAGTACCAGAAATTGGACTAACACCTCAACTAACAGATCGTTTCCATGCTCGGTTTGGCAAGAAAGTTAGTGTATATCACAGCGCCCTCTCCGATGGGGAACGTTACGACACGTGGCGACAAATGCTCGCAGGAGAACCCCAGGTTATTATCGGCACGCGAAGTGCAATTTTTGCTCCTTTGCCAAACTTGGGTTTAATTGTGCTAGATGAAGAACACGACAGCAGCTTTAAACAAGATTCCCCCATCCCCACCTACCACGCTCGTACCGTCGCCCAATGGCGAGCCGAGTTAGAAAACTGTCCTCTTGTTTTAGGTTCAGCAACCCCTTCGTTAGAAAGTTGGGTGAGTGTCGAGGAGGGAGCTCTTAGCAGGGAGCAGGGGGCTTCCTTATCTTCGTACTATCTGTCGCTTCCGGAAAGGGTAAATTCTCGTCCTTTACCACCGGTGGAGGTGGTGGATATGCGACAGGAATTGCAGGAGGGGAATAAGTCGATTTTTAGCCGCTCGCTTCAAGATGCTTTACAGCAGATGCAACAAAAGCATCAGCAAGGAATTTTATTTATCCATAGGCGAGGACACAGTACCTTTGTTTCTTGTCGTAGCTGTGGATATGTCATAGAGTGTCCTCACTGCGATGTATCGCTGTCGTACCACCATACTGAAGAGGGTGCGCCGGAATTATTGCGGTGTCATTACTGTAACTTTGGGCGATCGCATCCGCGAAACTGTCCGGAATGTGGTTCGCCTTACCTAAAATTTTTTGGTAGCGGTACTCAACGAGTAGCACAGGAATTAGCAAAGCAGTTTCCTGACTTGCGCTTTATTCGCTTTGATAGCGATACCACCCGTACTAAAGGCGCACACCGCACACTACTCACTCAATTTGCCAATGGAGAAGCAGATTTATTAATTGGTACCCAAATGCTGACTAAGGGATTAGATCTGCCTCAAGTGATTGTTGTGGGAGTTGTTGCAGCTGATGGACTGTTACATCTTTCAGACTATCGTTCTAGTGAAAGAGCTTTTCAAACTCTGACTCAAGTTGCTGGACGTGCTGGTAGAGGAGAAGATCCAGGAAGAGTGATTATCCAAACTTACACCCCAGAACATCCCGTAATTGAAGCAGTGCAGAACCACGATTATCAGTCTTTCATTCAAGATGAATTAGAGCAACGACAAGCCCTAAATTATCCGCCTTATGGTAGGTTAATTTTACTACGCTTAAGTAGCGTTGATCCAAGCCAAGTGCAAAATGTTGCTCAGATAATAGCAACAACTTTAAGTAACCACAATGGATTAGATATACTTGGACCAGCACCTGCAAATATTTTACGAGTAGCTAATCGTTATCGTTGGCAAATACTGCTCAAGTTCAGTTCACAAGCTTTACCACAATTACCAGATTGGGAAGAAGTTAGAGCCCTTTGCCCTCCGTCTGTCAGTTTAACAATTGATGTAGATCCTCTAAACATCATGTGAATCAGCTCCACAGTTTTATTCACATGGGTTTGGGGCTTTTCATCTAGCAACTGGACGTTAGCTCTTAGAATTCAGTATCATCAAGCAGCAGAGATAATTATTTTACCAAACCCCTGTGCGCTTAACCAAAAGCATAAGTACAAGGCGGCAGATAGAAGCTGAGGGAAACCAAAAGATGGTTTGTAAACTAACCTGAACTTTGACGAATGAAAAGTTAACATTTCGTTCTGTTCCCCTGCTCCCGTTCGGCTGACGCTCACGGCGGAAGCCTGCCGCGTGTTCTCTGCTCCCCTGTTCTCTCTAAACAAAAGAATGAGGAATATTATGATTAGAATCAGGATGCTGAAATTCTTATAAAAATTTAAAACAGAGACTTGCCAGCAGATATACAGTGCATATAGGTCTTCTTTCCTCTAACAATTAAAACACCAACTGAGTAACGCTCCCAAGCATAGTTTCTTTTTATAGCAATCTGTTGTAATTCAGTAACAATAAAAAAGAGACTTTTCTAAGCTAGAAAACGCGTGTACATGATAAAAAAAGTAACGGGGACTCTGATAACTGGAGATTTTTTATATGTATAGTTCACATTTTTTTCGTTATTTTTTAGCAAAAACGAATTCCAAGCCTGATATTATAACAGAAAATAAAGTTAGTTCAGTTCCAGGCAACCATGCGACTAAACCACCTATTGAACTAACACAATTACTTCCAGTTTTATTCATTCCAGTTTTATTCATGATTGTTGTGGCAATTGGTGCTTTGATTTTTCCATCGAATGTGCGCCGAAAATTTCCACAAAATGCTAAACTGAATACCAACCGCTTTAAGCAAGTTCCCTGTAGAAACTGTCAATTTTTTAACGATAACCATTATCTAAATTGTGCAGTACAACCTTCTAACGTCTTAACGAAAGAAGCTCTCAACTGCTCTGACTACTTGCCTAACAACGGCACAAACGAATCGGAATCCCGGAATGATTATCTCGGTTAATACCTACGTCCCTTTCCCACGCCCCCTTGTATACGCTACCTACCGCGATAAACTTGTGGAACTTGTCTCTTATTTACCAAATGTGCGCCAGATCGATGTCAAGTCTCGCCGCGAGGAGAATGGACTGATTAACTTTGTCAATGAGTGGCATGGTGGTGGAGAGATCCCCTCGATAGCACGTACTGTACTCAGTGAGACTATGCTCTCCTGGACAGATTTTGCTAGTTGGAATGATTCTGATTTTACCACTGTGTGGCGGACTGAGACACACGTATTTACTGAAGCAGTTAATTGCACCGGGAAAAATAGTTTCCTTGAAAAAGACGGGGGTACAGTTATAGAAAGTCGAGGACAACTCATAATCGACGCCAAGAAAATAAAGAATGTACCGTTTCTATTCGTGGAGCCACTAGGACGTGCAGTTGAAGATTTCCTTGGTAAAACAATTGAACCAAATCTCCAACAAGTGGGTGAGGGAGTCCGTCTTTACCTGGAGAAGACACAAAGATGAGGATCTCGGACGTTAATAAAGTAGTCAGGAGTCAGAATTCAGGAGTCAGAAGGATTATTGGTTTTAGGACTTACTCATTGACACAAATCATCAGATATGGGGTAGGAATTAATAGTGCTTGAACGAAAGATTTTTTCACAAATGAAGCTGTTACCATCCATTGTAGGGGCGCAAGGCCTTGCGCCCCTACAGGTTTGAAACAACGATTATCCCTTAACGCACATGATGTTGGATTTGTATAGTGCGTAAGTCCTAGTCCCTTGTGGATGAGATAGGAGTTGAAACTTTTTCGTTAAAACACCATCCCTTTAAGGGTGGTATATTCTGACTCCTGATTCCTGAATTCTGAATTCTTTTTTAATGTTCCTGAGTCTTCTGTTTCTGAATTTCGTAGATTTGGTTATAGCCGTGCTGTTGAGTGATGAACCAGCGCGCACTTCCGAATTTTGGCTTTGTACCCAGCAGATTCTCAATAGAAGCACTACCTTGAGAAACAATCAAACCAGTAGGCTCGTTATCGCCATCATTCTGGTAGCCGGGAGTGCTAGCATCAAGGTATCCAGCATCTATGGCAGCTGCTTCATCACGACCGAGAGCAAGGAACCGTCGTGGGCTAATATTGTTACCACTCACATTGTAAGACCAAACAGAATCAAGTCTGTTGAGCTGTTTATGTAATGTGTCGCCACGATCTTCGGCAGCTAGTAACGTAGTGCCGTTGGCAAAAGTTAGATTGTCAAAGCTTGACTGCTCAGCAGTACCAAGTACAAAAATTGAAATTTGACCCTGATCCCGTGTCTCGTCTAGATCAACGCGGAAAATAGACCCCCACGCACCACGGGCTGCTAGCTCAGGCTGATTGCCAGAGTTAGAATTGGTGTCTCCAGTTGGAGCAAAGAAGAATGTCTTGAAGTTGGAACCTGGCAGAAACGCCACGTTTTCTGGGCGCTTGAAGGGAGTTGCACCTGCTGCTTTGGCAGCGCTGTTTGCACTAAATGAGGCAAAGCCGTCAACTGCTGTATCATGGATAGTCACCCATTTGACTGGCCATGAAGTTCCTAGAGTGTGCAACTGAAGCTGTACATCAGAAAATGTATCGCCTACTGGATCATCGGCATGAAACGTTACTGGTTGATTATTAATTTGAACCTGCAACGCTTGCAACTTACCACCTTTAGTTAGATCAGTGCGGTCGTTGGGTACAAAGCGATAAACGAAGGAGTTTGGTTGGCGCGCTGCTTTAGGGCTTTGTGGATCTTGAGGATCAACATTAACAGATGTACCACCAGCATCTTCAACGATTACGATATTACCACGGTTATCTAGATGAATCCCTTCGTAACCTCCTTTGCCCAAGATACCATCCAAGGTGATTACCTGAGGTGGCCAATTTGGTGTGATCTGGATGACAGCGCCACTTGAACCATTCTCTTGGGTAAACAACAATGTTTTGGTAAAGGGATTCCATGTAGAACCATCGATTGAGTTAAAGCCTGTCTTACCATTTGACCCTACAGGAGTCAGCAGTGTAATTCTGTGTAACGGATCGGTGACATCCAAATTAATCCGTGTCACGTAAGCTAAGTCGTTACCGTTCTCATGACCTTGAAAAAGGAAATGACGACCATAATCGTAACCAGGTGTTGGTCCACCAGGATTATAGTCTAATACCAAATACGTATTTTGGTCAGGTTCAGTCTTAGTGGCTTCCACTGTCTGGGGTGGAAAGTCATTGAGATACCCCAATTTGGTGATGCTTCCGGATGGATTTTCTAGTGGATCTGAACCTTGTGCGAGAAGTTTTAAGCTGAAGCCTGACGCTAGGATATTGGGAGGAGTTCCTTCGCGAGGATTAGCAGAATCAACCCCAACTTTAGGAATTTGTTCAGTTACGTTTTCTGCTGATGCTGACAATACCGAAGGTAGCAAAATGCATGTTGCTAACAGCACTGCATTTGTCAAAGTTTTGGAGCGCAATTTAAACATAGTTTTACGACTTACTCTGTAATGCTTTGTTAAGATAGTCTTACCAGTCCTAGATCTGGTGAAATAATACGAGTAAGAAGTTAAGAAAATCTTATACGCGGGTAAATTCCCGATTAATTTTATGAGCTTTAAAAGGGAATAAATTAAGCCCGTAAAAACACTAGCTCAATCTTCTAAACCTCAGAAAATACACTTTAATTAGTATTGGCGACCGTATTCTTAAGGGTGACGTCAATTCTTTTTTTTTGCAGCGATCCCGATATTCTCTGATTACACCTGATATTTCACGAAGTTACTCTATTGCTAACAGGACATTTATAAAGAAAAAATAAAATTCCTGTAGGGTGTGTTGAACCCATATTTTCGATCTGATTTGTCGCCAAAAACCTGATTAAAGCACTTAATGCACCAGCAATATTATGGGGTGTTGTGCTGAAGCTATAATTCACCCTACTTCATATTTTCTTTATAGATAGTCTCTGGTTTGTTGTCCAAAACTACTAGGATTAGTATGTTAAAACATCTAGTAATAGCTTCTTTGATTACTTTAACCTCTGTTTCATCTGTCTACGCTGAGGTTCTTGTCCCTATTGGTGAGCTAGATAATGGAACTTCTTTGTATTTAGATACTGATTCAATACAAGGGAAGGACGGTTATTATCAATACTCGATTTCCTTTGGTAACCATCGAGTAAGTCAATCAGAGCGCTGGTTAATCGCTTGTAAAGAAAGAACTACTAGGTTGCTAGCCAGAAGAAAGTATGCAACTAATGGTCGAATAATTTCATCAAATAACTACCCAAATGACCAACCACTTCGTCCAGTAGTCGCTGGTAGTATGGCATCAGTGGCTGCTGAAGCAGTATGTCGTTAGAGAAGGAGTCAGAAGTAAGAAAAGGTTTTTACCTTACTTTTACTAAATCCACACTTTGTATATCAGATTACGTGCATTTATCGAAAAAACTATGCTAGTATGTTCTGCATAGTGAATAGTTCTAAGGATAGATGAGCAAACAAGCTCGACACTCGCATCATATCTGGGTACAACCTCATAATCCTGTACGCCCAGATTTAAGACTGACACCAGTACAACCAAAAGAACCGACGTTTTACTATTTTGCTTACGGTTCTTGTATGTGTCCAGTTGATTTGAAGCGATCGCTTGGTGAGAATACCCATCAGTACGTCGTTGGTACTGCGACACTCACAGGCTATAGATTAGGATTTTATTGCTATTGTGCAAACCGCGACTGTGGTGCTTTGGATGTAGTAAAAGATCCAAACAAAAGCGTCAGCGGTGTACTCTATCGATTACCTTGGCGATTAAGCGAACACCTAGATAAGCGTGAACATGTTCAGCAGGGTGGCTACCGTCACGAATTTGTAGATATTAATTGCCAAGGAAAGATTTATAGTAAGGTTCGTACCTACGTAGTGGTTAACAAGTTATCAGAGGAAATAGCACCAAATGATTGGTACTTTAACGTCGTCCTCCGAGGTGCTGTAACCTGTGGTCTACCAGAAGAATATTGCTGGAATTTGTTCAATCATATGTACCAATTGCAACAACGTGTTGTTAAAGGTGTAAGCGTATGAATCATGCTTGCTGTGGTCCTGGCTATGCTTCTCCAGAAGCGGCGATACAAGCGGTTCCAGAGAAATTACTGTATACAATCGCACTCTATACAGGGACAGGTATTGAACAACCAGATTATCTTGCAACCGTAGACGTTGATCCTCAATCTCCAACCTATTCTCAAGTCATTCATCGCTTAAAGATGCCGTATATTGGCGATGAGTTGCACCATTTCGGCTGGAATGCGTGCAGTTCTTGTCATACTGATGCGAGTAAGTCTCGGCGATTTTTGGTGATTCCAGGTCAACGTTCTAGCCGTATTTATATAGTGGACACAGCAGATGACCGAACGCCTAAACTCCACAAAGTTATTGAACCAGAAGAAATCAAAGCAAAGACTAACTTAACTGCCCCACACACCGTACATTGTCTAGCTGATAGTCATGTTATGATTTCCATGCTGGGGGATAGCGAAGGCAATGGACCAGGTGGATTTTTGTTATTAGATGAGAATTTTGACATTGTTGGGCGCTGGGAACACAAAGCTGATAACATGCGCTTCAACTATGACTTCTGGTATCAACCACGTCATAACGTCATGGTAAGTAGTGAGTGGAGTGCACCCAAAACTTACTATTCTGGCTTTAACCTTGATGACGTAGCTGCGGGAAAATATGGTCAGCAGCTACACTTTTGGGATTGGTCAAAGCACGAAATTATTCAAACTTTTGACTTAGGTGCAGAAGGGTTAATACCTTTAGAAGTGCGCTTTCACCATAATCCAGATAGCACTCATGGCTTTGTCGGTGCAGCACTTAGCAGTAACATTTGGCATTGGCAGAAGTCTAACGGTTCTTGGAATATACAAAAAGTTATTGATATACCCTCACTAGAGGTAGAAGGCTGGCCTATTCCTGTACCATCATTGATTACCGATCTCCTCATCTCGATGGACGATCGCTATCTTTATTTCTCCAACTGGTTACACGGGGATATTCGCCAATATGACATTAGTAACCCAGAAGATCCTAAACTCACAGGTCAAGTTTGGGTTGGTGGGTTACTAGGAAAAAGCCCTACAGTCCGTAATCATAAGTTAACTGGTGGGCCTCAGATGTTGCAACTGAGTTTGGACGGTAGGCGGCTTTACGTTACTAACTCCCTATTTAGTAGCTGGGATAATCAGTTTTACCCCGACTTATCAAAGAGTGGTTCGTATTTATTACAAATAGACTGTGACTCCAAAAACGGAGGAATGCAAATCAACGAAAATTTCTACGTTGATTTTGGTGCAGAACCATCTGGTCCCTCTCGTGCTCATGAAATCCGTTATCCTGGGGGTGATTGCACGTCAGATATTTGGATTTAGGGCACGGGGCATAGGGCATAGGGCATAGAAAGAGGAAAATAGAACTTAGCGAAAGGGATAAATTTGTTACCCATTGCCGATTATTATTTCTCCCAGAACGACTTCTTGACATGCTCCTGTAGCACTCGGTAGATTGCCAGGAGCATCTAACATTCGCCAGTATGCTAGGACTGCGAAGGCGATCGCTTCTTTAAAATTAGCGCACAAACCAACTTCATCCGTAGTTAAGACTGAGGTTGATCCTAAAAGACTTTGTAAACGACGTTTGAGATAAAGATTGCGGCTACCGCCACCACACAAAAGTACTTGCTGTGGAACTTGGGGTAGAAATGTTTGGTAACTATGAACAATAGAAGCGGCTGTCAGTTCTGTTAGTGTCGCTAGCAAGTCTGCTGGAGTAAGTTGGTATGCTTCAGCGTCTTTTAAGCACTGCTCAAAATAACTCACACCGAATAACTCTCGACCTGTAGACTTAGGTGGTGGTAAATGAAAATACTCATGGCTTAACCATTCTTCAACCAAAGGATAGCAGGGAGTGCCACTTGCTGCCCAATTACCGTCTTCATCATAAGTTTTAGTACCACCACTTAAATGGTATACTGCCAGATCTAATAAACTATTTCCTGGTCCTGTATCCCACGCGCTAATTTCTGACAACCAGTTTTTCTGACGAGATGGGATATAAGTTACATTTCCAATACCACCGATATTTTGAATGCAACGAGCTTCATCAGGATGACTCAGTAAAGCAGCATCCACACGAGGGACAAGAGGTGCGCCATGACCACCAGCCGCAATATCTGCCACACGGAAATTACTCACAGTGGTCACACCAGTGACGTTAGCAATCACAGATCCACGACCTAGTTGCAGGCTATAACCCAAGAAGTAAGGAGGAGTTTTTTTGCCTTTGTCTTCCCCTAACCCCCTCTCTCCACCTTTAGGCGGTCGATGGTAAACTGTTTGACCATGGGAACCAATTAAACTGGCTTTTTCGTGACCTAATTGAATATTTTGTGCGGCTTGAGCAAAAGCAAAGGCGATCGCATCATCTAATTCTGCCAATTCTAGCATTGAGAGAGTAGCACCAGCACAAACATCCAAGATCCGTTCTCGTAAGTCGTTAGGGTAAGGATATGTTGCACCAGCAACTAACTGTATTTTGATATCTAAATCTTTACCAGAAATATCTACTAAAGCAGCGTCTATACCATCTACAGAAGTGCCACTTATTAAACCTACTACGCGAGTCATTCGATTTTCAATTTTGAATTCTAAATCAATTTAACTCTATTGCCGAACGATTGGACCCATCATTTTTCTCATTCGAATCAGAAATAATATGTAAATCAACATTTTTCAGCAACCGCAGCAGCTTATGTGTTAAAGATCCTTTTAGCAATATTTGCCAACGGCTTCTTTGACTTGCACCAATAACTATTTGAGTAATACGGTATTGTGTAGCGGCTTGTGCGATCGCCTTTGCTACATCGTTATTACTTACACGAACAAATGTACCATCAAATTCTTTACACAGCTTCTCAGCAGTTTCTATATATAGACTTTCCTCTTTTGTCAGGAAGTGATCTGGGTGAGTAACAAATAGAGCATAAAGAGGAGCATTCATATAGCCAGCAATTCTAGAGCCTCTACGCAAGAGTTGTACTGAATTCCGATAAGTGGATACACACACCAAGACTCTTTCGTGAATATTGCAAACTGCACCTTGAGGGGTGGAGGCGATCGCATTTTCCTCAATGTTGTCAGCAACTTCCCGCAATGCTAGCTCTCTTAGAGCAATCAGGTTGCGACGTTGAAAAAAGTTATTGAGTGCTTGTTGAATTTTTTCCGGCGCGTAAATTTTGCCTTCTTGCAAACGTTCCTCTAAGGTTTCGGGAGTCACATCTACTACCACAACTTCCGATGCTTCATCCAAAATACGGTCAGGAACACGCTCTCGCACTACTACACCAGTAATTCTGGCTACTAAGTCATTAAGACTTTCCAGATGCTGGATATTCATAGTAGAGTAGACGCTGATACCGGCGGCTAGAATCTCGTCTATATCTTGATAACGCTTTTCTCTTAGGGAACCTGGAACGTTCGTGTGCGCCAGTTCATCGATTAAAACTAGCTGAGGCGATCGCTCTATAATTCTTTCCGTATCCATTTCTGTTAAGGTCAGCCCACCCCGAGTAATTTCTTTACGAGGTATAATCTCTAAACCTTCCGCTTTCTGCGCAGTCTCCTTACGTCCGTGGGTTTCCAACAAACCCACAATAACATCAATCCCTTCCTTTTTAAGTGCATGACCTTCTTCCAGCATTTTGTAAGTTTTGCCTACTCCAGGAGCCATGCCAATGAATATTTTATACTTACCCCGTCTCGAAGGACTTAGATCATAAGGAACAGCAGACACAGACTAACTCCTATGTTGTACAAGCTTCTCAAACAACCTAGCAACCTTGTCTAAATCCTTATCACCAGGGCTGCGTTCCACACCACTAGATAAATCGATTCCACTAGGGTTTACCTGACTTAAAGCTTCGAGAATATTATCTGGAGTGAGTCCACCAGCTAAAAACCAAGGGGAAGACGGTTTAAATTGCTCTAGCATATTCCAATCTAAAGTTTTGCCTGTACCACCTAGTTGTTGAGGATGGTAGGCATCAAGTAGTAAAGTATCTACGCAAACGGAATAAGCCTCTGCTTTGTTAATATCCTGCCCACTACGTATCCTCAAAGCTTTAAGAAGTTCTACTTTAGGTAGAGATTGGCGTAATAGTTGGCAAAAATCTGGAGATTCATCTCCATGCAACTGAACCCCAGTTAACTGAGAGTCAACTACTGTTTGAACGATTTCTTCTATAGAGGTGTTGGCAAAGACACCTATTGTATCAATTTTTTCTGGCAATTTTTCCACAACCGCTAAAATTTGCGGTATCTTAACGTACCTGGGTGAAGTTGGCACACAAATAAATCCTAATGCAGTAGCACCGAATGAGGCGATCGCTTTGCCTTGTTGTGGTTGAGTGATTCCGCAAATCTTAATCCGCATAGCAGGAAATTTGAGAGATTTTTCAGCAGAACTATATAAAGTAAGTGTAAAGTATTTAAACAACAGAAGCTTTTTTGCCTGGTGATTTTATAATTTCTGTTGTTTGCATATAATTTCTCTCGGAGACAAACGTTTGATTTCATCAATGCTATTGGCAGTCCAAGCCACCGTTCCTCCAACACCACAGTGGACTCCAACCGTGGGGATAATCATCAGTGTTAGTTCTTTAATAGTTCTTTTGCTGACTTTCAAAATTAAGAAGCCCCAAGTTGGTCCCCAATTCCCTTTACTTCCCATAAGTATTCCAGCATTCATTGCTGCTATGGCTTTCGGTCATGTCATCGGCATTGGCATTGTTCTAGGATTAACTAACATCGGTCGCATCTAGCAGGCTTGATTGCCAAAAGTAGGGTGTTGGGTGTAGGGAGTAGGGTGTAGTATTTATCATTCTGACTCCTGGCTCCTGACTCCTGAATTCTTCATTTATAAAATAAATTTGGGATGCTCCCCTCCTACTATAAGCCCATGGTGAAAGCATAGGCTTAGGGCGGGGAACTTTGAAAAACTCCTTGTCTTTCCCTTTACAAAAAATAATTAACAATTTATGAAGAAGTGGCATTTTCTTTCACTTTTTAGGGTAATCCTGAAGAGTGTTGTCTGCCGCTTTTATTTTTTCGTTTGCCATTAGGTTTTCACTGGCTTTAATTGTCTATTCTAGAAGTGTAGAGCAAATCAACCAGCAAATGCTGATCTGACGACCGCTCGTAAATGTCTACCCATTTCTACCCAGAACTAAACATTTTGGGTAGGTGGGGTGAGCGTGCATGACTCAGCCGTAAAAACGAGTTACCTGCTAAACAGCAAGGTTGGCTACGCTTCCGAGGTCATGACACCCAAGAATGAACGCTAGTTCTTGGCTCTGTCGCAACTATCAAAGAAAGGCGAGACATCTTGAAAGCCCTCTGATACTGCCTAACAAGCCTCAGAAGCATTGTCGAAGCAAACATAACTAAGGACTGGTCAAACCGACCAAAACGCGATGAGCAATTACGTTTTTCTGATTGATGCCAACAAAACACCGATGAATCCGATTCATCCGGCACAAGCTCGAAAGTTAATGGAAACGGGCAAAGCTGCCGTGTTTCGCCGCTATCCGTTTACTTTAATCATGAATCGGGTAGTCAAAAACATTGTGATTTATCCGCTCACACTGAAGATTGACCCTGGTTCAAAAACGACCGGGATTAGCCTTGTTACCAACCGGGACGAAGTGATCTGGGGAATGGAGCTTGAACACCGGGGACAATCCATCAAGGATGCACTCGAATCTCGTCGAGCCGTTCGCAGAGGACGCAGACAGCGCAATACTCGCTATCGTAAAGCTCGGTTTTTGAACCGTAAACGGGCACAAGGATGGTTAGCACCGTCCCTAATGCACCGAGTTTTGACGATTGAAACTTGGGTAAAGCGACTTTGCAAGTTTGCGTGTGTTGCTGAAATCAGACAGGAACTTGTTCGGTTTGATACTCAGCAAATGGAAAACCCTGAAATCTCTGGAGTCGAGTACCAGCAAGGAACTTTAGCCGGATATGAAGTGCGGGAGTATCTTTTAGAAAAGTGGGGACGAAAATGTAGTTACTGTTCTAAGGAAGGTGTGCCGTTGCAAATCGAGCATATCCAGGCACGGGCGAATGGTGGAACTGACCGCATTTCTAATCTGTGCTTGGCGTGTGAGAAGTGCAATCACAAGAAAGGGACGAAGGATATTCGGGACTTTCTCAAAGGTAAGACTGACTTAATTTCTCGGATTCTCAAGCAAGCTAAAGCACCCCTTAAAGATGCTGCTGCCGTCAATGCAACTCGCTGGAAGCTGTTTGAGACGCTGAAAATGACACGATTGCCTGTCAGCACTGGGACGGGTGGACAGACCAAGTACAACCGCACTCGGCTAGGACTGCCTAAAGAACATTGGTTGGATTCTGCGTGTGTCGGTGTTACTGAGGTACTCAAAGTACTGAGCAGTAAGATTCTAAGAGTCAAGGCGACGGGGCAAGGTGGACGGCAGCGTTGTCAAACCGACAAACTCGGTTATCCACAGAAGTATCGACCATTGCGACGGATTCATGGTTTCTGCACTGGTGACATTGTGAAAACAGTGATTTCCAAAGGCGTGAACGCGGGAACGTATATTGCGCGACTCTGCCCATATAGCAACGGTAACGGTGAAATATATCCGACTTCTGGCAAGAAGCGCATCGGTATCAAACTCGAATACATCGAAAAACCAATTCACCGTAAGGACGGTTACACCTATCGGTAAAAAGTCCCCATAATAGGCACAGATGTACAGATATGTACAGAAATTCTTGAACAGCAGCTACCCCCAGCAGCAGAGGGTTGATGTGGCTAAAATAAAAGAGCATAAAAATATACAAATTGGATGCGTAGTTTTGTATTGATAAAAATATTGAGTCTTAGGTCAATATAATGCAAACAAATTGGAAAATTGGGTCTTTATTTGGAATTCCCCTATTTTTAGACCCTTTGTGGTTCGTGATTTTAGGACTAGCAACCCTCAACTTTGGAGTTAGCTATCAGTCATGGGGCATAGTGCTAGCTTGGAGTGGTGGTGTGGTTATGGCACTACTGCTTTTTGGTTCCGTATTGTTACATGAGTTAGGTCACAGCTTGGTAGCGCGATCGCAAGGTATTAAAGTAAACTCAATTACCTTGTTTCTGTTTGGGGGTATTGCTTCAATAGAAGAAGAATCAAAAACTCCAGGTAAAGCATTTCAAGTAGCGATCGCTGGTCCAGGAGTTAGTATAGTGTTGTTTGTGCTGCTCAAACTGCTGGCAGATATTTTACCCAACGCTAGTCCAGCCAGCGTGATGGTTGGTGACTTGGCAAGAATTAACCTAGTTTTGGCACTATTTAACTTAATTCCAGGCTTACCTTTAGACGGAGGACAAGTTTTAAAAGCAGCATTATGGAAAGCAACAGGTAACCGCTTTCAATCTGTAAGGTTAGCAGCAAAGACAGGTCAAATTTTAGGTTATGGCGCGATCGTCTTGGGAATGGCGGTAGACTACATGACAGGCGAATTAGTTCCTGGTTTGTGGATTGCTTTTCTAGGTTGGTTTGGTGTCCGCAATGCTAGTAGTTATGATCGCGTCACTATTTTACAGCAAACCCTGTTACAACTAACGGCTGAAAATGCGATGACTCGCGACTTTCGTGTAGTTGATGCAGATCAAACCGTGCGTTCTTTTGCTGATCTCTACTTGCTAGAAAGCAAAACACCACAGGTTTATTTTGCCGAATCTGATGGACGATATCGAGGACTAGTTTCTGTGGACGATTTACGATTAGTGGAACGCAGTGAATGGGAAACCCAAACCCTACAAACTATAGTGCATCCTCTGACAGAAATTCCTACAGTGACTGAGTCGAATTCCTTGGCTGAAGTGATTAACAAACTGGAAAATGAGCAGTTAGTCCGTATAACCGTGCTTTCTCCAGCCGGTTCCGTGGCTGGTATAATTGACCGAGGCGACATCGTGCGAACAGTAGCACAAAAGCTGAATTTGCGAATAACAGATGCAGAAATTAACCGCATTAAACAAGAAGGTAGTTATCCGCCAACTTTCCAATTGGGAGCGATCGCAAAGTCAACGCTAAACTCTTGAAGAAGAATTCAGGAGTCAGGAGTCAGGAGTCAGGAGTCAGGAGGAGCCACTGCGGTGGACGTTCCCGAGCATAAAGGATGTGGCGTTCAGAATTAATGAGCGGGGAATTCAGGTTTCACTAAGCATAGAGAATTGATGCCAGATTATCAATCCTGAAATTTGTTCGATAAAACTTAATAATACCAGACTGAAAAGTTTTGAGGATGTGTTGAGCTGAGCTTGGCACATCCTTATTAGTAGGGCACCGAACATTTGGAATGGTGCGTTACGGACTTTGTCCTAACACACTCTACTAAAACTTACTTTTTCTAACTCTTATTCATATTTTTAGCACTAAATTACTCACCTTTTCTGACTTTTTTAAACTGAAATATTAACATTCTGCTTTGTATATTAAAGGGTCAACGTTTAGACAATTCGTAATACAAGTTTGAGGAATTTTGAAATGTTAAAACGCTTTTTAGCTCTTGCGATTTTCAGCACAGGTTCCGCCATTGGTTTATTTAGCAGTGCTTCAGTTTTAGTTCCAAGCTTTGTGGAAGCGTCTAGTAGCTTGAACACGCAACAAGCAGCTCACTATAAACAAACAGAAGTTTTACCAACACAACGCATATTAATTGCCCAAAGCTCAGCCCTTACTGGAAAGTGGAAAGCTGACGACGGTGGCGTATATTATATACGTCAGGTTGGTGATAAGTTCTGGTGGTATGGTGAACAAAAAGAGACTCAACCTGCTTGGAGTAATGTGTTTACTGGAACAATTTCAGCTAATGAAATTAATGGTAGTTGGGTTGATGTACCTAAGGGGGGAGCCACCGGAAGTGGAGTGCTGAAACTTAGAATAGTCACTTTTAGCCGAATTGAGAAAATTAACGGTGGTGGCTTTTCAGGAAGTGTATGGACGCGTTTGTGATTTAAAGCGTAAACCGCTATTCAGCTAGTTTGAACGCAAAAATTTATAGGATAAAAGCCTTATAGTAGATAGATACTAAAGGTCTTTTTTTATATTTGCCGTTGCTGCCGTGGAAATATCACCTTCGAGAAAGCACTTTCGAGACTATCTCCAAAAACGGATGACGGCTATTCCAATGGAGTTATCTTGCCAAAAACTCCACCTATAGGAGCAAGTAGCCAAACTGTATGCAGGTTCACACTATAAAGGAGCGTTATCAACAACTTATCATAAAGCGCTTGTATTCTCCACTGGAAATTAAGACGCGAGTAAGAAAATGACTGATTCTCTAGACCAAAATCAAAAAATTAAGAAGCTGCGCGAGCTGATCAAGGATATTGATATTGGAATGCTAACTACAACAGACGAAGACGGAAGCTTACGTAGCCGCCCAATGTCAACCAACTCTGAGATTGAGTCGAATGGCGATCTCTGGTTTTTCGTATACGGTAGCTCTCATAAAGTTCTAGAAGTTGAACAGCACCACCAAGTAAACGTTAGTTTCTCTGATCCTAATAAGCAACGATACGTTTCAGTGTCAGGTGCAGCACAACTTGTACGCGATCGCAACAAAATTGAGCAATTGTGGAAACCACAACTCCAAGCCTGGTTTCCTAAAGGATTAGAGGAACCCGATATTGCTTTACTCAAAGTCAGTGTTCAAAAAGCTGAATATTGGGATACTCCTTCTAGCCTTGTTGCTCATACTGTTGGTTTGTTGCAGTCAATTACTACTGGAGAGAAAGCCAATATTGGTGAAAACGAAAAGGTTAATTTAACCTGAGCGGTGCAACTAGTTTGCGGTAGCGGTTAAAGTGAGGATATGCAGTTTTTGAACTTTTGGCTGTGCTTTCTTCTGAGTTACCGACTATTAACGTTCTCAAAAAACCTACGAAACCTGCTTGGATAGAACAAGCGATCGCGAACCTAGACACAATTCTCCTTGATCACGCTCAGTGTGAGCGCAAAGCTGCTGGGGTAGCGTTAAACTTAATATTTCGCTACCCTTCCAACGCCAAAATGGTGCGGGAACTCACAAGTATTGCGCGTGAAGAACTAGAACATTTTGAGCTTGTCAACCAATGGCTAGAAAGCCGTAATATTCCTATGCGCCCCTTAGCACCACCACCTTACGGTGCTGGCTTGAAAGCACAAATCCGCCCTAAAGAACCCGATAGATTCTTAGACTCTTTACTAGTTAGCGGCTTAATTGAAGCTCGTAGCCACGAACGCTTAGGATTACTTTCTCAAAATTGTCCAGAGCAAGAACTTGCAGAGTTTTATCATAGCCTGATGGCATCCGAAGCACGACACTACGGCGTTTACTGGATCTTAGCCGATACCTATTTTGAGCGAGAAATTTTTATGCAACGGCTAGATGAGTTGGCAATTGTTGAAAGCGAGCTGCTAGCACAGATGCATCCAGAACCAAGAATACATAGCTAGGGGATTGGGGATTGGGTACTGGGTACTGGGTACTGGGTACTGGGTACTGGGGGACAACGAGAACAAAAAAGGATTTATCTCTCCCCTACTCCCATGCCCCATGCCCCATGCCCCATGCCCTATGCCCCATGCCCCATGCCCTATGCCCCATGCTTCTCCCAACCATTGCCCCAAAGGACGAGCAATTTCAGGTTGGTTCTCATACTTCATCGCGGCTACTGCTCTTCTTAAGATACTGCT
>NZ_JAAKGC010000372.1 GCF_017591665.1 Aetokthonos hydrillicola CCALA 1050 | reverse complement strand
GATCTTTCAGAACACTTTCTTTCATTGCTGCACCACCGTATTTGACAACAATGGTTCTACCAGCAAATTTCTGAATGTACGGTAGTGCTTCACTGAGCACTTGTGCACGAGTGGTTGCTGCTTGTCTAATAATGGACTCTGTATCGTTGATCATTATGAGGAGCTAGAGCTTTTAATAGTTATCGCGGATCTCGTTGAGAGAAAATGCAACTGTCACGATCATACACCGAAGAATACAGGAGTCAGGAGTCAGGAGTCAGGAGTAAGAGAATAAAATTTTTCCTGGTAGTGGATGAATCGTACTTTAAATCCCCATGCCATTGCTTCTGAATTCTGAATTCTGACTCCTGTATTCTTCTTTAAGCACCCCAGGAATTGCCTCTAGTACTCGCTTGGCAATTTGTTCGGGTGTTTGATCTTCCGTGACAGTAATTTGTAAGTCGGCTTGAGCGTAAAGTGATTGTCTTTGCTCTAGGAGCGATCGCATTTTCAAATTGCGGTCAGTGTCTTGCAATAATGGTCTTGTTGTATCTTCTTCTAAACGCTTTAACAATATTTCCACTGGTACATCAAGCCAAACAATCAAACCGTGATGTAAGTAACTCCAGTTTTCTCGGCGTAGTATAATACCGCCGCCAGTTGCTACACTTAACTTTGTATAAGAGCAAACTTGTGCTAATACATCGCTTTCCAGTTGACGAAACGCTCCTTCACCAACTTCTGCGAATAGTTGACTGATTGTTTTTCCTGTTGCTTTAACAATCACCTCATCAGTATCCAAAAACCCGTAACCCATCTGCTGAGCCAATAAGCGTCCCACCGTCGTTTTACCGCTACCTGCCATACCAATCAAGTACAGGTTAATTCCTTTAAGTAAATATTCATCAATCTTAGTCATGTGAACGCTGTGAAATTTTTGCAACGAATTATGTAGCGTTTGAAGCTCAATCAATGTAGTATTATAATCTCTTTTTCAAAGAACTATAACAATACAACACCGATCACCTTTATGGTAAGTATCTTTAGGTAGAAAAAATTTAATAAAATTTCTTGAAACTTTTTTGAAACTTTATCGAAACCACATACGTCTAGATGTAAGAGCCAAACTGTCTAGACTTAGTCGGTCAATTATGGCTTGTTAATATACTGTGTTTCTACCAGAACACTGTTAGCCACCCAACATTCAGTAAAAGTAGGCTCCAGTTTCATCAGATAAGTGAGTATTTTTTATTCAAGGTGTAAAACATGACTCATTTTTTTGCATGGTGCAGCAAAGCTTTAGCCAACATAGCGGTTGAGTTACTAGAACCACTGCATAACCTATCGATTTAAACCCCAATAAATTTATGTGGTAGTTTGAGGTTTCAACCATGATTCGGATTCGAGACATTGTGCAAAAAGCTATAGCGAGTGGCTATCTAACGGTTGAGGCAGAAAATCAGTTGCGACATCTGCTGACAACTCGGTATGACGTAGAAGATTTTAATGCTTTTATGAGTTTGCAGGAAGCTGCTATGACAGGTAAAGTCAAGCAAGAATCACGCGAGCGTTGTGGTATTTAGCGATGACCATGTTTTGAATTGAGTTGACGCACTCTGGACTGCGTTATCGTTTATCCTTATCCTTATCCT
>NZ_JAAKGC010000371.1 GCF_017591665.1 Aetokthonos hydrillicola CCALA 1050 | reverse complement strand
GCCACGTCGTAAATCTCTTGATACGAGTTATTAGAGAGCAACATCTTCTGGTAAATACCGTAAAGATGCTTAGAACGTCCACTAATGTCAAGATACCCAATTCCAGCTTGTTGCAAACGGTGGCGCAAAATTTCTATTGATTTGGTCAATCGCTGTTGGCGATAAACTTGGTTTTCGGCTACGTACTGTACAATTTGCTCGTAAGCTTCTGGTTCTAGGTACTTAAACGCCAAATCTTCTAGTTCGGATTTTACCTTCCACATCCCTAAACGATTGGCTAATGGCGCAAAAATTTCTCTTGTTTCTAAAGCTATGTTGCGGCGTTTTTGTTCTGGAAGGTGTTGGAGTGTTCGCATGTTGTGTAAGCGATCTGCCAATTTCACCACAATCACCCGAATGTCTTGCGCCATTGCCAGGAACATGCGGCGAAAGTTCTCTGCTTGGCTTTCTGTTTTGCTTTTAAAATTTAGTTTTGACAGCTTGGTAACGCCTTCTACCAAACGCCTTACTTCTACACCAAAACGCTGCTCTATTTCCTCAATTGTGACTTCTGTATCTTCAACTACATCATGTAGGAAGCCAGCTGCTATCATAGCAGCACTACCTCCTAAATCACGTAACAGTCCTGCCACTGCTATTGGATGACAAATATAAGGTTCTCCTGATTTCCGGTATTGTCCCTGATGTAGTTGATAAGCAAACTCAAATGCTTGACAGATTAAAGCTCTGTCACGATACCTTTGCTCATCTTCTGACGAGCTATTTAAACATTTTTCTAACCACTCGGGAAGAGTAATGTCCATTGAAGTAGTTAATAACGCAGTACTCATACAAGTCATCCAATTCAAGCTAAGGGTAGTTGGTGTTATTCAGAAACAGAGTTTTGCTAAGTAGATCATTTATTTTTTTATGTAAAAACTCAGTTTCTTCTTATGGGATTTACACAGGGAGTTTAAATCAATTTGTTGTCCGACTAATCATCCATTTGGTCGACGCGCCGAATATTAAGAATATCGCTCAATTTATTGATTTTTGTAAAGACTTGTTCAAGTTGAGAGCGATCGCGTATATCTATTCCCAAGTCTATCAACGCCGGTTGACCAAGCGTGGTTTTCACATGGGCATGGCGCACATTGATCCCTTGATCACTTAATCGTGACAAAATGTCCTTCAACACCCCTACACGATCTAAAGCTTCAATTTGAACATTCACTGGGTAAGTTTGAGGGTGACCATTATTTTCTGCTGTTGTTTCTGCTGTTGATTTCCAACTCACCGGAACTAAATGAATGCATTTCACATTTGCTAGATGATGACATCCTTGGCGATGGATTTTTATACCCTTACCTCGTGTCACTACACCGATAATCGGTTCTCCAGGAATGGGATGACAACACGCAGCAAGATGGTACCCTAAACCCTCTACTCCGATCATAGGTGAATCAAATGAAGAACGTGTAGGGGTTGTTGTTTGTAGAACTTGAGGTGTATAAGCTTGGAGCGCTTGCTCGTTAGAAACCACCGTTGTTTGTTGCGCTTTCACTATTTCTCGCCAAGAACTTAGCACCCTGTTTAACGTGATTTCACCATAACCCAAAGCTGCGAGTAAATCTTCTTGTGACTGGTAATTACAC
>NZ_JAAKGC010000014.1 GCF_017591665.1 Aetokthonos hydrillicola CCALA 1050 | reverse complement strand
GTATTGGGCATATAGCATAGGGCATCGGGGAAGAATTACACCGATAAATCTACGGCTATAGGGAAGTTAATACTGTTCGGGTATAGCCATGCCCCATGCCCATTGCCCCATGCCCATTGCCCCATGCCCTAATTAAAAATCATCATCGTAAGAACTTTTCATCATTTTTGGATCCGGGGCAAAGGCTAACCACAAAGGAAATTGTAGCAGTGCTAGACTAATCTTCTCTTCAGAATCGTCAATAATAATCAAAGGCTGTTGGTTTGCTTTCACCAAGCGGTCTGCCTTTTGTGCTAAAGCTTCCGGAGTTTCGAATAGTATCACTCCCCTATCGGGACCAAAATCTGGACGACCAATTCCCAAGCAATCTTGTAAACCCCGCCGCCATTCACCTAAACGTTCTGGCGTATTTGCTAATACTAAAGCGCGAATGCGATCGCCATACAGCGTGTGCAGTATTGAAATTGCTGCTGAAGAGACGAGAATATTTTGTAACCTGGAACCCATTGTACGTAAAGCACCGCGTCCCCCTTGCTTGAAGAACCAGTTAGAAACCCTTTCAGCATGAACTGGTTCAAAAGTGCGGCGCAATTGCCAGGGCGGACCATAATAATCTGGTTTGGTACGGTACTGATCTATGAGACGGCGGATTTGCTTTGTTGTATCCTGAAACTGCTGGCTAGCAAATTCTGGTGTTCCTTCCTCAGATTCAGATGACTGAGCCTTTTTGACAGCTTGTTTTTCCGGTTCTGGTTTTGGCTTTGGTACGAGTTGCAATTGTTCTGCGGCTGCTGCCAAATCTTGTAAACTACCTGTCAAATAATCTTTAAAACCCTGCACTCTGATTGCCAAATCCTGAGAAGCCCCTGCAAAAGTGGTTCGCATTTCGTTGCGAATACGTTCCTGACGCCGTTCCAACTGTTCGACAGAAATTTGGAGTGTTGCTTTACGCTGTTCTAGTTCAGACAAAGACTCTTGAATCACTTTCCCCAGAGTCAATTGACTGGTAACGACTTGCTCCTGAAGAGTTTTGTAAGACGCTTCTAAGTTTGCTATTTCTTTTTTCAGGTTTTCTTCAGTCCGTTGCAACTCAGATACACGTTGCACGAGTAGATTTTCTTGGCTATTATCTTTTGATTCTGATCCTGATTCCAGTTCGCCACTACCAAGTTCTAGCAATGCAGCAACTTCGGCGGTTAACTCTTCTGGTGATTTAGCAGGAGTTTGTGCCTCTACTTCCACGATTGGTAAAGTAGAATTTACTTCGTCTTGTTGCGTCGTGTCATCGGTATGACTTTCTACTGGTGTTTCTGCCACTGGTTCAACAGATGGGTTTTCCTGTTGCTCAGGTGTTTGGCTTTGTTCTTCTTTTGGCATCAACGAATCAGAGTGGGTTTGCTGGGTTGGATAGAGATGTAAATTTTAAGATTTTGTACTGATGTATGGTATCATGGCCCAGTAAACGCTGCAATAACGTTTACGGATACTTTACCAAATAGAAGTCAGAAGTCAGAAGTCAGGAGTCAGCATAAATTCTGACATATGAATTCATCATCCAAATTTAAACTAGTACAGCGCGGCGTAAATAAGCATACCATTCAAAATCTCTGAAAAGCCTATGCTGTATTCCTAACAGAATTTTGAATGAGCGAATTCCGCCTTGCGGTACTAGTTAAGTACGGGGACAGCGTTGTTCTAGGCAAGCCTTGAGGGTGTCGGGGTCAAATAAGATCGGTACAAAGTGAATACTTTTAATTTCTTTAAAGTAGAAAAGGATAGGGATTCTTGGCCAAAAGATCCGCCAATTTTGCCATTCTCTGTAGGGAAAGCGCCGAAGTAATTTTTCCCCTCTATAAAGATCTAAATCCGTGCTAGTAAATTTTAATCGCAGTGTGACTGCTTGAAACATGAGAAACAAGCCAAACAGCGCTATAACTAAGCCTACCCAAGGTTGAACCAACAGTAATGGAATTGCGGCAACAACTAACGCCACCGGTATGTAGTAAACCGGCTTGAGTTCAACTGTTGATGCTGAGTTGGGCGTAAGTGAAGTAGTCACAGTTAAAAATCCTGCTTCTGTTTAAACGTTACTTATGCTAGGGAACCGTTAAGGGCGCAGTGGCTCCTCCTGACTCCTGACTTCTGAATTCAGAATTCTTTTCTTAATTATTGCGCAAGAACTATAGACCTGGCAGACTTATTGTAGTGCCAGTTCCTTGGAACATAATCCAAGAAAGAAAGAAATTACTGATAAAGATAATTAACAACGCAGTCACAACGGCAGTTGTTGTTGATTGTCCTACGCCTTTAGCTCCTCCGGTTGTGGTCATGCCCCAATTGCAACCAATTACAGCAATAAAAATCCCAAAGCAAAATGCTTTGATCATTGCGCTGACAATGTCCCATGTGCCCAAAAAGTTGCGGGCTGAATCTATAAACGCTGTATCAGAAAGATTGTATAAATTTGTTGCAATAAGTAAACCCCCTATCATACCTGTCACTAAGGACAAGAGGGTTAATATTGGCAACATCAAACAGCAAGCAAGTACACGGGGAATGACCAAGTAATCAATAGGATCGGTTCTGAGCATTAAAAGAGCATCAATTTGTTCTGTGACCCGCATTGTGCCAATTTCTGCTGCAAATGCTGAACCTACTCGTCCGGCTAAAACAACTGCAGTGAGCACTGGTGCAAGTTCTCGCGTTAAGGCGATCGCCAACACTCCACCAACAATATTTCCAGCACCGAAGTTAATAAACTCCCGAGCTACCTGAATAGTAAATACTGCGCCCACAAAAACAGCTGTTAGCAGAGCAATGAATAGGGAGTCTGG
Source organism: Aetokthonos hydrillicola CCALA 1050 (assembly GCF_017591665.1). Lineage (GTDB taxonomy): Bacteria > Cyanobacteriota > Cyanobacteriia > Cyanobacteriales > Nostocaceae > Aetokthonos > Aetokthonos hydrillicola. Next base: position 123,347 of record NZ_JAAKGC010000014.1, on the reverse strand, counting down.
TCCCACCGCCGCCATTTGATCTAAGGTGTTACGCCAATGGATTTTACCTTTGAGTAGGTGAATTGGTAATTGTCCACCTAAGAAGATTCCTGCCAGCAGTCGCTGACTCCATGACCCCAAACTCGATTTGGATGTAGTCTCGCTCAATGTTGACAAGCTAACTCATTAAAACAGGACAATAATAACATGGAAACTATGGGCATGGGGCATGGGGTATGGGGTATGGGGTATGGGGCATGGGGCATTGGGCATTGGGGACTTGACTTTATTTAATTTTTCCTCTGCTCCCCCTGCTTCCCCTGCTCCCTACTCCCTCTGTGAACTTAGTTTAAAACTCTTCTCAGAAATTAAACATACTGTTTTAGAGTCGCGCTATGTTACCAAAACGGCGACTAGCCTTGAAAGGCTTGCTGTTTCTTTGTCACACTGATGTAACTTTTTTGTAGCTTAAGGAAAGATTTGTGATAATCTATGTGTATGTATTTTAATGAAAACTTAAGATTTTTGAAATATTGACCTTCGGGTAAAAATACCACTTATTGTAGAAATTGGCAGTCTGGCAAATAACCATGGAACCCGCCCTACAGAACCATGCTCATCAATTTTCTGCGTTCACTGACGTTAATGATTATTTTTAGTTTTACCGCTCCCATCTTTTTGATCGGGGCTTTTTTCAGCATAATTTTTCTGTTCGGTTACCTTCCAGGTTTAGGGGGTATGACTGAAGCAATCACTACTCTTGTGCTGGAGTTTCTTACTATCTTTGGCAATGGTGCCCCCCTTAGAGGAGTTGTTGTTATTAGTTTCACTTGTAGTTTTGTCGGGGTGCTGTTTGATGCTTATGCTTACTATAGGTATCAAATTTTACGTTAGCTTGCTTATTGTCCTCCATAGCGAAGTTTAGCAAAACCTTATCTCCAAAGGCTTTGAAATAAATTTAATTGGTGTTAACGTATACTGATTTAGTGAATTTTATTCGTTAAATTTCTTGTTAATATATTAATTGTCAATAATTGGAAATCAAGATTAGTTTTGCTTAAAATATACTGGGCGCTACTACAGTGAATTATATTAAATAAATTGCTACGTTTTTTAATTGCTCATGATTTGGCCTTTTAAGCCCAGGTTTCGTAAACAAATAGCTCGGATTGAAATTACAGGTGCGATCGCCAGTGCCACTCGGAAGCGAGTGCTAGAAGCTCTCAAGACAGTAGAAGAGAAAAAATTTCCAGCATTACTGCTACGTATCGATAGCCCAGGCGGAACAGTCGTAGATTCTCAAGAAATCTACAGCGCTCTAAAGCAATTGCGAGAAAAAGTAAAAATTGTTGCTAGTTTTGGTAATATTTCTGCTTCTGGTGGAGTTTACATCGGAATGGGCGCAGAACATATCATGGCTAACCCTGGTACAATCACAGGTAGTATAGGCGTGATCTTACGAGGCAACAATCTAGAACGCTTACTGCAAAAAATAGGTATCTCTTTTAAGGTAATTAAGTCTGGACCCTACAAAGACATCTTGGCATTTGATCGGGAACTAACAGAACCAGAACAAAACATTTTGCAAGAACTGATTGACACTAGCTATCAGCAATTTGTAGAAACAATAGCAGAAGGGCGGTCTTTAGCTATAGAAACTGTAAAGAGTTTTGCTGATGGTCGAATTTTTACCGGACAACAAGCGGTAGAGTTGGGTATTGTAGATCGCTTAGGAACAGAAGACGATGCTCGTAAGTGGGCAGCAGAACTAGTTGGTCTTGATCCTGAGAAGACACAGCTTTATACTCTAGAAGAACCTAAACCTCTATTGAGTCGATTATTACCGGCTAGTCGTCAGGTTTCATCAGGGCTTGGGGCAGGGATTGATTGGCTAGAGTTTGAAATGTCTACTAGTGGTCTACCTTTATGGTTATATCGGCCCTAGAGTATTTTAGAATTTTAACTTCTAAAGGGTGCATAATTATTGGAAAAGATTAAACAGGGGAGGATATTTCGTGGAGTGGCGAATACGGGCTATTCGCGGAGCAACGACCGTCTCAGAAAATGGGGTTGAAGCAATGCAAGAAGCTGTGACGGAACTACTAGATGAGTTGGAAAAACGAAATCAACTGGATCCAAGAAACATCCTCAGTGTGACTTTTTCGGTAACGCGTGACTTAGATGCTATTTTTCCAGCAGCTATCGCACGCAAACGCCCTTATTGGGATAATGTCGCAATGTTAGATGTGCAGCAAATGTACGTTAAGGGCAGTATGGAACGCTGCGTGCGCTTTTTAGTTCATGCCTATCTCCCAGAGTCTGTGCCAATTTACCATACCTACTTGCGTCACGCTGCAAGTTTGCGTCCGGATTGGAGTTGAGAGGGAGCAACCCCCTTGGGGAAGTCAAAAGTCAAAAGTCAAAAGTCAAAAGTCAGAAGTCGGAGACAAGGGAGGATTATAGGTGTGTGTTCTATGAGGGATGGTGTAATAAATGGCTAGTGAAGTTCGTGTAGTTGCTCGTATGGTGGCGTTACCAGACAAAATAGAAGAGCTTAAAGCTATTCTGCTGGAATTGATTCCTCCTACCCGAAAGGAAGCAGGCTGTATCAAGTATGAACTGTTGCAAAACAATTCAGACCCTACAGACTTAACTTTTGTGGAGGAATGGACTTCTGAAGACGCTCTTAATAATCATTTACTTTCAGAACATATACAGATAGCTGTAACCAAACTTGAAAATTTAGTTGCTGCTGAACCAGACATTCGCCGGTATCATCTTATGGGCTAAAGTAAAGGAATTTTAGATTCCTTGACAACGGCGGCGATAAGTGCTATGAATTCGTCAGGGTCTACTGGCTTAGTAACGTGTTTGTGAAAGCCTGCTTCAAGTGTCTGGTGATGGTTAAGCTCTCCGGCGTAGGCAGTCAGCGCGATCGCCTGAAGTTGCTCTGGTTGACCTAAAGGCATTGTTCTAATTTTACGCATTAACATGTAGCCATCGACTTCAGGCATACCGATATCGCTCACAAGTACTTGGGGTGACCACTCTGAAAATACTTCTAGAGCTTCGTGGGCTGATACTGTAGTACGCACTTGTGCACCGTAATCTTGAAGTAAGAAGTCTAAAAATTCAAGGGTATCAACATCATCATCAACAACCAGTATTCGTACATCTTTAAGATCAGGTAAGTTATCAGGCATTGGTGTTTCCTCAACAATTTGAGGCTCAACATGTATTAAGGCTAGCATTACGGTAAGGCTACTCCCAACCTTCTCCTAGGCTAAAAGCTTGAACTGTCGCGCCGTGAAGCTTCCCAATCTTAGGGATGAGTCTGTTATTTTGTAAGCTGGGTGACGAGTCATATAAAATTTTTTTCAACTATCATAAGATCTATTGAGAACTGAAAAATATTGTATCCGAGCGCACACTACATAAAACTTATCAGTCGTTAACAAGTTCCTCATCCTGCAAAAGAGGTAATTTTAGAGTAAAAGTCGAGCCTTGTCCTTTCCCTAAACTTTGGGCGCTGATCATACCTCCATGAAGTTCTACTAATTGTCGTACGATCGCCAATCCCAAGCCAAGTCCACCAAATGCTCTTGTGGTAGTGCTATCTGCTTGCCTAAAATAATCAAAGACATAAGGTAAAAATTCTGCACTAATCCCTTGACCTGTATCACTGACTGTGATTTGAGCATAACCGTCAATACGTTCCAGGCGCACTTCCACCCTACCACCAGAAGGTGTGAACTTGACAGAGTTGGAGAGGAGATTCCAAAGAATTTGCTGCAAACGGGATGGATCGCCTATGATATTGCACGGTTGTAGTTCAAACACACTCTGAATTTGAATTGACTTAGCCTGGGCTGCTAAACGAACTGTTTCTAACGCTCCTATAATCGTCGTCTCCAGATTAACTAAGGAAACGTTGAGCGTCAGGTTACCCTGTAAAATCTGAGAGACATCAAGTAAATCTTCAATCAACTGAGCCTGTAATTTAGCATTGCGCTCAATAGTTGCAAGAGCTGTAGCAGTCTTTGCTGCGTCAAGCTTAGAATGTTGAAGTATTTTAGTCCAACCTAATATTGGATTCAAAGGAGTGCGTAGTTCGTGAGAGAGGACTGTTAAAAACTCATTTTTGATCCGATTGGCTGCTTCAGCTTCCATACGCGCTGCTTGTTCTCGTTGAAGTAGCTGAGTCCGCTCTATTTCCACCTGTTTGCGATCGCTAATATCAATACATGAGCCAATATAACCAAGAAAATCTCCTACCGCCGTGAAGCGTGGTATTCCTATATCTAATAGCCAATGATATTCACCATCATGGCGTTGCAGGCGATACTCCATTCTAAATTCTTGACGAGCATCAAACGCTTGCGTGTATGTTTCAAAGCAGTACACAAAATCATCAGGATGAACTCTGTCAGTCCAACCATTGCCTATTTCTTCTTCCATTGTCCGCCCTGTGAAGTCTAACCAGGGTTTATTAAAGTAGTAATATTGCTTGTTAACGTCGGATAACCATAGCATGACTGGCGATGAATCTGCCATGTGACGGAAAAGTGCTTCACTTTCCTTGAGTGCGGCTTCTACCCTTTTGCGTTCAGTCACGTCTAGCACCAAGGATAAAATGGAAATCATTTTTCCTGATTCATCTACCAAAACCGAGTTGTACCACTCACAGAAAACAACTGAACCATCTTTTTTATAGTTGCGGTTAGATGAGATATTACGCTGTTCAAGTCCCTTGATTAAGGGATTTAGTGTAGCTACGACAGCTTCTAAATCTTCTCTAAGCACAAATTGCCAATCGTCGAATTTCTTACCTATTACTTCCTCAGATGTCCACCCAAAGATTCTCTCACTTTCTGATGACCAACGACATATGCGAAACTCATCATCCCATTCAATCACAGCTAGAGGAGAGTTTTCGATCAGGAAGTTCAACTTTCCAAAAGTATAACGCAACGTTGACTCAGCTTCTTTGCGTTGAACTAGTTCAATTTGTGCTTGCTCAAACAGTGTGGATTGTTGGATGGCTATTCCCATTTGTGTTGTTAATGAAGATAGCAGATCCTTTTCCCACTGTTGCCATTGTCTAGGTGCTGAACATTGATGGGCGAGCAGTAGTCCCCATAAGTGTTCTCCTTGTAGAATAGGAACGACCAAATTTGCCTTAACTTCAAACCGGGACAATAAGTCAACGTGACATTGGGTTAAATTTGCTGTATGAATATCTTCTATTGCTAAAATTCGACCATTTCTGTAGGGTTCAATCCAGGTTTGCGTAAAGCAAGGATCATAAATATTTGTTGACAAAATACTGCTAACATTAGGTTTAGTAGATTCCACAACGACTGTGCCTTCCCAGTTTGGATTAAAACGGAAAATTAGTACGCGATCGCTTTGTAAGAACTGCCTTACTTCATGTACAGTTATATTTAAAATTTCTTCTAAATCCAGCGATTTGCGGATCCTTTGAGCAATTTGTAATACTAATTTTTCTCTTTGAATTTGTTGTTGTCTTGCTATTTCTGCTTGCTTTGATTTAGTGATATCCATCACTGTACCAAGCATTCGTAAAGGCTGACCAGTTTTATCATAGTAAACCTTTCCCTTACCACCAACCCAGTGTACAGAACCGTCAGCCCAGATAGTACGAAATTCTACTTCGTATTCTGTTCCTTCTTCTAATGCGCGAGCTATAGATTGAGTGATATAATTACAGTCTTCTGGATGAACAGCATCAACAAAAGCTTCATAGGTTGATAAATACAAGTCAGGCGAACGACCAAATATTGAGCTAACCAAATTCGACCACACTATCGTGTTTGATGGAATTTTCCACTCCCAAGTGCCCATTTTAGCCGCTTCTAGAGCTAATTTTAGTCGCTCCTCACTCTGTTCGAGCCTAGCACGTAACTGAGCTTTTTCAATTGCACTCTCCAATGCTAAGCGGATGCTGTCAGCAGTGAGCCGCCCTTTAACCAAATAGTCTTGAGCACCAGATCTTATTGCTTGTACTGCGATCATTTCATCTCCCTGACCTGTCATCATAATGACAGCAGGGTAATTCTCATTCATTTGTTCTCGCAGTTCTGCAAGGAATTCCAACCCATTAAAGTCAGGTAGCAAGTAATCCAAAAATACTGCATCTGGGTTACTAAGCTTACATAGCTCTAGTCCCTCTTCCCCAAACTCTGCTTCTAAAATGGTATATTTATACTGCTTATTCTGGCACAAATATCGCCGATAAGTTTCCCTATCTTCTGGACTATCATCAACAAGCACAATTGTATACTGCTTTTTAGTCATAACTACCTAGTAATTGGAGGAGGAAGGGTACTGACTTCAAACCAGTAATCGATAAAAACTTGAATACTTCTTATTAATTTATTCACGTCAATCGGCTTGATAATATATCCGTTAACACCCTGCTGATAACAAGCTTCAATATCTTTAGGATTAGAGGAGGTTGTAAATATGATCACTGGAATAGTTTTGAGTGCATTATCTTGCTTAATTTGGTTGAGAATGTCTCGTCCATCTAAGCCTGGTAAGTTAAGGTCAAGCAAAATTATTCGTGGGCGGGGGGCGTTGGTAGAATTAGCATACTTGCCAGTCTTGTAGAGAAAATCTAACGCATCATCCCCATCGGTACAGCGATAGATAGGAATAACAAAAGATAACCTCTTGATAATTCTTCCAAAAGCTTCAAAATCCTCATCGCTATCTTCAATAACTAATAAAGGTTGTGCTTGATTACCAACCATTCTGTCTCCTTAACCAGGCAATGTAAAATAAAAAGTGCTACCTTCTCCAAAAGTAGACTCTACCCAAATCTGACCCCCATGGCGTTCCACAATCTTTTTAGCAATAGTTAACCCAGCACCTGTACCTCCGCCATATTCAGAACGACCATGCAGACGCTTAAAAATGCGAAAAATTGTCTCCAAGTGCCGCTCACGAATCCCAATGCCGTTATCTTTAACATAAAAAACTAACATTGACTGAGGTTTGTGTTCATCCACGCGAATATTGTTATTGTATATCTTCGGGAGATCAGCAACATTTAAAAAACCAATTTCAACCCATCTATCAAGTTTATTATGATACTTGATTGCATTGCTAATCAAGTTCGTAAATAACTCATTTATCTGAACCTGATCGCAGACAATGGAAGGTAAGATTTTGGGGATACGGATATCAACTAGAGGTTGACCCATGCTCAAATTTAATACATCTATAACATTTTGTACTACCTCATTAAGGTTTGTGGGTTGCCAAGACAATTCTACTCGTCCTAGCCTAGAAAAATGTAACAGCGAGTCAATTAAGTCTTCCATTCTCTGGGTAAGCCGTACTAGCGTTTGTAGCTTTGAGACCCCCTCTTCATTGAGAACGTCTGCGTAATCCTCTATTAAAAAGGTGGAATAGTTATGAATTCCTCGCAGTGGTTCTTTTAAGTCATGGGAAGCGATGTAGGCAAAGGCGTCTAGTTCACTATTGCTACGTTCTAACTCAATGTTTATTTTTGCTAGTTCATCTGCTTGCCGCAATACTATCGCTACAATAGCACTTCTGAGTTCGGTAACAGCTTCAATTTCACAAGGTTTCCAGGGCAAAGAGTGACCTTGAACTGTCTGTTGCCATAACTCAAACGATTTCCGAGGAGACAAACGCTGGCTCCCATCCTCTAAGAGTTCTACTGGTTTATCGGGGTTACCTCCCCAGTTGACAGTTTGAATAACTTCTGGTCGAAACCACAAAATATAATTTTTATGAACTTTGGAGATTGTGAGGGCTAGTAACCCACTAGCAACGCCTTGAAATTTCTTAGCTTGAGGATAAACCTTAGATAAAGAATGTGTATAAAAAATATTATCTTCACTATGAGCATTTACCCAAGCAAGTAATTCTTCCATTTCTAATTGCTGGGGTGTCTTACCAAGAATAGTCCATTGTTCATCTAAGCAAATAGCAACTCCTTGAGCGCTAACAATATCTAGCAGACCAGATTCGTATTTGAGCAAACCTTCTATAAAGTTTTTTGACTGAGGAATAGATTCAACAAATTTTGATTGAATCATCTTCAATTTCATTGAATAGTCTAAATCTTCATTCTCTTGTTTATTTGCTAATTCTAAAGACATTATTTGACCAATAAATTCACATGCAGTCCGTATACTGTAGCTCACGTATCTAGGTGATGAATGATGGCAAGCAATCAATCCCCATAATTTTTTCTCTCGAATTAACGAGATAGACATAGAAGCGTCAACACCCATGTTTTTCAAATATTCAAGATGAATGGGAGAAACACTTCTTAAAACAGATAAACTCAAATCAACTGGTCGCTTCGTTAGTGGATTATTGACAGGAATTAATTCTACCGGTTGATAACTAGCACTAGGAATCAACCGTAGCCAGTTCAGAGTGTATAATTTTTTTGCTTGTTTAGGAATATCTGAAGCTGGATAATGTAAGCCAAGGTAAGGGGTTAAATCTTCTGCTTTGTCTTCAGCAATAACTGAACCTACTCCTTCATCATTAAATTGATAAATCATGACTCGCTCAAAGTCTGTAAGTTTTCGTACTTCCTTGACGACAACTTGGCACATCTCTTGTAGAGTAGATGATTTCTGCAGCTTATTAATAGTGTTTTTTACTAGATGATAAAAAGTTTCAAAATCTGTGTTTTCTTGAAGATTTTTAGGTTCTAGTTCACAGATCAACAATCCATCATAACGATGAATAATCGCATCAAATAATATATCCTCTTTTTTATTATTTTTAATTGAGATTTTGAGAGGATTAACAGTTTCAAATTCTTCCAGCAAGCACTGCTTTATAGAAAGAACTTGCTTTGAACTTAGCAAGTTCTTTAGCGGTTTATTCAGTAATTCTTCAGGATGACGATTAATTAACTCGAAAGTATTGTTACTTACTTGTATGATTTTTAACTCTGGTTCCTCAATAACCAAAAGTATCCCATGAGGCTGGATTAAACCAGGGATGTGAATCGGCTCGCGATCGCAGTTCGTCAGATCCACGCTTTGGGAAATTATATTCTCACTCTGGTTCTGAGAACTTTTTTGTTGCTCGCAATTGCTTGACATTCTGTTTGTTATTATAAAAACTTATATATTTTATTAACCTTACTTATCATTACTTGATATTTTATTGAGATGCTCCCGGTGAAGGTATGTCTTGAGATTTACGTCTTCCTGATTTGCCAGTAAAACAAAATTCCTTTGTTAAGTCACTGTACTCTAAGTTTAAGACTTTATTTATCTTGAGGTCAAAGTAGAAATGGTAATTCCACGTTTTTGGTTTTACCTACTTTGCCATCATTCCACAGCTTGGCTCGTCTAGCTTTGTGCTGGCAGAAGCGAGAAAATTTTTTTTCACCAGAGACTTACGGTAGCAACAACAAACAGTGCCGATCGCTTGATCTTCTCGGGTGCATTACGCTTTGGCTCTTGCTCTCTACTAGATTTTTCCGGCTTGTGAAAAACCTTGTTAGCTGAGTGCTATTGAGTGTTAGCTTTATTTATATATAATTGTTATTGTGCAAATATACTACGCTAATCCTGCAGACTAAAAGTACTTAAAGGATAAAAAATGCAAGAAATTATAATTTCAGAGAATAAACTGACTCGCAAACGAATTCGTTTAAGGATTCCTAAAGAATATCACCAAGAACCTGTCATTTCTCGTCTGGTATCTGAGTATGGCTTGACGGTGAATATCTCTGCTGCGATTCTGGGAGCTAATGGAATTGGAGATGGTTGGTTTGACCTAGATTTACAAGGAACGAGCGTACAGATTGATAGTGCGATCGCGTACCTGAACGATCTGGATCTGCAACTCTGGGATGAAAGCCAAGACGATATTTGGTGAAAATGGGCATAGGGCAATGGGCATGGGGCATAGGGGCTTTCTTGCATGAGGAGCGCTTGAGATCTCGTACGCAGTATTGACTCGTTCCCACTCAAGATTTACCTATTTAATTCTCTCCTGCACTCCTATGCCCGGTGCCCGGTGCCCCATGCCCTATGCCCTATGCCCCATGCCCCATGCCCCATTAAATCTCATAATGCCAAAGTTCTTCCTCTTTGAGAACTATCCGATGAATGGGAAGACGGACAATTAAGCCTTGTTCCTCTAAGTTAATTAATAAACGAGTTATAGTTACACGATTAGAATTTAGCATCTCAGCAAGATCTTGATGCGTAAGCCGCAAATCAATAAGATGTCCGCTTTCTACTTCCCTACCAAACTTTTTAACTAACCATCCCAAAAGCTTTAACAGCATTATTTCCACAGTTTTATGGCTGCGAATCAGCATAAGTTCTTGAGCTTGTTGAATATGATCTTGGAGAACCTCTGTGAGTGGATACCACTCATGTAGTGGAAGGATTTTCGCTTCTACCTTGCTTAAACACTCAATTTGATAAGGTTCAATTTTTGATAAAGCTTTACCAACTATATCCCCTGGACCCCATATTCCTAAAGTGATTAACCTACCGTCTTCATGCCATGTTACAATCCGTACGATGCCCGTTTCTATTTTCCAAAGACTATTCGGTTTCAGTGGTAGTAACGACCGAGATTGAAACTCCTTCGTGACGTTGTCGCTAGAATGAGTTGGCAAAGGGGATGATAATGACATGGATGCAAACCCACTAATTCTATAGATAAACCGTACTTTAAAGTAAGTATATCAGATTTAGGGAATGAGAAGCGCACTTGCTTGGAAGCTTTTGTTGTTATGTCAATCATCCCGTGGATATTGTTATGGCTTAACTAGTACCAAATTAGTACTTTTGTCAGGTAATTAACGTGACTTTTTTCCCATGTAATTACCCGATAAGGTTTCTAATATTTACTGTTAGTATACGCAGAATCAAACTCATCCCATACCTAACTGTGGGTTGGGTTTTTTTATAAGGAAGGCTAGCTGAAAACCTGCGTTTCTTTAGAGTCAGTAGTGTTAATAAGATCATGGATGTCATTATGCCATGTTCGTAATAATACCAAAGCGACTCACATTTTCTTTTACTAGGACAATTTTTCTTAAAACGGTTTTCAGATCAGATAGTTTCTTTTCTAGTCCACGTTCTAGCTTATGTTCCATCGAATCTAGCTCAGCTAGATTCCCCTGCGTGCTATGGAAAAAGTTGGTGATATCTCTGGCGCTTAAGCTCACCCGAAGCGCAACAGAAGGATATGTGTTAAAGATAACAGGCTGCCCGATTAGACATTTGGTTGCAGCCACTTTACGATCATTGCTGCTGCTTCCGGCAGGCAAGATCGCGGAAAAATCTTTCTGCAGAAGCCGATAGATTATTTAAGGCTTCGTATGGATTGGCAAATAGTTGCTCATAGAGGAATTTATGGTGACGCTAATTATATAAAAAGCTTTAACCCTGTACGGCGTCGGGTGATGCCATCAAATTGACCACCACTTTCTGTGAGTTCCTGAGCGATCGCGCTAAACGTTTCGCTTAAATCACCCAAACTTGTAAAGAAACTGAGTTCCTCACTCGAAGAAATCTCGCGTAAAAAGTATTTATCCGCTTCACCAAAACCCACAGCAATAATTTCGATACCTGCTTGATGGCAACGTTTAGCAGCACGTATAGCTTCTGGTTGATTCTTCCATACACCATCAGTCAACACCAGTGCATAACGTAAACCTTTTGCTTCTTTCAAATGGCGGAAAATTTCATCAAATGGATGAGTTTCATTACCATAGCCTGTGCGGCCAATATATAGATTATCAATACCGCGTATAATTTTGTTAACGTTCTGACTTGCGCGGGCGGTTATCAATGTCTTATCTGAAAATTCAATGATGCCTATAGATGTATTTGTTACATCGCACTCATTTACAAAACCCTCTGCTGCCTTTTTCGCTTCTATCAAAGGCTCTCCAGTCATACTACCTGACAAGTCAAATGCCATGTATAAATTAAGATGCTCGCGTCTGGTTTCAGTAACCAATGGCAAGCAGAAACGCTCAGGGATATCATGAGGTAAAGGTTCAACAGTTAACTTTAGATTCTGCTGAGTACTCCGTTCAACTGCAGCGACATTTACCACACCATTGACATCGTATGCATACGTAATGTCAATAACAACTGTTTTTCCTTCCGTGTAAGGTATTTCTGTAAAAACATACTTCCCAAGGTAAGCACAACTGAGGGGATCTGTCGTCTCACCTTGCGTCATAAATACTTCTAACCAGTTTTCACCACTGCGACGAACACGCAACTGGTAAGGACGAGTTTGCTGACAAGGTATCAGCTGATTTTTTTGAATAATGATGCTGTTGACATATTTTGTACCATCTTCGTTTTGTGCTATCATGCCTAAGCTATGGCTCATCACGTCACTTGACTTTTTCCGTCCAGCTAGCTTTATGATTGGTTGTGAACCCTGTTCAATATCCATTGCGGCTTGAATAGCTGCACCTAGAGCCACAGCTTCATCTGGATTAACTCCACCTAAAGCAGGTTTACCAGACATAGCTTCCACATACGATCGCACCATAGGCATTCGTGTGGAACCGCCGACAAGCACAACCCCTTCAATATCCTTCCAAGTGAATTTAGCATCTTCTAAAACTTGGTTGACCAGCATTTGTGTGCGTTCCATTAAATCTCTGGTCAATTCTTCAAATTGTGAGCGCTTTATTTCGTAGCTCCCACTATAACCATTCCCTTTGACTGTAACTTTAACAGATTGTTTTGCAGACAAACTTATTTTTGTTTTCTCTGCTAAAACCATGAGCTCATTAAATTCTTCTCCAATGAGTTCTGCTCCAAACTCTTGCTTAAACTCTGCTGCCAGATATTGTAAAATCCGGTCGTCCCAATCTTTACCACCTAGCATGTGATCTCCCGACGTTGCAATCACACGCAATTCTGCTGGAGTTATTTCCACTAGGGAAACATCGAAAGTCCCACCACCTAAATCGTAGACAAGAATGTTTGACTGCGTGTTGGTGGGACGAACCCCATAAGCATAAGCAGCAGCAGTGGGTTCATTAATAATCCGTAATACATTCAATCCTGCTTGTTTACCGGCTTCAATAGTAGCTTGACGCTGCATATTATTGAAATATGCTGGAACTGTAATCACAGCATCAGTAACAGGTTGTCTTAAAAAGGTTTCTGCACAATTTTTGAGATATCTTAAGACAAAAGATGATAAATTAACGGGTGTATACTTCTTGTTATTTTCAATGTAAAGGGCATTGGGATTTCCCATGTCCCGTTTAAAGAAAGAATACACCCCTTCATCACCAAGAGATTGTTTTTCCTTAGCTTCGTCACCAACTAAAGGTGGATTACTTCTTAAATCGACAACAGATGGAGTGAGCAAGCTATTTTGCTCATTGGGAATCGCTTCTGCTTTGCCATTAGAGTTAATATAAGCAACAGCAGAAAACGTAGTACCCAAATCTATGCCGACAAAAGTACTCATGGTATTATACAAGGGGCATGGGGCATGGGGGAAAAAAAGAGATAAAATAACTTTTGACTTTTGATTTTTGACTTCCCGTAAGGGCGTGGTGCTAACTAATAACCAGTGATTTACTGCGGGAAGTAGCAGCTATGATTTCTTCTACAGACGTGATACACTCAGTTTGTAGAGAAATATCGACTTCACGATTTTCTTTTAACTCGCGGGCGTGCATATGCAAACGACCTTGCTCGTTAAGTTGGAATGTAACTTCGATTGGTGAGTTTGGCGGTAAACCAGCAGGGAGAGTCATATCTGTTTTACCCAATTCACGGCTGTCGGCTACTTCGTATTCTCTATCATTAGATAAGTTATCAACTATTATCAGTTCAACAGTCTCTTGGTTCTCATCCCTTGTACCAAAAGTTTGACTAGCCGTTGCTGGTAGCCTATCGTTACGAAGAATCATATTTGTCACAAGTTCTTTTCCTTTTTGGGGATGCCATGTGACAATACCAAAAGTGCGGCTGGTGACGTTTATAATTTTTGTTTCTAGTGATTTTTTTACTGCTGGAAGTTGTAAACCATAATCATTAGCTAATTCTTGTTGAACATCCTCCAACACTTTGCTGTCGACTTGTTCAAGTCTGACAGTGTCAGCAGGAATTCCCACCGCACCAGCTACACGCTTGATAAATTCATCGTCAAGCATCAGCTTTTGTCCATAAATTGCTGCGCCTTTAGCAACTGCTTCGTCTGGTTCAGAGAATTTAGGTTCTTTGCCAAATTCTGCGAACAGTCGCTTTGCAACCTGTGGCATTCTGGTAGAACCACCTACCATTAACAACTGATCAAAGTCGTAAACTCCACGCTTCTTTGCTTCTGCAAGTGCTTGTTTTGTTAGTTCAATTGTACGGTTTAGTAGTCCTTCTGTGAGTTCATCAAATTTTTCGCGTGTTAGGGTGATTCTCGCGGAATCAACACCATGAACGATTCTGATATCAGTTTTTTCTCTTGCGGTGAGCGTTTGTTTTGCTTTTTCGGCTTTTTCGTAGAGATCTTGCAGAACTTCGGGAAAGTCTAGGGGATCGTCGGTGGAATTTGTTTGTTGTTGCCATTCTTCTGCAAAGTGCCTGACAATAATCTCATCCCAGTTACGACCACCCAAGTAGTGATCTCCATCGGTACAAACTACGGTGATGTTTCCTTGTTCAATTTTGATGATGGTGACGTCAAATGTTCCACCGCCCAAGTCATATACTAAGACTGTTTGGTCAGTTTGTTCATTGACACCGTAGGCGATCGCCGCAGCCGTTGGTTCGTTGATAATACTGCGTACTTTTAACCCAGCAATTTCTCCTGCTTTTGCAGTTGCTTCACGTTCAGGAATACCAAAGTAAGCTGGACAGGTGATGACAACATCAGTAATTTTGTACGAGGTGTACTGTTCTGCATCCTGTACAACTTTCCGCAAAATGTAGGATGATATTTCTTCTGGTGTGTAGTTTGTCCCTGCGTAATTAAAAGAAAACTCGTTTGATCTACCCATATAACGCTTTACCATCTCTACTGTATTATCTGGGTATAGAGCGCTGCTGTTTTTTGCTTCTTTACCGACAATACGCTCATCGTCGCTGAATTGTACGACTGATGGAGTTGTGCGATCGCCTGCGATATTAGGGACAACGGTAGGACGGTTATACTCATCTACATAGGCAATACAAGAATAAGTTGTACCTAAGTCAATACCAAAAATAGGACTTTCTCCAGACATTTTTTCTCCCTCTATTTATTCGTTCTTTGTATACCGATATACAGTCACGATTTCTGGTCGTACAACGCGTTCACCGTAACGCAAGCCTTTGCGCACACGGCTGGCTATGTGTCGATCTAAATCAGGATTGTCAGTTTTCTCTGTTTTTTGAGCATTTTGCCAAGTACGGTCAAAAATATCGGAATCTGTTTGATAGATCTCGAAACCATGGCGAGTTACCATATCCTCAATGTCTTGAACAAAAGCGCTTATTTCCCCAGCAACACAATTTAGTTCTTGGGATTGACATAAAGATCCGTACTTGGACGCGATCGCGCTCATATCGTCATACAAAGATACTAACTCCATCACAAGAGGACGTAGATGCTGGAAATTCAGGTCATTCCGATAATCTTGTAATTCTTGATGGAGTAAGTTAATAGTTCGTTCTTTGCTATCGTCGTACTTAATTTTAGCGTCAAAATCTGTTTGTAAGCGGGAGACAAGAACTGATACACCGCTTAACATTTGTCGAATTGAGGTTATGCTTTCTTGTACAAGATTTGAATATTCTTGCTTTTGGGCGACTAAGTCAGATGGTGAATCGGTGTGTTCAACACTCTCAGTTTGATGTAAATCATTCACGGCTATCTTCCCAGGTGTTTAAGAGCACTAATCTTTAATTTACTTATCAGGGTATGAGTTACACTTTCAGGACATGAGCAACTTATGTAACTTTTTATCAAGCACAGTGTGTAGGATATATACAATTTAGCAAGTTATATCACAGGAGTCAGGAGCCAGAATTCAGAATTCAGGAGTAGGGTGTGTTAGCGCTGACATCTTGCACAATTCTGAATTAGCCCGATATCCCGCCCGGAACTGAAGTTCCGGGCTAATAGCTTAAGTCCATTGAAATGGACTAAAATCCTTGAGCAGTCCTCTTGAGAGGACTTTAGCTATCAGAAGCGCGATTTAAATCGCTGGCTGGCTGACAGATCAGGTGCAAGATATCAGTAACGCACCGAAATTTCGGAATGATGAGTTGCGGCTTTATGACCTCACATCCAGAATGCCATACCTCCAGGTCTTGAGAGACTTAAGGTTATATAAATCCTAAATTTCGCTAATTACATTTTGCAACTCAACTAAATCAGGATATTGATTGATATCAATTTGCCTGAGCGCCCAATCAAAAAAAGCATCCAGCGCAAGATATTGAGATTTCTGTCGCTGCATAGCTTTTTGTAGATCCTTCCCATGAAACCAGATCAAATACTGCTGCTGTGTCCAGAAGCGTTCTTGGGTAAACTGTTGTTGATATATAGCAAGACTTTGCTCAAATCTATCTTGTGTGACTGTTTCCACAGCTTGTTGAAACTGGTGAATTAGCGCCACAGCTTGAGTGTGACAGTCAGATAGACTGAGTGAAGTTGGAAGCTTACCGCTACCACCTGTCCATGTTGTTTTAAGTTGCTGGCGAGTTGCACTTAATTGCAACAAATCAGCCAAAGCCCATCTTACTGATTGGTAATCTTGTATGCTTCTTGCAGCGTCTTCAATCCATGCTGAAATTATTTCAACACCAGGTGAATCTCCATGTCCCCATCTAGAAGTAGGATTATTGAATTTCTCTATATACTTTGTATTCCAATAATTATGAATTAAGTCAGCATTCAATAAATAATTTTCGACACAACCACGATGTGTAAGTAGCATCGAGTTGAGTCGAAGCAATTTGATGTCTGTAGTCGGTTTAGCATCAAAATCGCGATCGCGAAAAATTATGTATTGCTGATTTCTCGCACTATCTCTTGAAAAGTAACCCTGGACAAAAACCGAAAACGTAAATTTACCACCAGAGGGAACAATGGTCGGCTTATTTGTTAAAAGGTTCTCAACAATTCTGTTAAGCAGTCTAAAATCTAAACTTGTGAGTTTACCCTCACAGAAAATAACTTTACCGCTAACGACACTCACAATTACACCTCTAGCCGCTTGATATATGCTTCTGGCACTAGCTGCTCTATATAATCAGAGTGGGTTGTAATGATAAACTGATTATTTGTGCCTAATTTAGGCAAAGCTCTCAGCAGTGCTTGTTGCATCGGTGGATGTAGGTGTAATTCAATTTCATCAATAAGAATGACAGAGTTGTGAATATTCCAACTAGCAAAGTCCATTAGCATAGGAAAAATAGCACGTTCACCACCTGACATCTCAGAAATTTCATACTGGTTTTTCCCGTCGTATAAATAAAACCAGGGTTCACTTAAGATATCATCCACATTCTCTCGCAGAACCGGGCCTTCAAAGCTGCGTTCTGGAAAGACTGCTTGGTAAGCACGTTCAATTTCGGCGTATAAGTCTTTTTGTCCTGGACGTAGATGTGGAATTTTACCCATTTCTACATCCTGATGAAATTGTCGCCACTTAGAAAGGCGATCGCGCAAAAGATCTTCTGTGATTTCCAGTTTGCGATCTGGGTCTTCAGTCGTTAGACTAGTTGAAGTTCTCTGTTCTGTATACCACAGAATTGTACCTACTCGCTCAAATACTTGAAATCCTTCAGCACGCAGTAGTTGTTTAGCGTATTCTCGCCCTTTAAATTGAAATAATTCACCAGCACTACCTGCTTGAACACGCCCATTGTGCCATTTTAGGGTAACAATATGCTTAGCCGCAGGAGGCTGCAAATCACGACCCATGTCTCGTAATTTCTGTTGAAAATCTCCCACAGCTTCGAGTTCACCAGATGAGAACTGCACCTTCACGGTTACCTCTGGCTCAAATCCTCCCCAGTTACTACCCAGTAATTCATAGTTAAATCCAGCCCATTCTAAATCAGAGGGTTCTTTTAAGCGTCCAGTTGCTGTACCAAGCGTTGCGGCGATCGCTTGCAGAAGACTTGTTTTTCCAGCACCGTTCATTCCGATGAGAACGATAAGATCTCGTGCTAACCCAGTTTCTGGATCTGTAAAATCAAATAAATCTGGAGAGCGGAATTTTTTAAAGTATCTTAACTGTAGGGATTGAACTTTCATCTGTTATTCAAGTGAAGACCCTTTGTGATTGTCTAATTTTTGCATAGCACAAGCTGCGCGGCTGTTGACTCATGCCGCTTTTTTGTTTTGTATAGTAATCGCTGTTTTACTCAACTCTTAGTACAAATAATATTGCCATATGACAACTGAAAGTGCAAATATAGAATCAAAAATTGTAAAAGAGGTCATAATGGTTCCGCTAGATTGGGTGGTTATGATTGCTTGGAATAAGGAGTGCGGCACAAACCTAAGAAACTTAAGGGGTGGTAGGTCTAGGCGTGATATTGCAGAGGGACTTTCTTCTTTAGGTGTCGAATGCTCCCAGGAATACATAAGAAAGCTAGAACTGGGTGAAGCATCCTCAGTTTCAACAAAAATTGTTATTGCACTTGCTAAAACCCTTGATGTAGAACTGGTTGAACTGATTCCAGTTTTACGGGTAGAACTGTCAAAACTTATTGGTGGTTTTAGTTGATTTTTTGTACTGGTAGTTGTTATTATGAATAGAGGGAAGTCAAAAGTTGGGGCTTAATTGCTCTAAAAATTCAAGCAATGCGGAAGCCCTAACTACATAAACACCTAAAAACCTAACATTGATATATATGACCCAAAACGTATCTGATATTGAAGAACTTGATTTCAGTGATGATGAACAAAACACAGAAACAATCAAACATCTATTAGTAGGCTCCCCTAAAGCTGTGACCAACACGATACACGCCTTGTTTAAGCTAGGATACGCTGACCCTACAGCATGGAGTCGTCCAGTACCAACCAATAAGCACGGCGAGGTTATGAGTATTTTTACTCGATCTATTTTAGTGAAGTGAATGCCACTTTTTTAAAATTCAGTAGAACTAGAGTTTTTATTTAGACGATTGAGACGTTTTTTCACTGCTCTAAGAGGCGATCGCACCACTACTGATGTCTTGCACCATTCTGAATCAGCCCGATACCCCGCCCAAAACTTAAGTGGAATGGCACTAAGAAAAACCTAAAAAGGGGCTGACATGGTGACACCGGGACGCGGGGACGCGGGGAAAATTGTATCACCGCGTCCCCGTGTCTCCGCTCTCCGCGTCAATCTTAACCCTTAACTTAGTGCCATTCAACTTAAGTGTAGGGCTAATAGCGCGCATTCCATTGAAATGGACTGAAATCCTTGAGCAGTCCTCTTGAGAGGACTTTAGCTATTAGCCAGCGATTTAAATCGCTGGCTGGCTTGAAGCTGGATCTGTTAAGGTGAACAACCACTACGTAAACTCTAAACTCTTTGAAGCACTGTTTTGCTGTTCGACTATTCAACCAGATGAACCCAAGGTAAAGCAGAATGAACTGTATTGGATAGGCGTTTATCACCCGTGTAGAAGTCTGCTTGAAATCTTTGAGCTAATGCTTTTCATTTAGTATATAGACACGCGATCGCACTTATCTAAATAGCTGCGTAGGAACGTAGACGCCGGAGGCGGCTTCCCGCAGGGTAACCCAACATTTTGAGGACTTTGTCGCGTAGCACAAGCGTTCAAACCAGTCTAAACTTTTGCTGAAACTGAATCGTATTGGATTAGTGACACGCGATCGCACTCGTCCAAGATTTAGAGGAAATTCAAACAGTTTGGTAGTTTCAACTGGATTTGCTTTAGAGATGACTGATAGTCGCTGAAGAGTTCGTAGTTTGTTCTACAAGATTACTTGTTATGGGTGGGAGAAATATTACCAAAACTGATATTCCCAGCATGACCTATAGTAATATTAGTGTTACTATCGCCTGTTATATTGCCAGTATTTGTCAACTGGGTAGTTATACTGTTAATTTTCTCTTGTGCTTCTGATTTAACTTGCTCCCATCCTTGTTCTGGTAAACCTTTCCCTGCTCGCAATAGTGCGACAGGAAAATCTTCGCAAGCAAAGTCAAAATAGGGAGTTTGTTCTTTCTTATATTCTTGTTGGGTGCTTTGAGAGACAGTTGTCCGGAGATATCTCATCAAATCAGAAACGTGTACCATTGTATCCCCTGGTTGGTTTCCTGCACCTTGTAAAGCTTCTAGAAGATGATATGTGTAAATGCTCATTTGCTGGTCACGACGAACCCAAGATTTTTGTTTACCTGTGGAGGAGGTAAAGACTGCTCTCCCTGCTCCTTGTTCTAATTCAGCAATATACTTGTCGGGTAAAGCGTTGTGTAGAAACCCATCAGGTATTTCTGGTTCTTCATCTTTAGATGTTGCCATTCCTGCTGCATGGCAACTATCTATAATAACTAGTAATCTTTTAGAAGTGATTTGTTGTAGTGCTTCTTTAAAAGTTTTTGCAGGTAGGGCAGATTTAGTAATACTAACTGTAGTATCATAGGGTATTAAATAATATTCATCTGTATACTCATGTAGATAACCGTGACCAGAGTAATAGATTAATATAGTTGCTTCTGGGTCATTTTCTGCTTGTTGTTTCAGCCAATTTAAACCGTCTAAAATTTTCTGTTTTGTTGCTTCTTGCCCAAAAAGTAAACGCAGGTGGTCGTTATCATTAAGGTAACCACACAAGTTGGAATTTACCAAAATAGATTTTAGTGCTTGAATATCTTTAACCGTGACAGGGAGCGATCGGTTGGGATAAGCTGATTCGTTGACAGCAATGAGTAGAGCATAGTTATGAGAAATAAAATTTGACATAGGAGTTGGAGGTATTTGGTAAAATTTATAAATTTCTTGAACTTTTTCAAGTGTTTCTATAGCTATATAGCAATCACTAAGATTTTTTACTATTACAGAATTAGCATTGCTTAAAGCTTTAATTAGCAGAGGAATAGCCGATTGATGACCGACTTTACCCAGTACATATGCGGCACTATAACGCACATTCCTGTCTGGGTCTTCTAGAAGTTGAATTAATCCAGGAATAGCGGATTTATCACCGATTTTACCCAGTGCATCTGCGGCTCTTTCACGCACATTCCATGCTGGGTGTTCTAGAAGTTGAATTAATCCAGGAATAGCGGATTTATCACCGATTTTACCCAGTGCATCTGCGGCACTATAACGCACATTCCATTCTGGGTCTTGTAGAAGTTGAATTAATCCAGGAACCGCCTGAGGAGATTTTGTTTTTGCTAGAAGTAAGTTTTTTACTAACAGAGGTAGTCTCAAATTAACCAATAAATTAATTGTCTTTTCTTGCCAATCTCGGTTAACTGATCCTGCTAATCTTGCTCCTAGTTGCCAATCTACCTGTAAAGCTAACTTCACTACTTGTTCTGCTTGCGCTTGGTTCTTTACCAATTCCATCATCAGCGCTAGTGGTTCTGTCCATTTCAAATAATTTAAATACTTCCACTTCAAATCCTCAGCGCTAAAACTAGGTAAAAGCTGACATAACTTCTCTGCAGCATAATATTCTTGTAATAGCTGATGGCGAAACTCTACTTGCTCATAGCCAGCGCGTTGAATTAAATGATGCTTGAGTAAATCTTCCAGCCATTTTTTGGCTTGAGTTGGAGGATTATCAACCTTACCTTGAAGAAACTCCTCTAGTAATTTTTCCGCTACTTGTCTATCGATAGTAACTTGTAACTCTGTAGGTTCTTCTCCTTGAATCATGGCAAATGCCAAATGTGCTAATAATTCCGATACCCAATGGCGAAATTCATCAGAAACTTTAACTTTGTCCCAGAATTTTTTGTTATAACTTTCAGTAAAACAACGAAAAACTAAACCCAAATTTGCAGGTATGTCGCCTGCTTGAGTAAAGACGCTACACAACATCCATAATAATAATGGTGTTTTCCCAAAATCCTGCAACCTTTCACCCAACCTTTGCAGCATTTCCTCACCTTGTTCTGGTAAATAAACACGAACAAACTGCTGCATTTGTTCAGGTGTTAGTGGCTGCATTTCCAACTTCTTCTCAATATCTAAATCACCACCCACACCTAAATCTCGTGTCGTAAAAATCATTGGCGTGTAGCGACAATATGTCTGTCGAAATCTATTTAAGTCTAGTCTGGCGTCCTCGTTGGGTAGTTCATTTAACCCATCAATCAGAAGCAAAAACTTTTGTGCTAATAGTAAATTTTCAATCTGCTTGATTTCTAACGATAAGTTGTGCTGGAGCAGAAAATCTCGAATCAAGTCTAGAACTGAGGTTCTGTAGCAGCGTAGTTCTACCAGTACAGGAATTTTGAAATTTTCGTCTTTCCATTTCCCCTCGTCATCCACTATCTTTATACCTTTCTCTGCTTCTTCCCACAACAGTCTTTCTAAAGCTGTTGATTTACCAGAACCAGGTTGTCCTACCAGAAGAACATGATCCTTGGCGTACTTGCGTAATCCAACCAAAACACTTAATCGTTCAATTTCAACTTTTTCTTCTTGTTCTTCCGGTGTTTGCCCTAATTGTTTTCGCGGTTGTAATGTCTGTACTTGTAGATCGAAGCTAAAGCGCTGGGGGAGAATTTTTTTGTCTTCAGTGCGCCGATGGTCTAAAGCATCACTTGATATGTACCAATCCTCCCAACACTTATATATGTCATTCTCACAGATAGATTGTAGGTAGTCGCGAAAATCAGGATTGTCTTCTCCAAGTATGTTGACCATCGACTGGTGGAAAGTACAGTGCTGTTTTAGAACTATTATGACTGAAATAAGCTTTCTTGGTTAGTAGTTGCGCTTCAGCGCAGCGCTATAGACACGAAGTGGCTTCCCGCAGGGTAGTGCAACTACGAACCTTTTAATCCTCAAAAAAAATTTACATAATTGCTAGTAATCTTATCAATCTACCTGTCTCCACCAACAAATAAACAGCAATTACCCCTCTGTGCAGTTTGATATTATGGTTAAGCCTTCGTCTACTTTTTGTTAGTTCTATAGAAACGATTATGATTTCATCCCTGAATACCTTGACATAAAATACCTAAAATTTTATTTAGTTCCTTAATGTAATAATTATTCAAATCAATAAACATATCAGTTCCTTCCAACTTCAAAAACTTCCAAATATCTCCCGTTGTCACAGCACCATAAATAGTTTTTATTTCATTTCCTTCTTGTTGATTAAACAACTGTGCTGCAAACATTGCTGCCATGCATTGCCCTAAACCGCCTTTAATATTCTCATTTTTTGCTTCAACAATAATCATTACAGGTGCATTAATTGTTAATTGTTCTTTAGAGCGACTGATAATAAAATCACAATAGCCATTCAGTCCTTTTTCAAAATCAACATTAAACTCGCTCCCAGAAAATAAACTAATCTCATAATTAGCTTTACGTCTTACCTCTAATAAAATAGGCGCAATGATCATTTCTGAACGCGCTTTTTCAGTGTTGATTGCTAATGCCAATTCTGTTGTTTCTTCTAAACTAGTTTTTAGCGTGTCACTTATTTGTACAGGTTCAGCATTTGCGAATAGATCTATTTCTTCGTCAATATGAATATTGAAATCTTTTTTAAACTTACTCAATGTGAAATCGCTATAAGCCATTTTCCTTACTTATTATTTTCTCGTGTAGATTTTTTAGTCCGACTTTGCAGGCGTTATTCTTATGGCCCCTAGAGTGTAGCCTATGGTAGAATATATCTTGCTTTATTTCTATGCTAAATTAATAACGATGCATGTTTTAGCAGTTTTGTCTAATCAGCCCAGAAAGTAGTAATAGAGTATAGGAATCCTATCAGGAGCATCACCGAAACTGGAATGATGTAGTGCATAAAGCCCTGCAGGCATAGCTGCGCCTCATGTGGAGCGTATGCTCTGCACTGATGTTTCGCTCGCTGAATATACTCAGCGAGATGCTGGCACTACAAACGTTTAAGAAGATAACTATAATTTTAAGAGTATTCCTGACTGTTCCCTATTGCCTGTCTAGGTAAATAAGTTCAAAAATCAAAGCGCACTGCTTTATGACCGAAAATTCGCGCCCAAATTTCTTTATTCTACTAGACATTGATCCAACTCAACCTTGGTCTGACTTTTCTTTTCAAGAAAAATTAGATCTTAAGCGAGCAGAATGGACTAAAAAGGCAAAAAATCCTAAAAATAGGCTCAAGTACGAGAGTTATAATCGGTTAGTTCCACAAATCAAAGCTGTGATGGGTGATGTGGAACAGCGCAAGAAAGAAGCGGCAGCAGCAATTCAACAGCAATCCTTAGCTCAGCAAAAATGTCTTGAAGAATTTCAGAATGAGCTGAAGCTGATTGCAGTAAAAGGATATATTACAGATGATGAAGTTAGTTATTTAACGAAACAGTATTCTGATAAAATAACGCCACAAGAAATCAGTAACGAGCTTAGAAAACAAGGTATCCAAATTCAAACAAAGGTTGCTGAAGCTGAAGATTTTCTGGACTTCAGCGAGATGGAGCGGATCAAAGAGAATTTGGAAAAACTTGCTAAGAAGGATTTGTATGATTTTTTAGGCGCGTCAACCTCATCTCGGACTTCGGATTTACGCCTACGAGCAGAACAGATATACAAACAAAATCTAGCTAAAGCTGATAAATCACCTGAAGTGACTGCTAGCTCAGAACTCGCTGGTGATGCAAAAAAGAATTTTAAAGACGAGCCAACGCGATCGCGCTACGACCGATCTCTCGCAAGAGACAAGTTTGAAGTCGTATTAGGTGATAAAGTAAAAAAAATAGTAGATATCAGTTCACAAAAAGTGATTCGAGCGCAACAGTTTCAGCATCTACTAGAAATTGCTCGTTCAGAAAATTTAGATATTGATCAAGCTACGGAGTTTATTCGCGATCGCGCAGTTAAAATGCGAGCAGCTGTTGAATTGTTAGCTCAACCAGAAGTTAAACAGAAGCTACTTTGCACAAATCCTGCTTGTCGAACAGTAAACGATAGCAGCCATAATGCCTGCTCTAACTGTGGTACACCCCTAAAAATAGCATGTCCAAGCTGTGGAAAAGTATCACCAACTGAATATCGAGCTTGTCCAAGCTGCTCATTCCCGATTGGTAATGCCTTTAATGTCCGCAGCTTAATTGCCGATAGTCAACAGGCGATCGCACTCAAAGACTACGATAATGCAGCATCTTCCTTAAAACTAGCAAATCAGGAATGGTCAACAATACCACCTCGCCCGATTAACGATGAGTTGACGACACAAATCAATCAATTACTCCAGCAAGTAGAAAATTATCAGCAGCAAAAGAACTCTCTCCTATCACAACTAAGCCATGCAATAGACGAACACTGCTTTTATCAAGCACGTACTATCTTCCGACAGCTTGAGACAGAGTTTGGAATGTCAGAGTTAAATAGCGATAAACGGTTTGCTATTGCACGAGGCTATCGCCATAAAATTGACGCAGCCATTCGCGAAGCTGAAACAGCACTAGTAAAAGCAAGAGATATAGAAACACGCGGCGGTGATGCGGTTGAACTTTACCAAAATATCCTTTGGAAATGCAAAGACTGTAAACAAGCACTCGTCTCGCTAGCAAAAATACCTCCAGCTTCACCAACAGAACTAACCGCGCAAGTTGGGCATAAAGTTGTTCGTCTGCAATGGAAAAATAGTCCTACCAAAAACGTTCACTACACCATCGTGCGTAAATACGGCTCTGCTCCTATATCAAGCCATGATGGTGAACAGTTAGATACTATTGCTCACACAATTTACCAAGACATAAATCCTACTATTGGTATTCCTATTTACTATGCTGTCTACGCCAATCGCCAAAGCGTACTCTCCACCACAGCAGCTTTATTAAATAAACCCGTACTTATCACAGAAGACGTTGCAAACGTAGTTACACAAATTGCTGATAAACAAATTACCCTGACATGGGAAGTTCCGCAATATGCTAGCGATGTCTTAGTATTCTCTTCAACAGAACATCAACCTAGCCTTAATAATGGTCACAGGGTTCAGGTTATTAATAAATCAAGAATTGTTGAGCAAAATCTACAAAACGGTAAAGTATATTACTATACAATATACACTTTATTCAAAAACGATGAAGATAAACCTGTTTACAGTCAGGGAGTTTCTGTACTGGCGATTCCAGAAGAGCCACCGTCAGTTATTGAAAACCTGCAAATAGAAGCAGAAAGTTCTTCATCACAAAAACAGGTACGGTTATCATGGCAAACTCCGCGTAAAGGAGAAGTCGCTATTTTATTAAGCAACACATTGCCTATTTTCAATAAAAGTAATGCCTTACCACAAAGCAGTATCTCTAACTATGGCAAGCTCTTTTTAACGACTAACAAAAGCAATGAGGTTCTTGTTCCCAAACTAGAAACAGAGATTGTATATTTCACCCCGATCACCTTGTTCAACAACATGGCATATGTTGGAAAAACAGTCGAGTATGTGAACATTGAAGATGTGAGGGATTTACGGTGTCAAAAGCAGCGAGATGAATTGCAATTGCAGTGGAATTGGGGACCTAATTGTCAGCAAGTCATTGTTGCGTATAGCCATAAGAACTTTCCCTCTCCCGAAAGTAGTAGTAATGTGGTTCGTGCAAATCTTACAAAAATTCAATACGACTTGCTTGGCTACTATCCCATAAAAAACTTAGCACCAAGAGATTATTATATAGTTGTATATAGCGTCATCATCAGAAATGGACAAACTATTATTGCGTCTGGCTTGAGTACACACGCACGTTGCCTAGTTAATTTAACCAGCGATATTAATATTCAATATAGCATCAAGCGCAGATGGAAGTTATTTGGTAAAAATAAATTGACCTTAGAGATTAAGGTAGTAGGCAAAGGTGAAATGCCAGAATTACTCCTAGTTTGTAAGCCCCATGGAATCCCCCTGAAGAAAGACGATGGTGATATTATTCTTCGTGTTCCAAAATTAGTGATAACATCAGCAAATGAAACCTTAGGTATTGATTTTGAGGAGCATGATCAATGCTATGGGAAACTTTTTTTGGAAGATGATAGCCTATATAAGTCAAGAGGGGGTTACGTACGGATTGACCATCCCTCCCAGGAGAATATGGAGGCTTTTATCCGATGAAACCTATTTTGTGTCCTTTTTGTTTTAGCAAGTTCAGTACAGCAAATATTTTATTTCGTTGTAATAACACGAGTTGTTCTGACCGTGGTATAGATAAGGTTTATGATAGTTATCAGGGTATATCCTCTGGTTTAATTGGAAAAGTTTTCTCCCCTGAAATCAGCTTTTTTGATAGAACTTTTAATCGCTCTCATCTACCCAAAGAAGCAAATTGTCCAACTTGTAACCGAAAAACAGCTAAGCGTATCTGTCCAATATGTCATTTTGAATTGATGTATGACGCAGGTACTAACCAAGAAGAAATTATTGCTGTCATTGGTGGACGTAGTACGGGAAAAAGCAGTTATATCGCGGTGTTGATTCAACGCTTAAAAAATGAAATAGGCGCAGATTTTAATGCGGCGGTAATGGCTATTGGGGATGCAACACGAAATCGTTACGAAAACGACTTTTTCAAACCTATTTTTAAAGATAGCAAGTTAATTCAAGCGACAAGGAGTGGTGGAGTAGACTCAGTCACAAAAACACCAATGATATTTCGCATTACCATTGACAATCAAGGAAAACGAAAAGCAGTTAACTTGGTGTTATTTGATACTGCTGGAGAAGATATGCGTAGCATAGATTTAATGTCTACTGAAGCGCGTTATATTCTCCATTCAGACGCTATTATTTTTCTGCTTGATCCACTTCAAATTGATGCCGTGAGGCAGCAACTATCAGGAGTGGATATACCGCCGTTAATTCCTGATGCGGCACCGATACCAATTGTGGAACGGTTGTATGAGTTGCATGAAAAGGAATTTGGTATGAAGCCTCAAGAAAAGATTAGCAAACCAATTGCTTTCACGTTAGCGAAAATAGATGTTCTTTTCCCTATTATTGATTCTAGTTCAGTCCTACACTATACCAGCAATCATAAAGGATATTTAAATTTATCAGATGTTCAATCAGTTCATACAGAAATTTCAGCTTATCTTCAAAGCTGGCTGGGTTTAAACTTCAACAACTTGGTAAAAACCCATTTCCAAAAATACAAATATTTTGGAGTCTCATCTTTTGGTAAGTCACCTGCTAATGGTCGAATCAGTGCTATTTCACCGTTGCGAACAGAAGATCCACTACTGTGGATTCTTCAGGAATTGTCTTTGATTAAAGCGAAGAAGTAATCTATGGTTATTCTACAGCAGTATTACACATCCTGGCATAACCAAAAAATTCAAAAAACTGGTTTTCAGGTAAAAGCACAGTCACCAGGAATCACACCAGAAATAGCCGATACATTAACTAAGCTGATCGGATATTCTATTCCGTCACAGTCAGATACATCTACTTTTGCCACTCATCCCATTGCATTTCGTTATTATGTGGATAATAATCTGGCAATTTTGATATCTAGCCAATCGAGTGGTAAAGATGAACTAGGACGGAGTGGGAATTTTTTTGCTCACAGTATTGTTGGTACTCCAGACGAGATTGCATACCCTCTTGCGCCCATTTTTTACTGGAAAAGTCCCTTTTGGATCAATCAAGATGAATCTGATGAGACTATATTACCCTTAATCGAACATTTTCATGCTGAAGTTGTCTTCGATTTTGACTCTGTGTGGTCATTTATTTATGAGAGTAACCGGCGAGAGTGGTTTTATCAGATGATTTGTGCAGTCGTTGACAACCACCAATCACAACGGAGAATCATCATTGTCGATGAAGCCGAATCGGTAGCTTTATGGATTGCTGCTATTAGTACTGTTTTGCCTCCAATCTACTGTCATTTTCTCAGTTTCTCTACATATCATCACGATCCTGGTAGGGTTCCATTTATTATTACAGGTACAACAGCAGACTCTAATTTTCGTTGTACAAGTGATACATACGTTTCTTACTTTATTCTCAATGCTTATGAAGGATGTGTAAGTAAAGCGCCACGCTCTGATTATGCTGACTATATTTCAGCGCGATTGAATCAAGAACAATATGAAGATGAGGTTTTAGATTTTTTCAACTGGGTAGAGCGATTAGACTCACAACCGCAGGTTATTGACAGACAATTAGATAACTATATCAATTTTTATCAAGCAGTTAATAGTCAAGAGGTAGAACTTGAACCTATAAAGTTAGTTGTAGCTATACGCTCTATAATTAATGTTATATCCCAGAAGGTTACAATTGGGCTTGAAGATATAGCTGATATCCGCGCTGCTTGTAGAACTTTAGGCAATACGTTACTAAGAAGACAAGACAAAGAGCTTATTGAAGAATATCAGCGGAGTTTGGAACTACTTAAAAAGTACGACGGAAATTTTGAGGAAACTTTTGAGGTAGTATTTGATATCCTCTCTCTGGTGGTTTTGCAAAAGCGTCGAGAAGAAGCGAATATATTTTCTGCCCTGATAGCGGAGTTTTATCCTGAAAGTTTACGCAATTCAGCTATTAACCAGCCAAACAATATTCAGAAGTACGCAAATCACTTGAGAGATAATGATCTTGCACAAGTCGTTATTTTCTGGGAATTTCTAGGCAAGGATTTGCAGCTGACACAAGAAACTGAGAGATTTTTGCAACCTATTTTTAGTAAAACATTTAGGGCATTACAGCACCAAGCATCTGCTAATGGATTGCAAGTACCAGATCTAGCAGCCAAAGTTATAGCAAATATCAGCGCGGCTGATAGTATTGACGATCGCGCCTTGTTCAGGATTGCGTGTGAGTATAATCCTGTTTTGGAATGGCTGTATTATGCAAAGGTGGAAAAAGTCAGTTTGGTGGAGCGATCGCAACACTATTGGCGATACTGGGAAAATTTTCAGCAAGAAGCGCCAAACCTCTCCAGGTATGAATTACAGCGTGATCTCATCAATAGTACTACTTATCTACAAATTATACAAACACTACGTGATTGGGTTAACAATGTTCACATTGATTCTCGCTCAAAGACTCTTAATGAAGCAATAAATTTTATATTGTCCAAGCAGTTTGAGAATTTATCGACAGTGGATACTCCAACAATAATTCTTCACCTTCTATCAGAAGAATCTTTACTCAAACACTTAGACCAGAGAATATACTACCAGTTTGTTCAGTCTATCCTAGCACAAGCAAAAATTTGTAAGCTCGATAGCTTAACTCTCAAACTATACCAAAAACTTTTGTTAGAGCTACTCCCTGAACAAACATATTCTTACTCTCAATCTATAGATGGATTAAAAATTGATTGGCAAAAACAAAGTATTATTAGAGGAGCGATAGATTTGACTAAAGGTATACTTCAAGCAAAGACTGTCCCAGAACTATGTAAATACTTCAATTCAATTACCCGAGAACAATATAAACAAGACGCCAGTAAATTATGCAAAGAATTTTTTGTAAGTGAAATTGATCCAGATGCTCATTTTAAGCTTATCTGTGGAGTTTACAGCAAAACACACAGAGAAGAGTTTTGGGAAATATATTGGTCAAGTTTCCACTCATACCTTCTAGAGAAAGAGCGGATTAACGATATTGTTCGTATTATGGATTTATGGTTTAATGCGTCGGCAGACTTGGTTAACCATCCTTACGCAGTTCCTGAATTCTTTACAGAATTACCAAGCTTACTTGAAGAAATTCAATCTTCTAAGAATTATAGAAGAATTGAAAGAGAATTTCAATCTCAATTAGCTGCGAAAGATTGGTATCCAGTTATTGAAAAATATTTTCAAAAATCACGAAAAAGGTTTCTAGGTAATTTTTTTTAATAGAAAGAGTCAGGAGTCAGGAGCCAGGAGTCAGAATTCAGAATGAATTCCGTCTTACGAGACAACAAAAGACTTCAAGTCACCATTTGATTGATTCTGAATCCTGAATTCTGACTTCTGAATTCTTTTTTAATATCAAGGACGTTAGAGATGGAAGACGAAATTGGATACTTAATATGTTGGCTAATCGGTGGTATTCTCCTTTTATCTCTAGTTTTTCTCGTTGCCAACCTTTTGATCACTAGCTTTGTTGTTTTAGTGTCAATAGTTGCCTTTGCTGGAGCAGTCACAGGTATTTTTACAGGTATTAGAAACTTTATTACTGTATTTAATACCCTACAGCAAGATGCTAGAGTTAAGCCTAGTAATACCCAGATTAAAAGATTTTTTAGTAGTCTATACGTTGAACAGCCAGCCTATTTGATGTACGCATACGATGCTGGCTGGTTCGTTTTACAAAGCGTTTTATCTGAAGTATGGAATCCAACAGATTCAGAAGCAAGACACTGGTTTTCAAAAGGAAAAGAATCTTTATCCAATGCAAATTATAGCTCAAACCTGCTCAGCAAAATATTTTATTGGGGATTATCTATAGGAACGTTTATAGGAGCGCTCTTTCATTATATAGCAGCTTTCATCATAGTTGCTATTTTTGCATTATTGCAATCTATCTTCCTGATTCTTGGATTTATTATAACCAGTATTGTCATACTTTTTTTAGGAATTGGCACGTTTATTTACAGTCGTTACTACCGTATATATCACCGATGTCCTGACTGTCACTACCAAATGCCTATTCCTGTACACATTTGTCCAAACTGCTCAACAGAACACACAAGATTGTGGCCTAGTGCATATGGGATTTTAGATCACCGTTGTGAGGGTAAGTTGTCTTATAGAACAACTTGTCAAAAAAATTTACCAACGTTGAGCTTTTTAGGTAAAAATAAGCTAGTAAAAAAATGTCCAAATTGTGGGAGAGTACTAGAAAGTTTAGGTGGTACAAATATCCATATTCCGATTGTAGGCGGACCTGCGGTTGGTAAGACACATTATATTGTTACTGCAACAAGAGAACTGATAGAAAAATATGCTCCATCAAATAGATGGCAAGTTACCTTACCAGATACTCTCCATAGCCGTGACTATGAATCATCTACAAGATTAATATCTTCTGGTAAGCGTCTGCCAAAAACTTCTATCGCTGATATTAGTGCGAAAGCTTATAATTTACAGATTAAGCAAAAGCCGGGGCAAGTTGTACCCAAGTTGCTTTACTTATATGACGCTGCAGGAGAATATTATACTACCGATAGTAGTGCTCAGCAACAGGAGTATTTTAAGTATGTTCACGGTATATTGCTGATTATAGATCCATTTTCAATAGAAAATGTTTGCTCTGCTTATAAAGCCCAGCTTGATGAAGACAACAAAGCTGGGGGAATCATCTCCCCAAGTAGAGCAAGCCTCGACACTGTTTATGAAAATATGTTGATGCTGTTTGAGACTAAGCTTAATCTTAAGCGTAATCAGCGGGTGCATACACCTGTTGCTGTTGTTGTCACTAAGTCTGATGCGTTTGATCTAGAGGAAAAAATTGGCGAACCAGCAGCACATAAATATATGGTAGATCATCCCAAAATTCGTCATATAGAGGAGGCAATGGACAAGGTTGTGGAAGAGTTCCTCATTGACTATGGTGCTGGTAATTTTGTTCGTAACCTCCGCAGTCATTTTTCTAGAATCCGATTTTTCTCATGCTCTGCTGTTGGGATAGGGAACAACAGCAAATCAGCTTCCTCTTTTGAAGGTTTACGAGTTCTTGATCCCTTGCTGTGGCTGTTAAGACAGGTTTAGCAATGAACTCGAAAAGTCAATCAACTATCAATACTGCTCGGTTAAGGAAAATTGTAGGTTGGGTAGAGCGACAGCGAAACCCAACAAATGCCGATAAATGTTGGGTTACCCTGCGGGAAGACGAGGCGTCTACGTTCCTCAACCCAACCTACACTAGATTTAAGTTTTTGGCTTAACCGAGCAGTATTGCATTGACACTGAGAGTTTTGAATCGAATAATAATTATGCACGTGAACGAGATTTGAAATGACAAACTTTAAACCGGGAGTAATCGAAGGCTTTTTTGGTAAAACGTGGAGTTGGGAAATGCGCCGCAGTTATGCTCAATTCCTCAAAAATATCGACTACGGTTTTTATATTTATGCCCCTAAAGCAGATAAAAATCTACGTAGAGATTGGCGGCAAAATTGGTCAAATGATGATCTAGAAGAATTAATTCATCTTGCCGATTCTTATCATAACGAAGGACTTAAATGGGGAATCGGCTTTAGTCCCTTTGAAATTTACCTAAATTATAAAAATCAAGATATTCAAGATTTAGAAAAAAAAATTCGTTACTTTAATAGTCTCAATTTAGATATATTAGCAATTTTATTCGATGATATGAGAGGAGATTTTAGTGACATTTCAAAAATTCAAGTTGATATTGTGCATAGAATAGCAGACTTGAGTAACGCTGGGACATTTATTATGTGTCCTACATATTATACAGATGACCCAATTTTAGATAAAGTATTTGGAGAGAGGCCACATAATTATTTACAAACTCTAGGCAAGGAATTAGATCCTAAAATTGATCTTTTTTGGACTGGACCAGAAGTTTGTTCAAAATCTTATCCAGAATCTCACTTAAAAGACATAGGAGAACGGCTTGGTCGTCTTCCTTTTATTTGGGACAACTATCCAGTAAATGATGGAGCTAAGATCAGTTTATATTTGCATCTCAGAGCTTTTGAGAACCGTCCTTATCAAATGTCTGATTTGGTTTCTGGTCATGCAGTCAATCCTATGAACCAAGCTTTCTTATCACAAATTCCTCTGACTACATTAACGATGAGTTATCAGCGTCGGGAATTTTATTCCTCTTCAGATGCTTTTGTCGAAGCAGTCGAGCAATTATGTCCTACAGAACTAGCTCATGCTTTAGTCAAAGATGTATCTCTATTTCAAGATATTGGTCTTGATCAACTTGCTACGGATATTAGGGAGGATTTGATTAAAAAGTATGAAGCTTTTGACAGTCCTTATGCTGATGAGGTTGTGCAGTGGTTGAAGGGAGAGTATGCTTTTTCTCCGGAGTGTTTGACAAGTTAAGTTAAGAGCCGGGAAATAAATTTCCCGGCTCAAAGCCCAAACCCATTAAAATGGGTTAACTCATAAATGATAAATATAAATACTGAATTAACGCCACAAAAGTATCGAAGATTGAACTATAAAACATTCGTTTCCATTCCTCTTATAGAGGAATTTAGCTTTTAGACAGGGATTTATAATTTCTGGCTAATTTAAATGCAGTCACTAATAGTGTTTTGGTTGCTTTAGCGAAACATTAAGGTGAGTCACCATCAATAATATTTAGGAAATCTTCAGCCGTGATAATCGGGCAAGAAAAATTATCTTCTAGGTTGAGTAAATCGCGGTCGCCCGTCACAAGATAGTCTGCCTCACCCGCGACAGCCAGAAGTAAAAAAGGTACATCAAACGGGTCGCGACATTCGGGAATTACAGGTAAGCAATCGGGCATTGCTACAGCTTCACAAAACAGTATGTAATCTGATAGTAAATCTTCCTGCTCAGTTGGTGTCAGCTTAAATTTTGGATAAGCCAGCGCTCGAATTAGCTCGGTTGTTGTCGCTTTAGAAACTAAGGGAGTGAACAGATCATCCTGCCATGCCAAACGAAGCCTCGATATTCTACCTCTAAATACCAGCGCAGAGATCACAGTATTAGTATCAATTACGACTCGTGGACAACCCATCACGACTGGCGAGCCCAAGCGATCGCATCAGCCACATCCTGCTCCGTCAGCCCTAAATCTGCCAGCTTAGCTCGAACTGCATCAGCCCGCTGAATTTTTACGGGAGTCAGAATAATTTGCCCGCTCTCAACCTTGACTTCAAAATACTCAGCCTCCCCGATTTCACGAGTAATACTCTTAGGTAGCGTTAGTTGATTCTTAGAAGTTAACTTGGCGAGCATGACAAGCCTCCTAGTCTTTACTAGAGAATGTAAGGAATCCTTACTTGAGTATTTATATCTTACCTCATTAATTAGCCTTACAGCAGAATGAGTATTTTAGGCATTGTGCAGACAATGAAAGCCAAAACCCGTAACTGTCGTTGAGCTTTTGCCTTTGTTTTTTCTCTCTTCAGATTTAAATATAATCAACAGGTAGCGAGGTTAATTATTCAACCTCTGATACAATCTGTTACTTTTTCTCGAATTCCATCGTCCAAACTAGCACTTCATGTGGCAATCTGAGAAACAGAGCATTTTCAAATCTGATACTCTCGCTACACCAAACTACTGAATGAGTTATGCAAACCTTGCCTAAGCTTACTACTGTCGATACTGCTTCTAGTCAACCCGTCTTCGATACCACAATCAAGCGCATTAAAACACGCCCAGTAAAAGTTGGTAACGTCACTGTTGGGGGTGGTCACCCTATAGTGGTGCAGTCCATGATTAATGAAGATACCCTAGATATAGATGGGTCTGTAGCTGCAATTCGCCGTTTACACGAAATAAACTGTGAAATTGTTCGCGTTACCGTTCCTAGCATGGCTCATGCTAAAGCTTTAGCCGAAATTAAACAAAAATTAATCAAAACTTACCAAGATGTGCCAATTGTTGCCGATGTACATCACAATGGTATGAAAATTGCCCTAGAAGTTGCTAAGCACATAGAGAAAGTACGGATCAATCCAGGCTTATATGTGTTTGAAAAGCCTAACTCCAGCAGAACCGAATACACACAAGCAGAATTTGACGAAATTGGAGAAAAAATCCGCGAAACTCTGGAACCTTTGGTGATTTCTTTACGTGATCAAGGTAAAGCAATGCGGATCGGGGTTAACCACGGTTCTCTAGCTGAAAGGATGTTATTTACCTATGGTGATACTCCAGAAGGTATGGTGCAATCAGCATTAGAATTCATTCGTATTTGTGAATCCCTAGACTTCCGCAACATAGTCATTTCTATGAAAGCTTCTCGCGTTCCAGTGATGGTAGCCGCATACCGTCTCATGGTACAGCGGATGCATGAGAATGGGATGGATTATCCATTACATTTGGGTGTAACGGAAGCAGGTGATGGAGAATACGGACGGATTAAATCTACTGCTGGTATTGCTACATTGTTAGCTGATGGCATTGGTGATACAATTCGCGTTTCACTAACAGAACCACCAGAAAAGGAAATCCCCGTCTGCTACAGCATTTTGCAGGCTCTGGGTTTGCGTAAAACAATGGTGGAGTATGTTGCTTGTCCTTCTTGTGGACGTACTTTGTTTAATCTTGAAGAAGTATTGCACAAAGTTCGAGAAGCTACTAAGCATCTCACAGGGTTAGACATAGCAGTTATGGGGTGTATTGTCAATGGTCCCGGAGAAATGGCTGATGCCGATTACGGCTACGTTGGTAAGACTCCAGGATATATTTCTCTCTATCGTGGGAGAGAAGAAATTAAAAAAGTTCCAGAAGACAAAGGAGTGGAGGAGTTAATTAACTTAATTAAGGCAGATGGACGCTGGGTAGATCCTTAAAATTTTTTATAAGTTTTGTACTAGTAACCATGAAGGTAACCGGATTACAAAGCATTTTTTTGAATTAAAAGAATATGCTCGGTCTGTACACTTTTGTGTGTGTTAGATTGAGCATACTGACTTAACACATTTTCCGTCTGGCGTAGCTTTCATTATGGTGATTACAAGAAATGGGCTTGTTTTGGGTGCTACGGCGGTGACGCTAGCGACGATCGCCGTTTCTATTTTTGGCATTCACTCACAGGGACAAGCCTTATTTAAAGAAAGTCCTAAGGAATTAGTAGATGAAGTTTGGCAAATTATTGACCGCCAATATGTAGACGGTACTTTCAATCATTTAGATTGGCAGGCCGTACGTAAAGAGTATTTAAGCAAATCCTATAACAATAAGCAGGAAGCTTACAAGTCTATCCGAGAGATGCTTAAGAAGCTAGATGATCCCTACACCCGGTTCATGAGTCCAGAGGAATTCAAGAGTCTGCAAGTGGATACCTCTGGCGAACTTACCGGTATTGGGATCCAAATTGGTCTAGACGAGAAAAATGGCAAGAAGCTGACTGTAATTGCACCCATTGAAGATACACCTGCTTTTAAGGCGGGTTTATTGGCTAAAGATGTTATTACCAAAATTAATGGTAAAAATACAGAGGGAATGGATATCAACCAAGCGGTAGCTTTGATCCGAGGTGAAGCAGGAACACAAGTTACCTTGAGCATTGTGCGTAATGGTCAACCAAAAGACTACACAATTACACGCGCAAAAATTGAAATCCATCCAGTGAAGTATTCCCAAGAGCAAACTCCAGCAGGCAATATTGGTTATATTCGCCTGAACCAATTCAGCGCTAATGCTGGGAAAGAAATGCAAACTGCTATCCAAAATTTAGAAAGTAAACAGGTAGCTGGGTATGTTCTGGATTTACGTAATAATCCAGGAGGTTTACTCTTCTCCAGTGTGGAAATTGCCCGCATGTGGATCGATAAGGGTACAATTGTTTCTACTAAGGATCGCCAAGGTGAGGTAGAGCGGGAAGTGGCAAATGGACGTGCTCTGACCAAAAAACCTTTGGTGATACTTGTGGATAAAGGTTCAGCCAGTGCTAGTGAAATCCTGTCGGGTGCTATGCAGGATAATAAACGTGCTGTTCTGGTTGGTTCTCGAACTTTCGGGAAAGGTTTAGTGCAATCTGTACGTCCTCTGGATGATGGTTCAGGAGTGGCAGTAACAATTGCTAAATACTATACCCCACTAAACCGTGATATTAATAAGCATGGTATTGACCCAAATGTCAAGGTGGAACTAACCGATACCCAGCGTCAGAACTTGTGGCTGCGCGATCGCGCAAAACTAGGCACCCAAGCAGATCCACAATTTGCCAAAGCAGTAGAAGTTTTGCGCCAAGAAATTGCTAGTGGTGCTAACACAAGCGTACCAAAAAATTAGATTGGTTGACATTTGCCAGATCTAATTAGCCCAACGCGACGCGCGATCGCTTCCTCCTGGGAAGTAAAAGAACCCCACCGCTCAATAATCTCAGGATCGTCCTCAGCTACTTGCTCGCTGAGGACAATTTCGCAATTACCAGCAGGACGCTTGACAATATGCCATGATTGTGATTTGTTCATATACCTTTTGGGACTAGTAAAACACAAAAAATTCAACACTCGTTTTTTCAGAGTGACAACATCATGAATCTTGGATAAGAATCTGTATTATGTTTAACACGATTCGCTACGAATCGAACTTAAGTTAAACAAAAGGAGGGTGTAAAAACATATATTCGTTTTTTTGTCAATTCGTAAATCTAAATCATTTTATATTAAAAAATAACAATACGTATACTTACAAATAGTAATAAAAGCTACTATTTTTCTACGCAATGTTTCTTAAGCCTTTATTCAAGATTAGGAGACTTTAAATGTGATGGAATAATAACAATATTTGGATCTCAATTGGAAGTTGTTAGAAGGAATAATGCCCTATGGGTTCTAGTAAATTGCTATCTAAGGCCTCAGACTATCAATTCACTCAGCCAATTGTAGACTTTGACTATAAAAACTTCGATACTGAAACCCGAATAGTCATTCAACAAGAGACTAAAGAAATTAAGAGCTTGATGCGTACTACAATTCAGGCAATAGTCGAAATCGGGCAGAAGCTAACTCATGTGAAGACACGCTTAGGTCATGGGAACTTTGGAAATTGGTTAAATGTTGAGTTTGACTG
The DNA here is from genome assembly GCF_017591665.1 of Aetokthonos hydrillicola CCALA 1050. GTDB lineage: Bacteria > Cyanobacteriota > Cyanobacteriia > Cyanobacteriales > Nostocaceae > Aetokthonos > Aetokthonos hydrillicola. The sequence goes on along the minus strand of NZ_JAAKGC010000014.1, from coordinate 84,519 downwards.
GAGTCTTAAAACTGCCAGTAGATTTATGCAAGTATACGAGAATTTCAAATCTGACAATTTGACAGATTTGAATATCGCTATTTCAGCTTTATACCTGCTAGCCTCTCCTTCGATTGGTGAAGAAGTCAGAAAAGAAGCGCTCAAACGTGCCAGCGCTGGTGAAAATATCACCTACACAAAAGCGAAAACCATTATTGCCGAGTATACCAAAGGGAAGAACAATAAGAAGAATGTTTTATGTGCGGGGTGCGATGCTTTTGAGGTAGATTCTGAGCATGGTTCAAATGAAGTCATTTACAAATTCCAGAATGAAACTTACGAAAAACAAGACGCTCAACTTGAACTTGCTAAACAGCTAGTACATACACAGAAACACCAGCACTCATCTCAAGACTTAGTCTCTAATCGAGATTCTTTTAACAATTCCACCATAAGACCAGTCAGTGCAATATATCAAGCAACTAGCTCTCAGGAGACATTTGATGATCTACTCGATATAGAGACTGGAATAAAAAAACTGACACCAGAGCAATTAACTTTACTCATTACAAACTCTGCAAGCAACGGGTTGAGCTATTGTCAATTAAGCGCAATCATAATTGCCGCTCAACAAGCACTTAATTCCTTAGATAAGTCTGCCTAGAATCACAGTTAGATCTTTAAAATGTGTCCAATATGGACACATTTTAAAGACCTCAGAGACGTTCATTTACCTTGTCATGAGCGGCATCATGGTGAGGTGATTGGCATAGAATTTGACAACTCACAACTTTTCAAACATCCTCTAAAAGAAGAGTTGATATTGCAGAAATGTTCCGTAATTTTAATAAAGACGGTTATAATTTGGAGGACACGAATGTATTTGGAGAACGACTAATATCTCTGATTTTTATCTGACTACACTTTCCTTTAGAAAGAGAGTTTTTTCTGAGTCTAAAAGTTTTAGGGACAGAATCAAAATATTTCCTTAAAACTGTCTTAAATGTCCTTGCATTTGTTGTTAAATTTGTGAAAGTATGTAAAAATCCTAAGTCGTAGCTTTATCAGGTTAAAGCAGTGCCTTAGGAAAAGTACCGCCCTTTAACATTGTCGTTCGCGAAGCGTCTCCCCTTGGGAGACGCCAACATTACTCCCACAAGGGAAGGCTCTTAAGAGTGAACTACTATGCATACAGGTGAATCCAGTGCTGCACGAGGGTTTCCAACGCCACATGCTCCACTTGGGAAGACCCCGAGACGAGCCAGTGCTGCAAGCTGTACACTGAGCTTGTTGAAGTGAGGGCTTCCCTCCGTAGGCAACTGGCGTCCGCAGTGGCTCCTCCGTAGGGAACTGGTGAACCCGAAGGGGTGAACGATTTGAGACGGTAATTATTATGGACTCAACAATTTCCATGTTTGCCCAAAACATACCTCCGCAAGATAACGCTGACGGACATATCCCGCGTCATCTTGCGATCATCCTCGATGGGAACCGTCGCTGGGCACGCGCTAACAAACTAGCAGATGTTAGTGAAGGACATCGCATTGGTTTCAATAAGATTCCTGAGGTTCTGTCATGGTGTGAGGATTTGGGAATCCGAATCGTGACGTTGTGGATGCTGTCTACGGACAATATCAGGAACCGTCCGAGTAGGGAGCTTGCAGCTTTGTACGAGATTGACGAAGATGTGGTGCAGCGCCTAGTAGAGACCAAGCGCTTCAAGCTAAACGCTATCGGATCGCTAAAACTCCTACCGGATAGGCTAGCAGGGGTGTTACGAACCGCTGTACAGAAGACAAAAGATGTATCGGGGATGCTGGTCAACCTTGGGATCGCCTACGGCGGACGAGAGGATATCCTGGAAGCGATCCAATCCGTGATTGCTGATGTTGTTGCCTCGGGCGAGATCGAGATCACGGAGGAGCTTTTCTCTGCACGTCTGTCGACCGGAGGTCAACCAGATCCAGATCTAGTCATTCGTACGTCCGGAGAGTACCGAACTTCAGGGTTTTTGCTATGGCAAGCGGCGCTCTCTGAGCTGTATTTCTGCGATTGCCATTGGCCTGACTTCACAAGAACCCATCTCCTGCGAGCTGTGGAAGCTTACAGCCTACGCGATCGCCGTTTTGGCTATTAGCTAGGCTTCATGAATCATAATTTCTATGCAAGCGAGGAGCCAAGTGGATAAATTCATGACAAATCCAACGGGGCTAGGCACTTCAGCCGCCCGGCTCGTTGAACTGCTTAAGAGCAACCGTGAACAAGCCGCAGCGCATTCGACACCGAATGCTGCGACATCCCCCCCTAAGCCGCCTCAAACGCCCCTCTCCAAGGGCTTTGTAACTGGGTCAATCACGCCCACCACCTTTCTAGGTCCAAGCACATCCGTCAATCAGCCACCGTTTGAATCTGCAGCAGGGGTTACCATACCCTCCCTGTATTGCCCAGATCCAGTTCGCATTGACGAGGATCTGGGGAACGATGTCAACGAAAGGCTGATGGACTGGGCTGAGAAGATCGGGATCTTCTCTGAAAATCTCGACTCCGTTCGGGCTTTCAACTACGGTCGCTACGCCATGCTCGTTCATCCCGACACAGATGACCCCGACCGAATCTTGCTGGCTGCACAGTCCATAGCTATTCTGTTTGCAGTAGACGACCATTACTGCGATGACGAACGCGCTGGGTCGGATCCCACCATTCTAGGGCGTCGCCTCGCCCTCGCCCAACCAGCGCTAGATCCGGCTTATATTCTTGACCCAGAATACGACGCTCAATACAAGGCAGCAATGAAGTCCGACCCGGTTCGCGTTGCACTCGCGGCATATATTGATCGCGTGGCAGAGTATGGTACGCCCGTGCAGGTCGATCGGGTTCGCCTGGGTACCCTCACCCTGTTTATTCCGATGAATTGGGAAGCAACTTGGCGGATCACTGGCGGTGTGCCTCCTGCTTGGGAATACTTAGCTGTTCGCCAAGCCAACAGCGCTGCACCTTGCATGACACTAATTGATATCATTGGTGGCTACGAAGTGCGGGGCGAACTCTACTCCATTCCTGCAGTCCGCCGAGCCACCATGATTGCAGCTAGCGCAACTGTTATTCTCAATGATCTTTACTCGATGGCTAAGGAGGCAAAGCAAGGTATCGCTGATGGCGGACTACCAGTCATTATTGCCGCTGAGACAGGCTGCTCCCTTCAGGAGGGAACCAACCGCACTGCGGAAATCCACAATAATTTGGTACGCGAATTCGAAATCGCCCAGCGGGAGATTATGTCTAAAGTCCCCTCGGTGGAGCTTTGGCGGTATCTTGCAGGTCTGCACGCATGGCTTGGCGGCAACCGCGAATGGCACAGTAAGAGTGCACGTTACAAGACCTAACTGAACGGACACCTCGACTGTACGAGTCGTTCTAATCGAGTTAATCAGATCAGTTTTTTGTTGTTAATCAGAGAGGATATTTTATGACCAGTTCTGCAAATTTACCCACCTCAGACATTGATCTTCTACAGCAGCAAATGAGCTTGAGTACGGAGGCTGCAAGTAAGCTAGCAACAACCACCAAAACTCAACCCCAGATGCAGGGAATTAGCTCACGGTGGCTGTTAAAACTGCTGCCTTGGGTACAAGTAGTGGGTGGTAGCTTTCGAGTCAACCGTCGCTTAACCTATGCAATTGGAGATGGACGGATCAGCTTTACTAATACAGGGTCTCAAATACAAGTTATTCCTCAAGAACTCACTGAGTTACCTTTGTTGCGGGGATTTGAAGATGTTGAGGTCTTAAATGCTTTAGCTGGTCAATTTGTACAACGAGAATTTGCTGCAGGCGATGTTATTTTACAAGCAGGTCAAGCAGCTGATCAAGTATTGCTGATTGCCCATGGTAAGGTAAATAAAATTGGTTCAGGCAAGTATGACGATCAAGTTGTTTTGGATGTATTAGCCGACGGCGACCATTTTGGCGACTACGCTTTAGTCGAATCCCAAGATACTTGGGATGTCACCCTTACCGCCCTTACTCGTTGCACGATCTTGTTTTTACCTCAAACAGCCTTTGAAAACCTGGTCAACCAGTCTGAGGCGTTACAAGCACAAGTGGATCAATTCAGAGCAAAATTGCGCCAACCCAAAAACCAAGAAGGGGAAGCTTCAATCGAGGTTTCCTCAGGGCACCTTGTGGAAGCAGCATTACCTGGGACTTTTGCAGATTATGAAATTAATCCACGGGAATATGAGTTAAGCGTCGCTCAAACTGTTCTGCAAGTCAATTCACGGGTTGCGGATCTCTACAACGAACCCATGAACCAGACTGAAGAGCAATTACGGCTTACCATCGAAACATTACGGGAACGCCAAGAACACGAAATAGTTAACAATCGTAACTTCGGATTGTTACACAATGCTGATCTCAAGCAACGTATCTTTACCCGCAGTGGTCCCCCAACTCCGGATGATCTTGATGAGTTGATCTCTATTGTTTGGAAAGAACCGAGCTTTTTCTTAGCTCATCCTCGAGCTATTGCTGCTTTTGGTCGGGAATGCAGCCGTCGTGGACTCTATCCTACTCCTATTCCTATGGGCAACAGTACAGGTCTGACTTGGCGTGGTATTCCCATCTATACTTGCAATAAGATTCCCATTACACCAGAGCGTACTAGCTCCATCCTGCTAATGCGCGTAGGAGCAGCCAACCAGGGTGTAATTGGTCTTCATAAAACTGGCATTCCTGATGAATATCAGCCTAGTTTGTCTGTGCGCTTCATGGGTATTAACGAAAAGGCAGTTATCTCCTACCTAGTTAGCGTTTACTACTCTACAGCTGTTCTCGTTCCTGACGCCCTAGGAATCCTTGAAGATGTAGAAATTGGTCTCTAAGTAGCCGCACATCGTCCTTAAAATAGGGGAGAACAGCTGTTCTCCCTTATCCTCGATCCTTTCTTAGGACTGTAAATTTAGTAGATGAAAAGTTAAAATTATGACAGATGCTTTGAGCCCGTTGAATTTCGGGCTTGAGAACCAGCAACCACAAATGAGCTTAAGCACGAAAGCAGCGCAGAATTTAGCTGAAACCACGAAAACTCCGCCCCAGATGCAGGGGATTACTCCAAGGTGGTTATTACAAATGTTGCCTTGGATAGAAGTCACGGGTCGAGCTTATCGGGTTAACCGTCGCTTGACTTATAATCTTGGCGATGGACGTGTCAGCTTTACCAATACAGGAGCCGAAGTGCGGGTTATTCCGCAAACACTTTGCGAAATACCTTTACTGCGTGGGTTTGAGGATATTGAGGTACTCAACGCCTTGGCAGACCGTTTTGTGCAGCAAGAATTTTCTAGTGGTGAGTTCATTGTACAGGAAGGTCAACCCGCCGACCGGGTGTTATTAATTGCCCATGGTAAAGTTAATAAGCTTAAGGCAGGAAAGTATGAGGCGCAAGCTTTACAGGATGCCTATGTCTTATCTGACGGCGCTCATATTGGCGATCAAGCTATAATTCTGTCGCAAGATACTTGGGATGTTACCCTCAGAGCCATTACGCGCTCGATAGTTTTGTCTTTACCAATACAGGCATTTCGGGAGTTACTAAACCAGTCTGAAACGTTGCAAGCTCAAGTTGATCGCTTTAGATCTATTTTGAGGAAACCACGGGATAAGTATAATCAAGCCGCGATCAACATGGAGGTAGGTCATAGTCAGGAAACTCAGCTACCAACGACATTTGTTGATTACGACTTAAGTCCACGGGAGTATGAGTTAAGCGTTGCTGAAACCATTTTACAGGTAAATACCAGGGTTACTGACCTCTACAATGAACCCATGAACCAGATGGAGCAACAATTACGGTTGACTATCGAAGCGTTGCGAGAACGCCAAGAATACGAAATGATTAATAATCGTAATTTCGGGTTGTTGCACAATGCTGATCTCAGACAACGCATCTTTACCCGTAGTGGTCCACCGACTCCAGAAGATCTTGATGAATTGCTCTCAAGGCGGCGCAAATCAAGTTTTTTGCTGGCTCACCCTCGCGCGATCGCTGCTTTTGGTCGCGAGTGTAACCGTCGTGGAGTTTATTACCCAACCAGAGAGATTAACGGAAAGCTCGTACCTGTTTGGCGCAATTGTCCGATTTTTCCTTGTGATAAAATTCCCATTACTAAGCAGGGTACTAGCTCTATTATGGTTCTCCGTGTTGGAACAGAAACCCAAGGGGTGGTAGGTTTACACAAAACGGGTATCCCTAATGAATACCAACCGAGTTTGTCTGTAAAGTTTATGGGTATCGATGATAAGGCGATCGCTTCGTACTTAGTGAGTACTTACTACTCCATAGCCGTACTTATCCCTAATGCACTCGGCATTCTCGAAAACGTTGAAATTGGGCGCTGAAGTCTACCGATTATCATCTACAAAGATATTTAAATTGTAGTGCGGGCATCTTGCCCGCGTTGTGTTTGTTATGGTAACTGCTTTGTGACGCTGTTAGAATTGCCTTGTCATGCTATTACGCGGCAACTTTCTCCAACTGAGCAATAGCCCTCTCCAATTCCTGAGTCAAACAACTTGAACCTGCTTGTTGATACACTGCCAGCAAACTGCGAAAGTACCAAAGCGTTCCTTCTTTACCTGCTTTAAATTTATTCCAAACAGTTTCTCCTTCTCGATACCAATCCGCTAAGATTGAGCGGGCATTGTGTAATTTATCAGCTTGGGAAACTCGCCGTACCTCCAAACAAGCATGACGCATTCGTTCTATATGTTCTTGTTTACGTTCTTTCCAAGGAGGTTTGGGCATAACTTCTGATTCTGTACACCCATCAACTATATCAGCTACTTTTTCACCAAATTGTTGACGAATTTCTTCACGAATTTTTGCTCCACCTTGATCTTCAATTGCGTCATGAAGTAGCGCGGCGATCGCTTCATCCTCAGAGCCACCATCTTCTAACACTAATGCTGCTACACTCAACAGGTGAGTGATGTAGGGAATTTGACTGCCTTTTCTTAGTTGGTTAGCATGTAGCCGAGTTGCATAGACTAAAGCTGATTCAAAGCGAGAACCTAATTTTGGTTTTTCTAAGGGGTTTAAAGTCATAATTTTTGGTTAGGTAATAATAGGGAATTCAGGAGTCAGGAGGAGCTACGGAACTTGCTCCTCCTGATTCCCGCATCCTGATTGTTTGTTTAATCTTGGTAAAGTTTCCAAGTTTTTCGAATGTCGTCTGCCATGCGCGAGCGTAAATCTTCAGGTAACAATATCTCTACATTTGGACCCCAAGCTCTCAAACGCATGATCACATTGTTATCATTCTCCCGATAAAAAGCCGTATAGTAAGCATCTTCTGGGAAACGCTGCAAAATTTCTATTAGATGCTTTTCTTGTTCTGAATGATTAGCATAATTGTGAATTAACTCAGCTATTTCCTGATACTCTTTCACAAGAGTGAATGTTTCATGACGAAATGTATCTTTAATGTGCGACTCATGAAAAACACGGTTGAAGCGAAGCAACATTAAGCCAGAGGGTTGATAAAAATCAAAGCCCCAAGCTTGTTTCATATCATCTTGAACATCTTCTGGTTTAGGAAGATTCTTCCCGTGATATTTAATCAACAAAAATTCAGGAATACGAGTATCTGACCATTCTAAAAATTTTTCTGATTTAATGCGTTCAAGACGATAGTTATACCAGTTGATATGTCCTTCAGGATTAACGCCATAAGCACAAAGATATTTAGCACGTTGAACATAGTAAATACAGACAGGATAGACAAGACACTCTCTTTTACCTAAACGAGCACTGTGATAATAAAATAAGATTAGTTTAACTTGATCTGAACGCCAATTTTCTTGTAACTTCTCTTGAAGCGAATCCACTTCATCTTGAATTTTTTCAGGCACAACATAATCAACATGTAAAAACACGCGGCGGGTTCCAGAAACTTCATGAGAAATTTGGTCTGCAATTGGAGCTAATTTAGGGTCGAGGAAAGTTAGCATATCCAAGGCTTGAGCCAAATCAGCTAATTCAGTAGGATTTAAGCCACCAGGAATGTTAGGTTTCCCTGATCCTGAGTGAGGATCTTCTTCTACAATCCAACTTGGTAATTCATTAAGTTGATAAATTTGATTTTGTCTTTTAGATACAGAATATTGAAACTGAAGACATTTCTTATCTTTAAGGAAATTAATATCATTTTGTAAAGTTTTACGAGTTTTTGCAAAAAGACGATCCTTTAAGATCAGCTGGATAGCTTGCTCTGATAATGCAAGATGCTTTTGCAAATCGTGTTGCCAATCAGCAACAGAAATTCCGTAGAAAAACAACCAATCCTTTATTGTTTTATAACAAGGGCATTGGGAATTATGATCTTTTAAGATATCCGCTATCTTTTCTAGTGACTTACCTTGAGGGTGGTTTGATTGATGAGAAGGCTGTAATTTAAAGAATTCTTGGCACCACTCATTAAATGTTAATCCACCTTTTGGCTCTGTGTGGAGTTTTTGTTCTCCATCCCCATAGAACCAGTTGATCAATCTCCATCGCCGCATAGCAGTAATCAAATTTTGGCTTTGGTTGAGTGAACCTTCGACTAAATTGTCTAAAAGCCGAACGGTGGGAAACAAGGAAAATTGTTCAAAGTTAGACATAATCTGCTTTTTTAAAGCTGCCACTTTAACTTAACAAGCTATTGGACACCTCTGTTTCCAAGCCTTCGCAGAGAGCCGGGAGGTGGAGGGGAAATGTCAATGCTTCGTTCCAAGTTTAGTGAAAGGCTGGAAAACCCGCTTTCCTCCTCTATGGGATAGTGAAAATGTTCTTTAAGCGTTCTTAATTAGACATCTCCAGAAATGGGATGTAGGGGCGTAGCCTCTGGCTTCTCGCAGAGTACGGCGCTCGCCCTGAGCAAGGATTTCAAGGAACGCATCATTAATTTTCACCAGATGTCTATTGGATTGTTCACAATCTTTTACGGAGTTAACCATATATTGTATAGTTACCAGCTTATAACGAAATGTTAACAAGAAAGAATACAGGAGTCAGGAGTCAGGAGTCAGAATCACTGTATAAATTCTGTGTTGTTGGTGGATCAATAAAAGGGTTAAAAAATTTTGTTCCGGCTCCTGTATTCTGTATCCTGGCTCCTGTATTCTGACTCCTGTATTCTGGCTCCTTAGCTAAACCTTAAAAAAACCTAAATAACATTTTCTAGGTGACGAAAAGGACTAGTGTAGAAAGTATTGATTCGTCATGATTCTCTGTAGTTTTGTGCCATTTCCCATACCTGAGATCTTGCACCCCGGCTGAATCAGCCCGATATCCCGCCCAGAACTTAAGTTCCGGGCTAATAGCTTAAGTCCATTGAAATGGACTGAAATTCTTGAGCAGTCCTCTTGAGAGGACTTTAGCTATCAGAAGCGCGATTTGAATCGCTGGCTGGCTGACAGCCCAGGTACAAGATATCAGATACCGTAAATATCATTGTTCACTCTTTAGAGTTTGATTATCTTGCTTATGATGAACCAAGTTTACACTGCAATTACTTTTGCTCCTGTGCAGGGATTTATTGAAAAATCGCGTAAATTACGAGATTTGTATGGAAGTTCTTTTATTCTGTCTTATATCGCTAGTGCTATTTGCTGCAAAGCTACAGATCTAGGACTTTGGGTGGTTTCCCCAGCTTCAATTAATCTGACTCAAGGAACTCCTAACCAAATCATTATAAAAGGTAACTTTCCTAGACAAGATGCTGAGGAGGTTTTGAAGTCTACTTGGCATGGTGTTACACAAGCTTGTCGCCAATGGATTGAGGATAATGTTGACGGCAACTATTCTTGGCAACGGGAATGGAATTTATGGACAAATTACGCTTGGGAGTTTTTTTGGGGACAAGGTGAAACAATGAGCGCAGCGCGGAGTAATTTAAATGAAATTAAGCGATCGCGCAACTGGAGTGCTATCAACTGGACTGGGGAAAGTTCAACTTTGTCAGGAGCAGATGCTATAGCTATTCCTAGTTTGTGTAGCACTCATCCCCATAGCTGGAATTATCAAACTCAAAAAACAGAGATTAAAGAATTTTATAAAAATCTTAGTTATGCAGTAGGAAAGAACTTTATTGAACACATTATCGCGCAATTGAAACAAAATAATAAGAAAATAGAAAATAGATTAATTGAGAAATATGGTCAAGGTTTCATTCTTTTTGTTAAAGACAGATTTCCAAAGATTAGTCAAGGGGAGCGTACAGAATTGATCCATGAATATGGAGCAGCTATTATTGACATTGATGAAGAATTGAGCATTCCAGAACTGATAAAACGCTTGATAACTTTGGAAGTAATTAGTGTTCCTTTAGGAATTGCTACTGAAGACATTCCGGAAACATTCCGGGATTTAAATAGATTAAATAACAAGAAAAATCAGAGTACTATCGAACCTGATAATCGATGGAGTGGCTGGTTTCAAGGCGATGGAGACAAAGCAGGAGAATATCTCAAATCGTTGTCAAACAAACAAGATGCTAACCCTGACAACGATACCCATGATTTCAGTATGGCTATGCTAAAGTGGGGGGAAGAATCCTTAAAGCCTAGCTTGAATTATACCGGTAAAGGTAGAATAATTTACGCAGGAGGAGATGATTTTTTAGGTGTTTTCTATCGCACTCCTCCAAAAACAAGGTTTTTAGTGAAGTTAGTAAAGTGTGTAAGTTATAGGCTAGCTAAATCACAACCTGAATCGAAACAAGAAATAGATGAATTTAATCAAGAATTTAACAAAAAAGGGTTACACCAAGATGTCAAGCTTAGCAGTGAAATTCGAGAGGGATTTGCTTATATCATAAAAAATGAAAACGACTCAGAACTAAAACAAGCACTAGCAGAAGCCGGACTTAATCAAATAGAAGCAGAAAACTTATTTAAGGAACCTGTGCTTAAACCTCAAGAATGTCTTGATTGGTTTTATAAATTTAATCCAGACAACCATAATGCTTTATGGAAACAACACCAAAAACCAATTGGCGTTAGTGTCGGATTTGTTTGGGCTGCACCAGGTGTTCCGCAGAGAGATATACTGCAACATTGCCGAGATGTAGAGAAAAAAGCCAAGAAACAGGGACGCAACCGTCTAGCAATCCGCATTCTGTTTAATAGCGGTAATCATTTGGACTGGGTATGTCCTTGGTGGTGTTTGCAGGAAGTGTTGGAGGGATACTGCGATCGCTCTTGGCGGATCCTAGACGGGCATCGCGAAGCAGGGCGGCAAAACGGCGATCGCAACCAACAAACAGCTAAAAAAGCAAACTGGGGACATATTTACGCAGATGTAGCGGTACTAGAGTCTCGTCATGCTTTTAAAAACCAGATAGATATAGCCAAAGCACTATTTGGTATTTATTTTCCTGAACAAAAGTATATTTTAGAACAGCATTTATGGGATTCACAAGGAAAAACGGGTATTCTTGGTAATCAAGAAGGTGATTCTAAATATACTATTGAAGCTCTAAATAACTGGGTTATTAATCTTGCAAAAATAGGATTTCATCTATGTCAGTAATAGAAGTACAAGACAATGAACCTAATACTAATTTAGTAAAAGAATCACTTTTTAAATATTTAGTCGTAATTGAGCCATTAGGATTTTTATATGGCAGTGCTGGCAGATTTTTATCGCCAGAAAACTTGGTAGGACGTTCAGGTACGAGTTTTCCGCCTAGTGCTGCCAGTTTATCTGGTTTATTTGCTGCTAAGTATGCCGAAGAAGAACGACAAAAAGAACCAGACGACAAGAAATTTAAGCAAAAACTCAAAGCAAGATTAGAACCTTTATATTTTGCTGGTCCTTTTTGGGCAAAAAGTGATTCTCCTCAAAACTTTTATGTTCCTACTCCTTTCAATTGTTTAGTCAACGAAGGCACAGAAGATATTGCATATCAATTAAGCTGGTGTGGTTTGTGTCAAAAATGGGTAAATAAAACAGGAGAATCACCTACAGGTAAATTTGAAAGTGGTAGTTGGTTAGCAATACAGGATTGGGAAAAATTACAATCAACTGATTTGAATAAGCTTCCCAAAGTATGCTCATCTCCTCCTTGGAAAAAAATTCCACATTTGCACCCTCAACTGAGAGAAGATGAACGGCGAGTCAAGTTAGAAAGACTGGAAGACAATAGCGAAAGAGGTAGTTTATTTTTAGAAAATGGAGTCCAACTAAACCCCGATTGTTGCTTGGTTTATCTGTGTAGTGACGAAGTTAAATCTGGTTGGTATCGATTTGGGGGTGAGGGACACATGGTAGATGTGCAATGTTTACCACTGGAGCAATCTACTAGAAATCTTCTCACACAGGATGTTGGTAAAAGTTTTGCATTAATTACTCCGGCTATTTGGGGTTCAAATCGTTTATCAACTCGTTTTCCCGAGGTGTGGAATTGCAACCACTATCTAGCAACTGTACTGACTGAACGTCCCAAACCTTTTCGCTATCGACTGGGAGGTGAAGGAGAAACCAAACGACTGTCACGGGGACGATATGCAGTTCCGGTGGGTACTATTTATGTGATGGAAACCCCTCTCAATCCTTGGCAAGATTGGGACGAGAAATGGTTCCCCAAAGAAGGACCATCCCTGAAGCGCTGGGGATGCGGTTTAGCGCTACCGTTACCAAGCGCGATCGCTCATACCATTTCCGAAAATCCTGATACAAATACAGTGTGTAGGGGCGAATGCCATTCGCCCTCATAGATATTTAATGTGTATCAACATTTAAGTGAAAATGGCTTGTTGAAGTTTGGAGACGATATAGAGTTACTGACTATCTTTCCTGATGATTCTCCAGAGTGCGATGATTTTCTGGAGAATGAAGCAAGTAGAAAATCTGAGGAAGATAGCTTCCAAAAACTTTGGTAAAATAGCCCGTCCATCGTTTCAGTAGATCGGTACAAAAAAACTCTCCTTAGTTTGTAGTTGCGCTTTAGCGCATCAACATGCAACTAAAAAGCTTTTAAGTGATTTTACAAAATTTTACATAGTCCTTACTCTTTTTAATTTTGAAAAAAAAAACCCTGCTCTAAGTTCCAGATATGGGGGCTTTTAATTATTACTGTTGCTTACAACTATTCCGATTTGACCCAATCGGTAGGGAATATAATAATAAATATTATACGGTTCACGAAGAACAGTTTCCAACTATTCCGATTTAACCCAATCGGTAGGGGGTAGATTTTCAGCTGGCGCAGTAGATACTCAAGGTTTCCAACTATTCCGATTTAACCCAATCGGTAGGGATTTTGCGCAAACCCATAAAACTTTTGCACCAAATTGTTTCCAACTATTCCGATTTAACCCAATCGGTAGGGCATTCATTGCTGATAGATTGTGTGACGACTTTAATTGTTTCCAACTATTCCGATTTAACCCAATCGGTAGGGCGTACAAAACGTTGCGAGAACATTGGGAAGCCGGTTAGTTTCCAACTATTCCGATTTAACCCAATCGGTAGGGGTAACATTTGAAAGCGAGACAATTGTAGGCCCCAAAGTTTCCAACTATTCCGATTTAACCCAATCGGTAGGGCCACTATTTTTTCTTACAATAGCAGCAATGATAGAGTTTCCAACTATTCCGATTTAACCCAATCGGTAGGGCGGCGGAAATGTAGGAAACGGTCCAAATGGCGCACAAGTTTCCAACTATTCCGATTTAACCCAATCGGTAGGGAAGAAGAAACGTTCCTTCTTCATTTTCTCCTACAAGTTTCCAACTATTCCGATTTAACCCAATCGGTAGGGTTTAGCGGCAGCTGTAAAGACCGGAAACAAACCATCTCGTTTCCAACTATTCCGATTTAACCCAATCGGTAGGGAAGGTAGAATTCTACTGGAAAGATGGTAGAGTTTCCAACTATTCCGATTTAACCCAATCGGTAGGGCCTACAAGAAGCATGGGTGTTACAAGAAGTACTGTTTCCAACTATTCCGATTTAACCCAATCGGTAGGGTCAAATTTTACAAGGAAACTGTTCAGGAGATGGATCGTTTCCAACTATTCCGATTTAACCCAATCGGTAGGGTTTACGATCAACGGTCTGTAAGATTTTTGAGCACGTTTCCAACTATTCCGATTTAACCCAATCGGTAGGGCACTGATGGTTTGTGAATTTGCCAATCTGTGATCAGGTTTCCACCTATTCCGATTTAACCCAATCGGTAGGGACCCAAGCGTCTCAAACAATCGGTCAACCAGGTGAGGTTTCCAACTATTCCGATTTAACCCAATCGGTAGGGTTTCTTCACTAAAAAGCTCCTTTGTCTCGTTGCAGGTTTCCAACTATTCCGATTTAACCCAATCGGTAGGGACGTGAAGTTATTAGAAAACTTCGCATAGTTAAAAAGAGTTTCCAACTATTCCGATTTAACCCAATCGGTAGGGTGGTATTCATAAACAAAGACGCCATAAAAATAAAGGTTTCCAACTATTCCGATTTAACCCAATCGGTAGGGAGTTCGTCTAGCAGCCCTTACAGGGTAAGGGTTTCAGAGCCCAAATCGACACCACTGCTAAAAGTATAGTACATCATGCAAAAAATTGAGCAAAACACATACCTCAAACCTAAGCCCAGTAAGCAATCGACACCAGTTAACGAAAAATATAGGGTTTCAGGGATTGGGTGAGTGGTGTCGATGAGCATGTTACAAAATTTTTTTGGTTATCTATTAAAGATAAATAGTATTATAATTCTTTGGCTTGTAGTATGATTAACCGCCAAAAATTCAAGGTGCGTTACGGCTTCACCTAACGCACCCTACAGTCAATATACACTTCTTCATCTAGTCAGCTAGCCAGCCAGCGATTTAAATCGCTGATAGCTAAAGTCCTCTCAAGAGGACTGCGCAAGGATTTTAGTCCATTTCAATGGACTTAAGCTATTAGCCCGGAACTTAAGTTCCGGGCGGGGTGTCGGGCTGACTCAGCCGGGTTGCAAGATGTCAGTTATCGTTGTTCCAGAGTCACACCCATTCCTAACCCAAATCTATCGTATGTTCTTTTTGCCAAATCTGAAAGTAAGTTTGATACTTAGCATGAGCTTGCTTAATGCGCTCCTCGCATTGTTGTTTTATATTACCATATCTCTGCTCAATTAATTCAATTTCTTGTTGAAAAATTATTTCACGTTTGCTGATTTTTTGCTCTTGCCACTGTTTGATTCTTTCCTGTACTATGTTAGCTGGTCCAACCATGTTAATTTCCGATGGTTCAGCCTTTTGAATTTCTTGCTCCTCCTGGTTAAATAGAGACTTCCTTTGATGAATATAAAACTCTCGTTCTTGCTCTAACTGTTGTAAGCGAGACACAAAAAAATCTATTTCACTTTGACAGTCAACCATCCCGATATTTTTCAATAGGCTGTAGGGATCATTTCCACAAACCCACCTGAGACGAGCATCAATCATCTGCTCCCCATAGTCTTTTTTATCAGGAATCAACTCGGTTTTAAAAAAAGTTTCTGTGGTAAATTTGTCAGAATTATTACTGCAATTTTTCATGATATTTTTCGACTAGTTGATCGTAGGCTTCAGGAAGCTCTACGTTATCGGCATGGTAATTAGCGATCGCCCAAAGCAACGCTACAGGAAATAAAGCAACTATTGAAGCGATGAATGTACCCGCAGAAGCAATCATTGAAAAAGCAACGCCTGCTTCAATAACACTCAGGGATACGCTAATCAGTAGTGCTTCTTTATCAGGTTTCTTATCATGAACGCCCTCTAGATCATTGAGCATATTTAATTGAGCTTGGCTATAAACAGCCTCTGGCTTATCTTGAGAGTAATTGAACTTATCAACCATAATTTCCCTTTTTTTAATGTTTCTGATTTAGAATTGACTTACGAGTGTTTTCAGTCTCTGTTTTCAACTTCATGCCAACGAGAACCTTACTAGCGTTAGCATGAGCATAGAAGCTAGCTACACCGCCGCCGATCAACCCTGCAGATATTGCCAAAGGTCCCCTTCCGGCTTGTTTAGCAAGTAGCTGAGGAACTATCGACAATGTGAGGCTACCAGCTATAATGACTATAAATTGGGCGATCTGTCGTTGGTTGCGCGATAATCGGCGATCGCGCACAGCGTTATATTTAGCGATCTGCGATTTGGCTAAATTATGCTCAGCATACTCTTCAATCGCTGCCATAATCTGTACACGGTCATATCCAGGCATTTGTTTAAGGATTGTTTGGGGAATTTTGCGCCAGTGTTCAAGTCTAGCTTTACGCTTTGGGGGTATTTCAGGTATCATTGTGCTGTGCTTTGTTTAATGAGAAAATCAATAACAACCAAGGTCTTAATAATGGTGCGTTAGCGACTTCGTTTTAACGCACCCCACTGTTCATAGATTACTAGCCGATCGGCAGGGTTCATTTCCGTGCTTTTTGAAAGAGCCAAGACAAACAAGTTTGACTATCGGAATAAGTGCAGATTTGTGTATTCTTAACCGACATTAACTGACGGCTTAATTGGTTTTGTAAATCAACCTCAGGACCAATCATCACTACAGCACCGCCTTTCTGGACGATACTTTCAATTTTTGATTTAATGAGATTAAAGTCTTGACGCTGATGATTGACCATTTCAGCAGCTTGAATCGCGATTACTGCTGCTACGGGTTGATTGTTCCCTTGGCTTTGTTGGTGCTCAATCTCTGTTTCTAAACGAGAAAGTGTATCGATCAAGGATGTACCTTCAGCTTTACCAATTCCAGGTGGTTGAAGCGAGATCTGTTCGCATTGCTTTTGAAAAGACAAGCGATCGCGCTCTTGAAATTCCTGATTGTTTAATATAGCTACCTTATCCGCAAACTTTCCTTGAATATTAATATCACCCTCAACTAACTGCTCGATATATTGGTGACAAAGCGCTTCTAAGGATGTTTTATAAGGTTGATTTGACAAAGAGACATCCACCATAAAAGCGCTGGTCACTCGATTAGTAAATTCATCCATAATAAGAGGACTTCCAACTATTAAAACTCCAGTAAAACCACATAGCCAGATTAGCGGTGATCTCCAAAAGTTTGTTTCCTTCTGAACCTCTTTAAAGGAAATATGAGAACGAAGTTGTGAACGATTACGATTAGATAAACTCATAATCAGTAATTTTCTCCTATATATTGATTTTTCAAGGTACTGAATAGACTTCTTACACAAATTATCAAAACCCTACTTCAATCCTTTCATTTATAAACAGATTACCCAGTAGATAAACTTTTCTTTTGTTTTGCGTTGTTCTTCAAATCTCTCTTTACTAGGAGGTAACCCAATATAAATTACCATTTCAATGAGTTCTCTACCTTCTTTGGGATCGGCTAGATAGTGACGAATTTTCTTTCAATCGATCTTTCTGTTAAAACTTTGGGCTGAGAATATAGTATTATCTGCATCTGTAAATATTAGTACGCGATGATTGATCTTCATACGCCTCATTGGCGTTTTTTTGAGTTTGTGCTTGTATGTTTGTAATTAAATCTTATGAGTGGAAATAGAGTCTTCGATAAGTAAAAGTCTTGCCGAGCAAGGGAAAGCACTACTTAACTAGGGTTATCGACGCTTCAGCTAGCCATGGGTAAGATTGCAATATACCTTCAGTTTTTTCTTTTGTGCTCTGTAGCCAGCGCGTGATTCCCTACTTACCTAATAAATCGAACTTGGACGAATCGATTTCCGTTCGGATTTTATATTGAATTTGTTGCCGTTAAAAATAAACTGTAATTAAAAATTTAGCACGTTAACTACGCAAGAACCTTCTTCCTTGAATTCTAAACCAATCGCAATACTGCTCGGATAAGAATTTTTGTAGGTTGGGTAGAGCGACAGCGAAACCCAACAAACGATGGTAAATGTTGGGTTACCCTACAGAAAACCGCCAGAGGTGTCTAAGTTTCTCAACCCAACAAATTTGCTTAGACACACTACTACACACTTTTAATTGTCTTAGTATTGGAAACTTTCATTTCCGTGCAGGAAGTATATTGAAAAACAAATTCATTTCCACTTACCATGGATACAATTATTCAAGAATTTCTCACTTTAAGTAACTTTCAACGTGCCTGGGAAAAGGTAGCAGAAAATCGAGGGAGTGCAGGGGTAGATAGAGAAACTATTGATATTTTTGCTAGTAATCAAACACTAAATATTTATCAATTACGAGATGCTGTTGCTAACGGCACCTATGAACCTCATCCTTATAAGCAAGTAATCATTCCTAAAAAAAATGGCACTCAGCGAGAGTTAAAAATACCTACAGTTCGGGACAGAATCGTTCAGCAAGGATTATTAAACGTTCTTTATCCCATAATCGAGCAGAAATTTTCTCCTGCCAGTTTTGCTTATCGTCCGAATCTTTCCTATTTAAATGCCGTTGAAAAAGTCGCTGATTGGCGAGATAGCGGTTACTCTTGGGTTTTGGATGCTGATCTGGTTAAATTTTTTGATAATATTGATCATCAAAGGTTATTAAAAGAAGTTAGATTTCATGTTGATCATCCAGGAATTTTATGTTTGATTAAATCTTGGATTTCTGCTGGCGTGCTAACAGAAGAAGGGCTAGTTTTACCAAAAAAAGGTATACCACAAGGATCTGTTATTTCACCAATGCTAGCCAACATTTATCTAGATGAATTTGATCGTGTAATTTCTTCATCAGATCTAAAATTAGTGCGGTATGCTGATGATTTCTTAATTTTATCTCAGACTCAGGAAAGAATTTTTGCAGCTTACTCAGAAGTTTCTGAGCTTCTAAATTCTATGGGACTGACGATGCATACTGAGAAAACTCAAATTACTAATTTTGAATACGGGTTTCGGTTTTTAGGCCATGGTTTTTTAGAAAATGCTATATTTCCTGTAAATGTTAAAGATGAAAAGCTGAAGTCTGGAATAGAAAATCTAGAAAAAAATCAAGGTAAAAAAAAAGCCTCAAGCCTTCATCGGAGCCGAAAAAAGAATATGCTGCGACATTAGCTCACGATATACAAGATATTGACTCTCTAAATCAACCATTTCTCAAAACAACAGAAATAGAAGAATTATCTTCATTAAATGAAGATGAGACAACACATGAGCAAAAAAATATTTGGAATCAACATATGGCAGCTATATATTTAATTGAACAAGGAACAAATATCTATAAAGATTACCAACGTTTTATTATTCATGTTTCAGAAAAACCCAAACTTGAAATTTTAATTCGGGAAGTGCAGCAAATTTTAGTATTCGGAAATATACAACTTTCGACTCCTGTACTTCAAGCCTGTTTACAAGAACAGATACCGGTATTATTTCTCAGCCAAAACGGTAAATATCACGGTCATTTGTGGAGTGAAGAATTTACTAATCTACATAATCAGCTAATCCAGATAGAAAGACGTAATGACTCTTATTTCCAATTTAGTATGTCTAAGGCTGTTGTTTTAGGTAAATTAATGAATTCTAAGCAGTTGTTGATGAGATTTAATCGAAAGCGGAAATTAGAAGATATTGAAAAAGCTCTCTATGGGATTAATCAAGATATAGACGCTTTGGAATATATAGATGGTTTAGATTCGTTGCGTGGTTATGAAGGAATTGCTGCTGCTAGATATTTCCCAGCTTTTGGTAAGTTAATTACTAATTCCGCTTTTACTTTCTCTCAGAGATTTCGTCAACCCCCTATTGATGAAGTCAATTCTTTACTCAGTTTTGGTTATACACTTTTGTTTAATAATGTGTTGAGTTTTATTCTTACGGAAGGACTGTCTCCCTATATAGGTAACTTTCATTATGGTGAAAAGCAAAAGCCTTATTTAGCTTTCGATTTAATGGAAGAATTTCGCTCTCCTATTGTTGATACTTTAGTTTTGGATATGATTAATCATTCTTTAGTAAAACCAACTGATTTTGATGTTGTTGCAAGCACAGGGGGTGTGTATTTAAACCAATCTTCACGCAAGAAATTTTTACAAAAATTTGAAGCCCGCATGAATGAAGAAGTATCTCACCCAGATTTAATATCTCAAGTAACATATAGACATGCAATTCATTTACAGGTTAGAAGGTATAAACGTTATTTATTATCTGGTGTTCCATATGAATCTTTTTTAAGGGCTGGGTAGAAAATTTTAGCTTTTTTTGATCAAACAGAATTCAGAAGTCAAGAGTCAGAAGTCAGAATACATTACCCATAAAAAAGGGATGGTGTTTTAAACCCTGTCTTGTTTACAACGGACGAGGTTTTAAACCAATAATCATTCTGACTCCTGAATTCTGACTCCTGACTACTTTATAAAGAAGCTTCAAGAATTAGAACTGATTTTTTTCTTATGTTAGTGGTTGTCGTGTATGATATTCCTGATGATAAAAGGCGTACTAAGTTATCCAACTTTCTAGAGGGTTACGGGCGAAGAGTACAGTATTCTGTGTTTGAATGTTTTCTAACTTTGGAGGAAATGCGGCAACTTTTTGAAAAGTCGAAAAAACTTGTTAAACTGTCCCAGGACAATTTGCGATTTTATTGGATTTCGGAAGAATCGGTTTCCAGAGTCTTAACTATTGGCGGTCAAAAACCAGCAGATCCACCAAAGCACTATATCATCTAGGTTTTAAGATATTTAAGGTGATTTTGTAACATGCTCATCGACACCACTCAGCCAATCTCCAAAACCCTATATTTTTCGTTAACTGGTGTCGATTGCTTACTGGGCTTAGGTTTGAGGTATGTGTTTTGCTCAATTTTTTGCATGATGTACTATACTTTTAGCAGTGGTGTCGATTTAGCCTCTGAAACCCTTACCCTGTAAGGGCTGCTAGACGAACTCCCTACCGATTGGGTTAAATCGGAATAGTTGGAAACTTTTTGACATGGCCTACTACAGGGATTTTCCCTCCCTACCGATTGGGTTAAATCGGAATAGTTGGAAACTCTGCGTTGTTAAAGCCCGAACACGAGGCACCCCCCTACCGATTGGGTTAAATCGGAATAGTTGGAAACGGCTTCCGTTTTTGGGTTGTTGCTCTGCCCCTGATTTCCCTACCGATTGGGTTAAATCGGATACGACAATAGATGTACTGGCAGATCACGGCGGTTAAAACCGCCCGTGTCGCCTTTCATCCCATGGGTAAATACGGCGAGCTTTCAGGCTCTCGCACTCTCTTAGTAAAATTTTCGATTACTGCCATCAAATTAGCGATCGCGAGCTACGGTGAGTGCCGATCACCTTATGCTGTTACGAGTTTTAGAAACCAGTTGTTCTGGTAGAACAAGTCGCTCATTTTGTTTCTGTTGCTGTTTCTCCATCATCATCTGGAACATAACTAAGCAAATCGCCAGGCTGACAATCCAGAAATTGACAAATTGCGTTTAGCCGTTCGGGTGACATTCGAGGCATAATATCTGTTTTTCGTAACCTGTAAACGGAAGTTTCGGTAATGCCGATACCTTCTGCCAAGTCTTTGTTCCTAACTCTTTTTTTAGCCATTATTTCATGAAGCTTCCAGGAAATCACTTTATTTGTCCATCATCAATTACTCCACGATCCTAATATTCGCAGTGGAAAAACGATTAATCATCTTTTGATGTTCATAGACTGATAATACGCCGCAATACTATTAAAAATCTTCTCAGTACTATAAATATACGCTAAAAGTTGACAAAAATGTTCGTCTCACGTATCTTAGTAGGAAGGTAAAGGAAACCAAATCGTTAGTACCTTAACGCTCAAAAGGTTTGCGGTTCAAATTCTTCAGAGAAAGCGTATTATTTCCGACACCTATATGTACCGTTTTAATAAAAAAGTAGAGGTGAGCAATGATTCCAG
The DNA here is from genome assembly GCF_017591665.1 of Aetokthonos hydrillicola CCALA 1050. GTDB lineage: Bacteria > Cyanobacteriota > Cyanobacteriia > Cyanobacteriales > Nostocaceae > Aetokthonos > Aetokthonos hydrillicola. Next base: position 62,682 of record NZ_JAAKGC010000014.1, on the reverse strand, counting down.
TGACGTTTGATATTACACAGTCAAATGTGTTAGAAGGAGAGACAATTAAAGCTTATGTGCAAGCTGTACCGCGTAACGGCGAAACTGTTTTACTTCATCTTGGTGGAGTAGGAGTGACCACACAAGTATTAGAAGTTATACACTTACCAGCTTTAAATCTGAATAATTTTCCTTCAGTTTCAGTTAGAGTGAAAATTCTTAGTGAAGAATAACGCAAAACATCTTAAGTTCAGCAATTCGATAGGATAACAAAAATGTTGACGCTTTTCTGGAATTTACGAAATGAATTTTGTAGCTCTATGTATAGCTGTTAACTTAAAAATCATTATACCTAATCACAGACCATGCTGTTTAGCATGGTTGATTTATTCTTATTAATTTTCTAGATTTTCTTTTTTCTAAAAAAAGATAGCATTTTTTTATTTATTAGTGTTTCAAATATGAATTTAATAAAGGGATTACTTGGATTAATTACGGTTACATTAATTTACTGTTATATTGAAGATCGGATGTTAGTTTCTTGTGCTGCATAGAATCTTGCGCTAGATTTCCGCTGTAGTAGAGGTGAAATGATGGCTGCATACAGAAGATTGGTATCTACGTTGTATCAACAAAGGAAAACACAAATGTTCACTAGATTTCTCCGGGGAATTGCTTTCGCTGCTATCTCCATATTTGCTTCTATCTCCGTATTCGGTACTAACTCCGTATTTGCTGCTTCAACCCATGACTTGTCTACCAATCAGCCCACGGGAAAGTTGGTCTTTGAGCGCGTTCTTCCCAATGTGCCAGGCAAGAGCATTAAAGTCGTGCTGATCGAATACCCGCCCGGTGGATCAATCCCCGCTCACACCCATCCAGACTCGTCTTTCATCTATGCAACGGTTCTGAAGGGTGCAATTCGTAGCAAACGCAATGACGAGCCGGAAAAGGTGTATCACGTCGGCGATAACTTTGTCGAAGAACCTGGCGATCTTCATGGCGTCAGCAAAAATGAGAGTGACACTGAAACCGCAAGCCTACTTGCCGTCTGTGTCCTCGATACTGACGAAAAGAACCTACCCAACACAAGTCAAAATTCAAAATAATCAATTCAAAATTAAAGACAATCAGTGAGAGCTTGAAGCCGCCACTGCTTGAAGATCGCTGAAACCTTTTTCAGCGTTTCTCAGATTTTTTTTCAAAATGACTAGGCACAACAGGAGGAGACACCTAAGTTTCTTGTTATTGGGTTGTCACCTCTTCAGTAGCTGGTTGCTCGCAGGTTATTTCGTCAATAATGGTAACAACGACAGCAGCAATCGGAACTGCTAAGAGTACACCAAAGAAACCTAATAACTTACCCATGACGAGAAACGTCAGGATAACCATAACAGGATGTAAATTAACTTGCTTCCCCATCACCAAAGGCTGAACGAGGTGTGCATCTACCTGGTTGAGAATTAAAAACAATCCGAGAACCAGGAGCATCTTTACAGGTGAAATGCTAAGGGCAACTAAAGCAGGTAGAACAGTACCGACAATTGTACCAACGTAAGGAATCACCTCAAGCAACCCGGCAATAATTCCAAAAGCCAGTGCCGATGGAATGCCTAAAGCCCACAGTCCAAGTGTTGCTCCTAAACCAAGAAATATCATGGCAACCCCTGTCCCAAAAATCCATCCTTTTAATCTCACCTCTAGAGATGATAGAAAATGTTTAAATTTTTGGTGATTTCGGCGAGGTACTAGCCGGAGAATACCATTAATCAGTGATTTAGGGTCGTAGGCCATATACAAAGATAGGATAAGTGTCGCCACAAATTCCAACGGCAAGCCCAAGGTTTCACGTAACAAAAGTGGAACTTCCTTGAGTAATGCGTCAGCGGCACGCTGTAGCTGCACAATACCCTGGGATATATCTGGAATTAGACTATTAGTTCTGTGAAGCTCTTCGATTCGTCTATTAAGTACATCTAGGTAATGTGGTAGTGTCACCAATAAGTTTTGGGTTTCTGTAATCAGACTAGGAATGACTACTGCAAGAATCAATACAACAAACCCTAGTATGAACCCGATTAAGATAAGAATAGATAACCAAGGCGATTTGACAATTTTCTCCAGCCAGCGAAGCACAGTTCTCAAAATTAAAGCAATTAATGCTGCTAGGGCAGTTAGCTCTATAACCGGCAAAAGCCTGTATAAGATGTAAATTGATACTGCAACAATAACTGCAAACGGTGCACCACGAGAAAGTGCAGACCATCCAGTATTTGTATCATTAGAGCTTGCCATTCCTATATTTTGCCACTCCTTAAATGATGGACACACCAAACTGGTAAAATTCTATTGATGATTATGGATATATAGCTTTTTTTAAAGAAACTGGAATCTATCTACAATCTGAGTTCAATCTGACTAACGAGCGAGCTTTCCGGCTCGCACTCCAAAATCCTTAAACATCATTCGACAGAATGCTGCAACTGTTTAATTAAATTTTGTGCTTGTTGATAGCCTTTTGTATTTCCTTGCGCACGAAAAAGCTTCGCTGCTAGCTGTAAGTCTTGGATTGTGCCAGGTTGATCTCCTAAACCATAGCGAGCGCCAGCTCGGTGAAAATAAGAGTTAGCATCGCGGGGATTAAGTTCTATTGCGCGGTCAAAATCTGATACCGCGTTGAGATCGTCCCCCAGTTCATGCAAGAGAACAGCCCGATTGTAGTAGACATTGGCATCATTAGGATTCAATACTAGTGCGTGGTTAAAGTCAGCGATCGCTCCCTTATAGTCTCCTCGCTGAAATCTCTCACGTCCTCGGTTGAGAAAGTTTACTTCACCCTTAGAGTTACTTCTTATAGTATCAGTCCGAACAGTCTGCGCATGAACCGATGGCGTTAGCTCATTGGTAAGTGTTGACAAACTTAAGATTAAAATCGCTATGTAAAAATTTTTGTTAAAGTGATAGTAACCCATTGCATGTCCTATGAATTTTTATTTTCAGTACGTAACTTAAATAGATAATAGACATCTCCAGAAATTGATGTAGGGGCGTAGCCTCTGGCTTCTCGCAGAGTACGGCGTTCGCCCTTAGCAAGGATTTCAAGGAACGCATAATTAATTTTCACCAGATGTCTAATAGATTTTTAACTAAGCAAGGGTTTTTGGTTTACTATTCCTTCTTTAATTGTAGCGAAATTGCTAGGAAGTAATACCATTTCACGAAAAAAATGAAACAGATGGGTAGATGGGTAGGTTGGGTTGAACGCTCGTGTTACCCAACAAAGACAAGGCTTTGATGTGTTGGGTTTCGTTCCTCAACCCAACCTACATTTGTATCAATCATTTTTTGAATTGGTATAACTGCTTAATGTGATCAAGGGTGGGTAATGCTAGCACTACCCACCCCGGGAATGATTAACTTAGTTACAGCAATTTTCAGGTAATTAGACCACAGTCGTAGGGGCGCAATGCCTTGCGCCGTTACAAACAGTGTGGTTCATTTAGGTGAAAACTGCTGTTAATTCGTGACTATTTGTTGCCGTTACCGTTACCATTGCCACCATTGCCATTGCTACAGGCGAGGATGCGTTCGGCGAGTTTTTCTGGAACTTCTTGGAGATGATCGTATTCCCAGCGGAAACAACCAACCCCTAGAGTAAGCGATCGCAACTCCACAATAAAGTTTTGCATCTCAGCTTGGGGTAAATAAGCTACAACGTTATCCCAACCTTGCCAGTCGGTAATCCCCTCGTACCCCAAAATCTGACCGCGTCTACCACTGAGAAGTTGCAGCACTTTCGATGTAAAGTCGCTAGGAGTCCTCACTTCTACACGAACAATTGGTTCTAGAAGCGTTGGTTGACACTTAGATAGACCCGTTTGCATAGCAATACGAGCAGCTTGTTTGAATGCTTGTTCAGAACTATCAACGGTATGATAAGAACCATTGGTTAGTGTGACGGCTACATCTACAACCGGAAAGCCTAACGGACCATGTGCTAAAAACTCCCGTACACCCATTTCCACACCAGGAATGTACTGCTTAGGAACCACACCACCGACAATAGTCTCCTTGAAGTTAAACCCCTCGCCTCTCGGTAGGGGTTGAATATCAAGATAAACATCACCAAACTGTCCGTGACCACCGCTTTGGTGCTTATAGCGTCCGTGAACCGATGCAGCTGTTTTGCGAATAGTTTCCTTATAAGGCACTTGTGGTAAGTGAGTTGTCATCGGTAAATTATACTTACGGCGCAGACGGTCTAAGGCAACTTGCAGATGAATCTCGCCTTGCCCCCAAAGAATTACCTCGTGAGTGTCGCCATGTTGCTCCCAAAGAAGAGAAGAATCTTCTTCTAACAGCTTAGTAATAGCACCACTGAGCTTAACTTCATCGTTCCGTTTTTCGGGCGTAATAGCAAGAGCATAAACAGGTTCTAACTTTTGGGGTTTGGATAATGCTGTCACCTGCTGTTCAGTCGAAAGTGTATCCCCTGTCTTAATACCTTCTAATCGGCTCAAAGCAACTATTTCACCCGTATCAGCTTCATTAAGAGGTTGTTGCTGTTGTCCCATGAGGCGATAAATACCACCTGCGCGAACACCATTAAGGACAATACCATCAGTTAACTTGCCTCGCCAAACTCTTACTAAGGACAGCTTACCGCCTTGGGGAGTGTAGAAAGTTTTTAGGACTTGTGCTAACGGGGTACTACCTTTGTGTTTACTTAAACGCTTTTGGGCTGTTGTTTCTGGTTCTGGTGCTTCCCTTAGCAAGGCTTCGAGAAGAGGACGCACACCATAATCTTGTTCTGCAACACCAAAGAAAACAGGTACAACTAAATCAGCCCCTAATTCTAGTTTTAAATCTTTCAGGATTTCTTCTTGGGGCGGTTCGATATCTTCTAAAAGTTCTTCGAGTAAATGATCGTCAAAGTCTGCTAAAGCTTCGAGCATTTCTGCTCTTGCAATATGTTCTTCTTCTTTAAGATTTTCTGGAAATGGAATCGGATCAGCGGGTGCACCTAGATGATACTGATATGCTTTTTCGCTGACTAAGTCGATAAACCCGATGAGTTGTTCACCCTGCATTATCGGATATTGATGTGCTACGAGGGGACGGCTGGAAACAGCTTTAATTGCGTGCAGGGTATCTAGAACATTGATATTAGCCCGATCCATTTTATTCACAAAGACGATATGAGGAATTTCCCAATCGTCTAGGAATTTAAACAAGGGCGCTAAAGTGAGAACGCGCTCTGTAATGGGTTCGCAAACTACAATTGCTGCATCAACGCCTATGAGAGCGTTGTACGTTTCTTGGGAAAATTCCACACTTCCTGGACAGTCAATGAATGTGAAGCGAATGCCGTTATATTCGGTGCTAGCACTGCTGACTTCTACACTCATGTGGCGATCGCGCGATTCGATAGCGCTATCTCCGACTGTATTGTTATCTTTAGTACTGCCTTTGCGAGATATCGCTCCTGTCACAAATAACAAACTTTCCAGTAAGGTGGTTTTTCCACTTAAGTATGGACCTACAATTGCAACATTTCGCAAACCCAATTGTACTTTTTCGTTCATAAAACCTCCCTTGCGGTTGGTAAACCCTAACCGCATTGTCCTAAATTTATTAAGGGATAAAAATTGATTCCGATAATTGTCCCCTCTTTGTCTTGAGATTATCCCTCTTTTTAAGGGATCGCCAAACAATCGTATCTTGTTGTAAGATTTAGTTAAAAAAATTTTGCTAACTACAAAAATTAGTATATAAAATTAAACTTTTATGAATTAAAGATCCTAGTGTAACAAAATATTTGTGAAATAAATCGAACAAAAAAATGTTTCTTAACAGAAAATCCAAATTAAAAATTCACAGGGAACAGGAAAATCCAGTCTTTAAATCGTCGAAGAAAAAAAATAACTTTGTTTTCCTAGCACAAGCCAGTCTCAAAAAACAAACCCACTATTTTAAGCAGGCGCTACTCCCACAACTAAAGTTTTTTAACTCCCTGCTCCCCCGCTCAAGAGCTCCCCTGCTCCTCTGCTCCTCTGCTCCCCTGCTCCTCTTCTCCCCTGCTCAAGAGTTCCTCTCCGCAAGATCTCTACAACCGCCGCTGGTTCTAGCACAATATGCTGGTAAAAGTGCTACAGACTTTTTAAATGAAGGGTTACAAGCAATCACTTCGGGCAAAGTGCAAGATGGCATCGTTGCCTTTCGCAAAGCCACTGAACTTGATCCTAATTTAGCAGCAGCACACTATAATCTAGGGCTAGCACTGCGACAAACCGGGCAATTGCAACCAGCAGCCAATGCATTTTATAAAGCAACACAAGCGGATCCTGAGTTTGCCCTAGCTTTTGCTAATTTAGGTGGAGCTTTATTAGAAGGAAATAATTTACGACAGGCAAATGATTACTTGCAAAGGGCGTTAGAAATTGACCCACAATTGGGAGTTGCTCACTATAATTTAGGGCTCCTTCGAGAGCAGGAGCGAAAATGGGAGCAAGCGATCGCATCTTTTAAAAAAGCAATACAATACAGCCAAAATGCACCAGAACCAGCTTACCACCTAGGACTCTGTTATATCCAAGTAGGTAAACTAGATAAAGCAAAAGATGCATTTAATCAAGCACTAAAAATCAATCCTAGATATCCAGAAGCTTACTACAACCTAGGAACCATTTCATTTAATCAAGGGAAGTATCAAGAAGCCTTAGAAGCTTTTAGAAAATCAGCACAAGCTAACTCTAACTACCCCAACGCCTATTATGGTGCTGGGCTAGCTTTTATACAGCTACAAAATTATCGACAAGCAGCACAGGTATTACAGTATGCGAGAGCATTATACGATGCTCAGGGAAATCCTCAATGGGCGCGGAGTGCAGAAAATCTATTGCAACGATTACCAAAATGAATAGGTTGCTCATCTTGATTGTTACCAGCATCTCATTAGATTCATAGTTTCCAAGAGTTAAGCAAGGGTGGCATAATTAGAAGGAAGCCTGTGGTAGTGTTTAATTATCCGTTATGATTTTAACGTTTGTCCTAACCACAACGAAATCATAAGCTAGAGGAATGCCAAGATAGGTAGCACAAGCGTATTAAAAGTCCTATGCCAGAACTACGCCAATCCATAGCTCAGCACTACCACGAACGTACTAAGTACGACCCTCAAAGACTTGCTTCTAGAAATCAGGAGTTAGACTGGTCTAAGCAACCTGTGCCGTTTAAAGAGTATAAAATTGGCTCCGCGTTCGATCTTAGATCTTATCTCCAAGAACAGTCAGAACCAAATACCTCTGACTCAGATATTCAATGGTGGCAAAGATTATCTCGGTTGCTGTTTTGTAGCTATGGGCTAACCGCAAGAATGCCTTCTCTAGGAAGCGCAGTGTATTTAAGAGCTGCTCCTAGTGCTGGTGGATTGTACCCGGCGGAAGTTTATCTGGTTTCTCGCGGTATGCGATTATTGGCACCAGGATTATATAACTACCAGTGCCGGACTCATTCGCTGATGCATTATTGGGAATCTAACGTTTGGGACAAGCTGCAACAAGCTTGCTTTTCTCATCCTGCTTTAGAAAGTACCGAGCTTGCATTAATCATCACAGCGGTTTTTTATCGTTCTGCATGGCGGTACGAAGATCGAGCTTACCGAAGAATTTTTCTGGATACAGGACATTTATTAGGAAATATTGAGTTAGCTGGTGCTGCTAATTACTATCGTCCTCACTTGATCGGCGGGTTTGTGGACGAGATGATAAACGAATTGCTTTATATTGATGTGCAGCAGGAAGGAGCGCTCGTCGTCGTTCCTTTAGCAGACTTGCTAGATACTCAACAGCATTTACCAGCCGGACGAACGACTTTACCCTCCGCTACCGAAATTAACTATCCTTACATTCCTGATGGTGAATTATTGACATATTTTCATCAATGTACACAGATAAAGCCTGGTACAACTGGTAACCTCAATTTACCAGAGGTACAACAGGAAAAATCCATAGAAGATAAATATAACTTTCCTTTCTGTCAGAAAATTTCCATGGTCACCACACCGATTTTATGGGGAGAAAAGTTACAAGGGCTAAATGATACTATTCTCAAGCGACGCTCTACACGTGCTTATAGTGGTGATGATTTAAACTTGGATGAACTGAAAGCCTTACTTGATTTTACTTATCAACCTCAAAACTACGTTGATCAAGGCTTGGACGATTCAACTGATTACTTTGATCTGAATTTAATAGAAACATTTATTGCTGTTTCGGGGGTCAAAGGTCTTGATGCAGGCTGTTACTATTATGCTCCTAAAGCACAAGAATTGCGCCAAATTCGCTTTAAAAATTTCCGCCGAGAGTTACACTTTCTCTGCTTGGGTCAAGATTTAGGACGTGATGCAGCAGCAGTACTGTTCCATACGGCTGATTTAAAGTCAGCTGTCGCTCAATATGGCGATCGCGTTTACCGCTATCTTCACATGGATGCTGGTCATTTGGGGCAAAGATTAAACTTAGCAGCAATTCACCTTGGTTTAGGCGTCAGCGGTATCGGTGGTTTCTTTGATGACCAAGTCAATCAAGTTCTTGGTATCCCCGATGATGAAGCAGTGTTATATATTACAACATTAGGGCGACCTAGGTAATTTAAAGGGTTATGGGCATGGGGCATGGGGCATAGGGCATAGGGTATTATTTCCTTACTTCAAGATATACCGATATCATTCTTCTCCAGTACCCAATCCCCTAATTCCCGGAAAGCAGTTGGACTAGTCCGTAAAATAAAACATTCCTGATGAAGTCTTTTCAATCGGACTATCAAACTGATGAAGATACCCATGCCAACTTATCACAGCACTCAGCCAGTAAACGAGCCAAATATTTCTACTGACACTAAGACCTACACTTATATAGGCTCTACTATCATTGCTTTTCTAGTTTTCTTCTTATTAGGCATTGTCACTTATAAAAAGTACAAAGCTATTGTTTTCCGTCGCCAAGTTCTAATGTTGGAAAGAATTTGGTTAATGAATGTTAAAAATAATACTTATAAACAGGATTGATTCACTTGTTCTTGATTTCCAGTGCGATGTAATGCACTGGGTGAATTTTGGAATATCTGGGGAATCTCTATAGGGAATCTCTGTTAAGTGCGATACATTTATCAGGTAAACAGCGTGCTATCCACTTAAACGAAAAGTAATTACAAAATGTATCTCTAACAACATGAGTGTCTATGTTCTTAGAGATACATTCTAAAAAGAAAACATGTAACTCGCGATCGCGTACGAAGCAAAATCAAGAATCTTGTGTTAAAATTGCATAAACTGTAGCATACTTTTTAGTGAACGTTAGAGAAAAAGTATCGGTACTTCTTGAGTATTAAAAAGCAACTGCGTCAGCGTTGGTACAATTTAAGCTTTCGTGGCAAACTGACGCTCCTGCTAGTAATAGGAGCTGTTTTGCCAGTTATTGTCGCAACACAAGGGCTCGTGACTGTTTTGCAATCAGAGCTAATTCAAAATTTACAAAATAGGTTGCGCATTCAATCAAATATTCTCCAAGGTAAACTCGATCACCTTAGAAGCAACGAGGAGCGAGAAGCCCAAAATTTAGCAAGTATTGTGGAATCTCAACAATGGTCTTTGAATCGTCCCGAGCAGGTGGCAGTGCTTCGCAACCTGATCTCTAACTATATTGCCCTTAATTCTAAAGAAAGTTTTTATATAATTACGAATGCGCAAGGTGAAAGCGTTGCCCAGTATATTCAAAAGGTTCAAGAGGATTTTTCTACATATCCACCTCTACCAGGGGAGGATTTCAAAAAGACGGAATTTCGTTCTGTGTCTTTACCTACTGGCATTAAATTAGGAGATATTTCCATAGTTAAAGATGCTCTTTTGTATCAACGTCGATTCTCTGGAGTTGAACTGTTTAAAAGTGAGTGGTTAAAGCGCTTGGGCTTGGAGCAGCAAGCTGCTATTGGAGTGAGAACGCAGCCGATACAAGGATTGTCACAAGCTCAGCGACCTTTTCCTCGAGGGACTTACGATATTGACGATGGTAAGATGGGCTTAGTTACGTTAGCAGTTTACCCGATTCGGATTCAAGGCAAGCTGGAGGGGACGACGATTGTTGGTACAGTGCTCAATCGTAATTACGAACTTGTTGATCAGCTCCAGCAAGAAACCAAGACAGGTACTTCTGCTTTGTCTGCGCGAGACTGGCGCGTAAGTGCAACTACTCCTGCCGCTGATGGAAAAACTAGGGCTATCGGAACACGGATTTCGCGGGAAGTAGCCGAGAAGGTTTTGAATGACAAGCAAATTTTTAGTGGCTTCGTCAATGTTGCCGGACTCACACGTTTCAGTTTATACAAGCCACTGTATGACCATCAGCAAACTCTGGAGCCAAACGCAGTAAAACCCATTGGAATTTTGAGTGTCGGAGTATCTAATGCACAAGTGCAAACAACATTGAATACTCTTAGACTCGCGGGGTGGGGAATAGGTGTAGGTATTGGCATATTAGCGGGGTTAGCTGCTATTCCCATCGCACAAGCTGTTTCAAATCCTCTAAGGCGTTTGACAAATTATACCCAACAAGTCGGTAAGGGGGATCTGACAACAAAAGTGGAACTCACTGAGGCTCAAGATGAAATTGCAAAATTATTGGCTTCCTTCTACACCATGACGAAGAACCTGAATTCCTTAATCCGCCAAGTGCAGCAGTCTGGAGTTCAAATCACGACGTCCACCACCCATATCGCTAGTTCAGGTAAGGAACTAGAAGCGACATTAGATCAACAAATAGCTTCTACTAATCAAGTTGCAGCCACAGCTAAAAAAATTGCTGACACCTCGTTTCAACTCGTACAGACAATGGAAGCAGTGGAGCAAGCTTCGCAAGTAACTGCTGCTGCTGCTGGCACAAGCCAAATAGATTTGATGTATATGGGAAATAGTATAAGTCAGTTGGTAACTGGCACCAAGATCATTTCTACCAAATTAGCAATGATTGGTGAAGAAGCTGACAACATTAATAGTATTATCATTACCATTACCAAAGTAGCGGCTCAGACCAATTTACTCTCCTTAAATGCCGCAATAGAAGCAGAAAAAGCTGGAGAATATGGCAAGGGGTTTGCTGTCGTCGCCAGAGAAATCCGCAGTCTTGCTGACCAAACAGCAGTTGCCACCCTAGATATTGAAAATATGGTCAAGCAAATGCAAGCAGCAGTAAGCACGGGGGTGACGGAAATGGATAAGTTCACCACACAAGTGGAATACTACGCGGCAGATGTAAAAAATATCAGCACTAAACTGGAGACAATTATCGAGCAAGTACAAGCCCTTAGCCCTCAGTTTCAACAGGTGAGTGTAGGTATGGAAACACAGTCGGATGGAGCACAGCAGATTAGCGAGGCGATCCAGCAATTAACTGAAGTCTCCGAGAAAACCGCCACCTCTCTCGAATCGATTAACGCTGCGATTTGGCAGTTAAACGATGCGGTAGTTGACTTGCGCCAGGAAATTTCTCACTTTCAGGTAACGGATGGTTAAGAGCCGGGAAATAAATTTCCCGGCTCAAAGCCCAAACCCATTAAAATGGGTTAAAAGATTACCCAGTGAGCTAAAAGCTCAATGCCAGCTAAAGAGCCCGAACTTTAGTTCAGGGCGAATTTTCTTCGTTGAGGGTAGGGACTTTCGCCGAGTGTTAAAGTTGTCGTACTATAGGCTGACCATCCTTAACTTCGCCAATAAGAACTAAGTCTGCACAGTTCACAAATATTCCATTTTCTAAAACACCAGGAATATTATTTAATGTTTTTTCTAAGCTGACTGGGTCATCTATGGTATCAAATTTTACGTCTATGACCATATTGCCTTGATCGGTGATCACTGGGCCAGCTTTTTTGATACCCATACGTAATTCTGGTTTACCACCAAGCTTTGCAATTGCCTGTATCACAGGAGCGATCGCCATAGGGATAACTTCTACTGGTACAGCAAATACAGAACCTAATCGGTCAACCAATTTACCACTATCTACTACTACAATAAACTGATCTGCCAAGTAATCTACAACTTTTTCACGGGTATGAGCAGCACCGCCGCCTTTAATTAAATTCTTTTGGGGATCAACTTCATCCGCCCCATCAATAGCAATATCAATGTGGTCAATAGCGTCTAAGGTAGTTAGAGGAATGCTGTACTGTTTAGCGAGAACTTCTGCTTGAAACGAGGTAGGTACGCCTTTAATATCGTTAAGTTCCCCTGACTTAAGGCGATCGCCTATATACTGAATTGCATAGGCTGTGGTTGACCCTGTTCCTAACCCAACAATTGAACCAGATTTTACGTGAGCGGCTGCGGCTTTGCCAACTTCTTGCTTCATCAACTTTACGGGGTCTACTGCTGCGGTCATCCCAATGCTCCAAAAAATGTTGATATTGATATAGTCCATATCCTACTGTGAGTAGGATTTCATCTACAAGACCGCCCAGTGGTGCTATTGTTACTCTGTAAAGGGTTTATACCCAACAAAATAGACTTCTAAAGAAGATTGTGGGAAATTTCCACACAAGCAGTTTACCAACAACCTTTTGAGTCAAGAATTAGCTATGCACTTAAGTGAAATCACTCATCCTAATCAATTACATGGTTTATCGATTCGTCAGCTGCAACAAATTGCTCGTCAAATTCGAGACAAGCATTTACAAACCGTAGCAGCAACTGGGGGACACCTAGGACCGGGCTTGGGTGTTGTAGAATTAACCCTTGGGCTTTACCAAACATTGGATTTAGATCGTGATCAAGTTATTTGGGATGTAGGACACCAAGCATATCCTCACAAACTAATCACTGGGCGCTATAGTAATTTCCATACCTTGCGCCAACGAGAGGGCGTTGCAGGTTATCTCAAGCGCTGCGAAAGCAAGTTTGACCACTTCGGTGCGGGACACGCTTCTACTAGCATCTCAGCAGCGTTAGGTATGGCCTTAGCACGAGACATGAAAGGCGAAAAATTTAAGGTTGTTGCTATCATCGGTGATGGTGCCCTAACAGGTGGTATGGCCTTAGAAGCAATTAACCATGCAGGACATCTACCTAAAACTAACCTGCTGGTTGTCCTTAATGATAATGAAATGTCAATCTCTCCGAACGTTGGTGCGATTCCCCGCTATCTTAATAAAATGCGGTTAAGTCCACCAGTGCAGTTTCTGGCAGATAATATTGAAGAGCAGTTTAAACAAATCCCCTTTGTTGGCGAATCTCTATCGCCTGAGTTAGCACGTGTTAAAGAAGGGATGAAACGTTTAGCTGTTCCGAAAGTAGGGGCAGTGTTTGAAGAACTTGGTTTTACTTACTTTGGTCCAGTAGATGGGCATAATCTAGAAGAACTCATCACCACCTTTCAACAGGCACACAAAACACATGGACCAGTTTTGGTGCATGTAGCCACAGTGAAAGGTAAGGGCTATGAGATTGCAGAACAAGATAAAGTAGGTTATCATGCCCAATCTCCCTTCAACTTAGCTACTGGCAAAGCTATCCCTGCAAGCTCACCCAAGCCCCCCGGATACTCTAAAGTTTTTGCCCACACTCTTGTCAAACTTGCTGAACAAAACCCCAAAATAATTGGTATTACTGCAGCAATGGCAACAGGGACAGGCTTAGACAAGCTACAAGCAAAATTACCTAATCAATACATTGACGTAGGTATTGCCGAACAACATGCTGTTACCCTCGCGGCTGGACTTGCAACTCAAGGTATGCGACCAGTTGCTGCTATCTACTCCACGTTCTTACAACGTGCCTACGACCAAATCATTCATGATGTTTGCATTCAAAACTTGCCCGTGTTCTTTTGCCTAGATCGTGCAGGAATTGTTGGTGCTGATGGTCCAACACATCAAGGAATGTACGACATCGCCTATTTGCGTTGTGTTCCTAATATAGTGTTAATGGCACCAAAAGATGAGGCAGAACTCCAGCGTATGATAGTGACTGGTATTGACCATACTTCTGGTCCTATCGCTATGCGTTTTCCCCGTGGTAACGGCTATGGCGTTCCTTTAATGGAAGATGGTTGGGAGCCGTTAGAAATTGGCAAGGGTGAAATTGTTCGCAACGGCGACGATGTTTTAATGATAGGGTATGGCACGATGGTTAACCCTACTCTTCAAGCCGCTGAGATTCTTAGCGAACATGGAGTTGAAGCAACTGTGATTAATGCCCGCTTTGCTAAACCTTTGGACACAGAGTTAATTTTCCCCTTAGCTAAGAAGATAGGGCGTGTCATCACTGTAGAAGAAGGGTGTGTTATGGGTGGTTTTGGTAGTGCGATCGCAGAAGCACTGTTAGATGCTGATATCGTAGTTCCCATCAAACGCATTGGTATTCCAGATGTTTTAGTAGATCACGCTGAGCCAAATGAGTCTAAGACAGAATTAGGTTTAACTAGCCCTCAAATAGCCCAGAAAGTGCTGGACAGTTTCTTTAAACAACAATTAACTGCTGTGAGTTAGGAAAGAAGAAGAGTCCAGGGATCAGCGGCTAGGGAAAACGTTCTATCTCTTGCTACTGAACCCTGTGAATTCCACTCGTCTTGATCCTCACACTACTTATCATCCTTTTGTTATTTTTCCCCATGCCCCATGCCCCATGCCCTATGCCCTATGCCCATTTATAATTAGATGAGTTTTACGACCGCAACTTGAGACGGCGGGGATTGGAAAAAAGTAAATTGAAATACTATGGGTAGGCAACGAGTTCTTTCTGGAGTTCAACCAACTGGAGATTTGCATTTAGGTAACTACTTAGGTGCGATTCGCAATTGGGTAGAAGATCAAAGTCAGTACGAGAATTTCCTCTTTATAGCTGATTTGCACGCAATTACTGTACCTTATGAGCCAGCGTCACTGGCTGCTAATACCTACAGCTTAGCTGGTCTTTATCTGGCTTGTGGTCTTGATTTAAGCCACTCTACTATCTTTGTGCAATCTCATGTGTCTGCTCACAGTGAACTAACGTGGTTGTTCAATTGCATCACGCCTCTCAACTGGTTGCAAGATATGATCCAGTATAAAGAAAAAGCTGTTAAGCAAGGCGAAAATGTGAGTCTGGGGTTGTTGGACTACCCAGTACTCATGGCGTCTGATATCTTGCTTTATAAACCAGATAAAGTACCAGTCGGGGAAGATCAAAAACAACACATAGAGCTAGCGCGCGATATTGTCAATACTTTTAACTACAAATTTGCTAAACCAGAGCAGCCTGTGCTAAAGTTACCAGATCCTTTGATCCGCAAGGAAGGAGCAAGGGTGATGAGTTTGACGGATGGTACGAAGAAAATGTCAAAATCCGATCCGTCTGATATGAGCCGCATTAATTTACTTGATTCTCCAGATGAGATTGCAAAAAAAATTAAGCGCTGCAAAACAGATCCAGTTCGTGGTTTGGAGTTTGACAATCCAGAGCGTCCTGAGAGTAATAATCTGTTAACTCTATATATGTTGCTTTCTTCTAAGACGAAGCAAGATGTGGCTGCTGAGTGTCAAGATATGGGATGGGGGCAATTTAAGCCATTACTAACAGAGACAGTTATTGCTGCTCTTGCGCCTATTCAAGAGAAATACCAAACGGTAACTCAGGAAAAAGGCTACCTGGAGTCTGTCTTGAGAGATGGAAGACAAAAAGCGGAGGCGATCGCAAATCAGACTTTGGCACAAGTCAAAGCCGCAATGGGGTACTCCGTACCACTGTAGAATCTGAGATATTAGATTTTAGCGTGACGACTCCACACACCTCCCCTACGGGGTAGGTGTGGGCTTTTCAAAAACAAGCGCCTAAAATCCAAAATTCAACGTGAAATTTTATGTCCAATACCCACAACATCATCTCCTTGACTTCCTTCCGTCGCTCCGCACAGGCAGGTGAGTTTTTAGTTACGGCTGAAGTAGCGCCTCCTAAAGGGGGAGATCCAGAATTAATGATTAAAATGGCGCAAACCCTCAAAGGGCGAGTCCATGCAGTTAATGTTACTGATGGTAGTCGTGCTGTTCTACGGATGTGTTCGGTAGTGGCGTCAGCGATTTTGTTGCAAAATGGGATAGAGCCGATTTGTCAGCTTGCATGTCGCGATCGCAACCGGATTGGTTTACAAGCTGACTTAATGGGTGCTCATGCTTTGGGTATCCGCAATGTTTTAGCTTTAACTGGTGATCCAGTTAAAGCTGGCGATCACCCTGATGCGAAAAGCGTATTTGATTTAGAATCGGTGCGCTTACTCCAACTGATCCATAAACTAAATCAGGGAATAGATTGTAATGAGAAACCTTTAACAGATGGTGCGCTGGACTTATTTCCAGGAGCAGCAATTGACCCACAATTATCCAGTTGGTCAGGGTTACAAAGCCGATTTGAGCGTAAATTACAAGCAGGAGCGCAGTTTTTTCAAAGTCAGTTGATTACAGATTTTGAGCGGCTAGAAAAATTTATGGATCAAATTGCCGCCGGTTGTAACAAACCAATCTTAGCAGGAATTTTTCTCTTAAAATCAGCGAAAAATGCTCAGTTTATTAATCGTTGTGTACCAGGTGTCAATATTCCCGAATACATCATTGATAGATTAGCAAAAGCCGCAGATCCTCTGGAAGAAGGAATGAAAATTGCCGCCGAGCAAGTACAAGTAGCACGTCAATTGTGCCATGGTGTACACATGATGGCAGTAAAGCGCGAAGATTTGATCGCACCAATTTTGGATATGGCAGGGGTTGCACCGATTAATTGAGAGTAGGGAGCAGGGAGCAGGGAAGCAGAGGAGAGCAAAAAAGAAAAAAGAGAAATCTTACCCAGTTTTGACTTTTGACTTTTGACTTTTGACTTCCCCGGAGGGGTGCCCCATATTACTTACCTTTAGGTTGAAATATCAAATATGTTCCCCCTAAACCTTCCACAATTGTACGGGTATTAGCAATCATCATATTTTGGTAGGTATCTCCCTCGCTTCCTGCATCCCCTAAGTCATCGGCAAACAGTTGCCTTTTTGAAACTTTCACCTTTGCTTCTTTAGCTACAGTGTTAGTCAAATTAGGATCAATTGTATTTGCGGCAAAAATAGTCGGTACTTTAGCTTGTGTAATGTTTTTAACTAGTTTTTTAACAGAGGGATTGGTAGCTTTTTCCTCAACATTAATACCTTCAAAAGATCCTATAGACGAAAGCCCATAAGCTTGGACATAGTAATTCATTGTGTTGTCAGTAGTAACTAACTTGCGCTGTTTTGGTGGAATGCTGCTGATTCGGGACTTGATCCAACCATCTAGTTGAGTAAGTTCATTTTTGATTTTTTCGGCATTGGTACTATACAATGAGGCATTCTTAGGAAAGACTTTCTCTAAATACGTACTAATGACCTCTACCATCTTGATACCATGTTTTGCATTATGCCAAACATAAGGATCAGGTATTGTTCTGCCGTCTTTCCTCATTTGTAGGGGTTGAGGAACAGCACGATGAGCAACTCCAATGTTTGGCACAGGCTTTTTATTAGCCTTAATTAATTTCAATGCACCTTGTTCAAAATTATACCCATTAAAAAAAATCAGTTTAGCTTGCTCAATTGCTTTGCGATCTTCTGGTTTTGGTTGATAAGTGCGAGGGTTCGTATTAGGCGAAGTCAAACAAACGAGATTTATTGTCTCTTGTGCAATTTGTTTGGTTAAATCACATAATACACCTGTAGTTGCTATAACTCGAGGAAGATTATTGTTTGATCCATCCGAGGAGGTTGTTGTGTAAGAAGTGTTTGCGACATTAGCGAAATTATTACATCCAACTAATCCTACGGTAAAGACAACAAAAGCAGCACACAGGTTTCGATTTAATGATAATTTTTTAGACATAGGAATTCCTGGCGCTCGAATAGTTAAGATAGTATAGCGCTTCTCAATTGAATGTATTACAATTTTTGATCTATTGTAGAATGCTTGAGACGCCTATCTTACTACAAGATTTTCCCACATACCATATTAACAGCGATATGTGGGAGCTATAACCAGATTGCTAAGCCTGAGTTCCAGCGAGGATCATTCCTGGAAGGAACTGCGCCATGTATTTCTCAACACCTTTAGGATCTTGGAGTAATTGCCCACCAACTTCTGTTGCTTGTTGTCCTGGATAAACGATTATTGTTAAAACGTAAAGGAAGTTCGCATTAATCCAACCCAAACCGTGTCGTTTGCTGCATTATGCTCTGGATTGGTAATTAATACAAACCCAGGAGTGATAAAAATTCTATCAGTAAGTGGATAGCGATAAGATATTTCAAAGTGTAGAGAGGTATCCCGATCCGCTCGTGCGGCAATATCATTATTTGTCACTTTGGGAGGCATACCAAAGACCAAATTTAATTGGCTCCCTAATTTGCCTAAATCCGCCAAAACTCCTGTTAGAGCCCAACTCCAGATATCAGCATTAGAGCCTTTTGAACCATTGACACCACTTACAACAGGTGAAGCTTCTGCATGAGCATTAAAGTAGCTAACCCAACCGCCTAGAGTAAATAGTTTGTTCAACTTGTAAGTAAACTGTAAGCCATAAGCATTAGAGGAAGTTGGAGTACTTGAGCCAAAAGGAAACTGAGCAAATGAGCTACCCTTACCACCAGTTACATCTATACTTGAACCAGGCTCGGAAGCATAGTAGCGACCATAGGTAAAAGCGACGCCTAACTTATCAGATGGGGTATACGTTACCTGAGACAAAAGAGTATATTGACCACCAAATAGCCCCTCAAGTGGATTGCTAGCAGAAGTAGTTAAATAACTGACACCGCCAGCAATTTTATCGGTGAAGTTATAGTAGGCTACTGCACCACCACCAAAAGCAAATGAATAGATAGGACTTTCTCCCCCAAAATTTGAGATAGAATTCACAGGATTAAGCGCAGGAAAAATGCGAGTAGGAAAATCTGCGGCAGGTGCGATCGCTATCGTACCCTGTTTTCCTATGGGAAATTGATAAAACAACGACCCAAGCTTAAGATTGCCGTCAGTGTTACTGGTTCCGACGAGTTGAGTCATATTCGTACCAGTGACACTACTACCAAAACTGTTGCCGTTTCCAAAGAAAACATTAGTCCGTAAGAGATCTTTCCCTCTAAAACTGGTATCCAAGTTGAGAGAAGCTCTTGATGACAGAGTCAAATTGTCATCGATTTGTTCTCTAGGATTTTCACCTCTAGAAACTGCTTTTTTGTTTCCAAAAGCACCAATTAAGTTAAAATTTACTGAACCCCGGAGAACTGTAGTAGTGCTAAACTGATGAGCTTTTAGAAAGCTTACTTTTTCTTCTAAGTTATCTATTCGACTTGAAACTGCCTTCAGTTCTGTAGCAAATTCTGCTTGGAGTCTTTGCATAACCGCTAACTCTTCTTGAGTAGCAAATTTATTTGATAAGCTATAAATTCCACGTTGAAATTTTTGCAAACAATTATTCAGGGTATCTGCAAATTCGTAACGGTTCATCGCCCGATTACCGTCAAAAGTACCTGGAGGAGAAGCAGTAATACAACGATACTTGTCTACCAAGTTTCGCAACGCCTCATAAGCCCAATCTCCTGGACTGACATCTCGCAATTGTTCCACATCTATTACTTCATCGGTCTCTTCCTCCCAAGGATGTTGTGATTGACTTAGTGTAAAATCCCTCTTTAAGTCTCTCTGGGATGGGGAGAGAAGCTTAGAAACCTCAATTTGCTCGTCAGGAAGAGAAGTGATAGAATCATAGCCAAATATTTCCTGATTATTCAGTCTTAACTTGGTATTCGTTTGAGTTTCAGATGTCAGAATAGCAGTAGGATTTGTCTGTGCTAATACCGGATTCAATATTAACAAACAATAACCAAATATTGCTGATGTTAAAGGTAATAAAATACCCAAGTTTTTCATATCTGTAAAATTAACATATTCACAATAGACAATAATTTAAAAAGGACGAACCCTCATTTCACTCTTAGCTGTTTCCATAATTTTATTTGCAACATCTTTAGGGATTTTTGTGTACTCCGATTGTTGATTCAATTCTTGACCTTGAGTCAAAATCCATGTAACTAACTTCCTGTTTTTTTCTAAAATATCTTGATTTGCATACTCTTTAGAGAATAGTAACCAACTCAAACTCACTAATGGATAACCGTCTTCTGGATCAATAATATCTTCAGTGGTAAAGTCATCATTAAATTTGATTTTAGCTAAAGCTTTTTCTGTTTCCTTTAAAGTTGGTTTGACGTAACGTCGAGCCCGATTTTCAATTTGAGCTATACGTAGATCTCTCTGATGAGCAAAACTTGTTTGAACATAGCCAATAGCACCATCAACTCTGACAACTTCTCCCGCTATCGAACTATCTTCATCGAATGCTGAGAAGACTTGAAATCCCCAATTAGGGTTCCTACTAGCTTCTATTTTTCCACCAGTAATCTTTCGCAAATATTTAGTAAGAGTAAAGTTAGTACCGCTACTTTGAGAATTAACGACAACTTGAATCTTTTTATTAGGAAAGCGGGGATTGACTTGTTGCCAATTGCTAATCTGACCTGTAAATATTTTTGCCAATGTATCACGGGATAACTGGACTTCAGCGCTCACATCTTGAAGATTGTAAATAATAGCGATCGCTCCTCCTCCCGTCGGTATCATTAGCAAACCAGCTTTGAACTGATTTTGCTCTATTGGAGTAGGAATTAAGCTAGTACCTGCAAAATCTACAGACTTATTCGCAAATAACCGAATACCGCCTGCACTACCAACAACAGTATATCTAAACTTTTCACCTGTTTGTCGTTCGTATTCTTTGCTATAACCTTGATAGAGAGGTGCTGCAAAAGAATCACCAGTTCCCCTGAGTACTTGAGCGGCAGCAGGATTAGTGGTTAGAGTAATTGTTGTTAATGATAGTGCAGCAAAAACAGTCTGCCAATGAACGATTGTAAATGTCTTCACGAGTGTTGCTCAGAGTCGATGGTTAGATTTTTAATTGACTAATACTGAACTTGTTTTCGGTAAATGACTACTTTATTTCCATCATTCGGAATTTCTAACCAAACATCCTTAATCACAAATTGATAGTAAAATTCTCCAAGACGGGTACTCCGCCATGTGCTAATCAGTTTGTCATTTGGAGCCCATCGCTTAAAAACGCTCACAACACTTTCAGGTATTGCACTAGAATCTATTTCTTCGTCAACTTGAACAATAGTCCCACTGGAAGTAGATTGTACTTCAACTTTAAAACCCTGTTGGTTTTTCCCCCTAACTATATATATTAAGGAACCATCAGACTTTATTTGAGTTCTACCTTCGGTAAAATCAGCATTTGTCACTGTTTTTGCACCAGTTATTACTGTGGGTGGTACTTCTTGTATGCTAATTTTTCGGACTATTCCACCTAAACCTTCGGCTATTAGTATATTGCTTTTCCTAGGTAAAGATTTAGCTTGAACATTACAAGGATAGATATAGGAAGTACAAAGTGCTAGTCCTGTAATGATGAATATTTTCTGCCAATTATTTGTGAAAAACATTGTGTGATGTTAGTTAGGTTATATTTTTGTAATGAGAGAGGAACTTTTTTTAACTTTTCTGCTTCAAAAGTAAATCCTTGGTTACTCAGTTGTTTTGGCATGTCTCTTCAATCAACCTCGCGAGAAATTGCGAAGAGAATTCTTTTCCCTCCTTCAAACTTAAGCAGGCAGATCAAATTTTTTGTTACATTCAGATATTGAAATCAACTATAGGGGATTTCAGGGTTTTAAACAAGATTTTTTTTTCAAAAAAAATGACTTTTTATAGAAAAATTTAGAATAAAGTTGGGGATTTGCCTGGTCAATAAATCCCACCTTTACAAATCTTTTTTAAGTTTCTTAACAAAAAAACGTGCGTATTAGAATCAGCGATCGCTCGTTTTCTAGTTTAGGTTCAATTTACATTGCTTCCAATATAAGGTAATCTCAAGGCACCAGTTTATGCGCTTTTGCAGTTAGTAGGTTTAGAGCCAGCACAATTTGCTCTACGTTATCCCCATCAACTTTTTGGAGGACAAAGGCAAAGAGTGGGTGTTGCAAGAGCGTTAGCGACTGAGCCACCAACAACAATGGGACGACCTCCTTTTGTTGGATAATTGTGAGTTGTCATAGTTTAGAATAAGGTATAAAAGGAAGAAGTTATTGCAGGGATGTTAGGATTTTTTGATTGTAAGATATAAGCTTTACATATTTGAATTTTCATGACAATACTTTTTCTTGAAAAATTAACAAACCTTTTATAGTACTAAAAACCAATCGGATAAAAGTAATATATTAAGATTCAGATACACAAAACTCCAAGCCGCACTCAGAAAATTCTGAAACTCGCAGCTTGTATTGGCAACTTTTTTAATTTGGCTACCTTAGCAATTGTTTCCGAACAATCATTAGCTGATGCAGCGGATGCGTTGTGGAAAGCTTAGCAGTCAGGATTGATTTTACCACAAAGTGAAATATATAAAAGTGAAATATATAAAATTTCCCACATATCTACTTCTCGCTTCCGTCCACCTCGTTTAGCTTCTGGAATCAGGTCACTAATCAATTCGTATTGGTCGCGGGTTAGGTTGTACTTGGTAGCTTTACTCATGCTACTCTCTCGGTGCTGTTTATCATCTATTCACAGCGTATATACCAGAGAGCTTTTTTACAAACTGTCCGACTTTTCAAACACCCTCTAAGTAATGTCTTCCAGCGCGCTATTGTTCCTTGCACCTCGTATTATGGCTGGTTTATTCAATCAACTTGAAGCCCCATGGTTTCAGCGCTGCTAGAACTATTTCTATATCTATACCATCATAAGCCTCCCATTCCGACGGGTGATCTTTTGGATGTCCATCGCCTACATTACCTGCAACTTTTATAACTGGAAAGCCAGCCACGCGATCGCGCTCCATTCCTTTCGGTATGACTAGTTTGATTTTATGCCCGACAAACTTAGATGCACTCGAAATAGCTACAGACTCACGAATCAAACAGATATCGCCAGCAGTTCCCCAAGTCGTTGGGTAGATGTAAAGGAACGATATATAAGTTCGCGGTTTGATCGCTCTTTTTAGGACTTCCATTATTTCTAATCCTTATTTATCGTCCTTGATTTAAGAATTCATCCCGATCACATTTTATCTGAATTTTTAATTACGAATTTATAATTGGGAGTACAAAGCCCCCAACATAGACTAAGTTACATAATAATACAAGCTCCTCCTCTTGGAGCACAGCCAGGTAAAGTGAAAGAAAAGACTTGTCATCTTCCAGGGGAGGAGATGCATTATGACTCAAGCGTTGGAATCAACTACTGGCACTCAGCATTACGTAAGCGTTGCTCAAGTGGCGGAGGTTAAAGCGTCTGGTTATGTGGTAGTTTATGCTGAAGGACAGGCTATTGCTCTTTTCTATCAAGGTGATAAAATTTACGCTATAGATAATCGTTGCCCACATATGGGCTTTCCTTTACATAGAGGAACGGTCAAAGATTGTATTTTAACTTGTCACTGGCATCATGCCCGTTTCGATCTTGCAAGCGGTGGTACTTTTGATGCTTGGGCTGATGATGTGCGTGCATTTCCAGTAAAGATCCAAGATGGTCAAGTGTGGGTAGATTTAGCACCCCATACAGATCCTCTCACTTATCAGCGTCAACGCCTCCAAGATGGTTTAGAGCAAGGTATTTCCCTAGTTATTGCCAAATCAGTCATCGCGTTACTGGATGTGGGTGTTCCACCAAGTGAACCGTTTCGCATTGGGTTAGACTTCGGAGTACGTTATCGTAAAGCAGGCTGGGGATCAGGTTTGACTATCCACACTTGTATGATGAACTTACTACCATACCTCGACCCCGAAGATCGACCCCGCGCCCTTTATCATGGTCTTTCATCTGTTGCTCGTGATTGTGCAGGCGCACCACCGCGTTTTGGGGTTCATCCATTACCCAATGCTGCGCAAGATATAGACATACTACAAAGATGGTTCTGTCAGTTTGTCGAAGTACGGGATGGTGAAGGTGCAGAACGTTGTTTGGTATCAGCTGTTCATGGAGGTGCTGATCAGCAGCAAATAGCTGAAATGTTGTTTACCGCTGCAACTGATCATCGCTATATAGATGTTGGTCATGTGATAGATTTTACAAATAAAGCCTTAGAAGCTCTAGATGCTACAAATTGGCAAGATGCAGACTCAGTCTTATCTAGTCTGGTTGCTGAGTATGCTAGCGCCGAACGTATGGAAGAGTCTAATTCTTGGCGTTATCCAGTAGATTTGGTCGCGATTTTAAATGATGCTTTTGCAGAGTTACCAGCAGCGTTGGAAGTGGGACGAGATCACCGCTTAACGTGGGTTGGACGAGATGAACTGGTGACGGTGCTATTGGGTGATGATGCGAGAGCGATCGCCAACTCTTTGTTAGAAGCATTACGAACGGGTTGCACTGAAGAACAATTAGCCGGTACTGTAGCCTATGCAGCAGCACTAAGAATTGCCCGCTTCCACACTAACAACGACTTTAATGACTGGGATACAGCGCATCATACTTTTACCTTTGCAAATGCTGTCCATCAAGGATTACGCCGAGTCGGCTCACAAGCATTATTGCGGGGTGTCTTTGATGCTGCAATGAGCGTGTATCTTAACCGCTTTTTAAATATACCATCAGCACCGTTGCCAGAACCAAATGAAATTGTAGACAACCCAGAAAACTTACTTAATGAACTAAAAGAATTATT
Source organism: Aetokthonos hydrillicola CCALA 1050 (assembly GCF_017591665.1). Lineage (GTDB taxonomy): Bacteria > Cyanobacteriota > Cyanobacteriia > Cyanobacteriales > Nostocaceae > Aetokthonos > Aetokthonos hydrillicola. The sequence continues at coordinate 37,889 of NZ_JAAKGC010000014.1, read as the reverse complement.
GGATCGGCAACAACAAGTCAATCAAGCAGGGACATTAGTCGCTCTATATCTTTATAGTGGTGGAAATCCGGATCAGCTTTTGGCTGTTCTTGGTAAAATGCTATTACGTGAAGACCGTAGCTTTCATGTTATTCAAGAAATAGAAGCTGCTTTTCGTCAGTATAGTTTGCTGCGTGGCACACAGGCAGGGGTTCACGTATTGATTGCAGCAGCTCGCTATTTGGCAGCTCATGCACCGACTATGCGATCGCAAGAACAAACTTACCAAATGGCGAACCGATTACATCGAGGCGATCGCTTATTTGATTGACACTCTCCGCTCTAAAGAGACGGAGATTCTTAAGACCATGAGCGTCTTAATATCCTGTTTTCACAGGTACGCGCGGCTCAATACGTTTGCCACTTAGGGCGTATACGCAACAATTCAATTTTGTATATAGCAATTCTCAATTAAGTGCAGTACATTTGTAGGGGCAGACAGCGTTTGCCCTCATAGCGAGGTGTATTTAACACAAATAAGAATTGCTATAAACGTATCATCGTCCATCTCAAATTTAAAAGGATACGCACGATTGCTTATCAGCACGTAACACGGACTCTTGTTGGAAGGTAGTTATATATGCTTGACGGATCTGTTGAATTCTCCTGTTACTTTCTTGGTCAAAAGGATAGAATAAGATCAACAGCTTCGATCCTTCTTGACGTACTTTTCCACTCGAATCCTTAAACTGACCTTTGCCAGTTAATAAGGTAAGCCCATCAGGAAAAAGGGGTGTAACGACGTCGTTGATAAAGGTCTGAAATTCTTCTTCACTTACTACTGAACCGTCTGATTTTGACAAACCAAAAAATAGCTCAGTTCTAGCGAAGATCTTCCCTTGAAGTTGATTCAAGCAGAGATTTTGTTCACTAAATGCCTCCACATCAGATCTTCGAGCAGAGACATTCAGTACGAATGCACAATTGAGGGCTAACGCAGTGACTAGAGAGATACTCACCACAATTCTACTCATTTTAATTTTCATAATAACTTCCCTGGATACGTAGTTAAAAAGAGTGCTAACTAACGATTTTCCGCCATAAAAATTGTAACAAAAAACGATCCTAAAACTGAAAAAATAGAGCTAATAGGAATTGGTTATTTATTGTTAATTACCCCAGATAAAGCAGGGCTTTAAAGTTCACGAGAGTTATAGTTTTAATATTTTTTTGTTTTAGATTAGCTATAAATAGCTGCTATAAATTGTCTATTTTTCTGGTAAATTTGACAAGTTCTATTAGTCAGAAATAGTCTGATATTATTAAGGAATAATTTCCAAAAATTTATGAAAAGTAAGTAAAAGTATGAAAATGTAATTACCACTCAACACTTGAAGAGGGAAATCCATCGCAATACTGCTGGGTTAAGCCGAAAATTTAAATTTAATGTAGGTTGGTTTGAGGAACAAAACCCAACATTTATAAGGATTTGTTGGGTTTCGCTTATGCGCTCTACCCAACCTACCATTTTGCTTAACCGAGCAGTATTGAAATCCATCGTGGGTGATTAACGGACAAATATGCCGTTAATCACCCACAACTTGAATAAGTTAAGAGCCGGGAAATTTATTTCCCGGCTCAAAGCCCAAACCCATTTTAATGTGTTAGAAGATTACCCAGTGAGCTTTTAGCTCACTTTAGCTCTTAGCCGGAACTTTAGTTCAGGACTAAATTTCGGGCAAAACCTATGCAGTATTGCCCTACCTCCTTGTTCAAAAATCAACCCCCTGTAAGATGCTTGAGAATTAGCTGACAAACATCGGTTGCTTGTATTGATTCAGAGTCAAGTAAATGAGTTTGTTTAGTAATAAATAAGGGTTGATCTGCGGGTTGCTCTGTTATACAGCCATGAGAGCCACGTACTAAAGAAGCATCTAAGGGAATAATATCCATTAAGTACCGAAAACCAAGCTTTTTTTTCAGTAGTGTTAAACCTATTTTGAGCTTAGAAAATTTGAGTTGAGGGTCAACGAACAGCTCTACAGGATCGTATCCCGGCTTACGATGGATATCAACTGTTCTAGCAAAATCAGGAGCATAATTATCATCAAGCCAATAGTAGTAAGTAAACCAGGCTTCTGGTTTAGCAATTGCTATCAACTCTCCTGATCTAGGGTGATTCAGATGGTGAGTAGATTTTTCGTTATTATCTAAGATGTAAGCAACTCCCTCTGTGGCTTCTAGGAGCGATCGCACTTTGGGTATATAGAAAGGATCTTGCACATAAACATGAGCAATCTGATGATCAGCAACAGCAAAAGCTTTACTTGCTCCAGGATCAAGGAGTTCTTTTCCTAGTTCTTCCCGTACATTCAGCAAACCTTGTTGGCGCAACATCCGGTTTAGGTGAACAGGTTGGGATACAGGCGTGATTCCATATTCTGATAAAACGATGACTTGCGCGCCGCGATTTTCGTAGTATGAAATCAAATCACCACAAACAGCATCAATTTCCTGTAAGTCTTTTGCAACTAAGTTTTGATCTGGGCCAAATTTTTGTAAGCAATAGTCTAAATGAGGCAGATAGATCAAGGTTAATGTGGGATTGCAAGACTCTTCAACCCACTTAGCTGAGTCAGCAATCCACTGAGAGCAACGAATGGATGTATTAGGACCCCAAAAATTGAACAAAGGAAACTGACCTAGTTCATCTTGAAGTCGCGATCGCCATTCTTGCGGCTGGGTATAAATATCAGGAATTTTCGTTCCATCAGCAGGGTACATTGGTCTGGGAGTGATTGCATAATCCGCAGACGAATACATGTTGTACCACCAGAACAAATTAGCACAGGTGAAAGATGAGTCTAGCGCTCGCGCCGTATCCCATACTTTAGGAGCCTGAACAAGTTTGTTAGACTGTCGCCAAAACTTAATTTCACAATCATCGCGGAAATACCAGCCATTACCAACAATCCCATGCTCATTAGGCAACTTCCCTGTTAGATAAGTTGCTTGTGCAGCACAAGTCACAGCAGGCAAAACAGGAGAAATTGATATAAGCTTTCCTCCCCCCATCCACCGAGACAAAAACGGTGTATGCTCACCCAACAGACTAGATGTTAATCCTACTACATTGAGAACAACAGTTTTATGCATAATAAAAAAGGAGTCAGGAGCCAGCAGTCAGAATCAAGGAAAAGGAGGCTGACCAATCGACAAAGAGGTTTAACTTCCTTATTGTCTTCAGTTTTATGAATAAGAATTCAGGAGTCAGGAGTCAGAAGTCAGAACGATAAATACAGGTTAAAACCTCGTGTCTTGTGGACGAGATAGGGGTTGAAACTTTTCCTAAAACACCATCCCTTTATGGGTGGTGCATTCTAACTCCTGACTCCTTTTTATTTCGATAAAAATCACCATTCTGACTCCTGAATTCTGACTCCTGAATTCTTCTTCAAAATCCAGTCATACTCTCGCTCAATTGATGCTAATAAATCCAGCTTCATTTGCTGAGGTAAGACATCCCAGGTATAAGTCTCAATTTCCAAATGCTTAGATATATTGTGGCTACGAACCAGTTGCAACATAGTTACAATATCGTCTTGAGTAGACTGCAATAGTTGGTAATCGTGAATGAAAATTGGAACATGAAAGTGAATCCGCCACTCACTATCTGTCGTATGCTCTAGATTAGGCAAAGCAATTTCCAAGTCTGGATAATGAAGCAGTTGTCCATTGCGATCGCGCGCAACAACTTGATGTAAATATGTAGATTCAGCGAAATCTTGTAACCGCTCTTTTATCTGAGTACGTTCTTTAATATTACTAGGTATGTTCACCCGCAATGCAGCACTAATTTGGATCTTCCCGATTTGAATTTGTGCTGCTTGAAATTCCCGAAAAACCGAGACTGGATCTTCATAACCAACCGCAAAATGGCAGGTGTCGTAACAAATTCGTACATGCTCTCGTAAAAGAGTTTGAGCTGCTTCCAGCGGAATAGCCAAATGTTCTGCTAAATAACTCCCACCTATGGGTAGTAAATGCGTTTCAAAATAATCAACCACTTCAGCAGCATTTTCAATCAATCCATCTGGTTCTGGTTCTAAATCTAGGTGCAGTAACTTCTCTGTATCAATGCGGATACGTACCATTTGAGCTACTACCTGCGCTATGTGTAGGCTAGCTGTATTGGCAATGGATTTTCGGAGAGTTTGATTTTCTTGAAGCCAAGGCTTGTATGACAACGGTAGTGTGGAAATGCTACCATCCATCCCAGCAGGTAATAACTTTGCTAAGATATCTACTAATCTTAGCGTGTAGTCTAATCGCTCCTGCTTAGACCAATCTGGTGCATAAACTTGGTCTTTAACAACTTGTCCATGAAATCCACCATAAGGGAAGCCATTCAAAGTAAAGACATATAAGTTATGTACCTTCAACCATAACTGAAACTCAGCTAAGGTATTTCCTTGTAAAAGTTCTCTTGTCGCTACGTCTGCTAGGCGTAATCCAATTCCGAAAGGTTTATCAGTTGTTAAGCGTGCTTTGAGTTCTGGAATATAGCGTTTTAAGTTAGTAAAGACTTGGCTCCACTCTTCACCAGGGTGAATATTTGTGCAATAAGTCAAGTGAAGATTCTTATCGATTTTCATTTCTTCTAATAATTAGCTAGTAGAGAAATTGCCTGTTTGTACAAAGATAAATTAACTACATGAACTTGAATACCTTTGCCTATATGTTGTAAAAGAGTTAGAGATAATTCTCCACCTAAGTGCTCTTGGAATTCTTTTAAACCTCGAAACAAAGAGCGAGGGTGTTCGATGTTTGATAGTTGTTCGGCAAGTTCTGGAGCGTATAATTTAAAGCCTAAGTCTAAAAGTGTATTGACTATGTGTAGCCACTCTACTTGAGAAATTAGTCCTACTAAGCACGAGTAGGTACTATCTAAAGCAATACCAATAGCTACTGCTTCTCCATGGCGTAATCTATAATTTGTTAAGTGTTCTAATCTATGAGCTGCCCAATGACCGAAATCTAGAGGACGTGATGAACCTTTTTCAAAGGGATCCCCAGAGTTACCAATGTGTTCCAAGTGTAGCTGAGCGCAACGATAGATTACCTCTTGCATAACATCTATATCTCGATTGGCAAGAGCTTTGGCGTTGCTAGAGATAAACCTAAAGAAGTTAGCATCCTTAATTAAAGCTACCTTAATTGCTTCTGCAACTCCGGAACGCCAGTCACGATCATCTAAAGAAATTAAAAATGCCGAGTCGTTTAAAACAGCATAAGGTGGAGCAAAAGTGCCAAGAAAATTCTTTTTACCAAAAGCATTGATGCTATTTTTGACTCCCACGCCAGAGTCATTTTGCGCCAAGACTGTTGTAGGAATACGGATCAGGCGAATTCCTCTATGGGCTGTTGCTGCTGCATATCCTACCAAGTCTAATACTGCACCGCCTCCAATTCCTAATATGTAAGAGTGACGACAAAGTCCAGCTTTGTCTATTAAGTGGTGAATTTGTTCTAATAAGTTTGGATCGTTTTTAGCTGCTTCTCCGCCTGGAACTATAAGCGGTTTTGCTACCAGCATCATTGTATCTGAATGATACTGAGTGTACATGTATAATTGCCTAAGCATATCTTTGTGAAACTTTAGCAATCCTCCATCGACGACTACTACAAATTTCTTAACTCCTATCTGTTGATCTGTGGCGATTGTTTGCACCAGCAGAGGATTTTTTACGTCAAACAAATAAGTTGTAAAGTAAACATTATATTCAAAAGTAACCGAGATGCTTTGATGAATCGGTTGTAGGTGATTTATAGTCTTTCTTGTGAAAGCAAGTACCATATTTTTATCTTCTCAATTTTTGTAGAAGTGAAAGCTTAGGATGAGGGAGTGCAAGAACCTTGCACGCTTATATCGCACTACCATTAGAAGATATTTCTTATTTGTTAAAGAAGCTTTGAGCCGTTTGAAATTCTTCGATTAATGCTGCTCTGTCTTTCTGTGCTACTAACTTTGCTAAGTAACTGTAAGTATTAGCTAACTTAGTGATGGCCTCACATCTTTCTTCTGAATTTAGCATAATATCCACGCACAAAAGTGGACTTTGCGCAAACAGGCGCTTTACAATATCGATTTCTTGACTGTAGTTAGTCGTTGATAATGATAAACTACGGTCTATATCAATTGTTTCTTGGGCTAAGAAAACACCCAGGCTAAATCGAGAAAAGTGCCGTGTTGCCTGAACAATCACCATCATTTGGTCATGTTCTTCAGGTGAACATAAGATCAGCTCTCCACCTTGGCTGCTCATGAAATCTAAGAACCATTGGAACGAATCATCATTTCGTCCTGAACAAACAATGACTTTTTGTCCAGTAAATGATGTAACATTTGGACCAAACATGGGATGTAGTCCCATAACTGGACCATTATGGTTATCCAACATTGCTTGGACTGGTTCAGTTTTGACACTTGTCAGATCAGCAAGAGCAGTGGTTGGTTTGAGGTATTTAGCTGCTTGCTTGATTACGTCTACCGTTCGCTCAATTGGGACACTCACTAAGACTAAATCAACATGGCTCAATAGTTGTTCTGCGTACTCCCAATCTGACGCTTGCAAAACACTAACGTGATGCCCGTCGGCAACTAGTTGATCGGTGAAAAATTTTCCCATCCTACCTCGTCCACCAATAATGGTAACTTTTCGAGATAGTCTTCGGTCATTTTGTTTATGTAAGTCTTGACTCATAACAAGGTGTTTGTTGGTTGTTAGTTGTCAGACAAACACTAACTACTAACAACAATTTAGATATCAGCAATTGATTTGCTGGAATACAGTTTTCTTAAAACATTTCCTTTGGACTTGGAACGAGCGAGTATTTCAGAAAATAGTGCTTCATATTGAGCGATCGCCTGCTCAAAACTATAGTGTTCTACAGCGTACTCTCTACCATTTTTACCCAGTTCACTTACCTTTTCTGGATTGTTATATAAATCTAGTACAGCCGCAGCTAAAGCTTTTGCTGATTCTGGTGGAACAACTATACCTCCGCCACTATTCCTGATCGCTCTTGCAGCAGTCCCATTAGGGGGAACTGAAGCTAATATCGCGCGACCACTTGCCAGTAATTGTGGTATTTTTGAAGGCATATTGAAGGAGATCACATTGCGCTTTTGCACAATCAATCCCACATCTGCTGCTGATAACATGTCAGGTAGCTTTTCTCGTGGCTGTAGTGGCAAAAGCAAAACATTAGCAGCCTTACAAACAAGACAATATTTTTCCAGAGCTTTGAGAGCTGTTGATTCACCTACAATGACAAACACAATTTCTGGAATGTGAGATAATAAACCCGCCGCTTCTGCTACTGTTTCCAACCCTTGTGTAAGAGCAATGTTACCTGAGTACATCACCACGAATTTTCCATCAAGTTGATAGGAAGCTTTCCAAGCATTGTTTTCTTTGGGGAAGGGACGGATAAAATTGACGTTCACCCAATTGGGAATACAAACTATTTTGTTCGCGGGGACGCCCTTGTTCACTAAATTTTCCACAAACCCATCAGCAATTACACTGATAGTACGTGCGTGCTTATAAGCAAACTTCTCTAAAGCTTCAAAAACGCGGATCATCAGCTTGTTTTTTATTAGCCCGATGCATACTGCAGCTTCCGGTAAAATGTCTTGGAGATTCAACACTACTGGGCAGTTATACAATCGACCCAATAAGGTTGCTGGTAGGGACACCAGTAAAGGAGGAACCGTAAGAAGAATAACATCAGGACGCCAACCGTTGAGGGCTTGCGGCAAACTCGTTGTGACAAAGCTCAACTCTAATAACAGCCGATCTATTAAGTTCGGTTTAGATTTGATTCGCAGGTAGCTACGCTGAATAGTAACCCCATTTTTTTGTTCGGTAACAAACCACTTACCGCGATACTCCTCGTAAATCTGACGCTGAGGATAATTGGGCATTCCTGTTATAACCCGCACTTGATGACCTCTCTCCACCAATCCTTCTGCCAATTCAGTCATTAGAGGAGCGATCCCAATTGGTTCTGGACTGTAGTTGTAGGAATAAATCAAAATTCGCATTATGTTTTCGGTGGAGATCGGCTGCAGGTGTGAGCTTTGTAGAGTTTGTACTCTATCTTCAGTTTGTAGTAGTACTACCTAGAAAGCTCTATTTTAAACACACCTGCTCATTATACATTTTTTGTCATAATTCTCACCTTCACACGATTTTCATATACAAGCTTTATGTGACACTGAATATTTGTGCGAGTAGCATCGAAATTGGTAACAGACTCAATACGAGTAGTCCGTAAAGTAGGCTCCCAAAACTTGCGGCAACTGTGGCGTCTACAACAATCAGTGAAAGCACCCCAGCCTTTACAGCTATCTGGATATTTTCTGGAGTGGGCTGATGCATAGCCTTAACAAAGGGTATCAAAACTCGCACGGATAATAAAGCGATAAATGGTAATACTGTCAGCAAGTGATTCTTATTTAACAAACAGAGTCCCAAAAGCCCCGCAATAACTATGCTGATTAGTAGTAGTGCTATAACACTATTATTACTGTCACCTCCATTTACCTCATTGCGGCTTAATGTAGTAATAGCAGCAATGTAAATAATAGGAAGCAAGGCTAAAAACCAGTACTCTGGTATTTTTGATGAAACTACGCTCACACCAAGTAATAGATTGCCACCGCGACAAATCCCCATATTGAGCGGACCAAAAACAGGGTGATGCTTGCTGTAAGCGTTGTAAATCATCGCCGCAGCCGCAATACTAAAAGCCAAAGTGCCACTTAACCAAGAAACTTGAACCGCTGCGAGTACTCCAAGAGTTAATAGTAGACTTCCTAACAACGTTGCTTTCCAATAAGATGCTTTGCCACTAGGAATAGGTCTGTTTGGTCGCTCTTTAGCGTCTATCTCAGCATCAAAAACATCATTAAATACAATACCACCGCCGTATAAACCAGTAGTAGATAGAAGCAACCATATTAATGGTATCAAATTAATAAGTGTTTCCCCACTATAGATTTCACTGCTAAATATAATGCTTCCTGAAGTGGCAAATCCTGCTAGAACATCTGCCCAAGCAGTAACAATGTTTGCCGGTCGCATTAATTGTAGATATGGCCAAAAAGAGGGAGTAGGGAGCAGGGTGTAGAGTGTAGGGTGTAGGGTGGGGAATAGAGAATATTCCTTCTTCATGCTTGACGGTGAAACTTGTTTCATTTTGACTGAGTTCTTTATTTACTCAATTAATACGTACTCGCGAGTAGACTCTACAATTGGATCTTGTCCGCGAAGTACAGAATTACCGCTGAACATCTGCCGCTGATCGATGGGTGAGGGATTGAGCCAGTCGGAGGCTTGCATTTGGCCAGTTTGGCTATAAGCTAAAAGTGCATTTTCGTAGCACACTGCTCGCACGTGATTTTCTGGAATTCCTCTGTCGAGCATTAGTTGAGCAGTCTTTGGTACCGCAAGAGGATCACTTATCCCCCAATCAGCACTACTATCTACAATGATGCGATCGCTCCCGTAATGGCGAACAATTTCGACCATCCGAGCATTTCCCATTTTTGTATGAGGATAAATAGTGAACGCAGCCCAAAAGCCTCGCTCTAAAACTTCTTTCACTGTCTCTTCATTATTATGATCGACAATCACTCGCGATGGTGATAACCCATGCTCAATGCAAACATCCATGCTGCGGCTTGTGCCAGCTTTTTTATTGCGGTGTGGTGTATGAATCAGTACTATACTATCCAGTAATCTTGCTAGTTCAATCTGTCGGCGAAAATACTTGTCTTCTGCTGGAGTCATATCATCATAGCCAATCTCACCAATAGCTACAACTCCCTCCTTAGAAGCGTACAGTGGCAAAAGTTCCATAACATCTTCTGCCAATGCCTCGTTATTAGCTTCTTTGGGATTTAATCCAATTGTACAGTAATGCTTTATACCAAACTGAGAAGCGCGAAATCGCTCCCATCCCACTATACTACTAAAATAGTCCTGAAATGAGCCTACGTTAGTACGGAGTTGTCCTAACCAAAAGGCAGGCTCAATCACAGCAACAATACCTGACTCTCGCATGATCAGGTAATCGTATGTGGTGCGAGCACTCATGTGAATGTGGGGATCAATAAATATCATATGCTAGTAATTAGTTATTGATGTTGTAGACTAAACTATTCCAGGAAAGAGAGCCTGCATGAATCTCGGCTTGTAAATCTGGATAGTTGCTAAGGAGTTTTTGAGCTTCTGGTAAAGGACATTCAGCACAAGCAAGAGCTGCTGCGGCTTGCTCGATTGAGCTTTTTCCTAACGATACTGTGCTTTGAGGATGAGGTTGTGCAAGTACTCGTTCCAGATCTGCTAGCATTCCAGTGTCAGCGAATTTCCCTACTCCTCTCCAAAGTTCGTAAGATATGGGACGGTTAGCGCGATCGCGTTCATGAGCATAATCAACAAGCATTCTTGCTAGTTCAGGATTTACGCGCTGATCAAATCCTTGAATTAAATGCAGAGGACTGCCTACAAATAAGGCTTTAAGCACTAGTTGATTCCATGCTAGATTGTCTAAAAAATCTTTCGGATAAGGATTTCGTAAAGCAATGGCGTTGAAAACCGCCGTCATATTGCTACGAACACCTTCAGCCGCACGACCACGTAATTGTTTTGGGTACCGCAAAAGTGGTAAAGCTTGATAAAGTGCTACTAATTCTCCTACATCAGCAGTGATGAAAACCTGCTCAAGCATCCGCAAATATTTTTCAGCATTCCGATGTGGTAAAGCAAGTACCAGGAGGGCGCGAGCAGCTTGATCTACACTCCAATGACTAGGACTCCAATCCCTTCGGATTGTTGAGGCTGCTTTCAAATCTTCAGATGTTAGCTTTAAATCATCTTTACCTGTATAACGAGGTACAGCACTAAAAGCAGTAAAGAACACTTGCGGGTTAGCACTGTTTCCTATTTGTTCTATCTTCTGTTCTAGCCAAGAAAGACTTTCTTGTATAACATGCCGTTTTAGCCAACAATGGAGTAGATCTACTACATCAAAAATATCTTTTTCTAAATAAGTTGCAGAATACATAGTTATTCATGCCTTTTCCGACTTGAAACGCTTGTAGTTACGCTAAGCTCCCGCCTACAGGACGATTGAACCAGCCCGATATCCCGCCCAGAACTGAAGTTCCGGGCTAATAGCGCGCATTCCATTGAAATGGACTGAAATCCTTGAGCAGTCCTCTTGAGAGGACTTTAGCTATCAGCCAGCGATTTAAATCGCTGGCTGGTTGACAGCCCAGGTACAAGATATCAGACCATTCATTCTCGAAGTAATAGTTGGCATTTTGCCCGCATTACTGGATATTTCGGTTTAGGCTTATCAACAAATTAGGTTCACGTGAGTGAAAACCCCGTTTTTTCGAGTTATTTTCCTTAGTACCTTCGAGAAGAAGAGGATTGTCTTAAATTCTTATTCTTAACCACGTTTAACACCTGAACACGACCTTGGTAGAAGTCTCCCACATATAGCTTGCCATTGGCGTAATGTTCACCACCAGTCCAGTTAAAGACACCAGGTGTGAGGTCAATAGGGTCGCCGTAGGGAGTAGGACCACCTATAGCCGGAGGTAGTACAAGTTCGCCAGACGCATTACGGGCTGGTTGACCATATGCAGTCAGGAAGTTACCCTTTTTATCGAAGACTTGTACACGGCTATTGATAGAATCAGTTACATAGATATTGTCATGCTCATCCAGTTCGATACCGATTGGCTGTTGAAACTGACCTGGTTGTTGACCCTCACTGCCAAAGGTATACAGAAACTTACCTTGTGGATTGAAGACCTGAACGCGGTTGTTATATTGGTCATTTATAAAGATGTTCCCAGTCCGCTTAGATATGTTTAATCCAGCCGGACCTTGGAACTCCCCAGGTCCAGTACCTGTACTACCAAAAGTTTTGATGAGATTACCGTCTATGTCATACACCTTAACGACATCAGCAGTAAAATCAGTGACGTACAAGTTACCCTTTTTGTCGAACTGCATACCCCCAGGTCCAAAGAAGAACCGCCCCTCTATAGGACCTTGAAAGGAACCAAAAGATTTAACAAAGTTACCGTTACGATCGAATACATCAATACGGTTGTTGAAACCATCGCCTACATAGAGGTTGCCATCAACAGGGCTGAATTTGACGTCTAATGGCTCGTCGATCTGTCCAGGTCCTTTACCACTACTGCCAATTCCTCTAATGTAGTTGCCTTGGCTGTCAAATACATCAACACGATCAATACCTCGACCATTACTAATGTATATGTTCCCACTTTCGTCGACAGCTATACCTTGGGGAACAGCAAGTGTTCCGGGTACACCTGGGAACTCACCTTGTTGTAAGTTAGCAGGTCTACCAATAGAGGTGTCGTACTGTAAAGATAAAGATCCAGCCTTTTCTGCCTTTGCGTTGGTTGCTAGTACAGTGACCATAAGGCTGGTGCTGACTAAGCCAATTGACAAGCTTTTTACTAATCCCATGTTTCCATACCGATAGTGGAAGTGATACTTGCTTGTAGCCTACTTGCGTTTTTAAGCTAAAAATTTTGATATGGTAGATGCGCTTTGTCTTCAGCGTTTAACTTTTTAGCCGTTTGTGAGCGAGAAAGCTTCTATCTGCTCTAGGAATTTTTTACCGACCTTTTGTTGGAGTTTGCGTAGCTTCTGGCGTTGGTGCAAACGAACTTTGATGATTTGTCCTTTTCCTGCAAATCGGGCATTGTTTGAGATATATAAATTGCCATCGGGTCCAAGAGTTATCCCAGACGCAGCTTCTAATCCTTTACCGCTCAGGATAGTTTTGCGAGTACCATCCGGGGCAATTTTGATTAACGAGCCGCTTGGGTCACCAATAATCTCACCACCCTGTTGAATTGCCTTCCATTCTGACTGATTCACGCTTTGCAATACATATGTATTGCCTTCGTTATCGTATGCTACGCCAGTCAGTTGGGTAAAGCCAGTAGCAATCTCTTTGCCGGTTAATGGGGTATTGTTAACACCTGTTCCTATTGTAGTTAAATTGTCGTCAACGCTCCACAGACGAGCTTTTCCTTCTGGATAGGGATAGTAAGTGTACTCTGTGACTGTTAGACTTCCATCAGGAGCGATCGCGATCGCTGTGGGTACTGATTGGCTTGATACAACATTACCATCTGGGGTGACTGTATAACCAGGAGGTAGTAAATCGCCGCTTGGGGGGGTTGAGCTTGCTTCTGAAGATGAAGTTCCATCCGATGGAGGTTTAGGAGGGAATACAAGTTGGTCTGCTGGTATAAGTTCTTGAGGAAAAGCTTTTACGTCTTTAATACCGCTACCATCCAGAGCTATCTTATATATAGCGTTTCCACCGCCATCAACGACGTAAGCATAATCGCCCTTAATGGCGAAACTATAAGGGTTAGAAATGATATCAGTGCCGTCAGGATTGTTTTTTGCTTCATAAGCTCCTATATCGGCAAGATCAGTTAAGTTCCCAGTATTTAAGTCTACTTTATACAGATGTCCTAGTTGCGGTTCTTTTAACGTTGAATCCCGTAGGTTCGGATCACCAGCTAAACCAGTTAATAGATAAGCATTGCCTTTAGAGTCAAACTTGATATCTGCAGGTCCAGCAGCTTGTTCTCCGAAAGGTGATAACGCTATCGATGGAAGATTAGATACTACGGTTGTTTTCGTTCCGTCTGGAGCGATTTTGACAACACTACCATTTTCAGCCGCACATAAAGGAATGTACCCTGCACTGGGTGATGGAATACATCTTCCATCACTACCGTCACCTCCACGACCACTTTCTGTTACATAAAGATTGCCATCAGCATCAAACGCTATACCACGTGGGTTATCAAGACCGTCAGCGACTACTTCATAAGAACTAGCTCGTGCAGCCTTTGCGCTCATAGCAGTAACAAGACCAACAGAAGCAATTATCAGGGCAAATGATTTGAGTTTCATACCTTTGGAGTTTGAGATTGAGTTTTGGTAATTTGTCTGCTTGAAAGGGAAAAGAGTCCCAATGGTGGGAACATGGAAATCAAGCATTTGGTGCGATCGCTTCTTCAGCAAGAGGCGTATGCATTAGTTGGCTTGAAATTCTGGAATTGATTGTCCAAAGTTTGGGTTTTGCGCGTAGAAGACCAGTTTTTAAGTTGGATTCTTAATTCTGATAACTTGCCCTTGTTTTGGACGACCTCCTCGGTTAATGACGTAGATAGCACCGTCAGCACCGATAGTTAAAGCAGTAGGTGACTCTAAGCCATTTCCACTCAGCACAGTTGTGCGAGTACCGTCAGCGGCTATCTTAATCAAAGTTCCATCTAGCTTACCTTTCCAGCCAGATTGATTAGCATGTTCTAAAGTATACAAGTTACCCTCTTCATCGAAAGCTAAATCAATCAGTTGAGTAAAGCCTTCTACATAAGTCTTCAGTTCTCCCTCAGAACTTAATCGATAAATTTTTGCCCCACCTTCTGGAAATGGAAATCCAGTGAATTCACTGATATAATAAGCACCATCATGACCTTTTGCGATTCCAGTGGGTACCGACTGGATTAGCATCTGCGACGGCTGTGCGTGTCGATAGGCGCTAGGAGGTGGTACGTGTCCTCGATCAAAAGATTGAGAGTCCAAAGTTGGAAAAATTGGATTGATCAATGTTTGTTTGGGGATCACAGCGATCGCGTGCAGATGGCTTCCGTCTGTATTCACCCTCAGCAGATCATTTGCACCAGCATCAACTACAATAATTTTGCCTTCATCTATCAACAAAGCTAAAGGATTGCTAACCACTTCAGCTTGATCAGGATTATTGGCAAGTTCATAATCTGCTAGATCAGCAATAGTTGTCCAAGAATTAGTATTAAAGTCAGGAGTAATGATTTTTCCTAGATCAGTCTCACCTAACTTGGCATCACGCAAAGCTGGATCAGCAGCATATCCAATTAGAACATAAGGCTTGCCTGTGGAATCAAATTTGATATCATGAGGCCCAGCAGCTCCAGTACCATCTGGAAATGCAACCGAAGGAAGTCCTGTTAATACACGCTCTGCTTTACCATTCTCAATTCTTGTTACGGAACCGCTCGTGCCATAATATAAAATACCTTGGCCACTTGGAGATGGAACACCAACCACCTCTCCTCCTCCACCAGCTTCTGTAACGTAGAGACTACCATCAGGAGCAAAGCATAAACCTTTCGGATTATCTAGATTATCAGCAAGTACTGCAAACATAATTCTTAGTTGCTCGCTGTTACTAGTAACTCCTGAGTTTGTGGCAAATAGCTCATTCCACGGTTAAATGACTCTAAATTACCAGCCTTAGCCTCAAGCATACGTTTAATATTCATAGCCTCAGCACCAAAATCTTCAATTTGGAGTTTACCGTGAGGCAAAGATTCTCCTGGTTTCCAGAATGTAATTTGGTGGAGGATGAAACCGGGTGCAGATGGATCACCAAAAGCGTAAGCAGTCGGAATCAACAGTGCGACAGAGCGTTGATAAAATTGATAATCAGGATAGAAATATTCTTGCTCAAGCAAATAATATTTACTCAGAGTGTGTAACCGCAGAGAAATATTTACTTTTTGGTCATACTCATCAAGAAACTCTCCGGACTCAGGAGAAATTTCACCAAATGGTCGTACCAAATGCGCCCACTCATCCATATTTCGGAGATTTGATAAATACTTAACACCTATTTCAACAGGTGCATCGACATAAATAGTGTCAGTATCGATAAAGTAGCGTCCTTTTGCTGCTTGTTTGTAACCAGCCTTACGCTCTAAAATAGCTTTAAGAGAACGACACTCCGAAGTATGTACGGTATGAATTCCTTGCATAATCATTTGGGTTTGTCGCCTTGGATCTACAAAGCTTAGCCAATGAAAATACACACCTTTTTCATCTGTTCCAGGCTCAATATAGTCGGGAGGAAAAAGCAGAACAGGATAAACTTGGAAATATTTTTGATACTCAAACCCACAATGCCACTCAATGCCAAAGAAAAGAGGATTTTCTAACTTCTTAACATGATAGTAAAGATTCTTGTGGTAACCAGACGCTGAGCCTATCCAAGTATCTTCGTCTACTTGCTCTTTCATTCGGCTAAAAAGCGTCCAATCATCCAAATTTTTTAAACTGCAAAGGTATTCAAACGCAGTCTCTGGTGATGTTGCAATATAAGCTGATGTTGCAAACGTATTTTTTTCCACTACTTACTCACTCCTTAAACACTTAAGTTTCGTTAGTCTCCCAGACTCACCGCACTGCTGACACTCCTTCGTCCCTACCGTTCACAGTCGCCCATAACTCATACTGAATTGTGAACGCCACGTGCTACCCTACGGAAAGCCTCCCTGCAGAACTGGCTCCCCAACGCAGTAGCTCCTCCTGAATTCTGACTCCTGACTCCTGAATTCTTTTTTGTTGATTCTTGAGGCTTCTAGCCATCATAATTCTTTGCTCTGCTAACTGTTTAGCAGCACCATTAGTGGTCACTCCCTGTTGTTGAGCTATCTCAAAAATTTCTATCAGGGTGTCATAAATATTATGCAGTTGCTGAAACGCTTTCTCTTCATTGTACCCTATCATCTCATTGTAAACGTTGATGAGTCCTCCTGCATTAATCACGTAATCAGGGCAATAAAGAATTCCTTTTTTAGCCAACATTTGGCTATGGATTTTTTCTTCTCCTAGTTGATTGTTAGCACAACCCGCAATAATTGGAGCTTGGATGAGAGGAATTGTTTCGCTGTTGATAATTCCACCTAAAGCACAAGGTGAAAATACCTCGACGTTAAGAGAGTAAATTTCATCAGGTTCTACAACAGTTGCACCAAAAAGTCTTTTGACTTCCTCAGTTTTTTCTTTACTAATATCAGTAACAAAAAGTTTAGCACCATTTTCATGCAACTGCTGACAAAGATTTTTGCCTACATTGCCTAAACCTTGAACTGCTACTTTAACCCCTTGTAGACTTTCACTCAAAAGGCCAAATTCTACCGCCGCTTGTATTCCAAGAAAAACGCCTAAAGCTGTTACTGGAGCAGGTCCACCTGATTTTTCTTCTACACCAACAACGTAACTAGTTTCTTGGCTAATTGTTCTTACATCTTCTGGTGTAAGATTCACATCTTGACCTGTTATAAAACGCCCGTTAAGACGCTCGATGAAGCGCCCATAGGCTCTGAACAGTTCATCAGTCTTGTCTTTAGGATGAGCAATAATTACTGCTTTTCCACCACCAACGGGAATGTTCGCGCAAGCAGCTTTGTAGGTCATTCCACGGCTTAGACGTAGAGCATCTTTTAAAGCAGCTTCTTCGCTCACATAGGGCCATAGTCTTGTCGCTCCCATCGCAGATCCGAGACTTGTATCATGAATAGCAATGATTGCCTTGATGTCTGGATTTTTGCTATGACAGAATAGAACTTGCTCGTGACCCATTTCTCCTACAGTTTCAAAAAGGTTCACTCTTGTCTCCTTAATTTTGTTGGTGGTAAACAGTTAAATATTTGGAAATGAAATCATTTCAGTCTTTTTAGCTGGTGTGGATTTGACGCCTTGTGCTGCTAGTAAACCTTGGTTACGTCCTTTAGATGGGGCACGCCTATTTGGATCTATCAATACATCGACAACAAATGGGCCATTTGCGGCGATCGCTTCTTCTAATGCTGCTCGAATATCAGACTCCTTATGAACACGTACACCGTCAGCCCCCATACCACGAGCAATGACAGCAAAATCAGCTTCAGGAATTGTTGCATCTGCTCCTGTCATTCCTAGCATGGCCATTCCTTGATGGCACATGTTGTAACGAGCATCGTTGAGTACAATCCAAATAGCAGGAATTTGATATTTGACGGCGGTGTTGATTTCATTATTCATCAACATTGCTCCATCTCCTACAATGGCGACGGCTTTACCTTTGTGTGTACAGGCTGCTCCTACAACTCCGGTGACAGCGTGACCCATTGCTCCCACTCCGGTGCTCACACGGTAACGGTTCGCTTGATTGAATCGCAGAAAATGCGTTGACCAAGTGAAAGAGTTACCACACTCCGCCATTACAATGGCATCACTGCTTTCAACAATCACCTCTTGAATGACTTGCATTAAGACTTCTGGTCTTACAACAGCGTCCTCATCTGCGTTCATTCGTTCTAGTTCAGGGTGAGGTAGTGATACAGATGTTGGTCTACTTGGTAGTAACTCTTCACAACTTAAGAGTGTTTGGAGAAATGCTTTGATATCAGATTGAATTGCTAACGTTTCCGCCTGTGGATACGCAACGCCTGGTACTGTTGGGTCAATATCCACATGCACAAAACCCCCTGGTGGAACCATCGTTCGATTCCAAAAAGATGTTGGTTCACCAAGGCGTGTGCCTAACACAAGTGTCCGTAATGGGGTTTGTTGCTGCATGTAACTCATAACTGAAGTATGACCACCCAAACCTGTAACACCCACAAACTGGGGGTGATCTTCAGGAAAAATGCCTTTACCACGAGGAGAACACATAACTGCTGCTCCAGTTTTTTCTGCAAGCTGACGAATCTCATCTGCAGCATCTCTAGCACCAAAACCTACCCAAATGGCAAAAGGTCCCTCAGAGAGTAGCTTTATTGTTTTGGCGATCGCTTCAGTATTAGTTGTCACGGGAAAGCGAGAAACACTTAGCTGAGGTAAAGTTACCTCATCTATTAAGCTTGTTTGCACCGCTGTGGGAATACTCAAATGAGCAACAAATCCTCCTGGCTGGGACAAGCCGAGTGCTAACGAGCGAAAAATTTGTGGCAGTTGAGCAGCGCATTCCACAGTGGTGGCATAGTTAAACAATGCTCCTGATGTAAAAATTCCTTCAACAGGTAGTGTGGTATGACTGGTTTCTTGAATTGCCCATCGCCCACGCTGTGGTGCTGAAGTACAAGCGGAGAGTAAAATCACTTTTGCACCCTCGCCACGTGCAGCAAATAATCCTGTCAAAGCATTTGTGATACCTGGTCCTGCTGTTGTGAATACTACAGTTGGGTTACCATTAGCAAAATAAGCCTCTACCGCCGCAAAGGCTGCACCTGATTCATGGCGAAAATTTAGCACTTGCAAGAGGCTGCTAGAGAGCGAACCCCAAATAGTCGCCATTGCACCGCCTGCTACCCCAAAAGCACAGCAAACTCCCAAATTTTCCAACATTTGGGCGATCGCATCAGCGACAGTGAGAGAATTTTCTACTTCTTCTTGTAAAACAGAGGTGCTTTTATCGCGATTGACTTCTTGTGTAGAACTTGTTGCAGATGCTACTAAACTATCGAGTTGAAGCTGTTGGTTTAACTTGCCATTAATTGCGTGGGTTGTTTCAGTATAGTTTTGACTCATTGTCGTATGCCCTAAAATCCTGAGAATATTGCCAAGTTGCTGCGTTAGTGTTTACAGTCTTACTCATGTTTATTGACAGGGACTGTTTTCTCTTCTACTTAATCAAGACTAGAACTAATTGAAGCTTTTACCTTTAATAAAAAACTTGTATATTCAGAAAGCGAGAATCGAAACCCTGCCTATGGACACAAGACTACAAAAGCTTAAGACAAAGGTGCAATGAAATTTTTTTTGATCGGTTTGTCTATTTTTTTGATATTAATTGTAGTCAAAATTACTCACACTTAAGGAGGATTTAAAAATCTATCTTTTGGTAGATTGAATGAATTCAAAAGGCATCGAATAGTGGATCTTGAAAAGAAAGCTAGAATTATGTATAACTTGCTATAAATAAAATATGAGTCCTAACAATTCGAGTAAAATTATCTATAAATTTTATGACCGCTCCAATTATATTCACTTTTATATTTTGCCTATTTCTATAAAACAATAAAATAAATTTCCACACGGATTTATCCAAGTCGAGCTTAATTCTTTATGAGAAAACTGAGAGTCAGTCCTTCCAATGACTGGACTTAGCCTTGATATTTTGCATACATTATTAGTAATAATTGTAACATTTTGAGTAGTGGATATTAAGTATAATCTGCCGCATTTAAAGGCAGTACATTTACTACGTTTATTTTTTTTGTGTTTGAATACACATAAGTATTATACTCCGTATGACAGATGAATAAAACAGCGTATATTATTTACAAAAGTTAAATGTATTGCTTTTAACTGATAGGCTTGGGATTATGAAAAATTAAGTTAAGAAAAATTAAATTTATGAGAACTTACCCTGATTCTCATAAGGTAAGCCAGGTACTAGTTTTACTAAATCCTGCGTCACGGCATGTAGCTAAATGAAAGTAGACAAGACCCTCAACAGAGCAAAGACTCAACCTTTAAAACTTCCTGTGTGAAGGGCTGAGAGCCGAAGAGTAAACCTTGAGACGATGCGTTGAAGTTGAAAAAGTCTTTATGCTCCTCAATTGCTCATGTAATATAGTTTGATACAGAAAGTATCAGACCACTGAAAACACATTTCCTAAAGTTCCGCAAATTTGTGTAAAGTTTAGTAAAAATATGATAAATTAATGTACAGGATAAGCTAGTCACTAACTTGACAGTAAAAAATTTGGGAAGCTTTGATAGTAAGCCCGTTGACTTCTGTAAAGCCGACTTATAGCAAAGGGTGGTGGAGAGGCAATGACTTCTTGCGAAGATATGTTTGTTGAATCTAAATCTCAGTTGATCTTACAGCTAGAAGAATTGAAATTTTCTCAAATCTTGATCAACTCTACTGTAGAAGCAGCTTTTTGTTTAGACAAGAATGCACGGTTTCTATTTGTCAATCAAGCAATGTGCAATATTAGCGAGTATCCTCGCGAAGAATTACTTTCCATGACATTGCAGGAACTAGATATAAATTTTTCGCTACAAGACTGGTCAAATCAATGGGAAAGTTTGAAGGAAAGCTTTTGTAAATCTACTCTTAAACAAGAGCATTTGATTACTTATCAATCAAGCTATAGAACCAAGCAAAATCGGAGATTTTTTGGAGAGATCACTATCACTTATAGAAAAAATCAAGATCAAGAGTTGATTTGTGGTTTTCTTCGTGAGAAGAATGAGCAAAGCGGAAGCTTAAATTCAACAAAAGAGTTGACAAAAGAGCAAGATATAAATCAAACTCTAAATCTGGCAGAGGGTTTTTTACTGGAAGTTGATGAATATCACTATTCAGAGTTTGAGCTAGTAAGAACCCTTTGTCTTCTTCGTTCTGCTCTTAACTCTACAGCAAATGGTGTACTCGCAGTAAATTTTGAAGGAGAAATTCTTTACTGCAATCAGAAATTTTTAGATATGTGGCAATTACCCAAATCGCTTGCAATATCGAGAAAGTGTAATCAAACTAAAGATTTTTTAGAAAACCAAGTTAAAGAGCCAGAGGTTTTTCATCAAGTTATTTGGGAAGCACCCAGTCAGTCGGATTGTGAAAGCTATGATTTAATAGAATTAAAAGATGGAAGGATTTTTGCACACTACTCTGAGCCGCACCGTTTAGGTGACAAAGTTATTGGCAGAGTTTGGAGTATTTGGGATATTACTGAAGCTAAGAGAACAGAAGAAGCACTAAAACTAAATGCAACTAGATTCCGTATTTTAGCAGAAAATACAGATGCCAGCATTTTCTTAATTAGAGAAAGTTGTATTTGCTATGTAAACCGCGCAGCAGAAGTTTTGACTGGTTACACCAGGCATGAACTAACTCATAACTTTAATATTGACAAATTAATTGCCAAGAAGAGGCTGAGGCAAGTACATAAGCAAGATGGTACTGCCTGTTGTGAATATCAGGAAATCCAAATTCATACGAAGAATGGTACAGCTCGCTGGTTAGCTTGTACAGTGCAATTACTCGATGGAGTTGTGGATTTTGCAAATAATCAAGTTCGAATGATCACAGCAATCGATATCACTGATTACAAGCAAGCAGAGACAGAGCTGCGGCAAGCTCTTGATCAGGCAAAACGGTTGAGTGAACTAAGAGAACGTTTTGTTTCCATGCTGTGTCATCAATTCCGAACTCCGCTTAATGTTGTTGCATTTTCTGCTGACTTACTTAGGCGTCATACACATCAATGGACTGAGGAGAAAAACCGATCTTATCTCGATTTAATTCAAGCGGCGGTTAATCAAATCAGTGATTTACTCGATGAGCTTTTGCTATTTGGTAGAGCAGAAGCAGCAAAATTAAAATGCGAGCCGAGATTGCTTGACATTAATCAGTTTTGTCGCGATATCGTAGCACAAATGCAGCTAGCAAGCGGCAACCAAAAGATAATCGATTTTATTAGTGAAGGTGACTGCACCACAATATACCTAGATCCAAAACTGCTTCAGCATATCCTTACCAATTTACTTTCAAATGCAATAAAGTTTTCTCCTGCAACCAGCGCAGTTACTTTAGAACTTTCTTGCCAAAAACCAGACTTGGTCTTTAAAGTTAAAGATGTAGGAATTGGCATTCCATTAGTAGATAAACAACAAATATTTGAACCATTTTATCGAGGTAGTAATATCGACAATATACCTGGTACTGGTCTAGGCTTATCGATTGTTAAAATCTTAGTTGAGTTGCATCAAGGGCAAATTGATGTCGAAAGTGAAGTTGGATTAGGTACTACTTTTACTGTAAAACTTCCATCAACTAATGTTCAGCCATTGAATATACTTCAAAATTCATAATTTAGAGTGTTCATGAAGAAGAATTCAGGAGTCAGGAGTCAGAATGATAAATACTAGTTAAAACCTCGTCTATGAGTGGACGAGATAGGTGTTGAAACTTTTCCTACAACATCATCCCTTGATGGGTGGTGCATTCTGAACGCCACATTCCTACAGAGGGAAACCCTCCTGCAGAAGTGGCTCCTCCTGTATTCTGATTTCTGACTCCTTTTTATTACATAAGTCCTAATGCTTGTTGAATATATACGCGAAAAATTATTAGCTACTCGCTCTCGCAAATTCTGGGAATTTTACAATGGTACATGAATTGTCGAAAAAAATCTTAGTAATTGAAGATGATGCTACAACCCGCAACATTTTCTTAGATGGTCTTCAAGCCGAAGGTTTTGATACTATAGGCGCAGAGAATGGCGTGATTGGTATCCAACAAGCGCAAGAACATTTACCTGACTTAGTGATTTGTGATATTTTCATGCCAGATATGAGCGGTTTTAATGTTCTGACTGCACTCCGGCAAGATCCAGTCACAGCAATCACGCCGTTTATTTTTCTGACTGGCAGTAATACTAAGGCGGATATTCGTAAAGGGATGGATTTAGGTGCAGATGACTATCTAACGAAGCCTGCTACGGTAGAGGAATTGCTAAGAGCGATCGCAACCCGATTAGAAAAGCAAGCTAAAGTCATGCAGTACTGGTATGCCGCGTGCTGTCAGCAACCCCAGTCTGAAACCAGAACTCAATCCACTGACTCTGAGTCATTTTTTCCATCCCTTCCTCAACTTAAAGAAGTTTTCGATTTTATTGAAGCTAATTATCATCAAGGAATTACCTTATGTGACGTAGCTGAAGCAGTTGGTTACTCATCAGCCTACTTGACAAACCGAGTTGCAAAGCAGACAGGAGAAACTGTAAACGCTTGGATTGTTAAACGCCGAATGGCAGCAGCACGTTCCTTGCTTCAAGAAACCAGTCAAACAATCGAACAAATCGCCACAATAGTAGGATATCAAAACGCCTGCCATTTCTCCCGCCAGTTTCGCCAACACCACGGAGTACCCCCCCAAACGTGGAGAAAGGAAAATCAATTATATTCCAAGTCAGCGTAGGGTGTGTTAGCGTAGCGTAACGCACCGAAAAGAGTAATAATACCAATTGTCTAAAACAAAACAACAGATACGATGCGTAGGGGCGAATGGCATTCGCCCTTATATTCGGGAACCGAAGGATTGAAACGGTGCGTTACTCCTCTGCCTATTGGAAAAAAATAGAGAACGCGTGGGAAACCTAAGCTTACCCTTCAACGTCTCAAGATCTGAGCCTCTAACTTCTGCCCAAGGTTCATCTACGAGTCGCAAAAGTTGCTAAATACCTTAGTCTCTTACAAAGAGTCCTCAAAAAGGGGACGAGTTTTAGGTAAGATAAGAAAGCTATCTTTACTGCGAGTAGCAGATAGAGAAGCTTTTCATACTATATAGGAGCTCTCCCAATGCTGACTTTAAAAATCGCTGTTTATATTGTTGTTGGTTTCTTCGTGACTATATTTATCTTTGGATTTTTGTCAAACGATCCAGCTCGTAACCCAGGTCGTCGTGATTTAGAGTAAAAACGTGATAAATTAACCGGAGTTGCCGGATAGGCAGAAGGTATGCATTCGGAAGGCAAAGTAAATGATCCTTCCAAACGGGTGCTTTCATGCTTTGGTTTACACAGCATGAGAGTGTCCTACCCTTTATTAGCTATTCGTTAGCTTGATTTTGCTGAAATATGCTTCATCCAATTCTGCCACCTGTACCGCGTCCAAACCTAAAACCTGTACAAAGTGAAAATTTTGTCTCAACTACTGCCAAACAGGATTTACAATCAGTAGTCAAGTTAACCTTAGCAACTCCTCAAGAAAATTCAGCAGAGAATGATTTAGTAACCTCCCAGGTATTATCAACACCAAGTAAACCGGAAACGTTCCCGCCGGAGTTTTCACCGATCCCCACTAATAAAAGTGCAGCTTCGTTAGGTCAAGATCTGAATGTTGGTTATCCTTTAAAAGAGGGTAGCAACTCAGAAATTTCGCCTCAAAACTCATCAAATAAAAAGCAGATTGATCTAACACTGGCAAAAAGCAACAACTTATCTAAAACCAAAGCACAACTCTTAGTTGAGAAATTAGCCCAAGCGAAAAACCAGAATGATACGGCTACGGCAAAACAGCCAAATGCAATAGAATTTAACTCAGCGCCAACACCCTCCACAATAGAATTTAAAGCACGCAATCAGGTAAATCAAACACAAACGCCAAATCCAACTTCTCAACAACAGTCTCTACCACCATCACAAAGCAGTACCCCAAAAGCTCAGTCTTCACCTACAAACACGCCTCCACAAACAAGGAGAGTTATTGAAGTTGTTGCAGATAGGCAAGAGTATGACGAGCAAAGGGGAATTATCACTGCTGAAGGTAAAGTCGTAGTGAGATTTGACGGTTCAATAGTAGATGCCGATCGCCTGCAAGTAAACATAAATAACTTGATCGCTGTAGGTGAAGGAAATGTTGTATTGACCCGGGGTGATCAAGTAATACGTGGACAACGCTTTACATACAACTTTATTCAGGATAGCGGGCAGTTGAAATCTGCCAGAGGGGATATTAATATACGCTCTGCCCAAAGAGATTTATCTTTCTTACCTACCGATATAACTACAGGTGGTGTTCCTCAAAGTCCATTGAGCGATCGCATCAGTTCTAATCAACCACTACAAGTTAGTAACCGTGGGGGTATCAACGTTACAGTAGGGGGTTCAAGAACTGCAAGCAATCTTCCAAACCCAAAACAGGGTGGTCAAGTTAGGCGCTTACGCTTTGAAGCTGCAAACGTTGATTTTTATCCTAGAGGTTGGCAAGCTAGAAACGTTAGTATTACCAATGACCCTTTTTCTCCCCCAGAACTGGTATTAAGAGCAGATAAAGTCACGCTAACACGAGAGTCTCCCTTACAAGACAAGATCAAAACACAGCGACAAAGGTTGGTATTTGATCAACGAACTAGTATACCCATTCCCAAGGATGAGCAGACAATTGACCGTAGTGAACGTAATGTAACTCCCACAATAGCTGCTGCTGGCTACGATGGCACCGACAGGAGAGGTTTGTTTATTGAGCGTGGTTTTAAAGTTATTAATCAACCAGGAGCTAGCTTTAGTGTAACGCCCCAGTTTTTAGTCCAAAAAGCAGTACAAAATCCTGGTAATGTTGGAGAACTATTTGGTTTAAAAACAAAGGTAAACGCGGTTCTAAGTCCACAAACTACAATTAAAGGCTCTGCACAGTTAACCAGTTTAGATTTAGGTAACGTAGAAAATACTTTACGGGCAAGCTTACGATTACGTCAGAGTTTTGGCGATGATCGCAATCCACACACGCTAGCTTTAGAATATAGCTACCGAGACCGTCTTTACAACGGTAGTCTTGGCTTTCAAACTGTCCAAAGTAGTCTTGGTGGTATCGTCACCTCTCCAATAATCCCTTTAGCAAAGAGTGGGATTAACCTTAGTTATCAAGGTGGAGCGCAGTACATTAATGCTAACACTGACCGCCAAGACTTACTAAAACAACAGGGAAGTAATAATACTCGCATCTCTCTAGGTCGTCTTCAAGGTAGCGTTGCTTTGAGTGGCACTATACCGTTATGGGGTGGTAAGCCACTGCCATCCACCCCGACTGGAGGATTGCGATACACACCATACTTGGTGGTTCCTTACTTGAACTTGAATGCTGGGGTGACTGGAACAAACAGTTATTATACCAGTGGTGATAATCAATCTACCCTAACTGGGACTATTGGTCTGGCAGGACAGTTTGGGCATTTTTCTCGTCCTTTTCTAGACTACACCGGCTTTACTCTCAGTTACTCCCAAGGCTTAAACAATGGCTCGTCGCCTTTTTTGTTTGATCGCGTTGTTGATACCAAAGTTTTAACTGCTGGAATTACGCAGCAAATATATGGTCCATTCCGGTTCGGTTTTCAAACCTCGATTAACCTAGAAACAGGACGAAGCACGAGTACAGATTATGTTTTAGAATATAGTCGCCGCACGTATGGCATTACCTTACGCTACAACCCAGATTTACAATTAGGTGGTATTAGTTTCCGTATCAGTGATTTCAACTGGACTGGTGGAACTGATCCATTTTCTGACACTTCTGAAGTTAAGCCAATTGTCAATGGTGTTCGTCGGGATTATTAAGTTAATAGTGTTTATACATTCATCGATTCCAACACATTATCCGGAAAAATCGCAAAGTTTTTATATTGACTATGTATTAAATACCCATATTTTTGAGGGTTAATTGACAGATATTTTTTTTACTATCTCCACTAATTATTTATACCGAACTTAACTGGTGTATAATCTACATATTGCACTATAGACTGATAAGGTAATTACGAGAAATACAATGTAAAAAAATCCTCACGAGATACCGTTGCTTATTGCTTTAGAGTAGCTATTTCGGCTAAACTTTAGTCAAGTAGTAAAACTTGTCAACTTTAAAAATTAAACGTATATCTCTAAATTTACTTGGGAAAATGATAGAAAACATCACCGACGAGTGCAACCAGCTTCTTGCGGTAATTGTATCGAAAGATTTTAATAAACCAGGAATTCACTTTTTTACTCCTAATGACCTTTCTCAGCAGCTGGCGTATATGCGTCATCCTGTAGGGAAGGTTATAGAACCTCATATTCATAACCCTGTTGTTAGAGAAGTTGTCTATACACAAGAAGTTCTTCTGATTAAGAGCGGTAAGCTTCGAGTAGACTTTTATAACAATCAACAGAGCTATCTAGAAAGCCGTATTTTACAAGCGGGTGATGTTATTTTACTAGTCTCTGGTGGTCACGGGTTTGAGGTTCTTGAAGAAGTAGAAATGATTGAGGTAAAGCAAGGTCCCTATCTTGGTGAACATGACAAAATCAGGTTTACTGGTGTCACTTCTGAACAAGGAAAGATATTGGAGTTAAAAAAGGTTTGAACTCACCTATTCCTGTTAATGAACCATTACTTAATGGTAATGAGAAGAAGTATTTAGCCGAAAGTATTGACACGGGTTGGATTTCTTCAGAAGGACCATTTGTTAAACAATTTGAGCAGCAACTAGCAGAGCGTGTACAGCGAAAATATGGTATTGCTGTCAGCAACGGTTCTGTCGCTCTTGATGCAGCAGTTGCAGCATTAGAAATTAGTAAAGGGGATGAGGTAATTGTGCCAACTTTCACAATTATCTCGTGTGCAGCGGCGATTATTCGTGCGGGTGGTATTCCTGTTTTGATAGATTGTGACCCCCACACATGGAATATGGATGTTAGCCAAATTGAGGCAAAACTCACACCCCGAACTAAAGCAATTATGGTAGTGCATATCTACGGGCTACCTGTCGACTTAGACCCGATTTTGGCGATCGCAGACAAGCATGGCCTAAAGATCATTGAAGACGCAGCAGAAATGCACGGTCAGACATACAAAAACCGTCCTTGTGGGAGTTTTGGTGATATTAGTACCTTTAGTTTTTACCCCAACAAGCATATTACCACAGGCGAAGGAGGAATGCTGCTGACTAATGATGAAGAGTTAGCAAAAAAATGCACTAGTTTGCGAAATCTCTGCTTTCAAGCCCAAAAACGTTTTGTACATGAAGAACTAGGTTGGAATATGCGGATGAGTAATCTGCAGGCAGCTATTGGAGTTGCTCAATTAGAGCGTTTAGATGAGTTTATTGTACGTAAGCGTAGGATGGGTCAACTCTATACAGAGTTACTAGCAGATATTCCAGGGATACAGTTACCATTACCGCAAACAGAATATGCAGACAATATCTATTGGGTATATGGTTTAGTCTTGAAAGACGAAGTTCCATTTGACGCCGGAGCAGCAATGCAATATCTGCGAGAACTTCACATTGGAACTCGTCCCTTCTTTTGGTGTATGCATGAGCAACCTGTACTCAAAAAAATGGGTTTATTTGAAGGGGAATCTTATCCAGTAGCGGAAAAAATTGCTCGTCGAGGATTTTATATACCAAGTGGGTTAGCGATTACAGAGGAACAAATAGAACGGGTAGCCATAGCAATTAAGGAGTTACTGAAATGAGCGTATTTCACAGCTATGCCCGTTATTACGATCTTCTCTATCGAGACAAAGATTACTATGGGGAATCAAACTTTATTCACCAGCTGATTCAAACCCATGCATCCAATGCACACGATATTTTAGAGTTAGGGTGTGGGACAGGTATTCACGCAATTGAGCTAGCAAAGCAGGGATACAAAATTCAAGGCGTAGATTTCAGCGACCGAATGCTGGAACGAGCTTATGATCGTCTTGGTGAGCTACCGCCTGATTTAGCATCTAGATTGAAATTTTACCACGGCGATATTCGTCATCTGCGAATTAATCAAACATTTGATGTTATCATCTCGCTTTTTCATGTCATTTGTTACCAAACAACAAATGAGGATTTATTAGCGGCTTTTGCGACTGTCAAGGAACATCTCAAGCCGGGGGGTATATTTATATTTGATGTATGGTACGGACCAGCCGTGTTAAGCGATCGCCCGACGGTTAGAGTAAAGCGTCTGGAAGATGAAGAAATTCAAGTCACTAGAATTGCTGAACCTGTGATGTATGCCAATGAAAATTGGGTCGATGTTAATTATCAAGTATTCATTAAGGATAAAAGTAATCATGCTGTAGAGGAACTTTGGGAAACGCATCGAATGCGTTACTTATTTAAACCAGAGATTGAACTACTCTTTCAGAGATTTCAAATGGAAATTATCGACTTCCGGGAATGGATGAGCGATCACAAAGCCGGTTTTGATACCTGGAGTACTTACTTTGTGGGGAGAGGATAGATGAGAGTTGGTATAATTTTTAGGGGAGGATTACCAGAAGTTGGTGGTGGCTATACATTTAGCCATGAAATTTTGGAATCAATAGCAAATTTTTGTTCCCATAGTTCCCATAGTTTTATTATATTTAGCACTAATAAACAATCTCCTAACGCGTTATCCAAATGGACAAATATCGAACACATATCTCTTTATACTTCCTTTAAAATACGCTGGAAATATCGTTTTTTAGCAATACGAGATGCTGTCTTAAAAAAATTAAATAACTATAAAAAAGTAAAATTCAACATAGAGAATTGGCATCGAAAATTTATCCTAACTTCTCTTAAAAACAACAACATTGATATTATTTGGGAGACAGGACCAGATTGCTTGACAATGGAAGTGCCCTACATCATGACAGTTTGGGATTTACAACACCGTATGCAGCCATATTTCCCAGAAGTTAGTGTAAAAGGAGAATGGGATATGCGCGAGCAGAGTTACGCAACACAGTTAAAAAGAGCAGCATTTGTTCTGACAGGTACAGAAGCAGGAAAAGCTGAAATCAATCAATTATATCAAGTCCCAGCACAGCGTATTAAGGTATTGCCTTTTCCCACGCCAGGGTTTGCCTTGGATAGTGTCGTAGATGATGGAGAACACATACTTAAAAAGTATAACCTTCCCAACAACTATCTATTTTATCCTGCTCAGTTTTGGCCACACAAAAATCATGTTGGGTTGCTACTAGCTGTAAAATGGTTAAAAGATAAGTATGGTATTAATTTTCCAGTTGTCTTTACTGGTTCTGATCACGGAAACGAAAAATACGTTAGGCAAACAGTTTGTGATCTCGATTTATCTAAACAGGTATACTTTCTTGGGTTCGTTCCTAAAAAAGACTTGACTCTTCTTTACTATCATGCATTTTCCCTTACCTTTTTAACATTCTTCGGTCCCGATAATTTACCTCCATTAGAAGCATTTGCTTTAGGTTGTCCTGTAGTTGCTTCCAGAGTCTCGGGTGCTGAAGAACAATTAGGTGACGCAGCTTTGTTAGTTGATCCTAAAGATACAGAAGAGATTGCTCTTGCGATTAAGTCTCTTTGGGATGATATGACTTTACGTCAGTCTCTGATCGAACGTGGATTTGTAAGAGCAAATAAATGGATTGGAAAAGATTATATTAAAGGTATATTTTCACTGTTGGATGAATTTACAGCTGTTCGACGCTGTTGGAGTAATACAATAGATTATGTAACCACAAGATAGATTATCTTTTTTGCCATAGCTTCTGCAAACGTTGAAAAATTTTCAACAATATCTCTTCTAAGAAAAGCATCATACGATCAAGCCATTCCAGGATTAACTCCAAGGGGTGCTTCTCGTAGCCAATGATCTCTGCTTGAGTTTCTATCCAGTCTGGTTTTGCTTCTCTTTCAGTGGTGTGAAAGCCCTGCTGAAAAAGTTCTCCTTTGTTGCTGTCTGTGCGAGACTGATTAATTAGCGATGCAGCTATGGAAAAACGGGAACCAAGTTTTTTAAGCCTTCCTTGCTTGTTTACATCTGTTAATGGAGCTAACTCATTAACTTTTGTTGTTACTTGAGATAAACCAAAACTTGACTTCGATTTTTGGAAAAACTTTTGGTATGTTTTAATTAAATTTCTTGGACTAGAAGGAAACTGAGGGTTTGTTTGTGGAGATGGTAACAATAACTCTTCATTATTGCCTCGTTCACTGGTAGGTTTGGATTCACCAAAAAAATCCTTCTGGGAGAGCCAAGGAGATTCCACCAACGCCAAGCTTCGCATTTGTGGACTTTCCAAAAGTCTTTTCATGAAACTACCTAGCCCAAGCTCAGTAAGATCTGCAGAATGCCGTAGTGTTAGTCCTTCCTGTGATGTTGAATCATTCCCATGGGTAGCTGCGCTTACGAGGTTTGGGTAGCTATTTATCTTATTGCCTTCAACGTGTCCTTGAGAAGATTTGCCAAAAAAGAAATTGATCGCTTGCCAAATCAAAAGTTGTATATTCAACCCTTGATTTTCTCTCGTACGTTCTACTGTGCTTAATTGTTCTTGTCTCTCAACAAAAATATTCAGTTGAGTTTGTACTGTCTGGTAAAGGGAGGAAATTTGTTGTTGCACTGGTACTAGTGCATTTGATTCTAACTTGGCAACGGCGGTATCTAGTAACGCTACTATCGGATAAGCGTTCGGCGCGGATATCTCATACCCTGTGGTTTGACTTACTAGCGCTGGTGTATTTTTGGGCTTAGGAGAACTTAGCTTTGTTAATAAGCGATCAATTTCGGTTAACAATTTGGTCTCGTTTTTTTCCGCCGTCAATCGCGACTCGCGCCAGTATTTAGCAATTTCTGTAAGGATTCTGTCTTGTAATTTTGTTTGCTGCTCTTGTGTTAAGATATTG
This sequence comes from Aetokthonos hydrillicola CCALA 1050, assembly GCF_017591665.1. GTDB lineage: Bacteria > Cyanobacteriota > Cyanobacteriia > Cyanobacteriales > Nostocaceae > Aetokthonos > Aetokthonos hydrillicola. Next base: position 5,819 of record NZ_JAAKGC010000014.1, on the reverse strand, counting down.
AGGATTTGATTGTCAGTACTGACTAACACCAAATTGCGGCTGACAAGCTCTGAAGCAATTCCTTGGACTACAACCTTTCGTTGCAGATCCTCGACTGCATGTAATACTTGTTGAATAGGGGCGTCACCTGATGGGATAGTCTGGGTTCCGAAGTTGCTGGAACTTTCTTGTAGATATTGCTTGGTTGTTTGTTCCTTTCGGTTGAGTTGTCTAGCTGGTGAATCGATTGTTCTTTGGAGAAGCAAGTGGACTGGGTGAAGTAATGCTTCTAAAGACCAACTTGCTGCAACCTGCAAATGACGAAAGGAACTCTGTAGGCGATCGCCTAAACGCCGAGATTGCTGATTGACAAAGTTAAACAGTCTGCTTTGATAACGACTAGAGTAGGCGTAAGGCATGTTACAAAAGAAACCTTTGGGTAGGAAACGTTATAGCCTGTAAATATAAGTATAAAGAAAAGATATCACTAAAAACAGTAAAAAGCTTATGTGATAAGCTTTTTTTTACTTTACTTCTTAAAGCCGTACTAGTACTCTGAACCTAGAGTACAACCCTTTTGACTTTTGACTTTTGACTTTCCCGTAGGGGGGCTAGTCGTCATGATCCTCGAACGGATCACTTAAGTTTTTACTAGGAGGACCAAAAGAGGTGTAAATAGACACCGCAGTAATGGCGATGACAATAGCAGCAACGGAAACGACTAAAACTGTTGTAGACTCCATACCTGGTTGATGAAATATTAATTTCTTAATGTTAAGTATTTTTAATATTTTACAACAATTCGAGTAAAAAGCCCACAAAGTTGAGGGTTTTCTGAGTCCAGACAACCCTCAACTATCTTAAAGCACGTAACATTAATTCATTAACAGCATTTTTTCCCTACGATCTTAAGGATCGCAAGTGGGCGGGTTTGTTGATGTGTTAGGCTTGAGGCATAAGGGCCCGAGATTGGTTTGAGCATTAGGTCGAGTAATAAATCCCAAGGGACCAGCCTTGTGTTCCCCATTAAAGGGAGTAGGTTTACTAACATCAAATCCACACGCAGCAGCATCTTGAGGGTTATTAAACCAAAATCAACTTCACTAAAATGACTAGATTTCTCTGCTGCATTCCACCATGTAGAAAAGTCATTCTGATGATGTTGTAACAACTTAGCAACTAAATTCGAGTCAAATTCTTTTTGATGGTGAGAATCAAAAATGATATTCAGCGTTTGTTGTGTTAAATATGGATGACATCCAGACCATTCCAGAATAGAAGCTATTCTTTCTTCACTTAAAGAAACTTCTTCTTGCTCAGCGCGATCGCCAATCAACTCTTTTGCTTCTTGCTCACTCAAAGGAGCCAACCATTCAACTTCTGCTATATTCAGCAAAGGAGATCCCACACGCTGCTGATACTCCTTCAAATCTCGATAGCCAGATAATAGCAGACCCAAAAAAGAATTTATCGCTGTACCCGTTTCTTTCAATCCCCGCAGGTATGACCAAGCATCGCTCGCCCAGTTTTGACGTACAATAAACTCAGCCCCATCAATCAAAAAACAGACACCTTCAAATTTCAAATTACGCAGTTCGTCTAAAGTTTTGAGGAATGCTGATTGAAAGCTATCGTTATCCAACCGTCTTTCATAATCAGGATTATTGATATTAAGCTTAATATTTATCTGTTTTAGAAAGCTGATTGTAACTTCCCCACCCTTCACGCGACTTAGAAAGTCACGGTACATTTGCTGTATCCCAGCCGTAGGAACTTCTTTCCAGCGTTCTATTCCTTCCCGTAATCTAGCAATGAGGAGATAACGTAAATTGTCTAAATCCTTGGGCTGTTCTAATTGTAAATTGATCAAAACGGGAAATGCTCGCCGGGAAAAATTAGTATTTGGGTTCAGTAAATTCCATTCAATAGCACGCAAAGCACTCGTCTTACCTAACCGCCGTCCGGCTAAAAGTATTCTCACTTGGAATGGGGACTGAAGTATTGTATCAAGTAAGGCGGTGCGCCCAAAGAAGTGAGAAGGGTCTGTAATTGCCACTCGAAAGTTATCAAACGGACGTTCTACTGGCAAATTCGCCATTCTTCAATCTCCTCCTGTGTCATTCGCATTTGAATCCAACGTGATAAAAGTGGCACCCGGATATAGTAACAATCCTCATTATTCACTTCACCGTGATACAATAATCCCACATTTGTAAGCAACGTACAGGCATCTAAGCATTGATCGTCTGTAAATTTACCTTGAAGTTTCTTCAGCAACGCTTTTGCTGTGACTTTCTCAGGAGAGTTTTCGTTGCATGCTAAGACTTGGAGAACTGAAATCGCCACTTCAGATTGGCGTTTTTCTAAATCTTCCCAAATGCTCCGCTCAAAATAATTCCTCAACTCTCCCTTTTGGCTAAAAACCTTGTCTACAAAACGCTCTACCATTGCCCATTCAATCAGAATATGACCACCTTGAGAAGAGTTTGTATTTTTATCGTTGATTTTTTGGGTTAAAAAGCGAGTAAGTTGGCGAGATACAAAAGGGTGTCCACCGCTTTGCTGATGGATTTGTGTAAGGGTTGTTTCGTCAAACTCTAAACCCATCAACTCACCAATATTAGTCAGCATGTCTGTTGTTTCCTCTGTTGAAAAAGGAGACAAAAAGACTTCTTTGAAAAACTCAAAAACTGGATTAGTCGCTACCCCTTGTTGATTCCAGTTATTAATTCGATTGCAATCTGGGTGTACGTCAGCAACGAGGAGTGACATCTGACGGTGTTTTTGAATCAAGACGCGCAGTGCTTCAAAGCAAGCATTAAATTCTTCAGCTTTCTCCCGTGAGTCTTCTTGATGGGGAATGATTCTTTCTACTTCGTCTACAAAGCAAAGGATGGGTAACTTATACTTTTTACTTTTCTCGATCGCAAGAGCAAAGTCATTGATTCTCCGGATAAACTCTGCTTTTAACTCTGCTGCTGGCTGATTTTTTGGTAATGGCTCACTATAGGCCATAGTATCACTTTCTAGGCTATACAAACTCTGGAGGATATGATTGAATAGCTCAGCGCCATAGCGTGACCCTCCATACTGTTGCAGATCTATGTGTACAACTGGATGCTCCCGCAACAAAAAGCCTAGCTGGAATAGTACAGATGTTTTACCCGACTTGCGCAATCCAAATAGCCCAATTCCTTGATATCTAATGAGTTCTTCTCGAAGACGCTCCAATAGTTCGGTTCTACCAAAGAAAGAGAATGTGTCACTAATGGCGTTCCTGTCATCGAAGAAGTCAGCACGCTGGAGATAGCGATCAACATATTCTTCCAGCAATCCTCTACACTTGTTTTGGTCTGGTAGTGCTTTTTCTACCGATGTTAAAGGAATGGGAATCAAAACAAAGCGATCGCGTAACCTCACTTTTGCCATTTCTATTCTAGCTGTGGTGTCAGGAGAAACTTTGTAGAAAAGAATCGCAACCCTCTGAGGATAGTCTAATGGTAATTTTTCAGAGACTTGAACAAGCTGGTTCACATCTCGATCAGTTGGTGTGTCTATAGTTAGCACTACTGGTAAAGGAGTGTAGGTACTAAGCCGACCTTCAATAGTTTCAATTGTAAGGTAGAGTCCTTCCTTACGTTTTACTTTTGCACCAAGGAGTTCTAAAAACTGAACTGCTAGATCCAAACTTTTCGTTTTCTGTTCCTGGTTGCGTAATAACTGCTGTATGTCGTCTTGTTTCCACTGAGGCGATCGCAACGTTAGCAACTGGACAAATGTTCCAACCAATGTATAGTCCTTGGTATTAACAGCGTGTTGGATTAATTTTTCTCTCAGTTCTAAAGCAACTTCTAAAGGGAGTAAGTTTGCTAACAATAGATAGACACCACGAAACCGGGGGTCGCCTAAGTGTTCATTTATACGTGATTCGACTTCTTCACTTTTGCCAAGAAAGTTTTGCACAAGGAAGAATTCCATAATTTTATCATGGCGAAAGTACCAGCTTTTCTGTGGTTCTCCATCTAGATTCTTCCACTGACGGCTCACGACCATTTTATATTTTTCATCTTCCATACTTATGAGTTCTTGCTCGAATTCATCTTTAGGTATGGCGCTTTCGTCGTTAAGCCGCATCTGGTATACTAATTGTGAGAATTTTGGTAGTGGAAATTCGTGTTTCCATTTTTGCTGATATTCTGCCGCCATGAGCCGATATTGTTGTGCTTGCAAGCGAAATAGATCTGGTTGTTCGCCTTGTGCGAGCATAAGACCGACCAGAGTTAAATCCATTGGGTTGGAAAGAATCCGCTTAGCAGCTTCTAAATCTTCTGGTGGTTGTTGGTCATTGAAAACTTCTGCGATGTAGCGGATGCAGGCTTGCTGGTAATCAGTTTTTTTAGACTGGTTTTCTTGAAGAAGTGATGGCTGACGAGAAATCAAAAACTCCTGTATTTCTTGTGCATCGTTTAGCGGTTGCAATTCATAAGTCTTTGCTGTTGACGGGGGTATCCATTCTAGAGGCTGGGTAGTCATAATAATGTTACCCTGAAATGAGTTTTCTACAAACTGGGAAATTTTTGCCCGTGTGTCAGCAGTAACTTCGTTAAGTCCGTCAATGCAGATATCTATCGCCCCCAAGCAAATTAGTTTTTTTAGAAATTTTGTATCTTGTACCTGTTCCTTTAGCTTTGCCTGGATTGCTTCAATAACACCTTGATCGCATTTTTGAGCGGGTAGGTAAACAACCGTTCGCTGAGAATTTTTCACCAAATGACGCAAAAACATCGACTTGCCTAAACCAGAATCACCTTCTAGGACAATTTGTCCCTTGAGAGTTGGTAGTGCTTGGGTGATTGGTTGAATTTCTGGTGGGGGAGTTCCTGGGGGAACCTTGGTAAAAGATTTTTTAAAGTAGTCTTGGTCATTAAAATTATCTAATCGTGCATCTACCAGTAGAGAACGCTTGAATGGTGCAAATAATCTTTGACGCAACCAAGGAACACAGATCAAGAGTAAGCCGATGTAACCAAAACCGACAATACGACGTAACCAAAGGTTCCAGAAAAAGATTGCCAGAACTTGAGGAAATTTGGGATAGGTTAGGATCAGCGTTAGCCAAATAGCAAAGTGAATGAGGAGAATAGTTTTGGCTAGGAAAAACCACTTCCAAAACTCGAGATTATTAATGACTGCTACTACGGTGTTAGCGTCATTGTATCCACCTTTTTTGAGGTTTTCGTAGTGGGTTTGAAGTAAAGTAATGTCCTGCAGTTTCCAATCTGGAACTTTGTTAGCAACTTCAGCAATTTGCTGAGCTAGGTTTTTTTGTAGTCTCAGTCCTTTACTAATATCCCAGATCTTAAGAAACAATTCTAGTGTTTTTACGCCTTCGCCTCGTGCATTTGTAAGTTTATGAGGAGTTTCTTTAGGATTGCCAAGCCATGTGAGCAGCGTTTTCACCTCATCAGTACCACCCCCAAGAAAATAGGTTAAAAATCGCCAATACTCAAAGTTTCCGTGGTCTAACGAAAACTCTCCTTGATTTGGCTCCTCAGTATAATTGAGGATAATGATAACCTCTTGCAAGTCTAACTGTCTAACATTTTTTAATGCAGAAGCCGCTTCGCCCCGAATGTTGGCATCAGCCTTGTCATCCTTGAGAATAGTGAGGATATCAGGAATGTATTTTGTCCCTGCTGTGCCGAAGCTGCTCAATGCAGAAGCCGCATAGCGCCGAAGGTTGGCATCAGCCTTGTCATCCTTGAGAATAGAGAGGATATCAGGAATGTATTTTGCCCCTGCTGTGCCAAAGCTGCTTAATGCAGAATTCGCATAGCGCC
>NZ_JAAKGC010000002.1 GCF_017591665.1 Aetokthonos hydrillicola CCALA 1050 | reverse complement strand
TCTTTGTTGGGGAGATTGGGGTGTAACTGCTGGTATTTGTGTTTGCTTTTTGACACGGTCAGAAAGTTTACTTTGTGTCCGTCTCGAAATTTTCTCTTCTCGCTTAGAATCTCTAAATTTTCTTCTTCTGCTAGATGACTTCTGCATGAGTGCATGAGGATTAATCAATTATCAGTGAAAAGCATAGGGGATAGGGCATAGGGCATAGGGCATTGGTAACATACCCCATGCCCCATGCCCCATGCCCCATGCCCAAAAACTCCATCTCCTCATGGGTGTAGTTTTTCATAAATTTGACTAATATCCTAGTGGGTTGGCTGTTTCCTGTTGTGTTTGAGAATTTTGTGTTGTGTTAGGGAGTATTCGTTTAGACCCGACAGGTGCTGGGTTCAAGAAAATGGTTCCTTTAGGACTTGGCGATACCAGTCCTGCTACTGGTCGTTGGGCTTCTTGTGCCATTTTCTCTTTCAGAATCTCGTTGGTTGTCGCCAACTGCCGCTCATGGTGTTGCAAGTTTTGCAGCTTACGGTAAGCCTGACTCCAAAGTTGTTGCGAATAGACAGTCCAACCATAAATCACCAGTGTAACTGTCACTAAGAAAAACACTACTATTGAAGAATACCGATGTATAGAGTATAACTTTATTAACCATAAAGGCACTGATTCCGAGTTAGGCATAACAGGAATACTCGGCAATGCTTCCTCGGAGGAAATTTGGTTTGAGGGTAACACTGTCCTAGATGGTTTCCTCAAGTTGGTCTGTGTAGCTATTTTTCCTCTTCGATGTGGTAACTGCTCCATCTGTTGCTTGTGTGGAGCTAAAGGGGCACGAGGGTGATCTAGGGAGAGTTCACGCCGTGGTGAAGTTTCACGGATGGGGGATCTTACAAGTTTTCCAGATGAAGTGGTAGAGCGTCGGTTTCTACGGTTTCTAATTGCCGTTTGGAACCAACTCCCCGTTGCAGAAACATCTGATTTGCGAGCAAAAGCCATAATTTTGTATTGAATTTAAAATACTACTGTACTTCTGATATTTTCTTTTCGGTAGCTGCACTGTTCTTGCGTGGGTATTGCTTACAGACAATTTTGAGGGATGAACACTCAACTCAAACGAGCAAGAGTGCCCTAAACCACATCTATTTTGAGAACCATAGTTTTTTTATATAGGGGGAGGCGGAGATCTCCCTAAAGATAGTGGCAAGCTTTGCAGCTCGCACTAATCCGGGTTTCAAAATCGACAAGGTTTAAAAAGTCATATTTTTTGGTATGATAACCTGCTGAGCGGCTAAGCCGTACTATTTGATGAATAAAAAAACTATGTTGTGGGATAATATTAGGACTTTGCATATAAATATGTACTCTTTAAGATAAGATCATTTAAAAAAAAGCAATAAATAGGGTATCGTAGTCAACAGGCTAAAATTGATCTTGCCGCAATTGGTGAAAGAGGAGTTATGAAAACAAAAATTCTTGGTTTGGCTCTGATGCTAAGTTTGGCAGCAGTTCTCGGAGCTTGTGAGGGTGGTGGCGGCGACAACACAACACCTTCAGCTACGTCTAGTAGCTCTCCTGCTGCTGAACCGACTGATACTGGCGCTGCAACTCCTGGTGGAGCTTTGAGTACTCCCGGTGGCGCTTCGAGTACATCTTCTCCCGGTGGAGCTTTGAGTACTCCCGGTGGCGCTTCGAGTACATCTTCTCCCGGTGGCGCTGCGGGTACATCCACTCCTGACGCGACTCCAAAGGCTGCTGCTACTAAAAAACCGAAATAGATTGTAGTCTGACAACTAAAACAAGCTTGATAAGAGCGATCGTCATTACATTAGTTCAGTGATGAGCGCAGTCGACTACGGGAGCATCCCGACTTGAAAAAACATATGTAGTAGGAGCATCTTGCTCCATATATCTAACGCGGCCTTTCTGTCCCAGACTACAACTTAGAAATTTGGGATGCTCCCTTTAGTATGGAGTAGATGACCTTTTTTGAATTGTTTTGACTCAATTTTGAGAGTGTAAAAAAATTACCACGCTCCCTAGCAATTTCTATTGGCTATTTTCTTATAGTCTAATACTGATTAAAAAAATAACGTGACCTGGTAGTGAGAGATCATTTGGCCAGGTCTTTATTTTTTTTAGTGGGTTTGCATCACAACGCTGATTTTTCTATCCCTACGCCCTGTATGATTCAATTATGTGGTGAACTACTACCACTACCACCAGGACTATGGGGATGGGAATACGCAAAGCAGGTCTGTTAACCGTTGTTGCTGGCGTAACGTTGGCATTAACTAGCCGTTTGGGGGCGTCAGTAATAGCATTACCGCCACCAGAAGATACGCCTGAAGAAATATTACGGACAGAGATTATTACAGAAGGGCGATCGCCAATCGACGGTACGCCAGTCAACGCCGCTGAATACGCGGAATTACAAGCACAACTGCAAACACGTCCAACCCCGAAACTTGCTCCTGTGATCAGGCAGAATATTTTTCTGCTACGTCTGCGTAAGGCATTACGTGTGGTTTTTCCTTTTCTCAAATTCTAAAAAAGTAGTCCTCCATCAGGATGACTCGTAACGAGACGTCCTCAAGACTATATAATAGGCACGCATAATATCTGAATTTTTGGATAAATGTAAAGAAAATTATATATAAATATATATATATAAATATTAAAAAACCAGAATTACTTACCCACTTTATTCCACGTAGGTAGCTTCATGTCTATGACCACGACCGCTCCTGATCAGGTTAACCGCATCGTTTGGAATCAGCACCACGACCCCTTTGAAATCCTTGGTTCCCACCAAATAGAAGAGAATGGTAAAAGCGTTTGGGCTGTGCGAGCTTACCTACCAAATGCCAGTGCAGTCTCGGTAATCCTTCCTGAAGATCGGAAGGAATACCCGATGCAATCGGTGCATCATCCCCACTTTTTTGAATGTGAGATTGATACAAAAGAATTAGTAAACTACCAATTACGAATTAAAGAAGGAGAACACGAGCGAGTCATCTACGATCCCTACGCCTTCCGCTCTCCTTACCTCACCGACTTTGATTTGCACCTGTTTGCCGAAGGTAATCATCACCGGATCTACGAGAAACTAGGATCACACCCCACAGAAATAGATGGTGTCAAAGGTGTTTATTTTGCAGTTTGGGCACCTAATGCTCGTAATGTCTCAATCTTGGGAGATTTCAACGAATGGGATGGGCGTAAACACCAAATGCGTAAGGGTGCTACCGGAGTTTGGGAATTGTTTATTCCCGAAGTCAGTTTAGGAGAGCGTTATAAATACGAAATTAAAAACTTGGAAGGACATATTTATGAAAAATCTGATCCTTACGGTTTTCAGCAAGAACCTCGTCCAAAAACCGCATCCATTGTCACTGACTTAAATGCCTACACTTGGACTGATCAAGACTGGTTAGAAGCAAGGCGTAACAGTGATCCCCTCACTCAGCCGATCTCGGTTTACGAAGTACATATAGGATCTTGGTTACATGCATCTAGTGCGGAACCTGCTAAACTGCCTAATGGTGAAACTGAGCCTGTTGTTCCTGTATCAGAACTCAACCCAAATGCACGTTTCCTGACTTACCGAGAATTGGCAGAGCGATTGATCCCCTACGTCAAAGACTTAGGATACACCCATATTGAATTACTACCTATTGCGGAGCATCCCTTCGATGGTTCATGGGGTTATCAAGTTACTGGGTATTACGCTCCTACCTCACGCTATGGTAGCGCTGAAGATTTTATGTACTTCGTTGACCAATGCCATAAAAATGGTATTGGCGTAATTGTGGATTGGGTTCCGGGACACTTTCCTAAAGATGGTCATGGTTTAGCCTTCTTTGACGGTACTCACCTTTACGAACACGCTGATCCCCGTAAAGGAGAACACAAAGAATGGGGTACTCTCGTATTCAACTACTCACGTAACGAAGTCCGAAATTTCCTTGTAGCAAATGCCCTGTTCTGGTTTGATAAGTACCACATTGATGGCATTCGTGTTGATGCTGTAGCATCAATGCTTTACCTCGATTATTGCCGTAAAGATGGAGAATGGCTTCCTAACCAGTACGGCGGTAGAGAAAATTTGGAAGCAGCAGATTTCTTACGTCAGGCAAATCATACTATCTTCAGCTACTTCCCCGGTATTGTTTCAGTTGCTGAAGAATCCACTTCTTGGCCTATGGTATCTTGGCCTACTTACACAGGGGGATTGGGCTTTAACTTAAAATGGAACATGGGCTGGATGCATGATATGTTGGATTATTTCAGCATGGATCCGTGGTTCCGCCAGTTCCATCAAAACAACATCACGTTTAGCATGTGGTATCACCACAGCGAAAACTTTATGCTTGCTCTTTCTCATGATGAAGTCGTGCATGGTAAGAGCAATATTATTGGCAAAATGCCAGGAGATAGATGGCAGAAATTCGCTAACGTACGTTGTTTATTTGCCTATATGTTTACTCATCCAGGCAAAAAGACTATGTTCATGAGCATGGAGTTTGGTCAATGGAGTGAGTGGAATGTCTGGGCTGACTTAGAGTGGCAATTATTTGAGTTTGAGCCACACCAACAGCTAAAACAATTTTTCAAAGAGTTAAACCATCTCTACCGTTCTGAACCAGCTTTATATACCAATGATTTTGCTCAAGAAGGGTTTGAATGGATTGACTGTAGCGATAACCGTCATAGTGTAGTGTCGTTCATTCGTAGAGATAAGGATTCTGACAACTTTATTGTCGCTGTTTGTAACTTTACTCCCCAACCTCATTCTCACTACCGCATCGGTGTTCCAGAACCAGGGTTTTATACCGAGTTGTTTAACAGTGATGCTCGCCAGTATGGTGGTAGCAATATGGGCAATTTAGGTGGTAAATGGACGGATAATTGGTCTATGCACAATCGTTCTTACTCTCTAGATTTGTGTTTACCACCCTTGGGCGTGTTGATTCTCAAGCTGGATAAACAGAAGACAGCAGAAGTGGTTGGGAATGGAGAGCAATAATGACTAATTAGGGTGTAGGGAACACACACCCTACACCCTATTTTTTCCATCCCAACTTCTAACTGTGAAATTCAGTAAAATGGAAGTCAAAGAATTGGCTGTGCAATAACTTAAAAGTCATGCTAGAAACTGCTATAGCTGAATCATCGGATGTCATACTACCACCAACACAGGCAGAACTTCCCTATGATGATGGAGTACCGATGGAAAGCGAACGACATAAAGCCCAGATGGATCTGCTGATTGACGGGTTATCACCTTGGCTAGCAGAAAGAGCAGATGGCTTTGTTGGTGGTAATATGTTTGTTTACTTCAGCCTGGCACAGGTGAAAAACCAAGATTTTCGTGGACCAGACTTTTTTGCTGTATTGGAAGTTCCAAAGGGAGAACGTCGTAGTTGGGTTGTTTGGGAAGAGGGAAAAGCCCCAGATGTTGTGATTGAACTCCTCTCTAACAGCACTGCACAGCAAGATAAGAATGAGAAAAAGCTAATTTACCAAAATCAGTTACGGGTATCAGAGTATTTTTGGTTTGATCCTTTTAAACCAGATGATTGGGCTGGCTTCTTTCTCAAGCAAGGAATTTATCAACCCCTAAATTTTAATGAGCAAAATCAACTAGTAAGTCAATCATTAAACTTAGCATTGCAGCTTTGGCAGGGTACTTACAAAGGTATTGATGCTACTTGGTTACGTTGGGCTAGAATCAAAGGTGAATTGCTGCTAACTTATGAGGAACAGGAACGCTCACGAGCAGAACAAGAACGCTTGCGAGCAGAACAAGAACGCTCGCGAGCAGAGAAAGCAGAATTACAATTGGAACAAGTGCAGTTGCAGCTACAGCAAACAGCACGCAATTTACTTCAGGCTGGGATGGAAGTTATGGAAGTTGCGAGAATTACAGGATTATCTGTATCTCAAGTAGAGCAATTGCTGAGCGAAAACTTATAGATAACGCTTTAGTAAACCGATCATCACTTCTGGTACTTCTAGATGAGGTAGTACTCCTGCATCTGCGATCGCGTGAAAATCTCGAATTGCATTTGGATTCAAAGCAGCCAGATTTCGCCCTACATTTATACTGGTGAATTGCGCTTGTTCACCCCAAAATATAACAGTAGGAATTGTGAGTTGTTGAATATAGGGACTCAAATCAAAGTAAAGATCACCGCGTAAAAATGATAATGCGGCAAACTTAGCGTTCTCCTGTTGTGCTGAAGTTAAATAAGCCTGCACCATTTCTTGAGAAACTCGTTTTGGTTTAGCAAACAGAAATCTTTGCAAAAAGTTACGTACAGCGATTTCATTTTCTGCTCCAATTGCATAAATTAAATTGTCCAAAATAGGTGTATTAATAACTGGAAGTGGAAGTCTACGCCCAGCACTTTGCTTAAAATCATTAAACCCAGATGGACAAACTAGAAACAGTTCTTGGAACAAAAAAGGGTGTTGAACAGCAAGTTGAATAATCAACGCTGCTGTTAAAGAAGATGCTACCACTGTCACAGATGAGCGGCAAGTTTGTCTAATAAACTCTGTTAAAACTCTCAAATAATCGCTAATTTGGTAATCTCGTACTGGATGGGCTGATTCGCCCCAGCCAATTAAATCCGGAGCTAAAATGCGATGTGTGGTTGCAAAAGCTGGATATATTTTAGACCATTCGTAAGCAGATGCTCCACCGCCAAAGTTGTGAAGAAAGACTAGCTCTGGTAAATTAACAGTCTCAGGAATTAACCAAGGTAAAGTGGTCTGGGTATAGTAAACCATAAACCCCAGTGAAGTATTAACGACTTTTTGCCCAAAACCAGGAGGTTGAAATTGAAGCATAGGGGGGGGAGTTTCAGTGAACAGTTATCAGTTATCAGTTATCAATCGTCGGGAGCAGGGAGCGAGCTGTATTGGTTTTTCTGCAAATGGTTTGGGATTGCTATATACAACGCTTTCGAGGTGGGTGAAGTACATTAGTAGGGGCAAACGGCGTTTGCCCTTGGACTATCGGTGTACCTCATTTGTCTCAAAACTGCTATATATAAAATTGTGCTTGACGACAGGCGATCGTGAATTTCTGAATTTTTTTAAGTCAAGCTGCTATTAGAATCATTTTACTCGTACACCTTATTACCTGGAAGTATCTCCCAATCGGAGCAATGTTATAAGCAACGTATCTTGCTAAGTTGTAAAAGCAAGAATTTAAACATCATTCGGTAACAAGTATGTACGTGCTAATAGGTGGAGCTGGCTTAGTGGGGTTGAGTTTGGCACAAAGATTGGTAGAATTGGGGCACACTATCGCCGTTATTGACCGCGATCCAGTCGCTTGCCGTTATGCTCGTGAGCAAGTGGGAGTGATGGCTTTTGAAGGTAGCGCTGTGAGTACAGAAGTTTTGCTAGAAGCTGGGATTCGCAGGGCTGGCTCTGTCGCAGCTGTCCTTAGAAGTGATGCGTTGAATTTGGCAATGGTGACTCTAGCCAAACATTACGGTGTCTCCCATATTTTAGCAAGGATGCGCCATCGCGATTTTGCCGAACCACTACGTCTGGCAGGAGCCAACCAAATCGTCAGTACTATTGACTTAGCAGTTTCAATGATGGTGAATGCCATTGAGTATCCCCAAGTCGAATCGATCATGCATTTTGAGCAGGGACAGATTGAGGTTTTAAAACTTTCTATTCAAAACAATTGCTATGTTGTTGGTCATAGCCTTGCTGAAATTGCTCAGGATTCACGATTTCCCCTTGATTCTCTAATTATTGGCTATCAACCTCATCCTAATGAAGGTTTAGTGATTCCTAACGGGAGTACAGTGCTAGAACCCGGTTCAACAGTACTAATTGCAACAAAACCAGGTTCGTTACACCAAGTTATCGATTTTATTGAGGGCTGCCAATAATTCTTATGAAGCTAAATTTTTACATAGCAATTGCTGTTATGGGTCTTGTATCTCTTGCATCTTGTAAATCATCAGAAATAGCACAACAGTCAAAAACCAATACAACGCTGGCAATTCCATCTCCAAAAACGGTAACTTTGGATAAAAATTTTCAGATAGCAACGGGTCAAACTACTTATGTTCCTGTTTATTCCCATATCTATCATGATAATAAAAAGGCAATTTTTAATTTAGCGGTTACGCTCAGTATTCGTAATACAGATTTAACCAATCCTATTATCATTACTTCTATACGCTACTATGACTCAAATGGTAAATTAGTCAAGCAGTATTTAAAACAACCTATTCAACTCGATGCTCTAGCTTCTACAGATTTTTTTGTTGATCGAGATGACAAAAGCGGAGGTTTAGGCGCAAACTTTATTGTGGAGTGGGTAGCCCAAACAGAAATATCTGAGCCTATAGTACAGGCGGTGATGATCGGTACTGACTTTCAGCAAGGAATTTCTTGGATCAGTCCTGGTAAGGTCATCAAGAGTCAAAAGAGGGAGCAGGGAGCAGGGAGCAGGGGGGTCAGCCAGCCAGCGATTAAATCGCTTGTTGATAGCTAAAGTCCTCTCAAGAGGACTGATCAAGGATTTTAGTCCATTTCAATGGACTTAAGCTATTAGCCCGGAACTTCAGTTCTGGGCGGGATATCGGGCTGATTCAGTCCGGGTGCAAGACGTCAGGTAAGGGAATACCCGTAGATTAAAATCATGGGGTTTTGAAAAGCTATTCATCCTCAAGTTGGAGCAGTTGTTCATCAATAGTTTTTATGCGTTCTCGGACAATTTCTTCTGAAAGAATTCTCTTACGTATTCCCTCGTTTAGCGCTCCTTTTTCTGCAAGTAGTAGGCGGCGACGGAGCGCATCAAGTTTAACACGCTGGTGAAGCTCTCCACTTTTGGGATCAAACTCATCTGGGCGGCGATTATAGAGTTCTCGCAAAGCTCTTTCTGCCCCAGCTACTTGCACTTGGTAAACTGATCGCATCTCTTCATAAATGGCTTTGGGCAATACTCCTGACTTTAACAAGCTATCCAATTCATCCTGTGCTGCCTTAGCAGTCATCAACTGAGCTTGCAATTCTTCTGTCTGTCGACGAGATGCTGAAAAGTGAGACAATCGCAAACGCTTAACTAACCAAGGTAAACTGAGCCCTTGTCCTACTACTGACAGCAACACTCCACCAAACACTAAAGCAATCAACTGTTCTCTTCCCTTCAAAGTAGCTGGTAAACTGAGCGCTAACGCCATCGAAACAGAGCCTTTGATGTTACCAAGAAACAAGACGTGCTGCCAGCGCCATGGAATTGGACGTTCAAAACGACGCATCCCAGCTAAGAGCGGGTAGACAGAGAGAATGCGTCCCACTTGGTATGCAAGAACCGCTACCAGAACGGAGGGCAGAGTTTTCCAGAAAGTTATCAGATCAACTTCTATCCCGATGAGTAGAAAAATTACGCTATTAACGCTAAAGCTAGCGTATTCCCAAAAGCTTAACAGGGTCAATCGACTAGAAGCCGATACTCTTTCAGATAGCCCAAGTGTACCAACAACTAACCCCGCAACAACGACTGCTACCACACCGGATACGTGCATTAAATTCCCAATTTGATTGGCTCCTAATGCGACTGCCATTGTCAGTAAGATACTACTGAGCGAGTCATCTGTGCGCACAAACAAACCTGTACTTAAATAACCCAAGGCTAATCCCACAAGGGTACCACCGACAATCACCACAAACAGTTCTTGAAGCCCATCGAGAATTGTGAGTGATCCCGTTGCATAAACTTTCGTCAGTAGGCTAAATAAAACCAGAGAAGCGCCATCATTGAATAAGCTTTCTCCCTCCACAATGGTGGCAAGCTGGGCTGGTACAGATATTTCCTTGAACGCCGCCATGACGGAAACGGTATCAGTGATAGCCAAAATGACGCCAGTGAACAGCGCCGGAATCCAAGCGAGTCCCAGTCCCCATTTCAACAGCACTGCTGTCACACCAGAACAAATAACAACCCCAGGTCCAGCTAGCAGGGCAACTGATTTAATACTACTGCGTAGGCGGCTAAAATTAACATTGATAGCTGCATCGAACAGCAGAATCGGCAAGAATACATTTAAAATTAGAGAGTCATTTAGGCCAATCCGCCGTGGTAATAGTTCAGTGATTGCTAAACCAGCTAACACTAAGCCTGAGACATAAGAGACTCTGAGTTTACGACACAGTAATGCTACGCTGGTGGCAACGAGCAAGAGAATAATTATAACGGTAACTAATTGAGCAACATCCACTTAGGTTTTCACCAGTAACAGGAAAATCTGAGGCAGCTTGTTACCAATATCACGCTGTGGTATTTACTAGCTGTTAGTGAATACCTAGGACTTTATCAAAAAACTAATCGTAAACGTTTGTTACATTATAACAACTCTGCTTGGAAACGTTGTTTTCTGAAGAAAATACCTGAAATTTATCATTATAAAGGGCTTTGAGATGAAAGATGACAAAAATTTATAATGGAAATTCATGTCGTGCAATTAATTTTGTCACAGTATCCATCAATTAAGTAAATTTTTGTAAAATAAATAAGGGTTTGTAGTTGCGCTTTAGCGCACTAAAGCGCAACTACAAACCAATGATGATTTATTTCTAATTCCCTATTCCCTACCCCCGAACGCTATGACTGATAAAAATCGCTCTCAATGGGACTTAGGCAGATTCATCCAAACCTTGACATACTTTGAGGTTATCCCATTCCTCAGCTGCATACAAAGATTATTTCAAGGTGCTAAAGATAGTAAAGATAAACCTGATGGAGCAAAACAAGTGGGTGTAATATTGGTAGCAGGTGCGACGGGTGGTGTTGGTAAGCGGGTGGTACGGCGATTGGTAGAAGGCGGTTATAAAGTGCGATCGCTTGTACGAGATATTGACAGAGCCAGGTCAATCTTAGACGATAACACTGAATTAGTCGTAGCAGATATCACTAAGCCAGAAACTTTGACTCCATTGGTGATGGCGAATATCCAAGCTGTAGTGTGTTGCACCGCAGTTCGTGTACAACCTGTAGAGGGAGATACTCCACAACGAGAAAAATATTACCAAGGTGTGAAATTTTATCAGCCAGAAATCGTTGGTGATACACCAGAGAATGTAGAGTATCAAGGCGTTAAAAACCTGGTAACAGCAGCAGCAAAATATCTCCCTAAACCAGGAGAAAAACTATTATTTGATTTTACAAATCCGTCAACAGAATTAAAGAATAGCTGGGGTGCTGTTGATGACGTTGTTATGGGTGGGGTGAGTCAAAGTAGTATCCAGTTAGTAGACAACACAGCATTGTTTGCAGGGAATGTCTCAACCGCTAACTCAGGAGGATTTGCTTCTGTAAGAACTAAAAATTTCACTCCACCTTTCAATTTATCTGGTTATCAAGGTATAGAATTACGTGTCAAAGGCGACGGTAAACGCTATAAGTTTCTCTTACGTACAGAAACACAATGGGATAGTCTTGCTTACAGCTATTCTTTCGATACGGTAGCAAATACCTGGATAGATGTTCGTGTTCCTTTTACAGATTTAATTCCTGTATTCCGAGCAAAAACGGTGAAAGATTGTCCGCCAATTGATGCAAGTAAAATTGTTGCGTTGCAACTGATGTTGAGCAAGTTTGAATACGATGGCGGGTTAAATAACACATTTTCACCAGGGGGTTTTGCTTTACAGGTGGAATCGATTAAAGGTTATGGTGATGCGATCGCACCACAGTTTGTCCTAATTAGTTCAGCAGGTGTCACCCGTCCAGGACGCCCCGGAATCAATTTAGACGAAGAACCGCCAGCAGTCAGATTAAACGACCAACTAGGAGGAATTCTCACTTGGAAGTTGAGAGGAGAAGACAGTTTAAGGGAAAGTGAAATCCCTTATGTGATTATTAGACCATGTGCTTTGACTGAGGAAGCAGGAGGCAAAGAGTTAATTTTTGAGCAAGGCGACAATATCAGAGGAAAAATCAGTCGAGATGATGTTGCAGAACTTTGTATACAGGCGTTAGAGCAAACGAAAGTATACAATGTTACTTTTGAAGTGAAAGAGCAAGAAAATAGTGCTAGGTCTACCGAGTTGCAGAATCTCTTTACTCGTGTGCAAGCAGATGTGAAAAAATGACTTTTGACTTTTGACTTTTGACTTTTGACTTCCCCAAAGGGGCTGACCGCTTTGCTAAGGACTATTTGGAAGAACTATTATCACCATTAGGTACAGTAGAAACAAGTAAAGATGTCGCTGGAGAAGTACTAGAAATTGATGTTTATTTTGTACCATCACCCCAATCCCAAATCGATCCAGAAATCTTAGGTTTACTAGGAAGATTTGCCGAAAAACCAGGACTTTTTGAACCTTTCCGTAATGCGGTAACAATATCAGAAATTCGTAGTTGCACGATTAAATTTTGTAATACTTGTGCCAAGAAAGAACGTGAAGCCAAACGTAATAAGGTAAGGTTATCAGAAGACTATTTACCAAAGTTATGGATTCTCTCCCCCACAGCTTCGCCAGAATTTTTGGATGGTTTTAACACAAAACCTGATGAAGAGAATTGGTTACCAGGTATTCATTTTTTTGGTAAATCTTGGCGAATGGCTATAGTGGTAATTCATCAATTACCAGTAATACCAGAAACACTTTGGTTAAGATTATTGGGCAAGGGAGGAGTACAAAAAAGGGCGATTGAAGAAGTGCAATCGTTGGATATTAACAATCCTTTACGGGAAAAAGCCATAAATTTATTGGCCAACTTGAAAACTACTTTAGAATTAAGTCAGAATTTAGACACAGAGGATAGGGATTTAATTATGCAGTTATCGCCGATTTACGAACAACGTTTGGCAGAGGCTGAACAAAAAGGTAGACAAGAAGGTAGACAAGAAGGAGAAATAAATGAACGTCGCACGATTATAGAAAACTTACTTCGAGTTCGATTTGGTACCTTAGATAACTCCCTGCAAGGAATTGTTGAACCTTTATTAGCATTACCACCAGAAGAATTTAGTTCTTTATTACTACAACTATCAAATTTATCTCGTGAAGATTTATTAAGGAGATTTCATCAACACTAAAATTACGGGTTTAAACGTCAACGCAGCACCAATATTTGAGTTTCAATTCTCTAGCATCTAGATTGTTGTGGATGAACGCAGTTAAAATGGGAATATTTAGGCGAACGTTCGATGTTGATGGCAAGGGGTGTCTCTAACTTTGATATTTATGCAGGAAAAGTCAGAATTGATGGAGAGATTTTTGATATTCCTGTTTATGCTGGTGGTGGAGTACCAGAAGTTTTACTCGGTCGTCGATGGCTGACTAATCGTAAGTTGGTCGTTGATATGCCATCAGGTGTTTTAACCTTGGGAGATTGACATAAAGTCGAGCTAGGATCAAACAAAGAAATTGAGAGCGCAGCCATGACGACTCACCTGTCCCGTCAGCCCCACGCAAAAAGTCAAGATCTGCCTACTCTGGAAAATGGCGATCGCTTAACTCGTTTTGAATTTGAGCGTCGGTATGCAGCAATGCCTCATCTCAAAAAAGCCGAATTGATTGAAGGAGTTGTTTACGTGGCTGCTGCTCTGCGGTTCAGAAATCATGGTCAACCTCACGCTCAACTATTAGGCTGGTTGTTTAATTATCAGGTTGCAACTCCAGGGATTGTTCTGGCAGACAACACCACTGTACGCTTGGATCGAAACAACGAACCCCAGCCAGATATTACACTGTTTCTCGATCCGACTGTTGGCGGACAGGTTAAGATTTCTGAGGATGACTACATTGAAGGCGCACCAGAACTAATAGCAGAAGTCGCCGCTAGCAGCGCATCTTACGACTTGGGTGATAAGAAAAAAGTTTATCTACGCAACGGAGTACAAGAATACATCGTCTGGCAAATGTTTGAGAACAGGCTGGATTGGTTTGTGTTGCAAGATGATGATTACGTGGTTTTGCTTCCTGACACCGACGGTATTATTCGCAGCCCGCAATTTCCGGGACTATGGCTAGCTGTTAATGCCTTGCTAGTGGGCGATATGGTGCAAGTGTTAGCGGTGCTGCAACAAGGATTAACCACGCCAGAGCATAAGGCATTTGTACAGCAGTTATCAAAGCACCATCACAGTTAAACACACGAAAAGATAAAATCATTGTAGTGCGGGCATCTTGCCCACGTTTTATATACAAATTAAGTGCGTAAAGGCAAAAGCATTTGTCAGTACCGCCCATCTCTACTCACTAAGCTAGCCGTTGGGAAGTTTTTTTGCTGGTAGGTGCTGTTAACAGCAACCCAGTTACTTGCAATAGGCATTCGCCAACCGGTACCAAAGGCGCGATCCGTGATTTTTAATCCCGGAGGTGCTTGTCGCCGCTTAAATTCTGCACGCGCTACCATTTTAATAACTCGGTCTACAACTGCTTGATCATGACCAGCAGCAATGATTTGTGTTGCTGATTGGTAATCATTAATTAGGCGTTGCAAAATATCGTCTAAAATATCGTAAGGTGGTAGGGAATCTTGATCAACTTGACCTGGTCTGAGTTCAGCACTGGGTGCTTTGGTAATAACGTTTTCTGGGATAATTTCAGTGGGGACGGCTTGCGAATGATTATTTAACCAATGACATATAGAATAAACGCGGGTTTTAGGAACATCAGCAATAACTGCTAATCCGCCATTCATATCACCGTAGAGAGTGCAGTAACCAACAGCCATTTCTGACTTGTTACCAGTAGACACAAGGAGATAGCCAAATTTGTTAGAAATTGCCATCAATAAATTTCCCCTAATTCGGGATTGAAGATTCTCCTCTGTTAGTCCAAACTCTGTTCCAGCAAACAACTCGCCTAAAGTTTTGTCATAGTCTTGCATCAACTCCCCTATCGGAATTGTGGTTGTTTTTATCCCAAGATTTTTCGCCAATGCTAAAGCATCGCTGATAGAATGAGCAGAACTATGGGGAGAAGGCATAAGAACACCGAGAACATTTTCTTTGCCTAGCGCTGCAGTGGCGATCGCCGCAACCAAAGAAGAATCCACACCACCACTTAAACCCAGCACCACTTTAGAAAATCCACACTTACGAGTATAGTCTCGTAACCCCAAAACCAAAGCGTGCCAAATTTCCTCATCTTCTGACTCATATCCTGGCGCAAGATAACCCATTTGCACATCCTGCTTGGCTTCATTAAACTCCACTATTTGCAGATCTGTCTCAAAAGCGTGAAGGCGACAAACAATCTCACCCTGACGATTTAAGGCAAAACTACTACCATCAAAAATTAAGTCGTCGTTTCCTCCTACTTGGTTTGCATAGATAATTGGTTGGTGAAACCTTATCGCGCCATGCTTTAGCATTTTTTCTCGAAAGCGTTGCTTACCAAAAGTGTAAGGAGAGGCTGACAAATTCACAGTTACATCTACACCGAGAATTGCTAAGTCAGCAATCGGATTGCTAGCGTAACTACGTTTACCCCAAAATTCTTCATCGTTCCACAAATCTTCACAAACGGTAACACCAATATTGAGATTATCTAGAGTGAAATAATTTGCTTGAAACCCAGGTTCAAAATAGCGATTTTCATCAAATACATCGTAGGTAGGCAAAAGCCGTTTATGAAAAAATCGCTGAACACTACCTTTTTCTAATAAGGCAATGCTATTAAATAATGGCTTACCACCATTAACATGTACTTTTAAATTCTCCTCAACTGTTCCTACTAAAACAGCTATATTTGGTGGCAAATCGCTTGCCAATTGCCGCAGTACAATGTCCATAGATTTAACAAACCCAGGATTTAGTAATAAATCCCGTGGTGGATAACCACACAAAGAAAGTTCTGGTGTTAATAACAAACGGGCACCTTTTGCTACTGCCTGATGTGCGGCATCTAGAATGTGTTTAGCGTTTTTAGGTAAATCACCTATGGTAGGATTTAGTTGAGCGATCGCAATCTTCATTTTCAGTTTCTAATTTTAAATTTTATAGACTTAATTAATTTGATTTTTACTAATTACTCAGTATAAATAATTCATCTCTGGTTCGTAGTTGCGCTAAAACGCAACTACGAACATAGCACCCTTGTTTCCTATCCCCTTAAATAAATACCAAAGGCTTATCTTTAAAAGGTGCAAAAGCCTCCGCATCAAATTTATATAAACTTGCTGGACGACCAGCACCCCGTGATACCTTAATACCAGTATCAGACAAAAAACCCAATTTCAACAGACGTGCCCGAAAATTAGAATAATCAGAGAAGTTTTCTCCTAAAACCGTTGTATACAGTTGATATAGATCGTTTAAAGTAAACGTTTCTGGTAACACGTCGAAAGCAACTGGACTATACTCCAACTTATTTCTTAACCGGCTATGTCCATAGGCAAGAATTTCATTATGGTCAAAAGCTAGTTGTGGAACTCGCTTTACTGGATACCAAGCTATTCCAGCAACTTTATCAGCAATCAATTCCGCTTCCTCGAAACGTACGAGGGCAAAGTAACTCACTGACAAATAGCGCACACCATAACTATCAGATGCTTCCCGTGGATCGCGTACTGGGCCACCAAAAGTATACAATTGCTCCAGATAGAGATTCTTAACGCGAATTTTCTCAGCTAAGATACGATACGCGGCATCTTCTAAGGATTCGCCTTGACGTACCAAAGTACCAGGAAGACTCCAATAATTTAAAAATGGCTCCTGCTGTCGCATAACTAATAGAACTAGCAGCCGATTTTGAGTAGTATCCACAGAAAAAATTACATTATCAACACCGACCTTAAAATCAGCTAAAGGTTGTTGATTTAGAAGATCTGTAATCTTTCTTTGGTTACGTCCTACCATAGAACTTTTTGTTCAAAGCCTTGCTTACTTTTACTATGCTGCTTAGTCTTGATGAAAGTTGCTTGTACATGTTATTTATACAAGTGCTGCCTGTGAATATACGCAAAAACAGGAGGCGCTAGGGCTTTGCGATCGCCATTGTTACGATACTCTGTAGAAGATACTTCTGGCCCTGTGAAGTTGGCGATCTCAATCTTTGCTCCTAACATGCGTACTTTTTCTAAACTCAACTCATCTATTGCATATCCTGGTCGCGGTATCACGAGTAATTGTACTTGTTGTAATAAATCTTCAAAACGATACCAACGCGGTAACTGAGTTAGCAAATCTGAACCGATTACCAACGTTAACTCAGCGTCGTTACCCCAACGTAATTTCGCCTTCTCCACCGTCTCCAGTGTTCGTAAACTACTCAAGTCTTGCTCTAACCGAACATTCTGCCATGATGGATTTTTATTCGCAATCAATAATTGTAGCATTGCCACCCGATGTTCTAAAGGTGTTTGATGGGATTTAAATGGATTATCCGCAGCCCAAACAGCGACCCTATCGTAACATTCAGATAACCAATTAATAACAGCCTGATGTCCTGCAGTTGGCGGATCAGCGCTTGTACCAAACAAAGCAACTCTCATAATAGCCTAGTTGTTAGTAGTAGGTTGTTTTTGTTCTTCAGCGTGGAGTTCGTTTCTTTGTTGTGTCTTTTGAGTCAATTCCTTCAACTCATCTGAAATTTCAACTTTTACGGACACAGGATTATTCAGTTGTCTTACTTGAGAAGGCAAACTTGCTACTGTTGCAGTAGTACGTTCGCGAATTTGTGCTAAAGTCTCTGGTGGCTTTACTCGTTTACCTTCTTTCATGAACAGTTGCAATAAAGGTTGTTCCCCAATAAAACTCTCTGTTGCTAATCCCAATCTGTCTTTCTTTAACATACCTCCTTCAAAAGAGCGGAAAATTTGCTTGCCTCCTGGATAAGTCACTTTCCCAGTTGATTGTTTCATCACTGGAACGCCATCAATCTCCACAAGTTTATAGACTCCGTTAACAGGCGAACCTGTAACGAGTTTCGTTCCGCAAGCATAACCATCAATTTCAGCACCGGCGGCTTTTAACCTTGCAATTTCCCACTCATCAAGATCGCCACTAGCGAAAATTGACACACCAGGAAGAAGCGATCGCACTTGTTTTGACAAAGAAACCAAATCACCAGAGTCTATTCTTACCCCAGCTAATTCTATTTCCCCGGAATTTACTTTTTCAGCCAACCGCTTAGCAGCGGCGACGGTATCGTAAGTATCAATCAACAATGATGCATTGGGAAAATAGCGATGAAAAGCTGTAAAAGCTTTGTCTTCACTTCCCTCCATCGCTGCCCAAGCCATCACCAAAGCGTGAGCCATTGTACCACTAGGTTTTTCCCCGAGTTGTAGCGCAGCCAACACATTTGATGTAGCATCTAAACCTCCTGCCAAAGCTGCTCTAGCTGCCCACAAAGAAGCTTGAGGACTAAATGCTCGTCTTGTTCCAAATTCGAGTACAGTTGCTTGTGAACCTGCTACATCACGAAGACGAGCAGCCCGCGTCGCAATCAAAGTCTGGTAATTGAGAGTATTCAGCAGATACGTCTCTACTAACTGAGCTTGCCAAAACGGTGCTTCCACCCGCAATAAAGGTTCAGAAGCAAATATTGCTGTCCCTTCTGGTACAGCCCAAACATCACCTGTAAAACTTCCCTCAGCTAGCACCGACCAAAATCGATCGGTCGCCTGCGCAAAAATACCCGTTGCTTGTAAAGCCTCTATTTGGGCTTGACTAAAACGGAATCTTTCTAAGTATTCTAACGCTTGCGCCAACCCCATAGCAATCAAGTAGCCAAAACCTTCTGGCAAATGCCTTGCGAACAACTCAAAGCTTGCTTGTTTTGTTTCGACTCCTTCACCCACGTAACAAGCCGCCATGGTTAGCTCATAAAGATCAGTTAGCAAGCTGTAATCAACAGCAGACAACGTCAGTTCCTCATTCTTAAAGCTTGCTGGGTGCTGATTGTTCGTATATCTAAAGTCTAGGCTAGGGAAAGTTGTCATCGCAGAGCGCCCTACAGAAATATTTATTTCTTTATGGTACTTATCACCATAATTAATGTCAACAGCCAGATGATATAGCGATCGTATAGATTGTATGAAGAATAGCTGATTTTATAGACTCGCTACAACCCCTATTTCTACAGTGTTTACTCTACAAGGGTTTTCCCCAATCCTCCAGGCTAGCTAGATTGCCAGAGAAAATCAGTTCAAGCAGTCTATTTACAGATAGCTTAATACTATATTTATCTAATACTTAATATTTTTAAATGGTTATTATGCATAATATCTAGTAAATAAAAGAGACTAGGAGAGCAAACGAAGTACATTTCCCCATGCCCCATGCCCCATGCCCCATTACAATCAGCATTAAAAAAGAAAGTTTGGCTTTATTCCAAGTCAAAGTATTGCAAATATGTATCAACGATTATTGCAGACAATGTAAATATATTTCAAACCTGAATATATTGGCGATGGCAAGACTAGAGTAGATACACGACTACAAAAAACCAGAAATTGGAGTTTGAGATTATGGCTATCAGCAGAATGCTTGCCAGGATGACCCAGTATATTTCTGAAGCGGTGATGCGGATTTTTGGTCCTAATGATGATGCTTATCCGAATATTGGTGTTCAACCCTTTACGGGTGAGCCTTACAGAGGAAGAACAGCAGACTCTTGGTAACATTAATTATCTTTCATAACATCAAAGTCGGTGGAGTCGAACAACCCAAATCCACCGCTTTTTATTTTTCTTGGGTTGTCAGCGAGGAAGTGATTACCAGGAACTCTCTTCAAGCGGCGCTTCATGATATCCCTTTTGTAGGGCTGTACCTTCCCCTGATCTAACATCAGCCTATTTATTGGTTTCACTGCGTAATTCCTATTTTATCCGACGTCTCGCAAGAGACATCTAATTTATTGCTTAGAGGAAAAGAAATTAGGAGTGTGAAACAATGTTTTGGAAATTGTTGATTAGTCTTTTAATATTGCCGAGTTTCTTGGGCTTTGATATAGTAGAAGCATCCATCAAACATGAGATTAATTTGCCAAAGTCAGAGGAAGTCCCAGAATTAAGCCAACAGACGCTGGCAAGTCACAATATAGTTAATTCCTCAACGTTTTCGCTCAAAGAAGATTCATTAATTGACACAAATCAAAAAGCTGATATAGGGGAAGTTAAACAAATAAACTACGAATACCCCTACAAAATAGCTCATGAATATTATTCCCGTCGTAGTCGGTGCAATCACAGTTACAGGAGGTATCACCGTCAAAGCAATTACTACCCTGACTACATTGATTACCGACGGTCTTACAATCGTGAGTACTACTATCCAGGATACTACCACCGTCGGTACTACAATAGTGGGTATTATCGTCCCACGTATTATCACAACAACGGGTATAACCATCACCAGTATTACCGTCCCAGATACCACAACAATGGGTATTACTACAACGGCTACTAACTGAGTATATATATAGATCGATTTCTAGGGGCTTAGGGTACGGTGTACCCTAAGCCCTGCGACAACGCTGCCCGTAGCTTGCTTTCCGGTAGAGCTCTGCGGGCATAGCTGTGTGTCGGGCAGGCTCGCGAGCGAGGAACTTCTAAGACAGTAGCGAGAACGGAGAGGAGTACACTTGCTTAGCGATAAGTTTTCTGTATTTTTTCTTATAATTTTTCTCTGAAAGTGGGAATCCTAAGTAAGTAGTCAATCTGTTTATGTATTTATGATGTCCTAAATAGAGAAATAAATGAGCTTACTCAAAGCTCACCCAATTTATGGTTCGAATACGATTAGTATATCAGCATTAATTAATAATGAGAGGGGTTTTTGTATGGAACAAAATAATTCTTCGCAAAAAGAATTATATCAAAATAACTATTTAGAGGGAAAAGAGACGATTTTAGTTATAGATGACAATCAATTTAACCTAGATTTTTTATTTTTTATACTAGAAACCTCTAATTATCAAGTTTTACTGGAAAAAGATAGTACTCAGGGAATTGAACGAGTTAAAAACGAAAAAGTTGATTTAATATTATTAGATGTTATTATGCCTCGAATCGATGGATTTGAGGTTTGCGAAATATTAAAATCTGATCCAGCAACACAAGATATTCCTATTATTTTCATGACTGCTCTTACAGACCAAGGACAAAAAGTTAAAGGACTTCGTCTAGGAGCAGTAGATTACATTACAAAGCCATTCCAACAAGAGGAGATATTAGCTAGGATTCAAGTACATATAAAAATGCGACGCTTAAATCTAGAGTTAGATCAACAAAAACAACAACTAGAACAACGAGTACAAGAACGAACTGCCGAATTATACCAAGCTCTTGAAGAACTAAAAAAAACTCAATTACAATTAATACAAAGTGAAAAAATATCTTCGTTAGGGCAGCTTGTTACTGGAGTTGCCCACGAAGTTAACAATCCCCTTGGTTTTATTTCTAGTAATTTGCATTATGCTCATCGGTATATTCAAGATCTGAGTAATTTGGTAAAACTGTATCAAAAACAATTTCCTGAGCCAGGGGATGACATTAACAAAGAAATTGAGACAATTGATCTAGAACATGTATTACAAGATTTGCCAAAACTGATTTCCTCAATGAAAATTGGCACTGATCGTATTCAAGGAATCATGCAGTCTTTACGAAAATTTTCGCGGGCAGATGGAGATAACAAAAAAGCTATTGACATTCATCATGGATTAGAAACGACCTTAATGATTTTGCAGCATCGCCTTAATGCTCAACGTCAGCGCCCGGCTATTAAAGTAGTCAAAGACTATGGGAATTTACCCTTAGTTAAATGCTACCCTGGACAACTCAATCAAGTGTTTATGAATTTGCTTGGAAACGCTATTGATGGTTTGGAAGAATCATTTATAGAGAATAAAGAACACATAAAAAGTTTACAAATTACCATATCTACTACAGTAGACAACGAGAAAGTAACAATTCGGATTCGAGATAATGGAATAGGAATACCAGAATCACAACAAAGTCACATATTTGAACCTTTTTTTACAAATAAGTCAGACAGTAAAGGAACTGGATTAGGGCTGTCTATTAGCTACCAAATTATTACGCAAAATCATGGTGGAAATTTGCAGTGTCTTTCATCTCTAGGACAAGGTACAGAATTTGTAATTCAAATTCCAATAAATACTGTTGGATAACTGATATTTCCTTGAATATTCAAATATTTTAAGATGAAAAATACGAATTATTAGCTCAAAAATAAATCCAAAATATATCCATAAATATACGAGGAAGCATAGAGTGTTTTCCCCAATTTTTCAACAATTTATTTTAAATAAAATTGGGAAAAAGTTGCTATAAATGATTTTATTGCTTAAAATAAAATTATACCAATTCAAAAAATGTTTGCGACAGATACCCCACCCGCCCTACCCTTAGCAAGGGGAGAGTTAGCCAGGGGTCTGTTCCATGTGTTGCATTCTTTTTTCAAATTTGTATTACCTTTTTAAAAATCATTAAACAAAGAATTATGTCTGGTGACAATATTGAAATTATTTTTAGCTTTGATACAACTGGAAGTATGTATCCTTGCTTGACCCAGGTACGCCGTAAAATCAAGGAAACTGTTAATCGGCTAATGAATGAAATCCCAAATATAAGCATTGGAATTATTGCTCATGGGGATTATTGTGATCAACACTCAACATATGTCACTAAACATTTCGACTTATCTAGAGATGTTGAATCTATTTGCAATTTTGTACAGAATGTAGAGCCAACTGGTGGAGGACATGCCCCAGAATGTTATGAATTAGTCTTACATGAGGCACAATCTCTATCTTGGTCAAATACATCTACTAAATCACTGGTTTTGATCGGTGATGATATTCCTCATCCGCCAGCACATAATCCCCAACAACTAAATTGGCGACAAGAAGCCGATCAATTGATTGACTCCCCTATGCCCATTGCCCCATGCCCTATGCCCAAAAAATTATTAACCTAGATCTGTTATTGGATGGAGAAGTATATGGTGGAATTAATGAACCCGGAAGTTAAAGAGCGTATTCAGGAGCTGCGGCAAGTACTACAAAAGGCAAGCTATGCTTACTATGTCCTCGATTCGCCTATTATGGAGGATGCTGTTTATGATCAGTTGTATCGAGAACTGCAACAGTTAGAAATTCAGTACCCTGAGTTTGTGACGCCAGATAGCCCTACTCAGCGAGTGGGTGAAAAACCTGCAACGCAGTTTACTTCAGTGCGTCATAACATTTCACTGTATAGTTTAGAAAATGCATTTAATATTGGCGAATTAAAGGCATGGGAGCAGCGTTGGCGTCGAAATTTAGAGACGGGGGCTGTAGAGTACGTTTCTGAACTGAAGATTGATGGTTCTGCTTTAGCCTTAACGTATGAAAATGGCATTCTCAAACGAGGTGCCACTAGGGGTGATGGCGTTATGGGTGAAGATATCACTCAGAATGTACGCACAATTCGCTCAATTCCTTTACGTTTAAATTTAGAAGCTATAGAAACTTTGCATGGAATGCCTCTACCAGAGCGAATAGAGGTTCGTGGTGAAGCATTTTTGCCTTTGGAAGTGTTTACACAAATTAATCAAGAACGGCAAAAAGCAGGTGAAGGGTTATTTGCTAATCCTCGAAATGCCGCAGCCGGTACACTACGACAATTAGACTCTCGGATTGTGGCAAGACGTCGGTTAGATTTCTTTGCTTACACACTGCATATTCCTGGTAGAGATGATACGAGTTTTGCTAATACTCAATGGGAAGCGTTGGAATTGTTGCAAAAAATGGGGTTCCGCGTCAATCCTAATCACAAGTTATGTCGTTCTTTGGACGAGGTTGCAGAATATTATGAACACTGGGATACAAAACGGCTGAATTTGCCGTACATGACTGATGGGGTGGTTGTAAAGCTCAATTCTTTTAAGGTGCAAGAACAATTGGGATTTACTCAGAAGTTTCCTCGTTGGGCGATCGCGCTTAAGTATGCAGCCGAACAAGCGCCTACCCGTGTTGAAAATATTGCCGTAAATGTCGGCAGAACCGGGGCTCTCACTCCTTTAGCACAAATGCGTCCAATCTTACTTGCTGGGACAACTGTTTCCCGTGCCACACTACACAATAGCGATCGCATCGCTCAATTAGATATCCGAATTGGTGATACAGTCATTGTTCATAAAGCTGGTGAAATTATACCGGAAGTAGTGCGCGTCCTCAAAGAACTTCGTCCTGCTGACGCTAAACCTTTTGTTATGCCTACACATTGTCCTGTTTGTGGGCAGCCGGTAGTGCGCCAGATGGGTGAAGCGGTAACTCGCTGTGTTAATACTTCCTGTCCAGCTATCCTAAAAGGGGCTATTGAACATTGGGTGAGTCGTGATGCTTTGGATATTAGAGGAGTGGGAGAAAAGCTAGTACACCAACTTGTCGATAGAGAAGTCGTGCATTCCGTTGCTGATTTATATCACTTGACAGAAGATAAATTATGTGGATTAGAACGACTAGGTAAAAAATCAGCCCAAAAATTACTGGAGGCGATCGCCCAATCAAAAAATCAACCTTGGTCACGTGTATTGTATGGTTTAGGTATTCGTCATGTTGGTAGCGTCAATGCTCAATCGTTAACTCAAAAGTTTCCCACTGTGCTACAGCTAGCAGAAGCATCTTTGGCAAATATTGAATCGGTTTACGGTATAGGGGCGGAGATAGCCCAGTCTGTCTACCAATGGTTCCGTATTGATGCTAATAAAACTTTGATTTCTCGCTTGCAAGAGGCTGGTTTACAATTTTCTGCAAAAGACGAAGCACCTACACTAGCCAACACTAATCAAAAGTTAGCGGGTAAAACTTTTGTGGTTACTGGTACGTTACCCACCTTGAAAAGAGACGAGGCAAAAGCTCTAATTCAATCATCAGGTGGAAAGGTTACAGATTCTGTTAGTAAAAAAACAGATTATTTAGTAGTTGGAGAAGATGCAGGTTCTAAATTAGCAAAGGCGCAAGAGTTGGGTATTACTCAGTTAACTGAGGCGCAGTTATTGGAGATTTTAGGTTAATAGCATGTTGCTTACACCATGGGTAAAGGGCAATAGGCAATTGGTGAACTACAGTAATTTTCACCCAAATAAACCACATGGCTTGTAAGGGCGCAATGCCTTGCGCCCCTACGAGTGTGGTCTAATAGTTCTAATTTCCCGTGCCCCATGCCCTATGCCCTATGCCCCTCTCACGCTATATGCATCTTCAAAACACTCTTAGGTGCTTTGCGGACTCTGGCTAGGATTGTTTCTTTGCCTAAGCGTTGACAAGCTTCATAGCGGTGACATCCAGAAAAACCGTAATATTGTCCATCTACTTCCAAGACATCTATTGGTTCTTGTTGTCCAATCTCAGCGATTGACTCCATTAAGGCTTGTACCTTTTGGGGATCGTTCTGACGGGGTAAAGGACGCTTAATTGCATTTAATGGAATTTCTTTAACCTTATTCATATGTTTGTTGTACTTTGTAACCCTCTGTCTAAATCATAGTCGTTATGAGTTTATTATGCAATAAGCTGGGATGAGAGTAACAAAACAGCAGAAACATTTACAATCCCGTAGTCGTCGTTGAGGATAGTCGCTAAACTCCAAAAAGCACTCCTCATAATTTTTATGAAAATCTCATTAGGGCGTTTTGCGTACACCTTGCTGACAACATTTTGTTTATTAGGGTTGACTGGTGCATCAGATCCGGCGAGTCAAACAAAAGATGTGAATCTGAAAATTGGGATTGTGCAGCGATTTGGAGAAAAGCCAAAAGCACAGATACAACTCGAACCAACGGTAGGCGATCGCCTAAAATTGAAATTCAAAGCTGGAAATCGAGAGGAAACACTAGTAACTGCCAGCCCAGTTAAACTAGAAACAGTCATGCAAGCTTTACCACAACCAGTCCTTGAAGAGAGGGTGGTTTTAGGAATTTACCGTACCTTTGAAACGGCTGAAGACAGTGCTGAAAATTGGAGAGAGCAAGGAATTGACGTAGAAATAGCACAGCCAGATCGTTGGCAAGTTTGGGCAAAACGGGAAGTTTACAACACCCCTTTATTAAGACGTTGGCTATTGCAAAGTGTGCAAGCTAAGGGAAACAACACAGCCTACCTTGATACTAAAATGTTGGGACAAGTACCAAGAGTCACTTGGGTAGTGAACGGGAACCGCTACAGTCGCAATCATTTAGAAATTAGCAGTGGCAAAAATTTAATCCGGGTGAATACCACTCAAAAACAAGAGCTTGCGCGTCTTTACCCTGGTAGCATGAAATTACAGCCAAATGCTTATGGTACATATACTTTGGTAAATGAAGTTCCTCTAGAAACTTATTTGCGAGGAGTTGTACCCAATGAAATTGGCACTTCAGCACCACTACCAGCATTAGAAGCACAAGCAATAATTGCCAGAACGTATGTCTTGCGTAATTTGCGTAGATTTGCTGTAGATAACTACCAGTTATGCGCCGATCCTCATTGCCAAGTTTACTATGGGTTAAACGGAGCATCTAGTAATACAGATAGAGCGATCGCAACAACACAGGGTAAGGTACTAACGTATCAAAACGAACTAGTTGACGCACTCTATTCTTCTACCACTGGTGGTGTTACTGCTTCCTTTAGTGATGTTTGGAATGGTAAAGACCGTCCTTACCTACAACCTATCATTGATACTCCAAGTAGTATTTGGAACTTGTCTGGGAAGAGTTTAGCAGATGAAAATAACTTCGAGCAATTTATCAGTCTACGGCAAGGGTTTAATGAGAGTGGTAACAATAGCGAAGCGCTCCATCTATTCCGCTGGCGCAAGGAAAGCAGTCTAGAAGATATCACTAAAGGATTGCAGAAATTTCTTAAGGTGAAAAACAGCCCTTATGCAAAGTTAAAAACGATTGAACAAATGGACGTAGTAGAGCGAAGCAAAAGCGGACGGATTCTCAAACTTAACGTCAAAACAGACATTGGCACGGTTACGCTCCACAAAGATGAGGTACGTAGTGCGTTTGCTGCTCCCATAAGTACACTGTTTTACCTAGAACCCTTAAATAAAGGAGAATCAAAACTTTGGGGATACGCCTTTATCGGTGGTGGTTTAGGACATGGAGTTGGTTTGAGTCAAACAGGTGCTCAAAATTTAGCCAAGCTTGGTTGGTCTAGTCCAAAAATTCTTCAATTCTATTATCCTGGCACTCAGATACAATTGCTCAGCAATAAGGTTAAGGGATAGGGTATGGGGCATGCATGGGGCATGCATGGGGCATGGGGCATGGGGCATAGGGCATAGGGCATAGGGCATGGGGAGCAGGGAGATAGAGGGCGAAATGACAATATTGTTAGTCTTCGAGGTTTCTATCATTAACAATGATATATTTACCAGTCCGCAATGCCCAATGCCCCGTGCCCAATGCCCCATGCCCTATCCCCACGACTCATAAAGTATATGCCACACTAGTAGTATGTCATGCCAATAGAACAGGAACACACACTTTTGTGTGTTCCCGTTTGGTGATGACTGATATAGATAGACTATTTGCCAAAGTAGACTTAACAAGCAGACACAGCAGAGAAAAAAATTTCTTTATGTGTGCTGCTTATTTTTTTGCTCTTGCACAAGATTAAGTGTTTGAGATACCTACTTTTAGTAAAGTTCTTCTTCTTTGTGGGTTTCGATAGTACAGTCAGAGACTGGATAGGCGACGCAGGTCAATACATACCCAGCTTCAATTTGGTCGTCATCTAAGAATGACTGATCAGATTGATCCACAGTACCCGCTACAATTTTACCAGCACAGGTAGAACAAGCACCAGCGCGACAAGAGTAGGGCAAATCTAGTCCAGCTTCTTCGGCAGCGTCTAGAATATAAGTATCATCGTCCACATCAATCGTCTGGTCTAAACCTTCAGATTCGTTTTTGAGTCTCACTTTAAAAGTTGCCATTCAGTAATCCTCTCTTTTGCTAACGGCAGTATAAGTTATCCTGAAGCAAACGCTAGGGCTCATAAAATATGGTGAGCCGGTTGCTCAAATTTACTTCACTTCTGATACTACGAGAAAAATTAAAAGATGTAACTGAAAATTGACCACGATTAGTAATGAAATTTAGTTGCTCATTACTGATAAGTATTACTTATATAAATAGAAATTACCCGTAGCTAGGTTATTAAATAAATTTATATTTATAAAAAAATATAAAGGTAAGTAACTATAATGTATAGTAAAATTGCTGATGTAAGATGTCCGGTAAGAGTGGGTTTAGCTGGAACTGGCTACGTAGCAAAGCTAAGAACTGAATTCTTGCTTCAAGATGAACGCTCGCATCTAGTAGCGGTTGTGGGCAATACACAAGAAAAGACACAAATCTTTGCAAACAACTACCAGATTGAAGCGATCAGTTCTTGGCAAGATCTGGTAGAGCGAGAAGATATCGATCTGGTTGTGATTTGCAATGTTAATCGGGATCATGGTGCGATCGCTTCATCGGCACTTTCTAAGGGCAAACATGTTATTGTAGAATACCCAATTTGTTTAGACCCACAAGAAGCAGAAGAACTAATTGCGCTGTCAAAAGCAAACAACAAACTTCTCCATGTGGAACACATTGAACTATTGGGCGGGATGCATCAAGCATTAAAGCAGCACTTACCAGAAGTTGGTGAAATATTCTATGTTCGCTACAGTACTATCAATCCCCAGCATCCTGCTCCTCGTAAATGGACTTATAACCATGAGCTTTTTGGGTTTCCCTTGGTTGGAGCACTCTCAAGATTGCATCGTCTTGTAGATTTGTTTGGTAAAGTCTCAACGGTTAACTGCCATAACCGATTTTGGCAAACAGAAGCAGAATATTACCAAGCTTGTCTTTGTACAGCCCAACTTAACTTAAAAAGCGGATTGCTAGCACAAGTGATTTATGGTAAGGGTGAAACCTTATGGCAGGCAGAACGAAAGTTTGAAGTTCATGGCGAACATGGAGCATTAATTTTTGATGGTGAGCAAGGATTTATAGTACAAGGTGAACAGAAGGTACCAATAGAGGTTGGTACTCGTCGCGGCTTATTTGCCAAAGATACAAGTCTAGTTTTAGACCATCTCATTAATGGCACTCCCTTATATATCACCCCAGAAGAAAGCTTGTACACTCTTAAAGTTGCAGATGCGGCAAGGCGTTCTGCTAACACCGGAGAAACTACAATTGTATCAGAGACATTAGATGAAGCTGCATGAAAACCGAAACAATTGTTATTTTATCCAACAGAGAAATAGACAAAATGCGAAAGGCTGGACAGTTAGCAGCCCAACTTTTAAATCATCTTGAACCAATGGTAAAACCAGGGATTAGCACCCTTGAAATAAATGATGAAGCAGAACGATGGACTCAGGCTCATGGAGCAAAAAGCGCACCTTTGAATTATAAAGGCTACCCAAAGTCTATCTGTACTAGTGTGAATGAGGTTATCTGCCACGGCATTCCGAGCGCGAAGCAAATCCTCAAGGAAGGAGATATAATTAACATTGACGTAACGCCTATTGTTGATGGCTATCACGGTGATACATCTAAAACTTTTTTTGTGGGTACACCATCCCCAAAGGCAAAAAAGTTAGTTGAGGTGACACAGGAGTGCCTAATGAGAGGTATTGCTGAAGTCAAACCCGATGCACGTATTGGAGACATTGGTGCAGCGATTCAAGAGTACGCTGAGGGAGAGGGCTTTTCTGTAGTGCGCGATTTTGTCGGACACGGTGTTAGCAATATTTTTCACACTGCACCAGAAATTCCTCACTTTGGTACACGTGGTAAAGGAAAGCGTCTCAGACCTGGTATGGTTTTTACTATCGAGCCAATGATTAACGAGGGAACTTGGGAAGTTGAGGTTCAAAGTGATAAATGGACTGCTTTGACACGCGATCGCAAGCTATCTGCCCAATTTGAACACACTGTAGTTGTGACAGAAGATGGTGTGGAAATCCTCACTTTGCCTTAATTGGGCATGGGGCATGGGGCAATGGGCATAGGGCAATGGGCAATGGGCAATGGACAATAGGCAATAGGCAATGGGTAATGGGAATAAAAAAAGAAGAAATACTATACAGTATTCACTTCCTTGCCGAAAACAAATTTACCAATATAATCTTTACTCACATGCCCCATGCCCTATACCCCATGCCCTATACCCCATGCCCCATGCCCCATGCCCCATTATGAAACGTTATTTTTCGCATGGTTTATATAAAGCGCGTAGAATTGACCAACTTCAAATCATTCGGGGGGACAACTCAAGTACCCCTGCTATCAGGGTTTACGGTCATTTCTGGACCAAATGGTTCCGGTAAATCAAATATCTTAGACTCTCTACTGTTTTGCCTTGGGCTCTCCAGTTCTAAGGGAATGCGAGCTGATCGCTTACCTGACTTAGTCAATAATACTCAGACGAGCAAATCGCGATCCACTGTTGAAGCTAGTGTCACAGTAACGTTTGATTTATCAGATTTTATAACAGATAAGCTCACAGATGATCAGCTGACTGAAGGAACAGAAGACACAGAAACAGAAACAGACGAAGCATCTGCTACAAAATCCGTTTCTAAAGCTACTGAATGGAGTGTTACCCGCAAGCTACGAGTCACCCAGCAAGGAACTTACACGTCAAATTATTATATTAACGGTGTTTCCTCTACCCTCACGGAATTACACGAACAACTAGAGAGATTGCGAGTGTATCCTGAAGGATACAATGTCGTGCTTCAAGGGGATGTGACTAGTATTATTTCAATGAACTCTCGTGAGAGGCGAGAAATCATTGATGAATTGGCTGGGGTGGCGGCATTTGATCGTAAGATTTCTCAAGCTAAGGGAACTTTAGACGAAGTTAAGGAGAAAGAAGATAGCTGCCGTATTGTCGAAACCGAATTAACTGCGCAGCGCGATCGCCTGGCGCAAGATCGTGCTAAAGCGGAAAAATACCAAAAACTCAAGACTGAATTTCTACAAAAACAATCTTGGGAAGCGGTTTTAGCATGGCGTTCTCTTCAGGAACAGCAAGAAAATTTAGTGGCGCAAATTCAAAGTGGCGATCGCACTACTGGTGAATTGACAAATGAGCTCACTACCCTTAACACCCAAATCAACAGCAAAACAGCTGAATTAGAAGAACTCAATGCTCAAGTCAAAGCATTAGGTGAAGAAAAACTTTTAGCAGTACAATCAACTCTTGCTACTCAAGAAGCAGAACGTAAACAAGTTCAGCGTTCAATAACAGAAGTACAAACAGCTAGCCAACAGACATCACAGCGTCTTGCAGGGCAAAAGCAAGATATTCAACAACATCAACATTCTCTACAGCAAGTAGCACAACAAGAAGTTGAACAAACTCAGTTAATCGCGGCGGCTCAGGAGCAACGAGATCAAGCTCAACAAGCTTTAGAAAATTCTCGCTTGTCTGCTGCGGAAATTGCATCAGCCTCGGAAGCTTGGGTACAGCAACAAACTGCTCTCAACCGTCAAATTGAAAACTTGCTACAAACAGTTGAACCTCAACGTACAGAGCAAGCACAAATTAGGGAGCGGAATAACCAGCTAAACGAGCTAATTCAACAGCAAACCCAAAGCATTCAAATTTTAGAACCTCAATTGGCACAAAGACAGGCTGAGTATACTCATCTTGAAACTGAGTTTAACACGTCTGCTGAACCGATTGAAAAATTAGCCCAGACTTTATCGGCTACAGAGCAAGAATTACAAATTCAGCAGGACACTCAAAAGCGCTTATATCAAGAGCAACGAGAAAAACAACGTTCGTTGGATAAACTAGAAGCGCAACTTGCAGCACAGCAAGAAGTACAAGGAACCCAAGCTAGTAAGGTTATTTTACAATCAGGAACGCCTGGTATTTGTGGTTTGGTTGTTCAGCTAGGACGTGTAGAACCTAGGTATCAGTTAGCTTTGGAAATTGCTGCTGGTGGACGTTTGGGGCATATTGTTGTGGAAGATGATAGCATCGCCGCAGCTTTGATTGAATTACTTAAACAAAAACGGGCTGGGCGCGCGACTTTTTTACCGCTAAATAAAATTCAGGTTCCAAAATTTACCCAAGATGCAACGTTGCGGCTGGCTAGCGGTTTTGTTGGTTATGCTGTGAACTTAATTGAGTGCGATCGCCGCTATCGGGATGTATTTTCCTACGTTTTTGGTAGCACGGTTGTGTTTGAAAATATTAATCAAGCACGTAAGCAGTTAGGGCTATATCGTATTGTTACTTTAGAAGGAGAATTGTTAGAAACCAGCGGCGCAATGACTGGTGGTAGCATCACCCAGCGTTCAGGGCTGCGGTTTGGCGCAGTGGAAGCGGCAGAATCGGAAGAAGTCGCCAGTTTAAAACGTCGCTTAGGGGATATTGACAGGATTTTAGACCGTTGTAACGAAGCGATTAGTTCTCTTTCTCAAAGAACTAAATTATTGTCACAAGAATTAACACTTTTGAGACAGACGCGACGAGAACAGCAGCTAAAGTTGGAACAATTGCAAAAAGAAATTAAAAGTTCAACGGCGCAGTTGGAAGGAACGCGATCGCAGCTTACCCAAAACACCGAAAGATTAGCCGTTGTTCAATCCCGTTTGGAGGTTTTAGATCGGGAATTACCAGATCAAGAACACGAACTGCAACAATTGCGACAAGCTTTAGCAGAGTTAGAACAGTCTCAAACCCCCCAAGAATGGCAACAAATTCAAGCAACCATTAAGATTCAAGAGCAACAATTGCAACAAAGAGAGACAGAATTCAGAAATGCCGAGCAAAAATTAAAAGATTTAGAAAATCAACAGCAACGATTGGAAGAAAAAATTACCGAATGTGAGCAACGCGTCCAAGAATACGAGAAGGAACAAATAAACCAGCAAAATCAGTTAACCACACTTAACACCAATCTAGAATCATTAAATAACCAAATTGCAGAAACTCGGCTTGCTTCGAGCCAGATGGAAGCTTCTTTGGGAGAAGAAAAGCAAAAACGGGATGCGACAGAACAAGAATTGCGCTCAGATTTGTCGCGTCAACAACACCTAGAGTGGGAACAACAAAAACTGCAAGAGACTCAAACAAAACGCCGTGAAGAACTAGTTTCTTTACAAACACAGTTACAAAATGTTACGGCGGAATTGCCTAATCCTTTGCCAGAAGTACCTATGAAGGTAGACTTAGAAGAACTGCAAAAAGAATTGCGATCGCTCTCAAAACGCCTACAAGCAATGGAACCAGTTAATATGCTGGCTTTAGAACAATATGAGCGTACTCAAAACCGCCTTGAGCAACTCAGCGAAAAATTAACGACTTTAGAAGCAGAACGTACCGAACTGCTGTTAAGGATTGAGAATTTCACCACTTTGCGACAACGCGCTTTTAAAGAGGCATTTGACGCCGTGAATGAAAACTTTCAATCTATTTTCGCCACCCTTTCTGAAGGTGATGGTTATTTACAGCTAGACAATCCGGAAGATCCTTTTAACAGTGGGTTAAATTTAGTTGCACATCCTAAAGGCAAACCAGTACAGCGCTTGGCGTCTATGTCTGGAGGCGAAAAATCTATGACAGCTTTAAGCTTTATTTTTGCCTTGCAACGCTACCGTCCATCACCATTTTATGCCTTTGACGAGGTAGATATGTTTTTAGATGGGGCAAATGTGGAACGATTAGCTAAAATGATCAAACAACAGGCGAAACAAGCACAATTTATAGTTGTAAGTTTGCGACGCCCGATGATTGAATCAGCCGAACGCACAATCGGCGTGACTCAGGCAAGAGGTGCTTACACTCAGGTGTTAGGAATGAAGTTAAAATCGGACCATACATCTGCTTGAGTTTTTGTTAATAATAGTGTATAGATTAACCGGATAAGAGATCAGGACTCAATATAGAATGACCTCTGAACAAATTATTAGACGTTCCGATATTTTAAATACCCAGGTCATCACCCGTGATAACGGCAAACGCCTTGGAGTCGTAAGCCAGGTGTGGATTGACATTGACCAAAGAGAGGTAGTAGCCCTTAGTTTACGAGACAGCCTGATTTCTATTTCTGGTGTGCCTCGCTACATGTACCTTAACAGCATTAACCAGATTGGGGATGTGGTTCTGGTTGATGATGAAGATGTGATTTCAGACGTTGATGTTGAAACCTACAGTAACCTTATAAACTGGGAGGTTATTACAGAAACCGGTGAAATGTTAGGCAAAGTACGGGGCTTCAAATTCAATGCCGAAACAGGTAAGATGCATTCTATCGTGATTGCTTCTTTCGGGCTCCCCCAAATTCCCGACCAATTTCTCAGCACCTACGAGTTAGGGGTAGAAGAAATTGTGAGCACTGGTCCAAATAGATTGATAGTATTTGAAGGAGCCGAAGAACGAGCGAACCAATTGACAGTTGGTTTACTAGAGCGCTTAGGGATTGGTAAAGCGCCTTGGGAGCGTGATGATGAGGAATACGGTAGCGGTTATGCTACTCGTACTACTCCAGTATCAAATCAGCTGCCCGCCGGGGTACCATTAGAGCAACCAAAACCAAGAACTATTCGCACACCAGAACCCGTAGCACGAGAAGAGTGGGATGAAGACTACATAGAAGAACGTCCCCGTCGTCAAGTGATGCAAGCGCGACAGTATGAGCCTGCTGACTATGAAGAAGACGAAGAACAAGATAACTGGAGTGAGGCTACAGGTAAAGACAAGTATCAACAACAACCAAAGTACGAACCCCAGCCTTACAATAAGCCGTACGCTGAAGAGTACACCGATTATGACGACGATCTAGAGCGCGATGCTTGGGATGATGATGAGCAACCAAAGCCAGTCAATATTCCTAAGAAAGTAAAAGAGAAACAGCCAGAATACGAAGAGGAAGGCGGATATTAAAATGCTCCTCATCCCCAGCCCTTCTCCCAATAGGGAGAACGGAGCTAAATTCTTTCTCCTCTCCCTGTTGGGAGAGGCTTAGGGTGAGGGATAAGTACATATTAAATGCGAGAAGTTCTCAGTATGGTTTTAACAAACATAGTCGCAGCAGCCTTAGAAGACCCTTTGATCGATACAAAAGGTGAACAAACTATAATAATATTTGTTTGGGTTCTTCTGATTGCTATCGCTACAAGCGTAGGGCTTTTTAGCCGCCGAATAGAGTATGCTTTAGCGGTTGCTTTTGTTACTAGCGTTATAACTATTGCTTTCTTCTTAATCCCTTAATCAACTGCGGCACGATATTGAAGTTAATCGAGAATTATAGGGAATGGGCTTGGGTACTCGAGATGTTAGGATAACAGTGCCTTTAGAGTTAACATACCAACCTCGCGCTGGAGGTGGCAGTTTTGGTGTATTCGTTTCACTTGTGGCGAGTGCAGAATTAGAAAGAGATTGTGCTTGAGTGGGACTAGATTCAAAACTTAGCAAAGTCTCACTGCTTAGCGGATCATCCGGTTGAGGTGGCAATCCTCCACGCCCAGTGATAGTAAACTTATTTTCATGTTGTGCTCTATTTGCTGGACAAATCTGTGCGACTATTTGTTCTGGTTTTATAATCTCTTCCGGCAAATTGATGACTTCAGCATTTTTTTCTATTTCTGGCGTGATGATTCGTACTATACCACTGAATCCTAATTGGGAACTAGCAGAAATCTGACAATCGGAGCAGGCGAATAATCCATTAGTATCGATTTGAATATTTCCCCCTCTTCCTTGAAAAGCATTGGCGTTAATTTTGCTACCCTCTAGCAACAAAACAGAATTGGGGAGGGTAAAGCGAGTGATGTTAATGTTCCCACCGTTGCCAGTCCCACCTGCTTGTGCTAATATTTGGCTCCCGTGGCGCATTTGTAAAGTATTCGTCTTGATGCTGATGTTTCCACCTTCACCTGATGTAGTGCTTGCAGATAGAGTCCCTTGATTATCAAGCTTGACAGAGTTAGCTTGAATTTCGAGATTACCTGCATTTCCTTTGCCTATACTTCTTACATCTATAGTTGCCCCATTTTGAACAATTAACTGATCTGTAGCAAGCTTGATATTTCCAGAGGCACCAGTTGCATTAAGATCTGGTAAATTTGCTCTTCCTGAGGCAGCAAATAAGCCCCCAAGAGTTAGACCATTGACTTTTATTCCACTCAGTTGGATAGACTCGGAAGCATTTACACTCAGAGTTCCTGCGTCTCCAGAACCCAAAGAATTTGTCGCTATATCTGCTCCATCTCGAACTATGAAGTTCTTAGTAGAAATTGTCAAGTTTCCTGCGTTGGAATTACTATAAGTTGTACTACCTATACCACTGGTAAATCTAGTATTAGCGGGGACGCCAGACACGTCTATAGAATCGGCTGTAATAAATAGATTTCCTCCCGAACCCCCTATTGGGATAACACCTGTTGGCAGCAAAGCCCCTGTATTGCTGCCAATCACTGCATCCCGGATATTTAGCTGTTTGGTGTCAATTCTAACATCACCGCCTTTTCCTTTGCCAAGGCTAGTGTTAGTATATATGCCGGTCAGAAGCAAAGCATCAGCCAGAGAGTTCAGCAGTTGTACAGAATCAGACGCTTTTATATCTACATTTCCTCCAGCACCATCGGCAAATGTCGCATTGATGACAACTCCTCCATCCCGAACAATCAACTGTCCTGTGTTAATTTTAATATTACCTGCTGAACCCGTACTACCAACTGCGGTTCCCGTTTCCAACGCAGAACCTATCACTTCTACTGACTTAGAATTGCTAATGTTAATGTCACCGCCTTTCCCTGTAGTAAAGGTAGGGCTAAATACGACTGCTCCATTATTGAGAAGCAATGAGGGAGTTTCAATTGTAATATCACCAGAGGATCCTGAACCTGCTGTGACACTTTCAATTCCAGTACCTCGATCAAATGGAGTGATTGTCCCATTTAAAACATTTACCTGAAAAGTCTGCTCATATTCTTTAAACCCAGTTCCAGTGAATTCCGCAGAGTTAGAAGCACGAACTGTAATATTCCCCCCTTTTCCTGCTCCAAAAGTTGTAGAAGAGAGGAATCCGCCATTATTAATAATTAAATTGCCCGTTCCAATCATCAAGTCTCCGCCAATTCCTGCACCGTAATTATCAGTTGATATTTGACTATTTTTGCCTGTGATTTGTCCTGACTGTGAGGCATTGACATTGATATTACCACCTGTTGCAGGAGTGAAGGTTTTCGCTTCAATGCTTCCTCCTCCCTCTACAGTTAACCGTTTGGTTGAGACATTAATATCTCCTCCTCTACCCGTTCCTACTGTTTCACTGGTTAGGCTGCTCTTAATTGTTCCATTTGCATTGGTTCCGCTCAATTTCACAGAATCAGAGGTATTAATGTTAATAGCTCCTGCTGGTTGAGTTCCCTGATTTTGTATCAAAAAAAGTGAACCACCACTCACTAACAGGTTTTGTCCTTGCACTTGGATAGAACCACCACTAGTCCCGCTAGCATCAGCGCTGGAGAGCGATCGCATTTCTATATCCTTGAAAGAAGACACTCCGTCATAGCCTAAAGCCCACCCACTGAGCGTGGGATTGAGACGAACTAAACCTTCCGCAACACCACCTAACTCTATTCGCCCTCTCTCTGCTGTGAGAGTTCCTCCATCTATGTTGATATTACCTCCAACTAAAGCCAAGGTTTTACCAGGCTGAACCCGCAAACCAGTTGAACTAGTGCCTCTATTTATAGGTAAGTTATCAGCAGCAGTTAAACTATGCCCCGTACCTTGCACATTAATTGCGCTT
This sequence comes from Aetokthonos hydrillicola CCALA 1050, assembly GCF_017591665.1. Lineage (GTDB taxonomy): Bacteria > Cyanobacteriota > Cyanobacteriia > Cyanobacteriales > Nostocaceae > Aetokthonos > Aetokthonos hydrillicola. Next base: position 181,925 of record NZ_JAAKGC010000002.1, on the reverse strand, counting down.
GAATTTTTCCCTAATTGCAAGCCTACCGGAACACTCACAATTATTAGGGGAGAAGTTTGCGGATTTACCGCGCTAAATTCTCCGCCATCAGCAAATTTCACGCTATTTGCCGTACTTGCTAAAAAAGAGCCACCAATATTTAATTGCGCATTTGAACCAAAATTAATACCATTGGGATTAATCAAGATTAAATTAGCGCCACCATTCGCTCGAATTAATCCATCAATACTAGAAATAGAATTGCCAGTAACCCTGCTAATAATATTGCTAATATCTAAACTGTTATTGAAAAAGGCTGTATTACCAGTAGGAACAGAAAACTCGACAAAGCTGTGAAAGAGGTTACCCCCAGCTTTTGTTCCTCCTGTAATCTCAAATACATTTCCAACTCTACTGACGTTAGTTTGAACAGTGTTATCAGCAGAAATTTGCGCTTGAGCAAAGTTGTTATTAGTAAAAATACAACACAAACTTAAAGTGCCAATTGTCAAAGTTTTTGATACAACTTGTTTCATTTTTAAGAGCTAGTAAACGTAACATAAATTGATTCAACAAAGCCTAACTGTGACGATATAGTAAACTTTTGTAAAAAATTACTTAAGATTTTTTATATTAAACTTTACGTAAATTTAACTATGATTATTGACTTTACAACGAAGAATCGATTTAAGTCAAGCAATTATGACATAGCCACAGATTATGCTTGTTTGTAACAAAATGTAAAACTCCTAAAATTCGTTCGTAGTAGCGCTGTCTTCGCAAAACCAAGAGTCATCTCGAATCCGATACCGTCTCTCATGAGAAAACAACCGCATAAACAGACTACCCTGTTTGACCACACAATTGCTGGTATCGCTTGTACTCGTAAGTTGGTTGATGGTCGCTGTGTTGCTCAACTACATAAGCGAGGATAACAGCTTCACCTGAAAGGGTTTGAAATTTCTTGTCTACGTATCTTGGTAGTATTGATCAACCGCGAACTCTTGAAAAATAGGACGATTCCCAAAAAAATAATTATTTTGAATTCGGTTGCCGGGAACAGTCACTCAAAGTCCATTTGGGCAAAGTGGTCTTGCAGCATTTTATGAATGAATCGATAGCGTCCACCAATACGTTGAACTAGTAGACGCTCAGTGCAGTAGTTGAGGAAACGGGCATAATTCCAGGGAATATAACCGTTAAAGTAAAGGATAAGGCGTAGGATAAAGTGTTTAATACAAGCGTCACCACCCCCAAGAAGAAAACTAATAATACCAATAATTAATCCATTAAATATTGCAAAATTTAAATCTAAATATACTGCAGTAATTAAAACCCCAGTTAGTGCACCTATAGCACCAAAAATTCCAATAGCAATGTCGTCAGCGTGATAATCTCGCAATACAACGGGAACGATATAGAGGGTGATAGCGCAATCTCACTACGTCGTTTTGGTAGCGTCTTTGTTTACTAGGCGGTGGATTCCTCGGCGCAATGAAAACTTAATTTGTGGAATCGCGACGGAGAATAAAAAAGAAAGGTTGAGAGGAGTTTTTCAAATCCATAACTCCTAATAAGGTATTGTCATCAATTTTCCGAAAAGCATCATTAATGGGAAAATGATCATAAATCATCGTGGCGCTAACTTTTGAGCGATATTCGACCATCCGCAGCCTGGCTTGGCTTTTCTCTGTTTTCAGTAAAGAATTAGTCAGAATCCCCAAAGGTTTGAAAAAATCATTTTTGAGAATGGGAAACTTCAAAGCTAAGTTTGTTATTGACATGTACTTGGGTTCAACTTTGATAACTTTTCCCTTGTTATCAAAGAATAGTAATGGGTGAACGTGTTCGGGATCGACAAATTCTTTTCCATACCAATTAAATTGTTCTAAATAGCCATCCATAGGATGATTTGTATGAAGCCCAGAACCTCGCCAACGACCGAGCATAAAAGTTAAATTAACGGGTTCGAGAGCGTCAAACAATTCTAAAGCTTTTTCTGTAGTTGTTTGACCACTTTTAAGAATCGAATCGTATGTTTCTAATGTTTGCATTTTTTCCTGTGTATCTTATTCGCTTTTTATAAGTTTTTATCCGAGTATGTTAAGCTTCTTGGTTTTGGTTTTCACCATGAAAAATCTTTCAAAAGTCTTTTTTCCGGTGAAAGATAGTTGATGTTACTAATTTTATACTTTGCTGTTTAAAAATAGCCGAGTCAAAAGGGGAACATTCCGAATTTTAAAACGCAGTGCAATCATCTTACTCGCTTGCCATGGTACGCGGGTAAAATCATTTCAGTCGAAAGCACAATACAGCTGGCATCGTTACGGGCTTTGAAATATCTATGCTTTGATAGACTCGTTACAGATTATCGTTCAGTTCTCTGCGTCCTGTCTCTGCCAAAGGAATGAGTTTTTTGGGCAAATTTACAACAATTAACCGTACAGATACCGTTTTAGAAACTGTTGACTGCTGTTTAAAAAGAGGTTTGTTGATAGAAATGTCAAGTTTTAATAACAATTCAGCGACGAGCTATCTTAATAATTGCTCCATTATGTAGCTTGTCCCACACCCTGCTGTTACAGTATCAGTCGACAAATTATTCAAAAGTTACTGGTAATTGTAGGGTTTGGGTCAGATCGCCTCCAGTTGAAGAGTTATCATTAAACAAGCATAGGAGCCAAGTTGGTAACTGCCTTGGGAAGCGTTTTCAACCCGAAAATTGTTTTGGCTCCCGCGTAGCGGTAATAGCATCATTCGTTGAGGTAATCACTATGACTCAAGCTTTACCAAAAACTAAGTTAGTAACCTTTGAAGAATTTGTAGCTTGGTATCCTGAAAATTCGGAACGGCGTTATGAGTTGTATGATGGAGTGATTGTAGAAATGCCTTTGCCAAAGGGTAAACATGAGAGAGTTGTTGGGTTTTTAGCAGGGAAGCTGACTGTGGAGTTTGACCGACTCAACCTACCCTACTTTATCCCAAAAACTGTAATCGTCAAACCACCTCTTCATGAATCTGGATACTCCCCAGATATACTGATACTAAACAACGACAATCTTGTAAATGAGCCTGTATGGGAAGACGAATCATTCATCCAAATGGCTGAATCAATATCTTTAGTGGTTGAAGTTGTGAGTACTAACTGGCGTGATGATTATCTCAAAAAATATGCTGATTATGAGGAAATGGGTATTCGTGAATATTGGATCGTCGATTATGCAGCTTTAGGTGGAAGAGAATTTATAGGAGATCCGAAACAACCTACTATTTTGGTTTGCTCATTGGATGAAGGTGAGTATCGAGTTACTAAGTTTCGAGGTGATGATCGTATCGTATCTCCTACGTTCCCGGAACTTACGTTAACTGCACAACAGGTTTTTAATGTTGGGGTATGAATCTATACTAGAAATTTAAAATATCTAACGATTCTTCTAGTTCTAAATCTAAAATTTTTTCTCTTACATTTTTGTGTTCTACTAGCTTACCATCTTTTCGATATAGTTCTGTTGCTTTGTAAAAATCTTCAATTGCTCCCTGCTTATCTCCTACCTCACAACGAGCATTACCACGTTCGTAATAAGCATCGGCATCGTTAGGATTGATCTTGATTGCTTGGGTATAATCTTCTATTGCTTTCTGGTAATCTTCCAAGTCAGAAAGAGCATTACCACGATTGTAATAAGCATCAGCATTGTTAGGATTAATCTTGATTGCCTGGGTGTAATCTTCAATTGCTCCTTCGTAATCTCCTAAATCAGAGCGAGCATTACCACGGTTTTTGTAAGCATCAGCATCATTAGGACTTATTTCGATAACCTGGGTGAAAACCTCAATTGCTCGTTTGTATTGTTCAATCTCAGAAAGAACATTACCATTTTTGTCATCAGCATTGTTGTTCTGATAAATTGGGATTACCTGATTCAATTCGTGTTTATCTTCTAAAAGATAGGGATTAATTTTTATTGCTTGGGTGTAATCTTCAATTGCTCCTTGGTTATCTCTGATATGAAAACGAGCATCAGCACGATTTCTATAGGCTAAGGCGTCGTTAGGATTAATTTTGATTGCTTGGGTATAATCTTCAATTGCTCCTTCGTAATCTCCTAGCTGATAACGAGCATTACCGCTTTTGTTATAGGCTTTGCCATAATGAGGATTAATTGCGATCGCCTCCAAAAAATCTGCAATTGCTCCCTCATAATCTCTGATGTGATAACGAGCATCACCACGTTTGTAATAAGTAGTGGCATCTTTAGGTTTAACTTGCAATGCCTCGTTGTACGTTGTAATTGCAGCCTCGTATTGCCCTTTGTCAAAGCATTCATCCCCTAGTTTTATATAGAGGAGATTTAAATCTGCATTCTGATAACGATATGAATTATCTTCCTGTGGAGGAGAGAAGCCAGGTTTTATAACTTGATTTTTCGGTGGCTTATAAATTGGTTCTTGTCTAAGGTTATATTGATAAATTGGAGGTTTTTGTCTGTAAGAATTGTCCTCACCAGGAGATTGTAGTTGTTCTAGGTAGCACCGTAAACCCCCACCATACAGCAATTGATCTATCCCAAATGCAATATGACCAGTTCTCAGCTTGATCATTTGCGTTGGCAAAAAGCCCGCGAAAAAAAGGTGATATTCTGGTTGTGCCTCACTTACCTCTTCTTGAATCAGGATGCAGGCGACAACTGTGTTTTTTTCAACTTCCTCTGAATTAATTGACCATCTAACTTTATCAGTACTGCCATAACGTGATTTAACGGAAATGCCAACTGATGAGTCGTAAGTCAGAGTAAAATCTATTTTACCATCTCCACCGAATCGTCTTTCATAATCGACTTCTGTTATTAAATCAGCTAAACGTTCTTTGACAACTTCCTCACCTAGTTTTCCTTTCAAATTATTGATAAACACATCACGAACTGGCGAAGTACGCTTATATTTCTCAGCCATTTGCCAGCAAAATTCTCTTAATGCTTTTAACCTCTCTCCAGAAATAACCGTTAACTCACTATATTGACCTTCTGTTTCACAATGAAGTAGATAACCAGATGTTAACCTTTTGGTAAAATCAGATTGTAGCGATCGCAGTAGGGTAATCCAGTCCATTGATAGTTCTGCGAATCTTTTTTATAAAGTAGTCAGGAGGAGCCACTGCGTTGGGCGGCTTCGCCGACTTGAAGCACGTGGCGTTCAGAATTCAGGAGTCAGAATGATTATTGGTTTAAAACCTCGTCTACTCGTTACCGAGACAGGGGTTAAAACTTTTTGTTTAAAACACCATCCTTTTATGGGTGGTGTATTCTGACTCCTGACTCCTGAATTCTGAATTCTTTTTTGTTGGCATTATTTTATCAAACTTCCCCATCATACTCTACACTTACCGTCTAACCAAGATTTCCGCTACAATACAATACCTGAGAAACGTCGATAGGGAGACATTAGGGTTGTGCCTACACTAGGAGTGAATATAGACCACATCGCCACCATTCGACAAGCACGGCGGACAGTGGAACCAGATCCCGTCGCTGCGGCTGTACTCGCAGAATTAGGTGGTGCAGACGGTATTACAGTGCATTTGCGGGAAGATAGGCGACATATTCAAGAACGGGATGTGCGCTTGTTAAGACAAACTGTAAGAACCCACCTAAATTTAGAAATGGCGGCTACAGATGAAATGGTCGCGATCGCCCTTGATGTCAAACCCGACTACGTGACTTTAGTACCAGAAAAACGAGAAGAAGTGACCACAGAAGGCGGACTCGATATCGTTGGCCAAATTGCTAGAATAGAGGAGGTAGTTCATAAATTGCAAAGCGCTGACATACCAGTTAGTCTGTTTATCGATGCAGAAACAGCACAAATCGAAGCTTCTGTCAAGGTGCAGGCAAAATTTATTGAGCTACATACAGGGCGCTACGCTGAAGCAACAAATGAGAAAAGTCGCCAGCAAGAATTAGCGTCGCTAGCATCTGGGTGTGAGCAAGCTATTCAAGCCGGATTGCGAGTAAACGCTGGTCATGGACTCACTTATTGGAACGTCTACCCTGTTGCTTGTCTTCCAGGCATGGAAGAACTGAATATAGGTCATACCATCGTCAGTCGAGCTGCATTAGTTGGTATGGTCGCAGCAGTTCGCGAAATGAAGCAAGCTATCAAGGGGGAATAGGTAAACAGTGAACAGTAAACAGTTATCAGTTATCAAGGCGTATGGTGAGGGCTGATAACTGTTTACTGATAACTGATAACTGTATAGGGGAAATTATCTGCGGAAAATCCTGTGTTGATACCAAAAGTAAAATTTTCAGCAGAGGCTTTTATGAGCGCAACAGAATCTAATAAACTTCCGCTTTGGGTACAGGATAGAGACAAAGTTATTGAACAAAGTACTGATGTGGAATGGCGTTATGGGGAACGTCCAGATTATAGCCGCTCTAAGGAGAATCTAGCACAGGAGAGTCTATATAACCACCTTAATGGTTCGGTAGAGGCGATCGTTCAAAACTTGGTAAGAACCTTTGAGATGGAGGTATCCTTTAAAAGCAACCCGCAACAGTGGTTGTCTATTGTGAACGACAAGTTTCGCGTAAGTACCAATGGTGGTCCAGAGTACACAGCAGCAGATTTGTCTGCACAAGGCACTTACAATTTATTCATGGCAGATTCAGAACATTACAAGGCTTCTGCTGAAACCTTTGAATCATCAGGAAAGCTTTTCCACACGTGTTTTCCCAAAGGGTTTCCTTGGGAGGTATTGGAAGTTTATTCAGGTCCACCAAACGTTACCTTTAAATGGCGTCATTGGGGAACTTTTAGTGGTCCTTATAAAGACTATACACCAACAGGGGAGAGAGTGGAGATTATCGGGATGAGCGTTGCGCGTGTTACTGAGGACTTAAAAATTCTTGCTGTGGAACACTATTTCGACAACACCCTGTTTTTAGAAAAGCTGACAGCAGGTGGAAAACAAGGAACTGGTGACAAGCGCTCAAGTTTTTGGGGTTTCCTCAAACGATTTTGGAATCGCGAACAACAGCAAGCTAGTCTTTGTCCCTTTAGTGCTTTGCTCAAGTGATTTAAATTTTTTTTAATGGGTAAAGGCACGATGGAGAGCATTGTGCCTTTATTATTATTTTATTTCAATTCCCGACCAGGATTTACAACTTTCTTGCCATTAAACTATACACTTATTGACGGACAGATCTACGAACCACAAGAAGACTATGAAAACATACTATTACGTTTTGGCAAGCCAGCGCTTTTTACTGGAAGAGGAACCGTTAGAAGAAGTTCTTAGAGAGCGTACTCGTCATTACCACGAACAAGAAAAAGAAATTGATTTTTGGTTGGTTAAGCAACCAGCTTTCCTGGAAGCACCCCAAATGGCTCAAGTAAAAGAGAAGTGTCCCCAACCAGCAGTTGCCATTATTTCGACGAATCCCCAATTTATCACTTGGTTAAAACTACGATTAGAATATGTAACCACAGGTGAATTTCAGGCTCCTTCTGAAACAATCCCTAATGCTTTAGCATCTCTTGCTACTGTCAATAGTTAATACTGAATCTTAAGAATAACAGGAACTATGCCACTCTCTTTAAGTCAAGCTAGTACAAATGACAGCCATCCTGGTTTCATGGTGACTAGCGAGGGAAACCTACTCACAAGAGTGGCTTTGTGAATACATTGTCTATATTATTGTTTACCTGGGACAAGCTCTGGACTCATAACGAAATAAAAAGGAGTCAGGAGACAGAATTCAGGAGTCAGAATGCGCCACCCATAAGGGGATGGTGTTTCAAGAAAAGTTTCAATTCCTGTCTCGTCCATTTATAGACGAGGTTTTAAACCAGTATTCCCAACTGACTCCTGTCTCCTGACTTCTGAATTCTGTTTGATAAAACTTTCGAGACAAAATAATCTATGTACAAAACCGCTGTCAAACGATTTCTAACTTTATCAAATGGTTTAGTGCTGGCGTCTATCGGCTTGATTGGTGGTATAAACTCTGTTGCAGCTCAACAACAAATTTCTGCTTGTCAACCACCAAGTCCTGGTGAGTACCTTTTATTAGTAGTGAGTCCCACACCAGATAATCAAAGCCAACTGCGTCGTGCCTTACCGCCTGAACTTAAGATTCTTACTTGTAAGTATCTCAAAGATACAGTAACGCGGATAGGCGGATTTACCAAGATAGAAGATGCTAATCGTTGGGCGAGGTATATTAACAATGTTGTGGGCTTAACTGGTATTATCACCACTCGACCAAAAGATACTATAGCAACCAGTCAACCAGCAAGCAATCACACCGCAAGCCGTCAACCAGCAAGCTACAAACCCCAAAAACTAGGACAAGGTTTTGCAGTACTGGTGAATTATTACAATCGCCCAGAAGTTGCAAATCAAGTTCAGCAAATTGTTGGAGGGGACGTCGGTTTTGTTTCCTACGCACAACACCCTTACTTGTTAGCAGTTTACACAACCAACCAAAAAGAGGCGTACAACACATTACAGAATCTAACTAACCACGGTCTTTTTCCCATACTGGTAGATAGCCAGAAAGTAATACTACTACGCTCCGTCGTGCATTTGCAGTAGTGGGGCATGGGGCATGGCGCAAAGGAGAAAATTAATACTGGTAAATAGGGCTTGCTGGTAAGAAGTCAATATTGCGCGGTTAGCTCTTTTCCTCGCCTGCTTCCTCTTAACCTATGCCCATTGCCCTATGCCCCATGCCCCAATTTAATAAGCTGCTCTAGCTAACCAAGAAATGGTTATACCCAACGCGGATCCGGCTATCACTTGAAAAGGAGTGTGTCCGAGCAATTCCTTGAGGCGATCTTGGTTAAACTCTGGGTGTTCGTGAAATAATTCATCAACCATTTGATTGAGAATACGAGCTTGCTTACCAGCAGCTTGGCGAACTCCAGCAGCATCGTACATGACTATGATGGCGAAAACCATCGCTACTGCAAATTCAGGAGAAGCCCAACCAATACTTTGCCCAACACCAGTTGCTAAAGCGGTCACTAGAGCAGAATGGGCGCTGGGCATACCTCCAGTTGTGAATAAAACACTTATATCTAGTTTACGATGTTTGATGATATGAACTACAAGCTTCAAAGCTTGAGCCATCAAACAAGCTATCAGAGCAACCAGCAGCACCCGGTTGTCTATGATGTTGCCTATGTCCTGCATGGTCTTTTTGTTAGGTGAAAAAATGATGAATTATGAATGATAAAAATACTTATGAATCATGAATGATAGATTATGAATTGTAAAATTATGTAACAGAAGAATTCAGGAGTCAGCAGCCAGAATTCAGAATTACCTGAAAGCGACTAGTCGATAAATCGATATCAGATTCCCCATACCTTGATTCTGGCGGATTCATTCTGACTCCTGAATTCTGACTTCTGAATTCTTTTTTAATATTTATCATTCATCATCCATCATTCATTATTTAGTGGTTACGACTAGTAATGAATTGAGCGATCGCTTTGAGAGGCAAAGCTTTCACCCCAAATGGGTCTAATTCTGCACAAGCATCGTCAATTAGCTCTTGGGCACGGCGACGAGATTCTTCTAACCCCCATAAGCTGGGATAAGTTACCTTTTGAGCTTGTTGGTCTTTACCGATACTTTTGCCCAATTGTTCTTGAGTGGAGGTGATGTCTAAAATATCATCCACGATTTGAAAGGCAAGCCCTATATTTTGAGAATAACGAGACAACCTTTGTAAATCTTCACCGGAAACTCCTGCCAAAATACCACCACAAACAACACAAGCTTCTAAAAGGGCAGCTGTTTTGTGATTGTGAATAAAATTCAGGGTTTCTAGGGCAATATCAGTCTTGCCTTCTGAGTCTAAATCTAGCACTTGACCCCCAACCAAACCAGCAGCACCGGTTGCACGTCCTAAACGGACAATAACCTGTAAGACTCGGTCTGCCGGGACATTTTGAGTATTATCTGCTACAAACTCAAATGCGTACGCGAGTAAGCCATCTCCTGCCAAAATCGCAATATCTTCGCCATAGACTTTGTGATTTGTTAGCTTACCACGGCGGTAATCGTCGTTATCCATTGCTGGTAAGTCGTCATGAATTAACGACATTGTATGAATCATTTCTACCGCACAAGCTGTGGGTAGTGCCATAGCGATTGTTCCACCAGTCATCTCGCAGGTAGCAAGGCAAAGAATGGGACGCAGACGCTTACCTCCAGCTAATAGCGAGTAGCGCATTGCTTCGTAAATTTTTTCTGGATAACGTATGGAAATAGCCTCTTCTAAAGCTGTCTCGCAAAGCTTTTGTCGCTCTTTCAGGTAGGCTAATAGGTCAAATTTAGCTTCTTCTGGAGTTTTTTGAAGATTATCTGCTGCTACCATCCTTAATTTCCTTAGTGTTCTGTTATCTAAGTAACAATTTTAAAGGAAAGCGTCATTCGTTTTATGATTAGTTGTTGGTTGTTGGCTGTTAGTGGTTAATAAAAAACTAACCGCTAAACAATTAACAATTAACACTACTTGACAAAGGACAATTCCTAAATTTTTGAGCGTTGACTGTAGCTAGTTACTGTGTTTTGCAATAGCATGGTCACAGTCATGGGACCAACACCGCCAGGAACTGGGGTGAGAAATTCTGCAACCCTCTTAACTGAGTCAAAGTCGACGTCTCCGACTAAGCGATTGTTGCCGTTGGCATCTGTGACGCGACTTATTCCCACATCTACCACAACAGCGCCTGGTTTTACCATTTCCGCAGTAATAAGTCCAGGACGACCTACTGCTGTAATGAGAATATCAGCATTTTTGATGATATTCTCTAAAGAGTGTGAACTTTTATGAGCAATGGTGATAGTAGCATTAGCCTCCAACAACATTAATGCCATTGGCTTACCTACTAAAATACTACGACCTACGACGACAGCTTGTTTTCCCTCCAGAGAAATTTCATATTCTTGCAACAGGCGCATTACCCCAAAAGGAGTGCAGCTGCGTAAACCAGGTTCTCCTCTAACCAATCGTCCCAAGTTAATTGGATGGAGTCCATCAACGTCTTTATCAGGGTCTATTTGATGCAACAGGGTTACAGCATCCAAGTGATCGGGTAGAGGTAGCTGTACAAGAATACCATCCACCCGTTCATCTTGGTTTAGTGCGGCAATAACTTCTTCTAGTTCTGTTTGAGTTGTTTCAGTAGGAAAATGTTTGCCAAACGAGGCAATACCCACTTTTGCACAGGCTCGCTCTTTACCCCGTACATAAGCAGCTGAGGCTGGGTTATCCCCAACCATCAGGACTGCTAAACCTGGTGGACGCCCTATTTGGGGTTGTAATTCTGTAATAGTAGCAGAAAGTTCTTGCTGTATTTTTTCTGCTAGAGCTTTACCATCAATGAGTTTGGCAATTTGTGTTTCCATAGGGATTGGGGATTGGGGATTGGGTACTGGGGATTGGGTACTTCGTTCAATAGTTCCTCTGCTCCCCTGCTCTCTTGCTCTTTAACACCAGACAACCAGTTTATGATACGGAAAAACGTAGTATTAATGGGAACTAGTTAAACATAATTTGCGACGAACCAAGCACGGATGCCAATATTTGCTCATAGATATAGCTTTCATGCAACACCTATCGTTTCTACACAGGTACAGCACTACCATGCTCTTACGCTTTGGATTGACATTTTTTCTTTTAGCACAAATTGTAAGCTGTGGTAACCTTGGAAAGTATGGCATGAACACAATAGGTGTTAATGTCACCCCGATCAAGGAACTTAAACAACAACCAAAAGATAACCCTACACTCTACATCCAAGGTAAGGTGGAAAGGCAAGTTCCTCTTTTACAACAGCAAGCTTATCAAATCAATGACTCTACCGGAAAAATATGGGTCTTAACACATCAAACAAATCTCAAACCAGGAGATCAAGTTGTGTTTAAAGGTCAACTTCGCTACCAAAGTATTCTGTTGGCTGGCAAGGAGTACGGTGATGCTTATCTGGAGGAGCAGTAATGGGGTATGGGGCATCGGGTAGAGGAAAAAAATTATATTGGTATGAAATGTTTAGCATTTACGACTTGGGAGTGCGAGCATCTTGCTCGCTTGTTACGGTACGTGAGCAAGATGCTCACACTACCGTTTAAAAATTGGGATGCTCCCGTCAATACTGCATAAGGTTTGCCTCTTTCTCCTCCAATGCCCATTGCCCCATGCCCCATGCCCCATCCCCTAATTAGGCAACAATTCAGTCATCACACCAAATATCAGGAATATCCCCATTGCTAAGCGATAGAAGACAAAAATGAGGGTGTTGTGTTTTTCCAGGTAATGTAATAGACCGTAAATTGCCAAGAAGGCTGAAATACTGGCGGAAGTTAAGCCTATTAGTAGAATCAACCAGCCGTTAACATCAAGACCAGCTTTGAACAGAACGTGTAGTTCTTTAGCCCCTGCTAATATAACAGCTGGTATACCTAGTAAAAAAGAAAATTTAGCTGCTGTTTCTCGCTCCATTTTCAGAAAAATTCCGGCGGTTAATGTTGAACCAGAGCGAGAAACCCCAGGGATCAAGGCAAATGCTTGAGCAATTCCTACTATGATGGCATCTCGCATGGTTAATTCGCTAAAGTTTCGCTCATGGTGACCCTGTTTTTCTGCCAAAGCTAGTAACAGAGACATCACAATAGAAGCTATTCCAATCACTGTTAAAGTCCGGAAGGGAGAATTGCAAGCGTTGATAGGTTTATGTAATGCTAGACCTGCAACAACAAGCGGAAGTGTACCTAGCAACACTCCCAACACTAGACGAAAGGTACTTGATTCGAAGTTCCGGTCGGCGATCGCTCTTACTGTACCACCTGTCAATTGCTTGATATCTTTCCAAAAATAAGAAATGACGGCTGCGAGACTTGCTAGTTGCATCGCTGCTGAGAAAGCTGTACCTGGGTCTCTCCACCCCAACAAACCTGGTACTATTCGTAAATGGGCAGTACTACTGATGGGCAGTAATTCTGTGATCCCTTGGACAATGCCCAAAATAACTACCCTAAACCATCCTAATTGGACAAACCCCATGTCTACATCATTGGAGCAAGATGAAGCAGCGAAAAAAATGTAATTCATCATCAGTTTCTACGGTTTAAATAAGCTTCCGCAAGTGGCAGCATGACTTATAATGAGAATCTGTACTTCCTTTAACAAAGTCAGAAATAACTATAGCAGTCCGTGTAAGAGTAAGCGAAAATACTGTAAAGACGTGACAGTTTAACGTCCTCACATTGGCAGAGCATCCCTTCAGCAGAAGAGTTCATTAAGGATTGCCATAGCACAGATTAACAAAAGTCTAATTGACTTTGCTAATTTTGGAACAGCTTCCGTCTACTTCTACAACAGAAACGATCATTTTTCTAGTTTTTTAATGAAATTACTTTCAGTAAATTAACTGCGGTTGATGCATTTTTTGTAACTTATATATTGTATCTGAGTTGTAACAAGACACAAATGTTGTTTCTTTAAAAATATTGCAATATTGATAAACAGATTATTCTGTTTTATCCTAAATCAGAAGGGCAAATAGGGTGTTAAAAACTCTTAAGAGTATTTTACTATATGAATTTTACCCACAATAGCAGTGTGTAGGTGAGAAGTGAAGCGAAAAAACAAGACCGAAAGATCTAAGCTGTTCAAACAGCCATTCTTTTGGGGGACGATGGCGCTGGTGTCTGTGATTTCAGGATCACTTTTTGCAGCCCTTATGACCCTAACTCCTTTGAAGAATCTAGCATACTCTCGCTTGCCCCACAGTCGTGGAAGATTGACAGGTTTGATCCCCACAAATCTCAAAGATCCTGTAAATATCCTGATCCTTGGTATAGACAATTCAGGACATCCACACCAAGGCAAATTCACCCCTGCTGAGGCACTTGCAGGCAACAGTGATACGATGCTGCTGGTAAGATTAGAGCCAGATACCCACAAAATCAATGTGTTATCAATTCCGCGAGATACACTGATACACTTAAAAGGGGTTGGTATTGACAAGATCAATGATGCCAACGTACGAGGCGGACCAAAGCAAGCAGCTGAGGCTGTGCATGATCTATTAGACGGTGTGGGTATTGACCGCTATATCCGGCTTGATACAGAAGGATTTATTCATTTGGTGGATGCATTAGGAGGAGTGGAAGTTACTATTCCTGAGAAAATGGACTATGTAGACCATACTCAGAAACTGAACATTCACTTTTCCCCAGGAAGGCAAAGACTTAATGGACAGCACTTGCAGGAGTATATTCGCTTTCGTCATGACCGCCTAGGGGATATTGGTCGTGTACAAAGACAACAGCAAGTACTTAAAGAAATTTTACACACACTGCTTCAACCTGCAAGTCTCGGTAAGATACCTCAACTGCTTGAAGTTGTCAAAGACAATGTAGATTCTGATTTGTCTGTCAACGAGATGCTCGGAATAGCTCATACTCTTATGGTGAGCGATCGCCAACACATGCACTTAGTTATGCTTCCTGGGCGCTTCAGTCGCAGAAGTGAATACAAGCTCAGCTACTGGATTCACGATCCAAAAGTAACTTCTAGTATTGTGTCACGCTATTTTAATATTAACACTACTCAAGAATTATCCAAAAATTCTGATTTAACAGAACCATCATTGAAAATTGCGGTAGCAAATGGCACCGGAGTACCAAGAAACGGAGAAATTGTCGTTTCTTTTCTCAGAAAACACGGCTTCAGAAATGCTTACGCTACAAATATTAATACAATAACCAATACTCAAAACACACAAATTATAGCTGAACACGGTAATCCTGATTCAGCCAATACTGTTAGCAGTGTACTGGGTACAGGTGAGGTACAGGTTGCTTCAGTTGGAGATATTCTCTCTGATGTGACTATTGTAGTAGGTCCAGATTTGGTTGAAAAACTCAGAAATCAGAAACCGGAAGCCAATAGAACTTCACTGACAAAACTTCATCACAGATAGTTTATTGCTTAACATTTCTTAAGCTATCAAGAATCGGTGCAAAACCGGATTGTTCTAATAGTTTTTGACCTTCAACGCTCAAGAGCAAATTAGCATACGCAGTCCCAGCCTGTTCATCTCGACCATGGTCTTTTTTGATGATTACATAGAGTTGGCGAGTAATTGGATAAGAGCGATCGCTAAAAGCCTGTACATTTGTTTTGTAAATATTTTTTGCGCCTTTCCTTTACGCCTCAGTTCATTTAATCCTGCTTAATTCCATTAAACAGGGACTATGACTTAGAACACACAGGGGATATTTCTGATTTAGCTATGACTTAATAAGCAGTTTTCAATTTATGACTCAAGAATAGGATTTGTCCTTAAGCTCGGCACAAAAGGCAGTATAATCTTTTTCAACCTGAGCAGAATAAGCGCGAGCATAATCAAGCAAAGGTTGACGCCAGTTTGTAGCAGATGCAAAATCGATCAGTTCATCTGCGATCGCTGATTTCTGACGACCACTGCTGCGTAACTGTCCCCAAGCAACAACCTCACTCATTGTTCGGATTACTTTTTCCAATCGGTTAAACTTCCCGTTGGAGTCTTTCAAGTTCACCCTGTCCTCAAGCGGTTGTAACTCTCGTAAAACGTAAGCTTTTCCGTCGCTCTCTAAGGCTGCTAATAACGCTGGTGGAGTTCCTTGCACCCTATTTTGAATGGCAATGACTCTCTGGGCTTGATTACTCCAATCAGGTTGAGGTAAACTCAGATAGCGCTGCAACGCCGAAGTTGATTCTGCTTTAAGGTCTAAAAGATAATTGTGGTTGGGAGAGCCTTCGGCTTCAATCAAAATCACATAGCGCTCTACACCTAAACTACCTGTACCAGCAATGCGATAAGCAACATCTAAAACTTTGAAGAATTTAGGATCTGGTTGTTGGCTAGCCCAATTCTCTAACGGGTGTGTTATTTTCAGACGTTGTTCTTTAGTCGCTGCTCGAGTGCGTTTTTCATCAATTCGTAATTTGCGTTTCCCATCAGCTTCGTGAGTTCTTTGGTCAAGGAATTTTTTGCGATCGCGTTCCTTGAGACTTAACAGCAAATCCTTCACCATCCCAACCGCCGTTTCCCTTTCCACTGTACGAGCTTGTCCTTTGGCTAAAGCGCTAATGTAGTTATCAATAAAACAATTGCACAGTGCTAAAGCTTCTGATTCATTCACCTCTAATGAGCGAAACCCTACTAAAACACTAGTCAAAAATCTCGCCAAATCCCAAGTACAAGGAGCCAAGATAGCTTCGTCAAAATCGTTGATGTCAAAGTAAACTAATCTGTTGTCTCCTTTGTAGCTACCAAAATTCTCCAAATGCAAGTCTCCGCAAACCCAAACTGCTGGTGCTGTATTTAACACTGTGTTCCCAGCCCAATCCTCGTAAAATAAATGACATGTACCCCGAAAGAAAGCAAATGGATCTGCTCGCATATTCTGATACTTTAAATGCACTAGTTCAGGAATGCGCCCTTGATTAAAGTTTTCTATTCGTTCAAGAACAGTTGTCATCGGCGTAGGAATCTGGCGTTGTGGGGTGTAGGGTGTAGGGAAGACGCATTCTCGAATTGTACACCCTACACCCTGTTCAATAGAGACTTGTCTTTAGTTTTTAAAATAACATTTCCAATGAAAACTTTATATTATCTTAATGTTTTTTCATGAAGAAATACTGTAAGTTTACAGTTGTCATAAAGTAAATATTAAATTTGTAGAGTCTGTTAACACATTTCTACAATATCTTTTCGAAAATTCGGAAAGATTTACAAAAAATACAGATGTTAATCAGCCGATTAGGACTGAATTTTTTGATAAATTAACTCGAGAGCCAAACTCAGTTTAATAATTTGACAGTTCTGTAAGATAATTACAAATTACTTGGTCATTTTTCAGACTATAAGCGTCTGATCGCATCAAGAAAATCGGTTCGATATACTTTATTGGTCTTTCTTTTTGTCAGCAAATTAATTTGCTCCATAAAAGGTAAGTTAGGTTGCTACAGAAAAAATCTTGATGTCAAAAAGACCAAGAGCTTGTTGTTTTATATTGGGAGAAAAAACTTATGGGTTGGTTACAACGACTATTTGGTCAAGACACGCCTGAAGACGCTCAAGTTAATCCTGAGCCAGCCGCAACAAGTGATGAAAGTGGTAGTGAAGGCGAATCAATTCCACCAGAAAGATTAGGGCTAAATGGAGAGTACGATCAGAGTGGTCTTGCAAAGCGAGTAGCTTTAGCTTTTGACGAAGACGGTCGGTTCGATGAGATTTATTCCATATATGTAGCCCAACTTGGTGGCACAGTTGTGCTAAAAGGGGAAGTACCCAGTCAAGATATTCTTGACCAATTGGTAGAAGTCGCTCAAGGTGTAACTGGCGCAACAGATGTTCAGAGTGACCAAGTTAGTGTTGTTGAAATAGAGTAATAACATCAGGCTATCAAAAGTATGAAACATCTATTGCGACATCAAGGGATTCTTACCATCTCATTATTGGCTGTCTTAACCATCTCAGGTTGCGGGGGGCAAAAGTCTGATAATGCTGGTGGTGGAGAAGCAACATCTACACCGACTGCGACTGCGACTGCAACTGCTTCTCCTGGAGCAGGAAACTCATCAAGTTCAACAGGAACGACTACAACAAAGGGAACTGTTCCAGCTGATGCTCAAAAGTTGGGTGTGACACCTACTGGAGAAACTACTTGTCCGAAGGATGCTCCTGTTAAGGGCTTAGTGACAGCGAAGCGGGGTAATATTTATCGAACAGCTAAGGCTCCAGACTACGCCAAGGTTAAGCCAAAAATCTGCTTTAAAGATGAAGCGACTGCTCAAAAGGCTGGCTTTAAAGCTCCCACAGCTAAATAGTTCAGTTTGATGTAAATGTTTTAAGCCCTTGCTTAGCAGGGGCTTAATTATTGTATCGCTTTTATTATTAAGGTGAATATGGTAGCTCAAGTAGCGATCGCTATCCTATACCAAGAAAATAAATTCCTAATGCAGTTGCGGGATAATATTCCTACTATTAGCTATCCGGGCTTTTGGGGGTTATTCGGTGGACACATGGAACCAGGCGAAACTCCTGATGTAACGGTAAAGCGAGAAATTTTAGAAGAAATTGGCTATGTACTACCAACAGTTTCTGATTTTGGCTGCTACCCTGATGAAAAAGCTGTGCGTCATGTCTTTCATGCACCTCTCGTGGTGGAATTGAATCAACTCGTTCTCAGTGAAGGCTGGGATATGGGTTTAGTAACACCAGAAGACATTCACCAGGGTAGTTGTTATTCCGCGATCGCAGGAGAAGTTCGACCCCTTGGATCAATCCATCAACGTATTTTGTTAGATTTTATGAGAAGGAAGAACCTAACCACTAACACCTAACAACTAAATTTTCAATGATGCAATCAGCAAATAAACTGCCACGATGGTTAAGTTTAGGATTAGCGTTTCCTCTTGCAATACTCAATGCTTGGGTATTGCTTCAGGTGGTGCAGTATTTTCAAACTCTGGTGACCGTTTTTGTCGCCGCCATGCTCCTAGCTTTCATTTTAGACTACCCAATCCAGTTTTTACAAAAACGAGGAGTACAAAGAAACCTAGCTGTTTGGGGCGTTTTGCTATTGGCTGTAGTGATTGTAGTTGGTTTAGCTATTACCTTAGTTCCCCAAATTCTTGCACAGCTAAATGAATTTGCAAACATTTTACCTGCTTGGATTGATTCAGGAACTCAACAATTACAAGCCTTACAAAACTGGGCTGCAACTCAGCAACTACCATCTAATCTAAGTAATCTACTCACCCAAATTTTAGATAGATTATCCAGTCAAGTTCAAACATTTATCGGTAAAATTCTCAGTTTTGCTGTTGATACAATTGGCACTCTTCTCAACATACTGCTGACGGTGGTACTAACTGTTTACTTAGTGTGGAACGGTCAAAGTCTCTGGGATGGGGTTTTTGTGTGGCTACCGCCTCATATTGGATTAAAAATTAGGCAAAACATCCGAGAAGATTTTCACGGTTATTTCATTGGTCAAGCAACATTAGCTGCTTTACTAGGGCTAATCTTGACATTAGTATTTGTAGCTCTGCAAGTTCCTTTAGGATTACTTTTTGGTATTGGAATTGGATTTTTTTCTCTGTTTCCTTTTGGAACTGGGTTTGGGATAGCCATAGTTAGTTTCTTAGTAGCTTTACAAAACTTTTGGTTAGCGGTTGAGGTTTTAATTGTAGCGGTGACAATAGATCAAATAAATTCTAACTTTGTTGCGCCTCGTATTCTCGGTAATTTAACTGGCTTAAATCCTGTGTGGGTGGTTGTTTCTTTACTAGTAGGAGCCAAACTAGGAGGAGTACTCGGTTTGTTAATTGCCATCCCTGTAGCTAGTTTTCTCAAGGATATCGCAGATATTTGGCGTGCAGGGGGATTTAATAAGATAGAGAATGTTGAGTCAGAAGCAGAAAAAATCACAAGTGAAACAGCAGGAACTTATAGTTAAACAAGGAGCCAGATGTCAGGCTTAATGGTCAGCTTGTTTACTCTGTGGGCGAGCATGGAATGTTAAGCAATCCAGTACAACTGGAGCTTTTTGAGGTTGGTGTGATTCCAACGGGAAATGATGCGGTAAGCTGTTGCCGCATCTCGGTCTGGACGAAAGCCAAGTAAACGTAGTGTATCTACTCATACCCAGCTTTTCCTAGATTTAAATTAACGGTGAGTTAGCCACTATTTGCTTTCCTGCATAATTCTCACTAACTTTGTTACCACTTTTCTGGGTGTAAATCTTATTGATTCGGCTAGTATTTTATTTTTCAGTCCGGGAATAACCACAGTTTTACCCTCAAGTAAGCTGCGATAGCCAATTTGAGCTACCGTTTCAGCATCCATAATTTTCTGACCACTGACTAGTTTTGAGTCTTCCATAGCAGCCCTTTGTTGAAAACCAGATTCTGTTGGACCCGGACAAAGAGCAGTTACAGTAACACCTGTACCCTCTAATTCATTGGCGATCGCTTCTGAAAAAGATAACACATAGGCTTTAGTAGCGTAATAAACTGCCATTAAAGGACCAGGTTGAAAAGCAGCAGTTGAAGCAAGGTTCAAAATTCTACCATAACCTTGCCCTATCATGTCCTTGAGAAACAACCAAGTTAAATGGGTCAGGGTCACCATATTAACCTGCATCATTTCCAGTTCTTTAGTTATATCGTTTTCCTGAAATAATCCATAACTAGCAAAGCCAGCATTGTTCACCAATACATCGACTTTAATGGATTCTTGCTGCAATTGTGTAAAAATTTCTTCTGCAGCTGTTGGTATAGCTAAATCTTTAGCAATAGCTTTTACCTCAATACCGTATTTTTGTTTAAAATCATGTGCAATTTGAGTTAGCTTTTGACCACTTCTAGCGATGACAACAAGATTATAACCATCCTGAGCAAATAGCTTTGCGAATTCGTAGCCAATTCCTCCAGATGCTCCTGTAATAAGAGCTGTTTGTTTACGCTTACCCTGGTATGTTGTGTTCATGATTTTCTCTTGGGATTTGCTTAGTATGTTTGCTAGATAGATAAAAAACCGTCAAGGCTTTGTTAAAAAAGTCAATAAAAGAGGAGTCAGGAGGAGCCACTGCGGTGGACGGGTTCCCCGGCATAAAGCATGTGGCGTTCAGAATACAACCTTTTCAAGAGCAAAGACGCTCTCACACAAAGAGCAAGCTCCGCGTTCGCGGAGCTTGCTTCCACGCAGGGGAACGATTTGATGCTCTACACTCAGACAAATTGTATTAGAAAGTCTTCAGAAACTCGATCAGCCCTTTTTTATCTTCATCTGATAATTCTGAGCCAAAAGTGTGACCCTTGTCTTCAAAGAAGTCAGGAGACTTGTTTGCCCTTAAAAGTACTCGCACAAGCTTACCTTTAAGACCACCTTCAGGGTTCAAGTCTTCTATAACGTTTTTCAGGTTGATATTGGCGATCACATCTTTAGGATCTATGTTTGCTACCAGATTGACGGGTGTCCCTTTTGGGACTTTAGCCTTAAATCCTAGAGGAAGACCCAAGGTGCTATCTTGAGTTGTTCGGTAGATAACTTTATCACGCTTTTCAGGCCACAGCAGTTTCTCCATTGCATCAGTATAGGCTTCGATACGTCCTTTTACTGATGGATCTTCATTATATTTTCCTAAAGAGTTGTTGTGGAGGAGCGGTGCTGTTGCCCAGATGCTTACCAATGTTGGTGTACGATAATAACCCACACCCCCAGAAGGCACCTCAAACTTAATTGGTTTGGTTTCGTTAAAAGGATTTTCTAGAGTCAGTTCCCCTGGTGATGGTAGTTCTTTGTACGTCTTAGACGAGAACTCTCCCCAGATATGCCCTTGGGTTGCATTTGTTCCTAGTGTACGACTAGCATTAGTGCCTATTAATGTGACTGGATAACGCTTGTCATCTGACAAGTAGTTGTGATCTAAGAAATCACTACTAAACACAGATTCCAAGTACCACTGTTGAGCTTTTTCGGGGTCAATAGCTATTTCCGCAGGAGGCTGTTTACTAGAATGACAGCTAGCACAAGTGTTAGCAAAGGCAATCTTACCGCGTTTTAAAACAGACTCATCCTTTGTGAGGAAAGCCTCACCTCCAGGCGCGTCTTTAAGATACATCGGTTTGATAGTTTTCAGAAACGCCTCTGCATCAGCCATACGGGCTTCTGTTTTTCTCCAGTATTCGCAGTTTTTTCTAGCAGTTTCTATGTCGAAAGGTTTTTGCGGTTTTCTACCTAACATAGCGTCATGGAGACTCAGCCAGTAATCACCGCACATCCCTATGTTGACGTAAACGCGCAGTGACGCGTTTGCAACTCCTGTAGAGTCTGCGTCATCCTTGAGGATGTGATGTACCTCCTTGGTCGAACCATCGTCCATGACCTCAGGGTAGGTCGGGCGATCGCTCAAATTAAAGATGGAGTTGATCGCATTTGGGTTGTTGATATGATCAGTAGCCACACGAGAAGTATCTGACGTTCCCGGTGGCTGTGTGTTTAGCACCTGCTTAACAAAATTATCATCTTTGAGTTTAGTCGAGAATAATTGAGCTTCCTTAATATACTGATTCCCCAGTGCTGAAACCAAATTATCCCATGTCGGGTGTGCTGGGTCTTCAGGTGGGTTGAGGGGATTCAACGCCACATGACAGATAGCACAAGTTTGCCCAATTCTGTAGGGAGGCTCAATTTTTGCATTTTGACTATACTTGACAGGATCCCATTTTTTTGGATCGAAGTCCGGGTTGTTGAACTTACGCAACCCGATCACCCCTGTTGAGAGAGGGTCTTTGCATTTATCGAGCCACAAACCGTATTTGTCGGGTTCTGTCGCTTTTTCACATCCAGGATCGTTGATTGTGCCAAACTTTTTGAATCGCTCATCACGCTTGCGTGAGTCAATGAGGCTTAGTAAGTCCACATTACCGTCGGTTCTCTTGGCTATCTCACGATAGTACTTATCATTACCCCCAGTCCATAAGTACCAAGTGCAACGACCTCGATTTTCTGCCTCTGTTAACTGTGAGTTATATGGTAGATATCCAAGTCCATCACAATTATCACTAGACTCAGATGTTGGTGTTTTATCGTATTCACTAGCAATAGGTACAGGTTGACTATACTCACTTGCCAAAGCTGTAGATACTCCGTAACCGCAGATTAGGCACACAATCACAGTTAGAAGCATCAGACAGCCCTTGAGAATTAGACTTATCCTCTTCATAAAAATCTCTGGTTGGAATATTTAAACATTCAGAAGGTGTATCTCACTCGCAAGATACGTTGACCTAAGAAGTTAAAGCCTTCCTGTAAATATTTTATCCACAAGAGGGCATCCTAGTTTAACAAAAATACAATAAGTTGACAGTTCTTAATTGTATTTTCTCGCAAAAAACTCGGAAACTTATAGAATACAACGAGTTGAATTCTGTTCATCTCTTGTCTAGTCCAGAAAGGACGACGTTTTAACCAACATTCCTAACTGACTTCCTGAACACCAGGTGACGCGAAATAAAAAGGAGTCAGAAGACAGAATTCAGGAGTCAGAATACATAACCCCCAAGCGGGATGGTGTTTTAGGAAAAGTTTCAACCCCTCCGCACGATAACGAGAAGGGGGCGTGGTTTTGACCAGCATTTATCATTCTGAATCCTGGCTCCTGACTCCTGAATTCTTCTTTATAAAGTTCGTGAGAAATTATTGTGAGAATTCAGCCTCCCACTTTTTCCAAAGTTTTTTGAGTTCTTGAATTTGTTTTTGGTCTTTTATTGCTATCCAACCATTTTTAATCGCTTCCTTTTCTCTTTTAGTTAGCTTCCAGGAAAGAGGAGGTTGGTATTCGCCTTGTTTACTATAAAATTCGGGTGCTTCCTTCTTGGAGGGGAAAAAGATCGGGAAGTATTGAATTTCTATGTTGTCATCTTTTTGGTTGTTGTATTTTTCTTGAAAAATTTCTACTTCGGCGCAGTTTCGAGCAGTATTGATGGGATCTCGAACTTGATACATCGTTTGTAGTGGGCCTAATGTTGCAATGAACAAACCTGAATTTTCTTCAGTTTCATTTGGTTTATCAGATGGAGGCTCAGGCTTAGGAAAGGGATTAATTTGTATCAACAAAACTTTCTTAATATTTAGTTCTCTCTCGGGTTTGAGCCATTCATTAAGCCATTCTAGTACTGCGACAAAACCAGAATTGTCGAAATAACCACCATCAGCTATATGATAACTGGGATAATTAGGATTGACTACTTGCTTGTCACGACCACGACAAATAGGTGAGACATAAGGAAAAGTTGCTGAGAGTCTAGCAGCCGTGACAAGATTAATGTCATAGTCGGCGTAAAGGGTGTTAAAGTCTACATATTTTTTCTCAGGATTTTTTCCAAAAGTCATTGGTGAGATTAGGAAGCGACGACCATCTTCAACCAAAGTCGCGTTAAGTATAGGAATGGGGATTTCACCTCGAAAAATTTGTTCTCGCCAGGTTGCTAAAGTTTTCGGGTTGTGTATCTTATTTTCTGAACCTTTCATTTCTCCTTGCCAGTCTGTCTCTAGAGCAATACCGCGATCTGGTACTAAGTTCGTAAAAATAGAGGGAAACAGTGGTAAGCCAATGATTTTCCACAAATCTGGATAGGTTAATCCCCAACCAGTAGCATCTAAACTATCTTCAGTAGCACTAGTAAAGATCTTCTGTAGTTCCTCTGTGTCTGGATAACCCTGAGAACTAAAACGATCCAAATAGTAAATTGTGCCTACCGAACCACCTGAGACAGCACTAATCAAACCAATAGATTTGGTAAACGAACTCCCTAACAATTTCTCATCCTGCAATCCAGTCAGTACTTCAGCTGTCCATCCGGCTGCTTGAATTCCACCACCACTAGCGCAGACAACGACTAAAGTTTTTTCTTGGTTCTGATGTTGGAGACGTTTATCGATTACTGTTTTAAAATCTTTTAGCTGTTCGTTCTTATCTTTGTTCTGAATAGTATCTTTTTTGAGTTCAAAAAAGTGGTCTACCTTAAATTGCCAATACATAGCAGCAGAAATCAGCAACCAGAAAAATAAGACAGAAACTCGAAAGCAATCAAAATAAAAGGTAAGACTCCCTAAGAAAAGACTTGCGATCGCAATCAGAAGCGTTACATAAAAAAGTGCGGAGGCTTCTCTTTGGTTATGAACTGGACGAGGTTTAAAGACAATAAAAACAAACAGGTAGACGGCTAAAAGAACTAAAAAGAAAGCGAATGCGTTAATATGATCGTCGGTTAGTTGACCATTGTTAGGATTGATATAGCCTTGGTTAGAATGTTTTGTCAAAAACGAAATTACCACAGCTAACCAATGTTTTAGAAAAGCGCTACGAGTTAATGAATCTCTTATCCAATCAAAGGCAAAGAAAAATACGGCACTAGATAATATACCAGCAAAAAATCCTATCCATCTTTTGTCTTTAATTTCTTCTTGCGATAGGTCAGTTGCAGTTATAGCAACAGGTGAGGCTAGCGCGATCGCTAGCAGATACTCGAACAGTTGCGGCATTACTGGTAATTGTGGTACGCCAAAGCGAGCTGGTGCATTATATACTATGATATGGGCAGTAAGTATTACTACCATTGATGCTGCGCTTGCGCCAAGTATAGTAAAAGTTAATTGCCCGGCACCGCGTAGAACAAATAAATTCTTGAGCATCGCTGGTAAGAAAAATTTAGCGACCGCAGGTAAGCCTAACAGCAATAAACCCATTAAAATAGGTACGCGCAAAAAGAAAATGTATTGCCAAAAAGTAGCAGGCACTAGCAGCCAACCGATTACAATTGCGAGGACTAAAACAGTCCACACAACGATCTGTGGACCGATATTTTTGTCCAAAGTCAAAATATTTCTCATAACTTCTCTTCAGCTAAATCGCTTCACTCCTGGAATTTCAAGAATAAAATTTGCCCCATATACAGATGCAGGAGTTTGAAATCCTAACTCTGTCTGACCTTGAAGAATATGTTTGATAGTTGCTACAGCAGTGAGTGCGGTCAAATCATAAGCTTCAGATCCTTCTAGCCTTGCTTGAATTTTTTGGCCTGTTTCGTCTTCTACAATACCTAAAACTCTTGTCTTTCCTTTAGCTCGCTCTGCTTCCGTAGGTCCTGAAGGTAAAGTTTTCAGCAAACTTTTTATACCACTCTGGAACAATGGCGAATCAAATATCCCTCTCAAATAACGACTTGATTGCATCAGCAAAGGTAAGGGAGCAGGAAATACAGTATAGACCTCAATATTTTCAATCTTGGTACTGTAATAAGCAGTAACCAAATCTGCTCGCCAAGGGTTAGTTACCGCAGTTACAAAACCATCACCCAAATCAATCCTCAGACTTTTTGCTCCTGGTTGAGCAGAAATAAGTTTTCCGTCCTTTCTAACTACACCCATCACATGAAGATTAGGGAGAACTGTATTTGCAGTTCCCTGGGATACACCTCCTTGGGTTTCATAGATGAGAGTTAGTTTATTAGCTGTTGGTAACTGAGATTTGAGGTATACAGCTAAGCAGTCAGTGGGGACGACACCGAATCCGATACCAGGAAGTAGCATTATTCCTGCTGCTTTAGCTTCTGCATCACGCTCAAGTAAAGCTTGGAACTCAGGTACTTCTCCTGCTATATCTGTGTAGTGAGTTCCAACTTTTAGACAAGCGTCTACCAAAGGTTTGGCACTGAGGGAAAAAGGTCCAACACAGTTAAGAACTACAAAAACATCAGCGAGCGCGCTTTCAATTACTGCAGCACTATCCAGACTAAAAACTCGAAATTCTAGACCTAATTCATTTGCTTGTGCGGCAACTGATTCCCGGTTTCGTCCGGCTAGAATGATATCTAAAGAATCTCTTTTTGCCAATTGGGCAATCAGTTTACCAACGTATCCAGTGGCACCATACAATAACACTTTGGCAGTCATCTTAAATATATACCCCCGTTATATAGCGTTTCTAAATTCATGGAACAAAGTCAATATGCTCCCATAAATTAATTTCAACGGGTTCTACCAAAAACTCACTTGCTTTTTCGCTAATTGCCTTCATGTAAGGCATTTGTAAGTGCTGATCTAAAATTTCTTTGCTCATCCATTTTTCATACAGCATAAATATTGAAGGATTAGCTTGAGATTGATATAGGTTGTAATTGAGGCAACCTTCTTCAGCTAACGTTAAATTTACAATCGGCAAGTATTCCTCCTTAAATCTTTCCTCCATACCAGATTTAACTTTAATGGAAGCAGTAACGATAACTTGTTGAACTGTCATTATTTTTCTCCTCTTTGCAATAGAATGATTAAGCTCAAGTATTGATGCTATTAATAATCTGCGACGGTTTAAAATACTGATAAGGAACTTGACGAGTTTGATTTTTTATATCTATTTGTCTTTCCACATCAGCTAGGTTTTGCCGGAATTGAATGAGAAGTTCCTGAGCTAGAGGATCGGCAAATTCCTCGTCATAAAATCCTAATTTATCATAATGATAAGATGTTAACACCATAGTCCAGAAGACTTGATCCGCAGCTTGCTTAAAGGGGGGCAAGAACTTCATAATAGTTGCCATATCAATTCCTTTGGTTTCTGGAACTGGGTGATAGGCAGCGTAGGGCATATTCGGCACAAATGCCATGTATTCGTATTGGGTAAAATTCAAAACAGAATGCAAAGGACCACAGGTAAAAATAACGACGGTTAGAACTTCAATCAATTGCTCTAGAGTCTCAATTTTCTGCGGCATACCTTTAACGCAACCTCCGTCTTTAGCAGCGAGTTCCTGCGCCCAATTCTGCAACTCATAGTCTTCAGCTAAATCTTGTGGCGTCTTGTAATAAAGTTTGACATAATTAATAACAAAATTTTCAACAGCCTGCCACACTAATAAACCATCATCCCGAAAAGGATAGTGAGGAAGAACTTCAGGATCATCCATCTTCCGTTTCTTAATTTCCGTTGGGAAAACGAAATCTTGTATACTCCATGTTTGATAGGTCTGAGCTACGAAAGTCAGAGATTCTTCTAGAGTCCCCGCCATAAAGCGATCTACAGGTCCTCCTGCTTGTAAGAATTGTTTTCTCCCCAAATCGTTGTCAAATAGCATAAATCGGAAGTGGGGTTTAAGGAGTAAAGCAATAGGATGATTTTCTCCTAATTGTCTAGCAGTCACGATCGCAAAAGGAGCCATAACAGCATGGGTAAAAGAGAAGTGGGAACCCAGTTCTTGATGATTGCCTTCTGCAACCTGTAGACAAAGTTTGGCAAAAAACCAATCTAAAGGAGCATCTTTGGGTGTGTAAACGAGTTTATTATTTCCCGATTCGCTCTTAAGTTCAATAGCAACAGAAACTAAAGAACCCCCTTGAGGTGAATTACTCGGTTGCCAGTAGAATAAGGCTCTGGTTTTAGGTAGATATTTTCTGCCACTTTCAGAATTTCCCCCTTTAACATTTTGCAATAAGGGGTAATCTAAGAAGTATATTTTTCCTTGTTTAAGGGCTGTATCTAGGTTGTAGTCAGCACCTAAAACTTGCTGAAAATGACTATTGTTGATTGCTAAATCTTCAGGTAAATCATCAATCCGATGAGTGGCGATCGCATTAGCTCCAGAAAGTCTTTGTTCCGCAAAAAATGAGTCGGTGCGATAGTGTGGGATGAGATTTGGTTTGGGGAGCAAATTTAACAATTCTTCGTATTCCTCTAGGTTATCTAAAGGATCGAGAAAATTTTTGGCTTTTGCCGCCAGCATATTAGCGGGAAGATTTGCCATACTGGCTAAACGCTTTGCTGTATATTCGGCAGAGAAGCATTCTTGCTTGGGTACGCGGTCTATTACGGGAATCGGAGCTAGGGCTTTATGATCGAATTGGTAATCTTCTCGATTTTTCTTAAGGATATTTTCTCTGGCAGTCGGATTTGGTTCTTGTTGGGGTAAATAGGGTTTCATTATATCCCTCCATTTGGAATTACTTAGGTATTTCTCGACTTATAAAGTTTTCAGATACTCGATTAAGGCTTTTTTATCTTCAGCAGGCAAATCGGTACCGTAGAGATGTCCTTGATTTCCATTGGCTTCCACGCTGGTATCGTATTTAAAACCAACTTTAAGAGCTTCTTCCCCTTCAGCAACAAAGCCAACTTTCTGTGGATCATAGACATCGTATCCTCGATAGAATACTTTGGTACGGTTTTCAGGAAGTTCAAGCAGGTCTGTTAAGTAAGGTACTGAACCGTTATGTAAATAAGGTGCTCTCAGCCAAAGTCCATCAAGGGAAACCGATACATAACCATCTGTCTTCCGTAGCTGTTTAAAATCCCACTCATAGCCGTCGGCAAAGTGGCTATAAGCATCTACTGCTTGCTGAGTCCACATATCTATACGGTGGCGATCAGTTCCCACTTCATTAACTGGAATAACTTTACCTGTTCTTTCTCCACCAAAAGCATGACAAGAAGCACAGTTTTGTTCAAAAATCTTACTTCCCGTGTCTGCTAATTGTGGCTCGATCGCAAAAGGATATTTCGGCGGTTCGAGTTGCTTAATATAGTCTTCTACCCGCTTGAGATCTTGGATAGGAAGTGATTTTTTGGTAGCACCGTCGCCGATTGCGCCTTCTTGAATGGTTTCCGTCAGCGAAGTTTCCAGTCCATCCCAATGCAAAGCAAACTCTTTATGCAGCTTTTCATTCCACAGTGGCATCATATCAGAGTTGCCAATCGTATTATCTATAGGCAAGCCTAAAGTTCTAAATTTAACTGGATTAAACGGATCAATACGACCAGGTCCCCAATTGGGTCGAGAATCCATCCAAGCATAGGATTGTTGCAGTTTGAGGAGTGTTTTTTTGGTTTGTGGAATTAGCAGATAGCGATAAAGTTGTTTTTCCAACCAAGATAACTGATGGTTATACTCGATCGCTGGCAGAATATAGTCGGCAGTAAATTTAGGGTCATTGGCACAAGCGAACAAAAATCGCAGGTAACTTTGAGAATCAAATTTACTAGAAGCTCCTGCTGGAACGATGGTAGGTTTATCTTTAGGAGTTTTCCGGAACGTGCTTTGATGGCAAACCGCGCAGGTAATCCCTTGACGCGGAAAGCCAATGGTTTTTTTGGAAATTCCGACGGGTGTCTCTTTCCCCTCTTCCCATGTCAATCCTAGAGAAGTATAACCACCGGAGCCTGGTAGCTTTTCGGGAAAGACGCGCGGCAGTACCAGCCAAATCCAATAAGGTGTCCCTTCTGCATTTTCCGTGCCAATGGAACCATATTTAAAGTGTTCCTCTGATGACTCGTAATAGGTAGGAACTTCTCGAAAGAGATTATACCACCCGATATAAGCCACAGAACCCACCAAAAGCAGAATAATGACTGTGATTACAGTGATCGTTTGCCCTAATTTTGTCTTCAATACGTTCATAAACTTTCTTTTCTCCCTATTGCACAAGTTCAACCCCAAATTAGGAGAATCCCTTGGCGGGTTGTGAAATTTCTGGCTGTTCGCGCATAGCGAGGTACAAAAGAATTCCCTCGATGACACCGAAGACAAGATCGACCAGAGCGATCGTTAAAAATCCCAGACTTTGACCAAACAAAAAGACAGCACAAAGGAAAAAAGATGATCCACCACCTCGCGTCACCAATACCGACATCCAAGCTGTTGCTTTGTAGCGATA
The DNA here is from genome assembly GCF_017591665.1 of Aetokthonos hydrillicola CCALA 1050. Lineage (GTDB taxonomy): Bacteria > Cyanobacteriota > Cyanobacteriia > Cyanobacteriales > Nostocaceae > Aetokthonos > Aetokthonos hydrillicola. The sequence goes on along the minus strand of NZ_JAAKGC010000002.1, from coordinate 151,667 downwards.
GGGATCGATCGCGCCAGGAATATACAAAATACTGATTTCCAACAGCAGCAATCCCGCCGCACGCACCCAGATAATTGGGACAGGAATCTGCATTTTTAGTAAAGAGAGCAAAGTTTCTGGAAAGAAGCAACAGGGAATGACAAAAAACAGATTGGCAATAATCCCTAACCAGACAACCCGACCGAACCATTTGGCATAATTATTCATGAGTTCTTTTTCCTATCGAGAGATTTTACATTTTGCACTCTAGCCATTTATCTTCAAAGTTTTTTCATATACTCAACCAATGCTTCTTTCTCCTCCGATGAAAGATCAGTACCATACAAATGACCGCTATTGCTATTGCCAGGTAACTTCGTATCGAACTTAAAAAAGTCGTGGTCGCCTTCTGCTGCGACATTAGAGACAAAGCCAACGTTTTTTTGATCAAAAACGTCATATCCTCGATAGAACTCCTGAGGGCGCTTTTCTGGTGCTTCTAGCAAGTCTCTTAGACTTGGTACGGAACCATTATGCAAATAGGGCGATCGTAACCAAATCCCATCTAAAGGCATACTGGCATAACCATTCGTCTTACGGAAGTGATTGAATCGCTGGTTTACACCCTGATAAGAAATGTCAGTAAAGAGTGTATTTTGATTCGAGAGTGTCTCATAGGTGTAAGAATCGAGACGACCGGGATCTGTACCAATCTCTTTAATTGGGACTACCTTACCGACCTGGGAACCACCAAACACATGACAACTAGCACAAGTATTTTCAAAGATGGGTTTTCCTACAGCCGCCAAATTTTCATTAATTGGGTAGGGATAGGAAGGAGCAGGTAAATCTAGAAGCCAATCTTTAACGCGGTGAATCGCATCAAAGTTAATCGTCGTTGGTGTAACTAATGCCAAAGCAGCACTATTGTTACGCTCGTCAACGGAATTATTATTGCCATCCCAGTGTAATTGCATTCCCTGTCGCTGTCGTTGCTCCCAGATGCTTGGGAAATCAGCAATGCCATTGAGTTCGTCTTTTGAAAGCTTCTTAATGGGAAAATTAAACTGGCGTGTTTTATAGCTGCTAAAGGTATCGACTCGCCCCGGTCCGTAGTCGGATTGGCTATCCATAAACGCAAATTTACTTCTCTGTAAAATCAGTGCATCCCGCGTTTGAGGAATGACAAAATAACGATAAACTAATTTTTCAAGCGGGTTGAGTTTGGCTCCCATCGCTTCAATATGTGGCATCATTTCCCTAGCATTGAACCGCTCGTCAATGGCGATATCTGAGAGAAACCGGATATACGCCCCTAAATTGACCGTATTAGAGGGCATAGTAGTAATAATTTGCGGTTGACTATTGGGTGTCTCGCGCACGGATCCAGCATGACAGGTGGCGCAATTTTGACCGACCCGTTCAAAGCCAATCTTGCTTTGGGAAAAGCCTATTGGGAGATCCTTCCCTGGTTCTTGAATAAAACCTAAAGAGGTATACCCTTTCCCTGGTAATTTATCAGCAAACACGACGGGGAGAACTTTCCAGACCCAATAAGGAATGCCATTCGCCTTTTCACCGCCAATCGACCCATATTTAAAATGTTCGTTAATGTCTGCATATCTGACCGAACCATTATTCCAAAGGAAGGGCCAAGCTAGAAGTAGTACCACAGCTAAGACAGTTCCAATAACAAACACCCAAATGCGTTTGAAAACTGTTTGAATTAGTATTGGTTTATCTTGTTGGCTCATAAATTAATCCAAAATCTAAAATTATGTAAATGGTGGCGGGTTAAATACAGTCATGACTTCTTTAACCATTTCATCATAGTCGCCGCCGTAACGGGAGCTTTCGTAGCATCCCAAAGGGTTTTCTAAGGTATTAAGTAAGCATTTATTGCAATAAATACAGGGTCGTTCTGGAATATCTTTTCCTTTGGCAAATTGCTGAACTAGATCGTTATTAGCTACTAGAGGACGAGCGATACTTACTGCATCGCAAAATTGCTCCTCAATTGCTTTACGAATGTAAGAAGCCTGTTGAAATCCCCCTGTGCAAATTACCGGAATCTTGACGTTTTTCTTAATCTCTCCTGCATGACTCAGACTAATTCCTTGGTAAGTGTGTAGCAGTTTCTGCATCTCTTGGGACGACACAAATTCACGAAACGATTGGTCTAAAGCCTCAGCTTTTACCTCTAACCCTTGAATTGGGTTAGTTTCATTCTGCCTCTGTCGCTGAACCCGATACCAGAACCACAGAAAAACCGGATGTAAGAACTTATAGCGAAAGAGCAGATAGTTGCGGAAGGTTTGGTTACCACTAGAAAGCATGGTGTCGTAAGAACTACTGGCTTTATCCGTTGAAAACTTACCTTCTAGGGGAAAAGTCCCAGCAGGGTTCAGGGGATGGGGAAATAAACTTCCAGTGGACACATGAATCGCATCAGCCCCAGCTTCCTCTACCCACTTGCAGACTTGAATGGACTCTTCTAAGGTATTTCCTGGTTTTTCCCAAGGAATTACAGCATTGTTATATTCCACGGCACTGATTTTAGCTTGCAGGTGAAAATCATTTCCCACCTCCTTGCGAATTGCTTGGATAACCTCTAGTAAAAAACGCGCTCTATTTTCTAGAGAACCTCCATATTCGTCGGTGCGGTCGTTGATCCCGGAGCTAAGAAATTGAGTAAATAAATAACCATTGGCACTATGTAGTTCTACCCCATCGAGTCCTGCTTCGCGGGCGCGTCTAGCACCATTGGCAAAAGCCCGGACTGTATCCCCAATCTCTTCTTTTGTCATCGCCCGACACTCTAATCCGTGAAATGACTCGGTATGGTTGGTCGAACTCTGGCGTATATAACTGTTCTCAACGCCTTGGATATCTTGCTGGCGACCGGAATGGCTCAGCTGCATAAGAAATTTGCAGCCGTATTCGTGGACTTTTTCGCCCACTTTGTGCCAGAAAGGAATGCGATCATCGCTGTGAATCGTCGCATAATTGGGCACAATTCTTCCTTTGATAGTCACGGGAACGAAGGAAGAAACAATCGCCCCTACACCACCTCTGGCAAACTTCTCCTCCCAATTAATCCTTGCCTGGTTTCCTGAACCATCGTAGTTATCAAATCTACCGGAGATATTAGAACGAAAGATCCGATTTTTGACGGTTAGGTTCCGAAACGTTAGAGGCTCAAAAATGATGTCATTCTCCATTTGTTTTCCTTTTGTCAAAGTTATGTTATTTGGAAATTTTCCCTATAAAAATCTGAACCGCCAAAGGAATTTAGGACTTACCCATTGACAGAAATCATTAGATATGGGGCACTAATTAATAGCACCTCGACCAAAGATTTTTCCGCAAATGAGGGTGTTCTCGTCCATTGTAGGGGGGCAAGCATGAGCGCCCCTACAAGTCTAAAACAACCATGATCTGTTGATAGACATCATATTCGATTTGTATAGTGCGTAAGTCCTATAATTGATTATTTTGTTTACGAAATGGAGATGAGTATAACCTCATCGAAAATTGCAGATTAATCTACAAGTAATTATGGGGAAAATTTGTAAAAATCAGAAAAACTGATTTTCAAGTAAGAAGCTAGAGGACAGAAGCGATTGATGATCGTTGCCTAAAGCCTTGTGGTATATACACAAGTCTTGAAATCACCACCTGAAACTTGGTTTCTTTGTCTTAATCCTAAGACTAGTCACAGGCATAGATTTTCAATTCCGCCAAAGTTTGGGCATTTCGGGCTCTAAAAGAGCCACCTATGTGTATACCATAAGGTTGAAGACAGAGTATTCTAATAATGACACCCTATCCCTCTCCCAAGTAGAGACGCTTCTCCTGACGGAGAGGCTTCGCCCGACGCGCAGCTATGCCCGCAGGGCTTTACGCGAACGCGCTGCGCGCCTCGCAACAGGTTTTATTTTCTGTTCCGGTTTTATCCGGAAACCTGAACCGATTATGGGCAAAGTTGGGCAGCTATGCTTTACCCTTATTTTTCTCAATCTTCTCTCGTTTTTCTGCCTTTTGCCTTCTGCATAGCTGCCTTGCCCGAAGGCTCGTCAATAGTTGAGTCAAACCGAAATTTGCTCACTCATTCTTTTGTATCTCAGACTTGGTTAAAGCACAATCGTCGTAGAACTTTCTTTATAAAACTTTATGCTTTTTGGAGAAAGTTCCACCGGGAGCAACGCTCTAACAGTGAAAGCAGGCGATCGCGAAAAACCAACTTACTTAAGTAATAAAGTATTATTTGACACAATTAAATGAGCATAGACATCAGCGACCGGAGAATACCACCTCCTTCGCTGTTGGAGATCATTGGTAACAAATTAAAGCTGTGCCAACTTTGTCAATAGGTCTAAAGTAGGAAACGCGATCGCACTCCTTTAAAGCGCGAAGCCATAGTAAAAAAATACGGATTGAAGATGCACAAAAGACTTCTATGGGTGATGCTAGTATTGTTATTTTAGTTACTCCATCATAAATTCTATAGAATTAAGATTATCAGATAAAAGGAGAATTACTTGAACGGAAAAACCTTTATCCGTCGCTTACGATTAGAAAACTTCCTTTCCTACGGAAGTGAGGGAGAAGAAATTGAACTGCGACCTTTGAATATATTAATTGGTTCAAATGCATCCGGCAAATCTAATTTAATTGAGGCGATCGCGCTTCTTAAAGCAACACCTACAGATTTACCTGCGTTTATTCGTCAAGCGGGAGGGATTAGTGAATTTTTGTGGAAAGGTCAACATAGTAACACTGTAGCAGAAATACAAGCTATTGTAGACTATCCCAGAATACAGACACTAAGCTATCAAATTAGCTTATCTATGGCTGGTCAAAAATTAGAGTTGATAGACGAATTTGTGGAAAATGAACAACCATTTCCTGGTGAAGATGATGTTTATTTTTACTATCGTTATCAACGTGGTCGTCCTGTTTTAAATGTAAAACTAGACGGTGTGGTGAAACAAAGAGAACTCCGCCGTGAGGACATGATTCCTGATCAATCAGTTCTATCGCAAAGAAAAGATCCCGATTTGTATCCGGAACTTTCATATTTAGCAACTCAATTTTCTAATATTAGTTTATATAGAATTTGGAATATTGGGCGAGACTCAGAACCTAGAAATCCTCAAAAAACAGACTTGCCAGAGCATCCTCTTCTAGAAAACGGTAGTAACTTAGGTTTATTTTTAAATAACTTACAATATCAACTAGGCAATAGACAAATCATAGAAAAACTTAAGAAATTTTATGATGCAGCAGAAGAATTAAGTATAAAAATCTATGGTGGTACAGTACAAATATTTATTCGTGAAGAAAATCTTGCACAACCTATTCCCGCAACTCGTTTATCTGATGGTACTCTCCGTTATTTATTTTTAATGGCTTTACTTCTAGATCCAACACCACCACCACTTATTTGTATTGAAGAACCAGAAATCGGTTTACATCCAGATATTCTCCCCACGATTGCTGAGATGCTAATTGAAGCATCTCAGAGGACACAGCTGATTGTAACAACTCATTCTGATGCTTTAGTTTCTTCGCTCCCCCCTGAAGCTGTGCTGGTATTTGAGCGAGATGAACAAGGAAGCCATTTACGTCGTCTTGATCCTGAAAAATTGAAAGACTGGCTAGAAAATTATACTCTAGGAGATCTCTGGCGGATGGGTGAAATTGGAGGAACCCGATGGTAAAGGAGATCCGTATTTATATTGAAGGTGGTGGTGATGGTAAAGAGTCAAAAGCTAAACTTCGGGAAGGATTTCATAAATTTCTACAAGTATCACGCGAGCGACGAATAAACATTACTATGTGCGGTAAGCGTAATGACGCTTTTCGGGACTTTAAAAATGCTTTAAAATCTCACCAAGATGCCTTTAACTTGTTGCTTGTAGATGCTGAAGCTCCAGTTAAATTGTCTCCTTGGGAGCATTTAAAGTCGAGGGATAATTGGGATTTACCAGATGTTGATGATATTCATTGTCACTTAATGGTTCAAGTTATGGAAGCATGGTTTATTGCTGACATTGAAACTCTTAGAAAGTTTTATGGTCAAGGGTTCAAAGAAAATGCAATTAAGAGAAGTCAAGATGTGGAGAGTCTTGATAAAGATATTTTAAACAAAAAACTGAAAGCTGCTACTTGTAACACTTCTAAAGGTGAGTATCACAAAATAAAACATGCTTCACTGCTTTTGGCAAGCTTGAATGCTGATCAAGTCCGCAAAGCGTCACTTCACTGTGACCGACTTTTTAGAACACTCGTACAAATAATTGACACTTCCATGAAATAATCTCTGAATTTCCGTTATCATCGAGTATTAGCAGCTTGTAACTTAGTAACCATGACGGCTTCTGACTCTGCGTCCCAAACAAACGAACCTAATAACTCGACTGCACCTCATGCTGATCATCGACTAGTGGATCGCAGTAGGCTCAGTAAAATGTATCAGCACTACGTGGAAATGAAGGATAAGTATCCTCACGCACTGCTGCTGTATCGGGTAGGAGATTTTTTTGAAACTTTTTTTCAAGACGCGGTTACTATCTCCAGAGAACTGGAATTAGTTTTAACAAGTAAACACGGGGGAGAAGTCGGTAGGGTATGCATGACAGGTGTACCACATCATGCATGGGAGCGTTATACTACCCAGTTGGTAGAAAAAGGCTATGCAGTGGTGATTTGCGATCAAGTGGAAGACGCTGCTGACGCTGTTGGTTTGGTGCGACGTGAAGTAACCCGCATCCTCACTCCTGGTACTTTGCTAGAAGAAGGAATGCTCAAGGGGAGTCATAATAACTATCTAGCTGCTGTGGTTATTGCGGGAGATCATTGGGGTTTAGCTTATGCAGATATCTCTACTGGTGAATTTCTCACAACTCAAGGAACTCCTTTAGAACATCTCACCCAAGAATTAATGCGGTTGCAACCTTCAGAGGTACTGGTTCCTACCAATGCTCCTGATTTGGGAACTTTACTACGTCCGGGTGAAAAATCAGAACATTTACCAGATTGTTTACCACCATCGTTCTGTTATTCTTTAAGATCGCAAAATCGGTTCAGCGCAGGTGAAGCAAGAGCAAGATTATTGCAAACGTTTAAAGTGCGATCGCTTGAAGGGCTCGGTTGCGATCACCTACCGTTAGCAGTTCGCGCTGCTGGTGGGCTTTTAGAATACATAGAAGATACACAAAAAGAAAACACCGTTCCTCTACAACTACTCCGCACCTACACCCTCAGTGACTTCTTAATTGTTGATCATCAAACCCGCCGTAACTTAGAAATTACCCAAACAGTTCGTGATGGTAGTTTTCATGGTTCTCTGCTTTGGGCGTTAGATAACACCTGTACAACAATGGGGAGTCGCGCTTTACGGCGCTGGTTATTGCAACCTCTACTTGATATAAAAGGTATTAGCGCTCGACAAGACACGATCCAAGAACTCGTAGAAAACACTAACCTCCGCCAAGAATTGCGGAAACTGTTAAAGCAAATTTATGACTTGGAACGCTTGGCGGGACGTGCTGGTTCTGGTACTGCTAATGCAAAAGATTTAGTCGCATTGGCGGATTCGTTATCTCGTCTACCAGAATTATCTCACTTAGTCAGTGAGGCTGAGTCTCCGTTTTTAAAGGCTCTACAAAAAGCACCACCTCTGCTGCAAGATTTAGCACAAAAATTACAAGCTCATATTGTGGAGTCACCACCAATACATTTAACAGAAGGTGGTTTGATTCGCCCTGGAATTAATCCTCAGTTAGATCAGAGGCGCGTTACTGTAGAAGAAGATCAACAGTGGATTGCTAATTTAGAAGTTGATGAGAGAGCAAGGACGGCAATACCCAATTTAAAAGTAGGGTTTAACAAAACCTTCGGGTATTATATCAGTATTTCTCGTGCAAAAGCTGATTCTGTACCTTCTAATTACATCCGCAAGCAAACATTGACCAACGAGGAGCGCTACATCACACCTGAATTGAAGGAAAGAGAAGCCCGAATTCTCACAGCGCGGGATGATTTAAATAAGTTGGAGTATGAAATTTTTGCAGTGTTGCGCGAAGAGGTAGGAAAACACGCGGAGAGCATTCGCAATATTTCTCGTGCAGTTGCTGCGGCTGACGTGTTGGCTGGTTTGGCAGAATTGGCGGTTTATCAAGGTTACTGTCGTCCGGAAATGATACCAGGACGAGAAATTAGGATAGTCGATGGGCGTCATCCGGTAGTAGAAAAGTCTTTACCAGCAGGGTTTTTTGTGCCAAATTCTACTCAGCTAGGGTTGGTAGAGGAGAACTTATATGAGGTATCACCTGATTTAATTATCTTGACTGGACCTAATGCAAGTGGTAAGAGTTGTTATTTAAGACAGGTGGGATTGATTCAGTTGATGGCACAGATTGGTAGTTTTGTGCCTGCTAAGTCTGCTAAGTTGGGGGTGTGCGATCGCATTTTCACTCGTGTCGGTGCAGTGGATGACTTGGCGACTGGTCAATCAACATTTATGGTGGAGATGAATGAGACAGCAAATATTCTCAACCATGCAACTTCAAGATCCTTGGTGTTATTAGATGAAATTGGGCGCGGAACAGCAACATTTGATGGACTTTCAATTGCTTGGGCTGTAGCAGAGTATATTGCAACAGAAATTCGGGCGCGAACAATTTTTGCAACGCACTACCATGAGTTGAATGAGTTAGCGTCAATTTTACCAAATGTCGCTAACTATCAAGTAACAGTGAAAGAGTTACCAGACCAGATTATCTTTTTGCACTCCGTTCAACCAGGTGGTGCTGATAAATCCTATGGAATTGAAGCAGGACGTTTAGCCGGTTTACCTGCGGTAGTGATTCAACGAGCAAAACAAGTCATGGGTCAAATTGAGAAACATAGTAAGATAGCGATCGGCTTACAAAGTTTAGATTAGTTGTACTCGTTCGTTCGTAGTTGCGCTTTAGCGCACTCAAGCACAACAACAAACCTTTCAAGTCCTTTGACTTTCAAGCCTTAATACAAGCTGGCTAGACTATTTTCCGCAATCTTCTGTCTGTTTCTGTTCAAAACCCAATCACCGAAACAGCTAAGGATTTATGCTGTTGTTAACTCGTCCCCATCAGTCACGATTGAGACTTTTTGCTGCTCGTTTGAGGTCAGCTTGCTGTATTTGACCACGAATATCTATGTTGGGAGCGATCGCACCTAATAAGTCTGGTGGGAAACTTCACTTTGGGGCGAGAATTGCCTATGTGGTTCAAACCCACATTAGTATATAGTCCTTGTGGCTCCGGTTGGGAGATGCGGCAGGGACATAAGTTTTCCCTATAGTCAGCAATAAGATTCCCTGCTATTATTTTTAAGTGTGGGAAACATTACTGACTAATGCTCGGAATTAGGCTAATCTATAAGATGAAAGGTTATCTCACTCGGTCATAGCATTTTTTAAAGATGAAGCTCCCAGATTATGAAAGAGTTATTTATGAGTATAATCCTCTAATCGAGGTGATTGCTCAGATTAGATTTCCAACTATTTTGAAAATTACAAGTCAAGAACCTGTAGATTTTCAAGATAGGTTAAGATTTGAATACCCTATTTTTGAAGCTTCTAAAAACTTGCAAGTACCAGTTGAGTTGTCAAATGTTTTAACCCAATTTAATTCAAGTATTGCTAGTGATTTAATGTATCAATTTAAATCAGAAGATTTAAGTTGGCAGATTTCTGTAGATAAAAACTCTATCACACTTGTGACTAATAAATATGAAAGATATGAAAAATTCATTGGAAGATTCAAATATGCTGTAGAAATTTTTGAGCAAATATATAATCCATCTTTTTATTCAAGAATAGGTTTAAGATATCGGGATTTAATTATTAGGTCAAAACTGAACATTACCAACAAAAAATGGATTGAATTAATCCCTAAACATATCGCGTATGAGCTATATACTCCAGAGCTAGAAGAATCAATAATAAATTTACTTAAAAATTTACAATTACGAACCGAATTTGGTCAGGTCAATTTTAATCATGGACTTGTTCAAGTCAGAGATATAGAAAAAAATCTTGATGAAACATCTTATTTGTTAGATGCTGATTTTTTTACAGAACAAAAGATAGAAAAAGGTGAAAATGTCTGGAATACATTCGACAAAGCAAATCGTGTAGCCAGAAATCTTTTTCGCTGGAGTATCACAGAAGAATTACACAACACAATGCGACCTCAAACTATATAGATATATGCAAAGAATAACTGGTGTAACTCAAAGTAATCATATAATCGGGCAAAGGTACGAACTAATATCAACCCCTGCCCAAACACATAATTGGCAAACTTTATCGCCTAATATATCCAATTTAAAAATTACATTTTCGATAGAATCACCTTTCGCTGACGAATTGACAAACCAAGTACATCAAAACAGCGTTCTATTAATCAAATGTTTAACTTTAATTAGTATTCTTTTTGGGAATTCTAAAACAGAAGGCTTACAAGAAGCATCGGAAGCCCTTGAAAGCATGGTGGAATACTATAAGGATAGTACCTCTGATTTGCAACAAACTAGCTTACCCCAAAATTTAGAAGTTATTACTAATAGCGTGTTACCAACAGAAGTCAGACCACCTTTAATTCTTAATTTTGAATAGCTTTCATCATGCCCAAAAGTTTGATTTATCGAGCCTCGGATGAAAAAGAGGCTCTTAGGCAGGGAGAAATTTTAACGGGAGTAATACAGTTTAGACCTGTTCCTGACGAATCATCTCCAGAGCTAGATAAAACCCAGTTTCGACCGATAATTCATCCTTACGCAATTATTGTGACGCAAGATTGCGATTTAGATTGGGATTATACAGCTAGGCAAAATCAAGATAAAATATATAAATTGTTAAATTCAGTCATTCTTTGTGAAGTTTATACAGCGCAAGATATTCGTTATGATAAAACTCTGCGGATAAACTCATCTGATTGGAACTTGGTGAAATCTAACCGTCATCAGCAATTTCATTTCTTTGAAAAAGTACCTTCAAATTGCGAATTAAGTCAGGAAGGGTTACCAGAATTAACAGTAGATTTCAAAAAAGTTTTTGCAATAGATGCCGGATTTTTGTATCACCAAATCAGTCAGCATACTGCTAGACGACGCACAGTTCTTGAATGTCCATATTTAGAACACTTTTCGCATCGTTATCATGACTATCATGGACGTATTGCACTTCCTGAACAACATGAAAGTGAAAAGTTATGACAATGTATTGCAGGCATCTTGCCCGCGTCCCATATACAAATTAAATGCGCAACAGCTTACAAGTACTCACACAAAATTATTTACGCCAATAGCCCATGACTATTAAAGAAGAAATTACTATTAAAGTTCCCTCTGAGGTAGCACAAGCATACCGCGATGCTACAGAAGAAGAGCGCGAACAATTGCAGATCAAAATTGCAGCAATTATGCAGTCTTCATTTACAATACCTCAACCTGAGGCAATTTCACGCCTGAGAAACACGATGGATAAAGCAAGCTTTGAAGCACAACAGCGAGGATTAACGCCTGAAATCTTAGAATCGATTTTAAACGATGACGAATAAACAACGGTTTGTTTTTGATACTAATGTGGTGATTAGTGCATTTTTGTTTAGTCAAAGCAAGCCACGTCAAGCATTAGATCTAGCTCAGGATATTGGCGTTCTCATATTCTCAATTTCTATTTTATCTCAGTTAAAATAGGTTTTATATAGCAAAAATTTTTAGCCCAATTCACATCACTACCGTTTGATGATCTAGTAAGTATGACATTTGGAACGATTCGATCTGGGCTAGAAGCATTAGGCACTCCCATCGGAGCTTATGACTTACAAATTGCTGCGATCGCGCTGACAAATAATTTAACTCTCATTACCCATAATACTAGAGAATTTAAGCGTGTTAATAACTTGCTGATTGAAGATTGGGAAATACAGTAACATAGGCTACAAACAAATTAGCGTAGGCGCAGCCCGCCGCAGGCATTGCTCTTTGGAGAAAAACTTTTTGGTTGACTGATTGCAGATCTATAACCCAATACGGTTCAGTTAAGGCTTAGTGGTAGGTTGGGTTGAACGCTCGTGTTGCCCAACGAAATTCTAAAAATGTTGGTCTTCGTCCCTCAGCCCAACCTACACAACTACACAACTACACAACTTTAGGCTTTAACTGAACCATATTGACCTATAAACTTCAATAAGTCAGACAAACCGTTCGACTTTGCAGCCTACTAAGCTATCCGACTCAGTTTTATTTTCGAAGATTGTTTCCAACCCCACTTATCAGTTATCAGTTATCAGTTATCAGTTATCATTCTATTGATTGTTGTTTAATTTTTGTTTTTTTAAGGATTGAAAATAGAATTTTTCCTATTTCATCTGCATCTTCATAAATGCTATCAAATGCTTTCTGCTCAATGTATGCTGTATCTTTTAACAAAGAAAGCCAATATTTCGTTTCCAAGCATTCTTTATAAGCAATAGAAATTTTGCAGCAAAAATCTGCTTGAGATATTGCTCCATTAGCTTCAGCGATATTAGCTCCAATTGAGGTTCCGCTTCTAATTAATTGCTTTGATAAAATATATTCTTTCTTCTCTTCAGAAAGATATTTGTATGCGTTTACAATGCGAATGGCAAATTTATACGCTTTCTCATAAACTAAACTATTCATAATCGACTGATAACTGATAACTGATAACTGATAACTGAATTCGAACCGCCACGCAGCAGTCGGTATTGCCTACCCCACAGTTGAGGATAACATATTAGGGTTTTTTTGAAAACACGAGAGAACTAAATATTTCCTGGCGCAATCGCCAAGTATCTCCATGTTTTAAGTGACCAATCCAACTCCGAATTGACTGAGATACTTCCTGTTGGGTAATTTTGCCCTCTCTATAGTCTAAAACCATCTTTCGTAATCTTCGCCTTGCGAGACGCAGATTATCGTTCCTTACTCGAATCCGATTTGGTAAGATGCGAAAACCAACAAAATTGGCACCGTGTTTTGTCTGAAATAATTGGCTCTTAACAGGATGAAGCTTGAGCCTCAGACTAGCAAGGTGTTCTTCGATTTCTCGTCTTGCGTTTTCTAAAAATTCTCGGTCATCTGAAAACAAAGCAAAATCATCAACGTAGCGAACATATTTGGTCGCTTTGATTTGTTCTTTAACAAAATGATCTAAACTGTTAAGGTATACATTCGCAAAGAATTGGCTGGTTAAATTACCAATTGGCAAGCCTCTTCGTCGTTCCAAAGGCATAAGTAAATCATCACCAGGGAAGTAATCGATAACTGGTTCTTGAGGGTTACTTGCATCAATAATATTGTCGATTAGCCAGAGTGTATCACGGCATTTGATTTTACGGCGTACCAGTGACCTTAAAATTTCATGGTCGATGCTGGGAAAATATTTGCGAATATCGCATTGCAGAATGTAGCGACTTGAGCGCGCAAAGCTTGTAAAACGACGTAACGCGCGGTGACTGCCAAAACCAACGCGGTTAGCGTAGGAATCATGAATGAATGTTCTTTCAAAAATAGGAGCAATAATGTTGCAAAGAGCGTGATGTACTACTCTATCGCGATAAGGAGCAGCAGAAATCAGACGTGGCTTTGGTTCAAAAATCCGAAATGTTGTATATAAACCGGGATTGTATGTTTTTGACTGTAATTCTGCTTGTAGTTGAAATAGCTCTTTCTCTAGATTGTAATTGAACGACAGAACATTGTCTCGAAAACGTTTGCCCCGTTGTGCTTTCCGGCTAGCTGTTAGTAAATTCTCAAACGCGATAACGTCCTTCCACAGATTACCATGTCGTTTCATGCTGTTGTCTTATTAAATAGAACTCAGGAATCAGGAGTCAGAATGAGCGCATGAATTCTGTACGACTGGCAGATGAGTTAAGGGGCTTAAGACCCCGGCTAAATCGTACCCCTTTGGGGAAGCAAGCTACGCGTAGCGTCTCCGATAGGAGAAGATTTAGCGGTCTGCAATTAGTGGCAGGTTTGAATCGAATCCCTTACGCTCTTGTTCTGACTCCTGAATTCTGACTCCTGAATTCTTCTTCAAAGATTCTAACTGAGCTAACTTGTCTTTGGTGGAATACCGTGCTACGATCAGAGCATCCCGAATATCGTACAGTCCTGTAATCATCCGGTTTGCCAATAAAAATTTATGTTCTCTCGGCACGCGGTTTAAAATTGGGACATACCACTTGATCAAATCGTAGGTTTTCTGTATAATAGGCAAATCGCTCATCTTAAAAAACTCAAAAAAAATCGATCCGCCTGCGGCGGAGTAAAGGTAAATAATAGAGGGTAGAGTGCAAAAGTGCAAGAGAGTAAAGGGCTAATGAGTCCTGGCTGCACCAACCACGACCACGCGAAAACCCACAAGGTCGTTCGAGAAGGCGCGCGCGAGCCTGACGCGAAACGCCGAACGACAGAACCTCGGATCGTTGACCCACGAACCGCCACGCAGCAGACGTCGAGAATTATTAACATTATTATCGCTCACCCATGCAGTGCCGTCATCTGGCGCACCTTGGTAGTTATCATGCCAGGTATCTTGACACCACTCCCATATATTACCATGCATATCATATAAACCGCAAGCGTTTGGTGGAAATTTTCCTACTTCGGTTGTTTGCTGACGGTAAACGCCTTTTGGTTCAGATGCATAAGTATAGTCACCGTTATAATTTGCTAAATCCGTTGTAATCGTCTCACCAAAATAAAACGGCGTAGTAGTCCAACCACGACAAGCATATTCCCACTCAGCTTCACTTGGTAGCCGATAGGTTTTACCTGTCCTTTGAGATAGTTTAGCACAGAAAGCGATCGCATCATCCCAACTTACTCCTTCAACAGGTCGTTTTTCTCCTTTGAAGTTCGAGGGATTTTTCCCCATAACTGCCTGATATTGCTGCTGGGTAATGGTAAACTTGCCCATGAAAAAACGTTTAATCGTCACATTGTGCTGTGGACCTTCAGAATCAGATCTATCCTTTTCTGTTGACGGGGAACCCATAACAAACTTACCCCCAGGAATTTCTACCATATCTAAAGTCACACCATTACCCAAATCTTCAGTAAAGAAATTTGCTTGTTTATTCGTGCGGTTGGTAATTTTTCCTGTTGCATCCACCTTCACTACCGGAAATTCAAACTGCTGCAGATTCTCCTGAAACAGTTGCTGCAGCGCTATTGCTCCTACGAATCCTGCACTAACAAAACCAGCCCATTTGATAAACTGTCGCCGAGTGATTCTTTGTGGCTTTTGTAGTAAATGACTGAAAGTATCTAGCACCTCAACAGCGAGTTTTGGCTGTCCCGTCATAAAGCTTAAAAACAAGTAGTCTCGTAATGGACTACCTTCAGTCGCTCTTCTAGATAACAGGGAAAGTATCGAATTAGCAAGTTTAGGTAGAAAACTGTGATGCTTTTGTGCAACTTCTAATTGCTGTCTACCTACAGATCCCTGAACAGCAGTGATGAGTAAATCTTGAAGTGCAGTGCGGATTGTATGCTTCTGTTCGTATGTAAGGGTTGCAATGAGACGAGAACGCAACCAATCTGGTATGTAACCATAACGAAACCAGGGTAAGCGAGCCAGATTAGTTAGTGAACAAACCTCCAAAAGACTTTGACTGTCCTCTGTTTTGAGAGCATTACCCAGATAGATTGTAATGTTCCAATGTAACTCCGGAAAAACAGCACAAGCGCTGAGCCAGTAAAAACCGTCTTCGCCGAGATATTCCTGCAATGAGTTTAACATTGTATTGATCTGCTCAGGTTTTGGCGGGTTGCGCTCAATCCAGTAATGGGGTTGAGTACGCAACGTTTCCGGTAGAGGATTTTGGTCTTTTTCAGAGAGAACGTAGGTTGCAGATCCGTGATGTAAAACTTGGCTAAGCGATCGCACCCCTTGAGGAGTTGCGGGTAAAACAATAAACTGGCGTGCGAGTTCTAACTCTTGATATCCCCAACTTTCGAAAGGTTTTGGGGTTAAAATAGCTCTATGCTCCCAGCTTGTCATTTGACTCACCCAAGATTCTAGCTCACCAGTTTGAGAACTAAATAGCTTCTCTATATCTGAGACGATAACAAGGCGATGTTGAGCAAATTTTGCTGCTATTTCGTTAAGTTTCTGTGGAGAGCTTATACCATCACTAGGAAAGCAAATTCGCGGATCATCATCAAAGAAATAGCTTGTGATAAAAACTCCATTGTGTTTAAGGCGCTCAACCATCTCTTCTATAAATTTAGCCTGATGATCAGAGTAGCTAGCACGATCAATAAGAAACAGATACTCGGGAAGAACTTGACGAATACCGTATACTGGTGTCAGCCATCCTCCTTGGCGAAAAGTTGCATCAATGGTTTTATCAATATCAAGTTCATCGGATGGGATACGGATTCGATACCTTAAACTCTGAGCAGCATGTATCAATATAATTGTAGGGAATAAGTTTTGCTCAAATTCACGGAAAGCAATCTTATATAGCTCAGGCTGTTTCGTAGTTCCATGACGCTGTAAGAACAGGCGAGCACGCCATAACCACCATAAACGCCACACTATAAAAATAATACCAGAAGTAAGCAAAAAAGAGAACAAATATATCTGCCAATCCTGTGGAAAGTCTCGATTGCGTGGCGTTACAAATGTTGTAGAAGGTTGTGTTGTAGAAGGTTGTGTTGTAGAAGGTTGTGTTGTAGAAGGTTGTGTTGTAGAAGGTTGTTTTGCGGAAGGTTGTTTCGCAGAAGGTTGTTTTGGCCTAGTACTCTCATCTTTTATAGACTGTTCCAAGAACAAGGGTAGAATGATTCCTGTTAGAGCAATTAGAATAAGTCTTCTATTTAACTGAGGCAAACGCCTTTCGATCTTTCCTAATTCTTCTGATAATGCTTGAGCTTTTACATCTGCTCCCTCCGTTGCGCGACCAGTTTGACAAACCAACTCAACCCAACGGTCAAAGCGTTGCTGAAAATCTTCCTGCTCAGCTGGTGAACTACAAAAGATTGGTCCAAGCAGAGTTTTGAGACGCTCTGGTTTATTCAAGGGTTCACCCTGAGCCGTTAGTGCTAAGATTAAATCATAAGCTGCAATATACTGAGCAATGCCAATGTTATAGCCTGCATCTCTGAGTTCATCAATAAAATCGGTTAGAACATTGCGATTTAACCAGTCAGGGATATTTATTTCTATTGCAGCATCCATTGCTTTACAAGTTGTCTAGCTTTTTCTTGATCTTCGGAAGTTTTGACTAAGCTACTGAGGGTAGCTTGAACCAGATCTAATTTATCTAAGGGATTAGGTGTATCACCAGCAACGGTTTTTAGAGCCAAGAGCCAACCTAATAGTTCAGCTGTTGCAGGTTTTTTCCTTAAACCACTTTGAGGGGAACGTAATTGATAAAATAAGTCAAGAGCATCTTGTAAAAATGGATTGCTGCTACCATTATAAAGTCCAAGGCGGTTGGCAATAATTTCTGCAAGTCTCTCATGCTCTGGGAAGGGAATATCATAATAAATGCAACGCCGTAGAAAGGCATCTGGCAAATCCTTTTCAGTATTGCTGGTAATAATTACAATGGGTTGGAGTGCTGGATCAGTTTCAATTATTTTATTTCCTAACTCTGGAATACGAAAATACATGTGTTCCAGTTCATTGAGCAGATCATTTGGGAAGTCACGAGGAGCTTTATCAATTTCATCAATTAAAATAACAGAGCGTACTTTGCCAGGATGTGCGAAATTTGATGGTAAGATTTGCTCAACCTCAGCCGGATCTCGGGTTAGTAAAATCGCCAGCCCCAGAGCTTGGTAGGTGATATAATCCAAGGGGCTTGATAAAACACCGCTTTGGGCATCTTGGAAACGTTTCAATGCATCATAGGTATAGAAAAGATCCCGAGCGGTACTAGTAGACTTAGTTTCAAACTTTAATGGTGGATCGAAACCAAGTTCCCATGCAAGACTGTAGGCAAATTGAGTCTTTCCAGTTCCGGGTTCTCCCGTAAGCAGAAGGGGTTGTCCCAATAAGAGGGCTACATTACAAGCATCTTTAAGTCCTAGATCAGCAATGTAATATTCTGGCTTCAGTAGTAGAGAACGCCTAGAGATAGGTAGTTTTGCTGGCGATTCATACTGCTGTCGAGTTCCATCACCTCTGTAGAATGGAAATTTCATATCTATTTGCTCCTATTAGGCTTTTTCTTATCATGAGTATAATTAGTAACTTTTAGTGACTTTAGTAGGCGAGTTAACTCATCAGCTAAATCATCCATAGGAATTGTGTCCTTTCCCCAATGATTAAACATAAGTGTTACGTCATTAATCAGTTTCTGAGTCTTCTCCTCACCAACAAACTGTTTCGTTTCTTTATCGCGTACCCAGTGTTCAACATGCATTATGTTAATATTTTTCAATTCTGACAAGATAGTATACGATAAGCGATTAAAATGTTTATTTTTTGATTTATTAAGTACTTTTGAAATCTTTTTATTTATACTTTGATAGTAATGCCGCTTGTACAAACTGGGCAAGCAATTGAAAATCCGTGGAAACGAAAATTCTTCAGTATGTTTGTGCAGATAGATAGTGTATTTAATAAATACACAGACTATGAGTCTCTGTCCTGGAATAAGATCAGGCCAATTGTCCCAAAACTCCAACAGTTTATTTAATATTTCAAATCCTTGCTGCTGCCAGTCTTGAGTACGTATATGAGTATCAATGACAATTGGACTAGGGTATTTGCAGAAGCTTGCATTTATTTCTTTTAAAGTAGCATTAATTTCTTCCGGACAATCAAAATCATGACCTAGAACTTTGGTTACTAGATTTTTGCATAACCGATCCTTCAGTAGATCTAAATTTTTTAATCCAGTCGGCCACTCGAGACAGTATTCCTGTACCTTCTGGGTTGGATCTAATTTTAAAAATCTTGGCAGAAAGGATTTTTGCAACCGCTTTAAAAATTGATAATGACCTTGAAATTCGCTACCATGAATAATGCAAACTAGAGGGCGAGGATGGACTTGTTTCAACAACAGTTTAACTGCGTTTTCTAACTCCTCTTCCTGTTCTTTTCTATTTACTAAATATGGCAGCAGAGAGGGAGGTTCCTGTTCAGAACGAGGTCGTTTTACATGCTTCCGAATACTACTTTCAAAGGTGACCTTTCCAACAACAACCTGGTGAATCTGGATATTGTCGTTCCCCTGAATAACTTTTACTCCACCATCAATTGTGGAATTTTTTGCCTGGAATTCAATATTTGAGTCTTTAATGAGTGGTAAATTATCTTCAGGGGGTAAATTGTTACTCATTTATCAGTTTGCGTTAAAGATACTAGAAACTCAAGATAATTGATGAGAGATATAGTATAAAAAGGAGTCAGGAGTCAGGAGTCAGGAGTCAGAATGCACCACTCGTCAACAGTTAGCAGTTATCACTTAATACCATTTTTATGTGAAGACGTGTAGAAAGAAACCCACCGCCTTCTTTCCTCCCCTTGGAAAGGGGAGGTTAGGAGGGGTAAAAATAATGTGCAGCTTCACAGAAAATTGGTATAAACACTGATTTTTTACAAATCTTCTATAGATTCTAGTACAATCTTTGCTAACGGGTGGTTAATTTCTTTTTTTAAAGCTTCTTTTCTATCTGCGTTGATTAATTCTAATACACGCGCTTTCAAGGCTGAATTATTTTCAATGTGTTCAACAGCTTTAGTAACAATCATTAGTTTTTCTAATCTCGTTGTGGCAGGATTTGAATTTTCTATTTTTTGCAAAAGTTGTTGAATTTCTTTTGCAACTTCTGCAAGATTTAACTTTTGTTCAATAGCTGCATAGTTAGTCATGCTTTGTAGATTGTTATCACCCTGTACAGCTTGTATCCCACCGCCTATTTTAGCACCGCTAATGTTAAAGACAATTCCCTCACTGGATTTTTGTTGTGATTTTTTTTCAGACATAACATCGGATTTTACAGCTTTTTTAACAGAAACAGAAGATGGTCTAGATTTAATGACTGGTGTTGAATTTTCCTGGCTAGCTTTTAGCTGAATAGCATTACACCCCATCCTAAAAGCATAGTCATAGCTTTCTCCAGCACCCAAAGCATCATAAAAGCCAATAGTAAATTCAATTCCAGCTACGTCCCCAATTGACTGATTCATCCCAATTACGTGATCAACGTGCTGGTGAATTGCTTGTGCTTGAACTTCGCTATAGCAGGCGTTAAGTAGGACACACTCAACTGTTCCACGAAACAATTCAAATAAACTTGCTATAGCCTCGCTGCTCACCAACTGCGTCATCCCAGAATTATCTTCAAATGCCAAACCCTCTGCTCCCACTCCATGTCCGGAAAAATGAATGATATTCGGTTGATAGTCTATCATTGCACGGCGTAAATCTTCTACTCGTACTGCCCAAGAAGTCGCAATTTCAAACTCATCTCGATGTTTAGCTAGTTTCAACGCTTCTTGAATTTTCCGTGCTTCTTCCCCTAAGCGTAAAGGATTTGTGTTCTTAGGATTTGCTGATAACATTAATATTTTTTTCGCGGGTTTCATGAAGATAGGAAAATTTACTAACGTTCAAGCCTTAATACAAGCTGAGCATACAATTTTCCGCAATCTTCTGTCTGTTTCTCTTCAAAACCCAATCACCGAAACAGCTTTTTCCCCTTGCTCTGGTGCTACTCCCAATTTTATATGAAGACGCACATAACTTTACCCCCCTGTAGTCCCCCCTTGGTAAGGGGGGACGGCGCAGCCGGGGGGTTCATAAATGCAGCTTCATAAAGAAACGGTATTACTCCCAAGTAGCGCTGCAAGCTTTTAAAAGGATTCGGGCTGTTGTTAACTCGTCGCCATCCGTCAGGATTGAGACTTTTTGCTGAGCGTTTGAGGTCAGCTTGCTGTATTTTACCACGAATATCTATGTTGGGAGCGATCGCGTCAAGTTTACCTAACAGAAAGATAGGTGCATCACTTCATAGTTAAAATTAAAGGAATGTTGGAGCAGTAACAATGTTAGGTTTACTAGAGAAGTTTAGCCGCTTGGAAGAATTAATAAAGTGCTAAACAGTCCTGGCTGCACTAACCGCAACCACGCGAAAACCTACATTGCTGTCCGAGTAGTCGCGCGCGAACCAATCGCGATCTATTGTTCGGCATATTCTCGGAACGTTGTTCCAAGCACCACCCCGCAGCAGATGTAGTGTATTATTTTTATCATCGCTCACCCATGCAGTGCCGTCAACCGGCGCACCTTCATAGCTATCATGCCAGGTATCTTGACACCACTCCCATATATTACCATGCATATCATATAAACCCCAAGCGTTTGGTGGAAATTTTCCTACTTCGGTTGTTTGCTGACGGTAAACGCCTTTTGGTTCAGATGCATAAGTTGAGCTACCGTAATAATTCGCTAAATCCGTAGTAATTGTCTCACCAAAATAAAACGGGGTAGTTGTAAGAGCACGACAAGCATATTCCCACTCAGCTTCACTTGGTAGCCGATAGGTTTTACCTGTCCTTTGAGATAGTTTATCACAGAACGCGATCGCATCATCCCAGCTTACTTGTTCAACAGGTCGTTTTTCTCCTTTGAAGTTGGAGGGATTTTTCCCCATAACTGCCTGATATTGCTGTTGGGTAATGGTAAACTTGCCTATATAAAAAGGTTTAATTGTAACATTGTGCTGTGGACGTTCAGAATCAGATCTATCCTTTTCTGTTGACGGGGAACCCATAACAAACTTACCCCCAGGAATTTCCACCATATCCAAAGTGACACCATTGCCCAAATCTTCAGTAAAGAAATTTGCGCTACTAGTGTTGCTCTTGATAATTTTTCCTGTTGCATCCACCTTCACTACCTGAAATTCAAACTGCTGCAGATTCTCCTGAAACACTCGCTGCAGCGTTATTACTCCTAGCAATCCTGCACTAGCAAAACCAACCCCTTTGATAAACTGTCGGCGAGTTAATTTTCTAGTCTGTGGAGTGCTTCTTTTTTGGTTTTCTAGTAAATGACCGAAACTATCTAGCACCTCAACAGCGAGTTTTGGCTGTTCTGTCATAAAGCTTAACAACAAGTGATCTCGTAATGGACTACCTTCAGATGCTCTTCGTGATAAGAGGGAAAGTATCGAATTAGCATTTCATAATAAAAACACCCACTCAGATCAACCAACTAAACTATCAGAATTCTTCCGTCAAACCTCCTTGGCTGAAGTCACGGAAGAATTAGACATTAGCCGTGGCTATGCATTGCTAAACTCTGAAGAATTCATTAACGATAGATATAGAGTTGTTTCATTTGCCGAATCAGTTCTCCTTGAACTTCACTTTTGATTCGGTTTCCACGTTGACATTGTTCTAACTTAATATTATCAACGTAAAATTTCACGACGTAGTCCATAGTGGCGATAGTGTCTGCTATTCTTATTCCATCAGCCCAAACTTTAGGATCCTGCCAAACTGGTTGGGTACTTTTGAAATTTTGATTCAGCCATCTGATTATACTCAATGTATAATCATCTAGTCTTTGTTCATCAATACTTGGTTGCGAAATTTTGATAAAGACTTTATTTATTCTTCGCTTAAGTAACTGAATTTTTCTCTCCCATTCTTCCTCCAAGAAATAGGGATCTTCCTCTATTAAATCTGGATCTTGTGACCAAATTTTATACCAATTTCTCACCAACCCTATGAGTGTATTTTCTAGGATCTGCGATTCTTCGAGGCTCAACAAACGCCGTTTGCCAGAACGCTCTTTCATCACTTCTAAACCAATACTTGTGGTAATATCCAGATAGTAATTTTGAATTGTTCTTGATTCTTCTATATCCAATCCACCCTTTTCAAACATTTGAATTTTATCTGCTAAATCTTGAAGTGTTTGTTTGATTTCTATAAGCTTATTATTCAAATGTCTTTCTGCTATTAATCGTCGCTTTCCGGCTTCTTTCTTAGACCGTTTATAGTCACTAAACTCGTTATTTTCAAATTCATAATAAGTATCTAAGACTCTAAGCTTCTCATCAATATTCCCCAAAGTATCTGGATGTGCCAAGATAACTTCGCTAATAATTTTCTTTGCTTTATCTGGAGCAGTATCTGCTCTAAGAGGCAAATGAAGAGAATAGTAATAAAAAGGTCCAGGACGACTCAGATTCATGATGTTTTGGCTTTCTAAAGAACCATTTGGTATGAATAACTCACAATGGTTCTCAATAAGAAATAAGTTGGTTAATCGAATACCAACTTTTTTAATAACTGCGAGTGAACCGTTTGGTAGAGAGATGACATCTCCGAATTGAAAGGGTGTATCAATTAACAAGACTAAACCACTAAAGAAATTGGCTAAGATATCCTTAAGTGCAAAACCTATTACAAATGTAGCACCACCCAAAGCTACCCAAATTCCAGTTAAATCAATATTAAATGATTGTAAGAACAAGAAGATACCGAACAAGTATACTATAACTGGAACGACACCTTCTAAAAGTGGAATCAAGACATCATCCCACATTGCCTCACTTTGTTGTGCATACTTTTTCAAGTAGTAACCAATAACTTGAGTAAATAGCTGAGCAACCCAATAACTTACCGCTGCTACCATCAAAGCCGTTAATAGACGGTCAGTCCACTCAAGAACTATCGTTTGAGACAATCTCTGAAAAGAGGTTTTGAGGCTAAAAAGTATCAGGATTGCTAATACAGGAATTTGCGAAATATTTAAAGTGACAAGCCCTATTTCGTTTTGCCATCGACGAAATAGTAGGCGCAACCCATAAAATATTGCCACGTAGCTCAACAACGCTATGAGCAGAGAAATCACCAAGGTGCTTCCAAAAGAGGTAATTTCTCCCGAAGTAGGAATTAAGAATAATGGTTGTTGTAGTTTAGCTGATGCCGAGCCTATCGGTTGCGGAGTGCCTGTAAGGATCAAAAACATATTATTAATAATTATTATTAGTATCGTTCATCCATGCACCGCTGTCATCTGACGCACCTTGATATTTATAATACCAGGTATCTTAACAACGTCCCCATACATTACCATGCATATCATATAAACCGCAAGCATTTGGTGGAAATTTTCCTACTTCGGTTGTTTGCTGGCGGTAAACGCCTTTTGGATAAGTATTGTAAATTTTTAATAATAAAAATAGACCAATACAGTCACCGTTATAATTCGCTAAATCAGTAGTAATCGTCTCGCCAAAATAAAACGGGGTAGTTATCCCAGCACAACAAGCATATTCCCACTCTGCTTCACTTGGTAAACGATAGGTTTTACCTGTCCGTTGAGATAGCTTAGCACAGAACGCGATCGCATCATGTCCCGACATGAGCGCCAGTTGCGGAAATATGTGTACACTGGCTTGCCTTGCGTGGAAAGTCCCCAGGTAGCGTAGGCGTAGCCCGCCTTTGGCATCGCCATCTCATGATTCCGCCCTTCTTGATGCCAATACTTTATATTCGGCACCAATGTGGGATGTGCTGTTACAACTTGCAGTGACTGAATCTCTGCGCCAAAAATCAGGATTGTAAATAACAAAATACAAAACTCCCATTCGCGCATAAGCATTCATGTTTTCATGATATTCTCCGCTTGGGGTTTGGGAATTAAATTTCTTCTAGAATATATTTCTATTCTAACTTAATCAATCTATTTAGATTTGGTAGCAAATAGAGCGGTCATTGGCTTAACTCCATTCTTTGTGTTACCCGCTTCATTAAGGTATTCGCTAATTCCAAAAGCGTCTTCAGTTGTTCGTAGCAAAGAGTAGTGATTGTAAGGAGTGTTATCTACCACCCCACGCGGTCCATGATTGGTAATGACAATCGTAGGGATCTGTCCACCACCAAAGTTAGCATAACTTTTGGGGTCAAATCCACAGCATCCTTGAGTCCCTGTTTTGTCTCGTGGATTGTTATCCTCGTCCCATGTAATAATAATCGCATTGTTGCCGGGCGAATTCCAGAGACTAGAACTTGTAATTTGCTTTACAACTCTACCAATCCAAGCGTCACCAGTTCTAATTAACCCTCCTGTACCAAAACATTCTGGCAGACCATGCATTTCATGACATTGGTTAGCTATGATGTGACTGTAGTTCGGAACATTCCCACTTTTGAGATCAGCTGTAAGTTGATCTAGTCCTACAATCTTTTTCAATTGGTTAGGATCATCCTGAACTTTCTTAAAGCTAATAAAGCCATTGTGCTTAGAAGCATAAAGTGCGCGAATCACATTAGGATAGACAACAGCCTTTGATCCAGGAGCAGGTATGCTCTCAAAGTAACCCTTCCAAGTCAGCCCTTTTTCCTCGAGTTGATCCAGTAAGCTTTTACTAGAAACGGTATGATTAGCATAGTCTGGTAGCTTAGAGTTGCTACAGAATCGGTCTGCTTGATTCGGGTGACAATAGAAAGCATCATCGTCATGAATACCAAAAGTACTACCACCAAGCATTGCAATATAGTTTGCTTCGCTGGGGTGTACTTCACCATAGAAGTTAGAAGCTAAACCATAGGTTTTTGCAAGTAGATTTATATTTGGAGCATTGGAACTACCAATGATTTCTTTATAAGCTTTGTTTTCCTCAACAATCACAAAAATGTGTTCGTACTTAGGAATTCCTTTGTCTTGCGCAACGGCTGATTGGTTATTAGGTTCTGCTCCATCTGTCTTGTTACTGATATTTTGTTGCTTGGGTGAGCAAGCGTTCATCATCAGACTTAAGGTAAAAACACAAAGCGATAAAAGAGTCGTTTGATAAGGTAGACGTACAGACATAATTTATTGTAAGCGAGGTGGTTATTCTTGGTAGAGTTCGCCTGAGTTACTGCAACCGTAAGCTTTTTTTAGTCTTCAAGAATCTCTAGTAGAAGACGTTAAATTTATAGCACTAAATTGTTCTCTATATGAGTAAATTGTTCGATTGAAAACAAATTTTACAATAAGTTGTTGTAATACACATTATACACAAAAATTTTATTTGATTAAAGTATAATATTACACTCAATACACAGAAAAACTGTTTTGAACGGCTTAGCGCTTCTCCTATTTCCATCATCACCTTTACTGTTGTCGCTAAATTCATAATTGTGTATTAATATCTACATCAAGCAAGTATTTTTATGTCAAGCCTGTGTTTTCATTATCGGTTAGTAAAATTTATTGCATTGTAGCGATTAGTTTTGTAAAAGCTTATAGTATAAGCTTTTCACATTCTTCTGTAGAGAGGGTGTAGCAACTTTCTTGTCGCATTTATTCTGCTAGTAAATTTGCATACAAAGAATGATGGTAATTTTAGAAATTCATGAAACAAATTTTATCCACTAAAGTGAAAAATTTTCTATTCTTTAATATCTTTCTTCCAGTGAGTTTTTTTATTTTTGCAATTTACTTTATGCCTATTGAGCAAGTCTTTCAATTCGATACTAGTGATGAAGGAATTGAATTGATTAAAGCTTCGCTTCATTTAGAAGGCTTTGCTTTGTACACGCAAATTTGGAACGATCAACCACCTCTTTTCACTATTATTTTATCATTCTGGCTTGGTTTATTCGGTAAATCAATCTTTATAGCGCGGCTTTTAACTCTTAGTTTTTCAACGATACTCATCTGGTCTTTTTGCCAAACTTTACGTATTCATTTAGGCAACTTTTCAGCGATTGTTGGAACTTTATTGTTAATTATTTCTTGCAATTTTCTTAGAGTTAGTGTTTCTGTGATGATTGGAGTGCCAGCTATATCATTAGCTATGCTTTCAATTTATCTATTAACTCTTTATGAACAAAAAATGTCTCGTTTTTTTATTGTTATTTCAGGGGCATTACTAGCTTTATCTTTGCAAATAAAACTATTTACAGCATTTATAATTCCTTTAGTTATATTTGAAATTATTAAATTCACATTTCTTAAGAAGCTATGTCGAACAAAATTATTTATTGATACTCTTTTATGGATAGCTTCTTTTTCTATTATTTTTATTCTTGTTGGTTCTTTATGTAACTCTCTTGATAGCCAGCAACTACTGAAATCCCACTTGGATGACAGTGTGAAAATAGGTTTTAATCAGAAAAGTAGCCTGAAACTAACGTTGTCATTTTTTTTGGAAGACTTCGATTATTTACTTTTAGCAATTCCTGCAATTATAACTATTTTGAAAAAACGACAATGGGAAAAATCTTTTCCTCTTGTTTGGTTAATAAGTGCTATTATTGTACTTATTCATCATCGACCAGTTTGGTATCATCACTACCTTTTAATCTCTATTCCTCTAACCTGGTTAGCTACTTATGGAGCTACATTATCATTTGATTTTTTCCGGAAAAAGAATTGGCTCCATAACTTCAAGCTAAACCAAATCCAGAGTTTTGCAGCGGTAGCATTAATTTTCTCACTTTTTGTTACCCCTATTAAGCTGGTAATTATTCAATTAGAAAATCATAGCTATTTACAGAAAGGTAAAGAAAATACCGAGTTACTTAATATCATGTTACAGCATAAACAGTCTACTCAATGGGTTTTTACAGACTGTCCAATTTATGCTTTTTATTCGGGGTTACGTGTTCCACCAGAGATTGGCGTTCTCTCTCACATAAGAATAGAGTCAAAAACTATAACACGTCAACAATTGCTTTCGGTTTTTGAAAATTATCACCCTGAGCAAGCTCTATTATGCAAATCTAAAACTATTCGTGGCTATGTAAATAGTTATCTCGATGAACACTATTTAAAAATCTATCAAAATCATGTAGGTTCACTTTATTTGTTGAGAAAAAACTGAGCATTAACTTCCATTCGCCACTAACTCTCTCAATTTCGTGAGGACTGCGATCGCATGATTCTTCGCTTGCACTTTTGGCCAAGCATAAGCAATAATTTGATCAGGTGCAATCAGGAAAGTTGAACGCTCTATCCCCATATACTCCTTACCCATAAACTTCTTCAATCGCCATGCTCCATAAGCTTCAGCCACATGATGCTCTGGATCACTCAATAATGTGATTGACAAGTTATGTTTAAGGATAAACTTGCAGTGTGATTTTTGTGAATCTGAACTAATCCCTAATATCTTAGCTCCTAATTGAGTAAACTCACTATTAAGCTCTGTAAAATCTTTAGCTTCGACTGTACAACCAGGCGTATCATCTTTGGGATAAAAATAAACAACCACCCACTGGCTGCTAAAATTAGCGAGGCTCACTGGATTTCCGTCGTGGTCGCTTGTTGAAAATAAGGGTGCTTGTTCTCCTGGTTGAGGAATGTTGTTCGGTGCCATCGTCTCTAACTGTTACTGCGATACTCCATAAATACCACAGGAATCGCGAGTAATTTCTTACCTAAGTTAGAAAATCCAAACTTTCTCTTAAGAGATGGAGGTACATCCTCAATGGATATCGGCACAAAGCCAAAGCGAGTATAAAATTTTGCTAGTTGCTGACCCAGACATTCTAAATATAGGGGTTGAGTTGCTTGACGAATCAAGTGCTGTGTTAAAAATATCCCCAAACCTCGATTTCTCCAACTAGGAGCGACAACCAAACTCCCGAGTTCTTGCGCATCAGAGAAGCTGCGGAGTTGTCCGCAAGCTACCAATTTTCCCTCACATTCAATCACCCAAAATTGTTGCCAACGTAATTGAGTTGGGTCAAGTTTTGCCGAGAAAACCAACAAGCGTATCGACCAAGCATCTTCAGAAGTTGCTCTGCGAACAATACACCCTAATGGTAATAAGTTACTTTGTTCCATTCATCTTAAGTAGGGGAGATAGATTGCTACGACATTCAATACGCGAGTTATACTATCAAAATACCTTAGCTAACTCGTACTTGGACTAAAATCAGCTAACCTAATAGATAAGTCGGATGAAAAATTGGTAACGCTTGATATCATATGTTTCAAATAGATCCTCCCCGTCCCGCTAAAGAAATACTACCC
This sequence comes from Aetokthonos hydrillicola CCALA 1050, assembly GCF_017591665.1. GTDB lineage: Bacteria > Cyanobacteriota > Cyanobacteriia > Cyanobacteriales > Nostocaceae > Aetokthonos > Aetokthonos hydrillicola. The sequence goes on along the minus strand of NZ_JAAKGC010000002.1, from coordinate 122,658 downwards.
ACGATGTACGATCTAAAAAGCGAAGATCCGGAGGAACCTGGTTTGCCTGATGAGTTTCACGTTTTCCAACCCCAATTGCTGCGAGAAACCTTTGTCCCAACAGATTATCCAAAAGATGAGGTATTTATTGGCGCAGACTTGAATGTTTACTACGATCCCAATCATACCCAATGGTACAAGCGTCCGGATTGGTTTGCAGTTTTGGGGGTTTCGCGGTTATATCAAGGTCGAGATTTGCGTTTGAGTTATGTGATTTGGCAAGAAGGGGTAGATCCTAACGTAGTGGTGGAATTAATTTCTCCAGGTACGGAAAAAGAAGATTTGGGACAGAGTTTGCGAGAAGTTAACCAACCTCCGACAAAATGGGAAGTCTACGAACGCATTTTACGCATCCCTTACTACATTGTGTTTGACCGTTATACCGAGGATCTCAAAGTATTTCAAAATATTGCAGGTCGTTATCATTTAATGCCAGTTACTGATAATCGGGTGTGGTTACCAGAATTAGGGTTAGGAATTGGTTTATGGTTGGGTAACTATCAAGATATTGAGCGGTTATGGTTGCGTTGGTATAATGATGGGGGAAATTGGATTATTACTGCCGAAGAGAAGGCATTACGTCTAGCTGCAAAATTAAGGGAATTGGGAATAAACCCAGACGACGTAAGTACTTAAGCAAAATGAACCTACAATCCTTCTACGGCTTAGGCTCATATCTAATTTCTGGAGATGTTTAAAGGCAAGACAGGGTTGTTCAACCAGTCCCTTTTATACAAAAGTCTGATCGATATAACACCACCGCCAGTCTTCACCCGGTTCAATCGATTGCACAATTGGATGATTAGTAGCCTGAAAATGCTTGGTTGCGTGTTTGTTTTTTGAAGAGTCGCAGCAACCAACATGACCGCAGATTAAGCATTGACGTAAATGCACCCATCTATCACCCATCTTGAGACATTCCTCACAGCCATCAGCACTGGGTGTCACGTCTTGAATTTCCTCGCGATGCGTACAACCTCTACTCATAAAATCCTCCTTTTTGCTTGCTCCCCTTTTGAGCTTACCAGAGAAGATGTGGTGTGTGGGAGAGAGGAAAGACAGTGAACAGTTATCAGTTATCAGTTATCAAGGTACTGAAATTACGTAACCAGTGAAGTTATTAGTTATCAGTAATCAAGGCGTGTGGTGCAGTGATAACTGATAACTGACTAAACATCTTTTCCCTCTCGTGTACTATCCTTATGGTCTTACCATTACCTTGATTGCTTCTCTCTTATCCATTGCTGCATACCCGGAAGGAACACCATTAAGGTCAACAGTGAGATCTAGAACAGGGGAAGGGTCAATTTTACCCGCAATTACGTCATCGAGTAGTTCAGGTATGTAAGCGCGCGCTGGTGCAACCCCACCACGCAAAGTTATGTTAGAGAAAAACATGTGCGATAGATTGATTGTCTCACTACCGTGAGGTACTCCCACATAACCGATGGCACCACCAGGACGAGTGATGGAAATCGCATTATCCATAGATGATTCAGTACCAACACATTCCAGCACTGACTCTGCACCACCCTTGGTTATCTCTAAAACTTCATCCACTGCTTGCTGATCTTTACTCTTTACCACATCAGTAGCACCGAAACGCCTTGCAATATCCAAACGGTCTTCGTGACGACCAATAATGATAATCCGTTCTGCACCTAACCGCTTTGCTGCTAGTACCCCACATAAACCAACAGCACCATCACCAATCACGGCTGCTGTACCCCCTTGCCGTACACCAGCAGAAATTGCTGCGTGGTGACCAGTTGACATCACATCGGTGAGTGGTAATATCTTAGTTAAAATCGCATCGTCATTCTCAACTTCTTTGGGAATAGTGACAAGAGTACCATCAGCGAATTGCGCACGTATAGCCTCAGCTTGTCCCCCATCATTAGACTCTCCACCCCAAAAACCACCTCGAACACAAGAAGTTTGTAAGCTTTTACCACAGAACTCACAACTACCATCAGAGAATGCAAAGGGAGCAAGAACGCGATCGCCTTTCTTGATATTGCGAACTTCAGACCCGACTTCCTCAACGATCCCCATCCATTCATGACCAGTGCGCCATCCAGGTTTCCAGTTATCTAACCCGCGATAAAACCACAAATCAGAACCGCATATACAAGCATGGGTGATCCGCACGACTGCATCCGTAGGCTGTTTAATAACAGGATCAGGAACATTCTCGACTCGGACATCGCCGGTACCCTGGTACACTGTTGCTCGCATTACAAGCTCCTTGTAAATTGTTGTTATGGCTAAAAACATTCCATATCATAGTTAAACCTTGCCTACATCGTCTATATCCTCAGACTTATTGAGGCTAAAGAACTGAAAATATAGAAATAATGCGCGTATTTGCCTGCTAAAACAAGGTAGAGCGTCATAACGTGGAAATTCCAGACAGCAAACTTAATGAATAGGTGGCTTAGCCAAAAACCATCAAGGAATTTCGGTCTTTGAGGACACTACAACAACTTTGGCGTTGCATAAGTGCGGGGGCAATCAGCAAAGAAACAAGTATTATTGTATACTTCTAAGTACAAAAGTAGCAATCAAATTGATATCTATAAGCATATTTATTGATTTATAATAACATCATACACTTAGATATATATTGAGTAATCTTTTGGAGGGCTATAGATATCTATAAGTTGCTGACCACAAGTAAAAAAAGTGATTTTATTTACGTTATAGTTCACAACTTTTTTTGAATTCCGTAGACTGCCAGTATGGAAAATGCACAGTACACAACCTCAATTCATCCCTATATTATGCAAACCTCTCTGAATCAGCCCCTTAACACTATTCCGATTAGAAGTAATAGTTTTGTTTCTGAATTCGTGGGATCAGATACAGAAGTTACGACTGACAGCGAACTAACTTTGGTGGAACAAGCAGAGCGACTGTATTTGGAGAAAATCTTTGAAAGGTCATTTTATGAAGCTGGTAAGGCTTTGGTTCAATTGCGCGATCGCCGCCTATATCGCAGCACGCATAGAACTTTCGAGGAATACTGTAAGGAGCGATTTGGGTACAGTACCCACCGACAGCCCTATCTTCTAATAGAAGCTGCCGCAGTTGTCGATAATCTTTTAGAAAAATATGATCCATTGGATCACATTCTGCCAACTAACGAGCGCCAAGTCAGACCACTTACCAAACTCCTACCAGACGATCAGTGTGAAGCTTGGCAGATGGCAGTTGAGGAAGCCGGAAAAAAAGTCCCAACTAGTAGTATTGTCCAAGATATTGTCCAACGCATTAAAAACAGAAACAAAGTGCTGAATTTTAACCGAGTAGGCGAAGTCTGCCAAATAATTCCTAAAGATAATCCAGAGTTAAAAGGAAAAAGCGGCTGTTGGTGCATTGTGACTGGCATTGGAGATGGAGTCTGCACTGTGACAACTTGGGAGAACGAATATGTTGTCAGACCAGAAAATATTAAGTCCTTTGATTACCTGGAAGAAGAATGCGCCTTTATGCAACAATTATGTTTACGGTTGAAGAAATTTCAATCATTTGGCAATCTAGATGATGCTGCTTATTGGATTCTCAAGGGATTAGGAAAACTCTCCACTCCTTACCTAACACCATTACAACAAAAGTTATTGAATGTTTTGGAGCAGGAGTACAACGAGTGAGTCAACAAAGGTTAGGGAGGTTCTGCCATAAACTGCTACTTTAATTGAAAGCACAAATATTAAACCTCAGCACTCAGGTAATTGCAAGGGGTTTAGATACGCGATCGCTACTGTCTTTCGTGTTCAGATCATCCCACTTGGCTTCGTCTACATTAAAATCTGTTGGTCTAAGAGCAACCTGGGGCTATGGCACTGACGATAATAAAGTGAGAATTGCCAGTATAATTTAGGAGTATTGAATCAAATCTTGGTAATCATACCTCACGTTTATGAAACTGTGGACACCAAACCAATCGGTGAAAAACGGCAGATTTGTCATCCAAAAAGTGCTGGGAGGGGGTGGATTTGGTGTCACCTATAGCGCTATAGAACAACGAAGCGGAAGGTTATTTGCAATCAAAACCCTCAACCCATTGCACCAAAGTGAACAAAACTTCCTAGAGAAACAAGAAAAATTTGTAAATGAAGCGATAAAGTTAGCAAGTTGTCAACATCCTTACATAGTCAGAGTGTATGAAGTCATCCAAGAAGAAGGAATGTGGGGTATGGTGATGGAATACATAGACGGGGAAGATTTAGGAGTATACGTAGATAAAAATGGATTATTGTCGCAAACACAAGCACTCCGTTACATAGATCAGGTGGGACAAGCATTAGAATATGTTCACCAGCAAGGATTTTTACATAGAGATATAAAGCCGAATAATATTCTTTTACGAAATCAGAGAAAAGAAGCTGTATTAATAGACTTTGGACTAGCGAGGGAGTTTACAATAGGAAAAACCCTGAGCATGACCAGCGCGAGAACAGAAGGATATGCACCAATAGAGCAGTATGAAAGACAGGGACGATTTACAGCAGCAACAGATGTATATGGGTTAGCAGCAACGCTGTATGCGTTAGTAACAGGAGAAGTCCCGTTTGCGTCAAATTTTAGAAAGTTTGCAGAATTACCCCCACCAAAAAAATACAATCCAGAGATTAGCGACACAGTGAACGATGCAATAATGACAGGTATGGGGATAGAACAGCAAGAACGCCCGCAAACAGTGAGAGAATTTAGAGAATTGCTGGAAGTTGTGAAAACACCAGAACCGACATTTAGCTTTGAGGTTGTGATAGTCAACAGTCGAGGAGAAATAATCAAACGAGAAAGCAAACAAGCGAAATACTATAGTGAAGACTTGGGTAATGGTGTTGTACTAGAAATGGTCTCAATTCCTGGGGGTCAGTTTGTTATGGGTTCTCCAGAAACCGAACTAGAACGATTTTATCATGAAAGTCCACAACACACAGTTACGATTCAACCCTTTTTTATGGGGAAATTTCCGATAACCCAAGAACAGTATCAAGCTATTATGGGGCAAAATCCCTCCTACTTCAAAGGAGAAAAGCGACCTGTTGAACAAGTTAGCTGGGATGATGCGATCGCGTTCTGTACTAAATTATCTCAAAAGACAGGAAAGACTTATCGTTTACCAAGTGAAGCAGAGTGGGAATACGCTTGTCGTGCTGGAACAACTACGCCGTTTTATTTTGGGGAGACGATTACTACAGATTTAGCAAATTATTGCGGAACAGACAGCCATTTCTCCGGGACAGTGTCTAATGGCAATTATGCTCAGGGCGCTACATTTTTCCTAGACAAAAACGGACAACCTTAGAAAAAACGCACCTGCCTACTCCCAAAAAATACCCCGACATTTCCAGACAGGTGCGTTTTTTCGCACCCTCTCCTAGAAGTCTACATCCCAAACTGGGACAAAGGTTGTCCGTTTTTGTCCGGGTTCATCCCAACCCCGCTCCCCACTAATAAGGTGATTTCCAAGAAAGAAAATACCTGGGGAATGCGAGTTTCGACTTCGCTCAACTCGCGCTCTCTCAGTTGGTTGAGCGAAGCTCATACCATTTCACGAAAAAAATGAAACAGATGGGTAGGCAATACTGCTCGGTTAAGCATTTTCAGACCCATGTCTGGTTTTGGGAAAGGGTTAAAGGGGAAGGGGTAAAGGACTTTTCTAAACATGCATCCCCTTACCTTTTCCCCAAAACCTATACAATCATAGTTAAAGCTCTATGATTGTACTTAGACCCTATATGACAAATACCTCTACGGTAGAAATCCTGATTTCCTTGGATTCACCAGACTTAAGTGGATCTGAGTTACAAGAACAAGCAGAAAACTTACTACCACAGATTAGAGAAGTGGATGGAGTGGAAGCAGCTAATTTGGTGACAGAGGAACTCTCTCAACGAGGAGCGAAGGGAGATGGTTTTATTGTAGGGACAATCAAAGCAGTGATTATTCCTGGTAGTATGAGTTTGTTTAAGTTTCTCAAAGAACGCCTAAGTGGTAAACCACTGGAGATGAATCTCAAACGAATTGATGGGCAAGAATTGAAAATAAAAGCTGGGAGTAAAGAAGATATAGAATTTTTGTCTAAAAAAGCAGAAGAATTTTTCAAATCTTAAGGGTAGGTAGGATGGCAAAAGTAGCACTGCTGATAGGAGTCAGTGAATATAAGCCAGGATTAAACCCGCTACCTGCTGCGGTCAAAGATGTAGAAGCAATGCGCCGAGTTTTATTAAACTCGCAAATGGGTAATTTTGCTGTTGAGAATATCACAGTCCTGGAAAATCCCCAACCATTGGAAATGCAATACGCAATCTACAATCTGTTTGCGAATCGCCAAAGAGATGATTTAGTACTATTGTACTTCTCAGGTCATGGAATAAAAGATGAAAGTGGTAGGCTGTATCTAGCAAGTCGTGAAACGTACAAAGAAAATGGAGGGTTAGTTAAACCATCAGCAGTAGAGGCAAGACAACTGCATGATAATATGAACGAAAGTCGCTCAGAGCGACAAGTCATTATCTTGGACTGCTGCTTTAGTGGTGCGATCGCCAAAGGCTTAACAGTAAAAGACGATGGTAAAGTAGACCTCCAAACACAACTAGGTGGTAAAGGGAGAGCAATCCTAACATCATCCACATCTACCCAGTACTCATTTGCAGAGGAAGGTTCAGAATTATCAGTATACACGCGCTATTTAGTAGAAGGGATAGAAAAAGGTGCAGCAGATCAAGATGGGGATGGATGGATTACGGTAGATGAGTTGCATGATTATGCTTGCGGGAAAGTAAAAGAAGCATCACCAGCAATGACACCGAAATTCTATCCGGTAGAAGAAGGTTACAAGATCCGCTTAGCTAAAGCACCTGTTGATGATCCTTATCTGAAGTATCGTAAGGAAGTTGAGAATATTGCCAAAGAGAATGAAGGAGAGATTTCTCGGATTAACCGCAGTTATTTAAATGAGTTGCGCAATAACTGGAGCTTGCGACCAGAAGAATCTGACAATATAGAAGCAGAAGTTTTGCGACCTTACTTGATACGTCAGGATAAATTACGGCGTTATGAACAAGTTTTTACTGAAGTCATTCAGCAGCAGAATTCTTTGACACAGAGGGATCGCAAAGAACTCAAACGACTACAGCAAGCTTTAAATCTTCGAGACGAAGATATTGCACCAATTGAAAAAAGAATTACTCGACAAACCAGCAGACTCTCATTACCACAAATATTAACTCGGCAACAGTTTATCAGATTAGCTGGTTTTGGTGGTGCAGGATTGCTAGGAACAATAGTAGTTTCCCAAGCATTTCGGGAGGACAATCAACCCAAAAATGATTCACAACCGTCTGTTGTACCTTCACCATCTGCAAATGAAACCAAATTGCAGCAGTTTGAATTTCCGGTAGTGAAGGTGGATGCAAAAGGAAAAATTACCAGCCGCACCACTAAAAATGCAAATTTCTTTACAGAAGATTTGGGTAACGGTGTCACCTTGGATATGGTGGAAATTCCAGGTGGTAAGTTTGTTATGGGTTCCCCGTCAACAGAAAAGGATAGATCTAACTCTGAAAGTCCACAGCACAACGTGACGATTAAACCTTTTTTCATGGGCAAGTTTACCATTACCCAACAGCAATATCAGGCAATTATGGGGAAAAATCCCTCCAACTTCAAAGGAGAAAAACATCCTGTTGAACAAGTAAGTTGGGATGATGCGATCGCTTTCTGTGCTGAGTTATCGAAAACGACAGGAAAAACCTATCGTTTACCAAGTGAAGCTGAATGGGAATATGCTTGTCGTGGTTGGACAACTACCCCGTTTTATTTTGGGGAGACAATTACTACAGATTTAGCGAATTATCGCGGGACAGACTGGAATAATTCGGGGACGGTGTATAATGGCAATTATGGTCAGGGTCCCAAGGGTATTTACCGTCAGGAAACAACCGAAGTAGGAAAATTTCCACCAAACGCTTGCGGTTTATATGATATGCATGGTAATATATGGGAGTGGTGTCAAGATACCTGGCATGATAGTTATGAAGGTGCGCCAGATGATGGCACTGCATGGGTGAGCGATGATAAAAATAATACTAACCGGCTGCTGCGTGGCGGTTCGTGGGACAACCTTCCGAGGAGCTGTCGTTCGGCGTTTCGCCACAGGCACGCGCGCGACTACTGGTACAACAACGTGGGGTTTCGGGTTGTCGTGGTTGGGCTTGCCAGGACTATTTAGCCCTTTGCACTCTTGCCCTTTTGCACTTTACACTTCTTAACCCTGTCTCCGCCGCAGGCGGATCGATTTTTTTTAGTTTTTTATAGACGAGCGATTACATTAATATAGGAGAAATTTAGTCTACAGTCAAGAGTTACGTCCCGTTTTTACGAGCTTTCTGAACATAAGGGTTTGGGATGGGGTTTAAAGTTTGCTCTAAAGGTTTCGGTGCGTTACGGACTTCGTCCTAACACACCCTACGGATCACGCGAAATTGTTCGCAACATTTCTCGGACTGTAATTTTACACTCAGGAAATGCTAGTGGTGAAATTGTAACATCTTCCAATAGAATTGTCCTTGTATTATTAATGGAAATTTTTTATAAAAATTACCCGCAATTTTATTATGGTTAGTTGTTCCCCCTGCCATTGGGATAATTTCTCCGTCCCTGTATTCACTTTTAAATTCAGCTTTCTCCTCTAGCTCCAAATACTCTTCTGGTGTATAGAAACGTTTTTCTGTCTGTAACACCATCTTCTTTTCCTCAATCGATGGGCTGTTCTAATTCTAATCTATGTCTTAGAACTCTAAAATAGCGGTGCGTTACGGCGCAAAAATTGACTAATTGGTCGAAGGTGATACTTGATAATGCGCCTAACACACCCTACGGTAATTTAATATTTTCTTGCATCAATTAATACTGCATAAAACACCTTGATCACTGATAACTGATAACTGTTCACTGATAACTGTTTTCCGCTCTCCCAATCCCCAATTCTTGAAGTTTGGCTTTAACATCCGACCACCCGGTGCCGCAGTAGTAGTATTTTTTATCCAGTATGTTTGCTATATAATAACCCTGCTTGCCACCGTTGATACGGAAAAGTTCAATAGCAACCTTTTTCATAGAAGTGTCGAAGACAGCGAACTCATCTTCAATAGACAGTGTAGGGGCGTTGAATAAGTTAATGAACGGTTCGCCGTGTTTGAACGCCCACCCGTTACCACGACGCTCTATGATTTGATAGTAAGCAGGATAAAAAACTGTAGTGCTAGAATTTGTCATAATAAAATTAGCTTGATTTGCTAAGATATAGCCCCTAGGGCAAGCTAGGGGCTGATAACTAAGTGTTAGTTATCGGTGTTGTCTTTTCTTTCTGGTTGATCTGCCAAATCTTCCAGATCGGATTCGACAACTTCAGAGTCTACGAGGTATGTTTCCCCTGAGACTTCATCCCGCTTTTTCCAAACGCCTTGGACAAGACGGATAAAAATCTTAACAGGGTTATACAAACCTTGATGACCATTACCATTTTTGCTCAATAAATACCTCCTTTTTTGAACGATTGGGGACACTAAATGTCCCCTGTTTTATTTTACACCATTTATCACAAATTTATTTAACCATTTTTAGAAGATTCATTTCGATTTTTCGTGGAGATTAATATTAATTCACCATTGGCGATCGCATCTAATAACTGACCGGTTGAACCTTCGCTATCGTAGATATATCCTAATATTTGTGCAATTTCTTTAAGCTTGTCGCCTGTTCCCGGAGCAACCCTCGCATGAAGATTAGTGCGGTCTAACTTCTTCCTTCCTGCCATAAATGTTAACCATAAAATCAAAAAAGTGGTTTACACATATTAGCATAACAAAGGGTGTAACCAGCGTGTTAAGCTGTGGATCGGGATGAGCGCAATACGATCGCGCCCCATCGTCAAGTTTTCAACAAATCCACAGAGGCTTGCAACTGCTGTGCGATTTCGACAGTTTGTTGTAGAGATAAAGACACAGCACTAGACAAATCGGCTGTACTTTCTGAGTCTTGTGCAATTTGTTTGATTAATGATGCGATCGCCTCAGACATTCCTGCTTGAGATACGGTTGTTTCAGAGATTAATTTTACAAACTCGTCAAGTTGGCTAGCTACTGTTAATACCTCTTCCAAAGTCTGCTTAGTATTTTTAACAAGATTAGCTCCTTCAACAACCTGTCTTGTACTCAATTCTATAGCTGAAGCAACTACAGTAATTTCCAATTGGATCTTATCCAATATTTCGTAAATTTCCTGAGTTACCATAGCAGACTGAGTGGCTAATTGACCTGCGTCTTCTGTTAAAGTTCCATCACCTGTCCGAGAACCTTCTAAGCTGGCGTTTATTGCTAAAACATTAGTTTGTAAAGCAAGTTGGTTAATTAACAATACAACTTTGGAAATTTCCTCAGAAGATTGAGTCAGGTGATTCACCTTCTTAACTGTCTGCGTCACCGTGTGTTGCAAATTCGAGATACTCTCAACAGTGCTATCCATTGCAGCTTTAGCAAGACTAGCTGTGTCAGAAGTTGCAAGTGTCATTTGTGCTGCTTGATGCGCATTATTTGCCATTTCTTGAATCGATAGAAACATTTCATCTATCTGTTCAAAAATACCCCTGATTTCAGACGCCTGTTTGAGTGCTTTATCCGTTAATTCACCCACAACATCAGAGTTTTCACCAACAGAAATATTTACTTGCTGGACAACTGTTTTCACTCGAGTGGCAATTGTGTGCAAATTCTCTATGATGATATTGATAAAATCAGCAAAGATTCCAATTTCATTAGTTGTTTTTTCCGCGCGCACAGTTAAGTCACCATTGGATGCTTCTTTAACATAATCAATAAGTTCTAGCAACTGATGTTCAACAATTTGTTGATTATGCCTTAACTCTTGTTCTGCTTGCTGGTGCTGCGTAATATCCACTAGCACTCCAATAAAATTGATAACTTCTCCGCTAGTATCACGCACTGGAGATATGGTTAATTCACACCAGAATGAAGTTTTATCTTTGCGGTAATTCTTGATTGTGGCTTGACATTCATTAGCATCACGCACGGCGCTGCGTATCTTCTCAAGAGTATCTTGGTCTGTGTCGTCTCCTATGAGAAGTTCGTAATTCTGCTTAAGAACTTCTTTGAGTGAATATCCTGTGATTTTCTCAAAAGCAGGATTGCAAAAGATGATTGGGTTATTTGGCTGTTTGTTGTCAGTAATGAAAATTGCGTTACTTGCAACGGCGATCGCGCGATCGCGAAGCTGTAGTACTTTCTGTGCCTGCTGAAGTTCATCCAACAAACTTGCTTGTTCTATAGCAATCCCCACTTGAATTGCTATTTGCCTAAACAACTCTATTTCGTCTTCCTCCCAAATTCGAGTTTGAGAACACTGTTGAACAGACAATAAGCCTAAAAGCTGACTGTTCTTAAAAAGAGGTGCAACCATGTATCCTTGAATTTGAAAACTTTCCAGAATTTTTCGATGTCTATGAAAGTCTCTAAACCCCACTTCATAAATGCTGTTGACGACTTGAACAAAAACACTTTTATCTGTTTCAAGTCCATTTACCCAAAAAGGATTATTAATTGTTTTTCCTAAAGTTTTTATCCAATTTTGTGCTATCGACTCAGCAATAGTCGTGATACTTCTATCAGGATTAAGACGATAAACACTAGCGCGGTCAGTGTTCAGCAGATAGCGAACTTCATTAACCGTTGTGTTAATAACATCGTTTAACCTCAAAGATCGCCGAATGGATAACATAAGTTGTGTCAATTGTTCAGAGCGCTTAGCTTTGACTTCTTGTTTTGCTAAACGTTCTACAGATGCTGTCAATCGCTGATCGATAAATGAAGTCAAAAGCGTGAAACCCAAAATAATAAACGCTGCAAAACCAACTGCAGTAGCCAACCAAGTCAGTGAAGAATTTGGCTGGAGTGCAGATACTGCTTTTGACTGAGTTACGGTGAAGCTAGCTGACGCCATTCCTATATAGTGCATTCCACAGATCCCAACCGCCATGACCAATGCACTTATGATCTTGTATCCTGTAACAACTGTACCAGATTGCAAGCGCAGTTGAAATGCAATCCATAATGCTGCCATTGATGCAGCAATGGCGAGCAGTACAGAAAGTATAAAAAGCATCGGTTCATACCGAATAGTTGCGTTCATCTGCATCGCATATATTCCAATGTAGTGCATGGAGGCGATGCCTAAACCCATTAAAACTCCTCCCAACAATAATTGCTCCACTTTGAGGACTGGGCGGCTAGCGAGAAGAAGCGCACCTCCAGAAGCAACAATAGCTGGTAATATCGACATGACCACCGTGAATACATCGTAGCTGACTAAAATCGGTAGTTTCAAAGCCAGCATTCCAACAAAATGCATTGACCAAATACCGATTCCCATCACAATTGCACCACCAACTAACCAAGCAAGTTTGGATTTTGCAACAGATGCTGTGACTCTTGCCGCCAAATCTAATGCAGTGTAGGAGGCAAAAACTGCAATCACAATCGAAAGAATTACAAAGCGTAAGTCGTATGTACCACTTATTGCCATATCTGCTGGTAACATGATAGTTATCCTCAAGCTGTTTGTCTTCATTGGTTGGGGTAATCTTATTTTTGATTCATTTCCACTAATTACCTACTAGCTTGATAAGAATCAGCTAATCTGGCAGATAGATGCTACATATGAACTCCATTAAAACAAAGTTTTGAACACTTATAAACATGATTTTTACTAATCTTAGAATTGTAGCTCTAAGCCTTAAATTTTGAAGTGTAGAATCACACATTTAAGAGTTAGTAAAAAAGTATTTATTTGTCAATTATTTGTGTAATTTATTGCTTAGAACAGGTTTTCAATTCCTAATTAATACCTCATTAATTAAGCAGCAGCAAATTTGGCATACCCTTACGTAGTAATGATATTTCAAAAAATTGGTAAGATTTTTCTTTTTCAACAGAGAGATAAAAAGATTATACCGATGGTGTACGTGGGCATTAGGTAAGGCGCTTTCTTGTAGCAGCGTTGCTTGTGGGTTAAGTATCTATTGTTGTTGTTGAGCTTATAAATGTATCTGTAAACACAAATGTATATCTATCTAAAGATAGATATACGTGTCTAACTAATGACACAAAACTCTAAGCGTTGCATGATGGGGAATATAAATTAGAGCTATTGTGCAAACTGCAGATGGGTGATGAAGTGCAAAAAGTCTCAATCAACCTGTATTCGTAACAATCGGGTTATTTGTAGTAAATAAAAATACATATACTTCAATGAGAAAACATTAGTTCATCACATTTTAGTTGCCAAAAATAATACGCTTACTGTAAGCTAGTATTAATTAATACAAGATTCCGAACAATCATTGCGGATCAGGTGTAGAACGACAGTCGAAAACCTGTAGAGCGTGAAGACCTGGTATAAGCAATCATTAGTCGAAAGGAAAAGAATATTAATGCCTTCTGTCCTACGGATACCATTATTTCAAAGCTGGTTCTCCTTGTTGAAAACTGATTCATTTAGCAATTGCACAGTGCGACAACTGATTCCTGGTGTCAGCGCTCCTTGGGCGCATCTTTTAGCTATCGGGGCACCTTTGCTACTTGCTGGGCTCATTCATCAGGGACAACAGGCTGGTTGGTATAATGACAGCTTCGGGCTGTTGGTGATGTCACTAGCATCTATGATTAGTGCTTTTGGACTCCTCAAGCGGGGTGCTGTTATTCTCAATCAGGTAAACCACAATCTACAAGCAGCTGAAGCCGAAATTCAAAGGCTAAAGCAAGAACTAGTTTGCGTTGCCACTATTACGGAAGTTACTGCACTTAAACAAGCTGAAATTTCCCTGCGCCAAAAAGAGCAGCAATTACAGCAACAGGCAATACAACTCCAAAACCAAAATCGGCTCAAAGATGAATTTCTCAGTGCGTTGTCTCATGAACTGAGAACACCCCTTCACCCAATTCTTGGTTGGATCACCTTGATCAGAAAGCAAAAGCTTACACCTGCCAAAACTACTGAAGCGCTACAAATTATTGAGTGTAACGTCCGACAACAAATGGCGTTAGTAGACGATTTGTTAGATGTTTCCAGCATAATTCAAGGCAAGCTGAAGCTGAACTTTCAACGAATAGATTTAGCAGCCGTATTGAACGCCGCTATCGGAACAGTATATTTCGCAGCTCAAGCTAAACGTATCACCATCGAGCTTCAGGGTTTATCCTCACTGCAAACGATTGGGGATCCCGATCGCCTGCAACAAGTCTTCTGGAATTTATTATCAAATGCGATTAAATTTACACCAGATAATGGGCAGGTCAAAGTAGAATTATCGCTCGTCCATAATTCTAATGCTGCCCATTCTGCCCAAATTAAAGTGAGCGACACTGGCATTGGAATTGCTAGTGACTTTCTAGAACACGTGTTTGATCGCTTTCTCCAAGGCGATAGCAGTACAACCCGTAAGTATCGTGGTTTAGGATTAGGACTCGCTCTCGTGCGACATTTGGTCGAACTCCACGGTGGGACGGTGACGGTAGAGAGTCCTGGGGTTGGGCTTGGATCAACATTTACAGTCAGACTGCCGTTGCAAGTCAAAGCAGAACCATTAACGTTTATTGGTGCTGGCACTCCTGTTTGCGGTGCAAACAATTCTCTTTGTGAAGCTTCATTTGAGTCTCAAACTATGCAAACAGCCTCTGCAAAAACTATTAAACTAAGAGGAGCGAGGATTTTACTGGTTGATGATGACCCAGATAATCTAGACCTTTTGCGCTTTTTTCTTGAGCAAGAGGGGGCTGTGGTCATAGCTGTAACTTCACCTTTAGAAGCACTCGAACTCGTTGCCAAAAACCCACCTTCTCTAATCATTAGTGATATTGGGATGCCGGAAATGAATGGTTATGAGTTGATTCGTCAAATCAGAATATTGCCTCAGACTAGACAAACTCCAGCACTTGCAATGACTGCGTTTGTGCAACCTGAAGATCAGCAACTTGCACTAATTGCTGGATTCCAAGCACACATTGCCAAACCTTTTCACCTAGAGGAATTCTTAGCATCTATAATCCAACTCGTACAAAAAGAAAGTTATCCCATTTCACTTTAAGGCTGATACATTACACACATGGGCAATGTGCATAGGGAAATTGTACCCTTAACCACATTGCCCAGTAAATAAGAGTTTCAACCACCAAGAAATTTAGGTCGTGCTTGTTGATTTAGTTGCAACTTTTTTTCTAAATTTACCCAATCTTCTTGCTGTATAAGGGTAATCAGTTCATCAAGATTATGGCGGTACTCCAGGAGCGATCGCAATAAACAAGAACGATTATACCGCGCCATCATCAACCCTAATTCTGGATTGCCACCACCCACACGACTTGTATCGCAGAAGCCCGAACTAGCAAGGTTTTGAGCTAATTGTAAAACTGATGGCTCCGTTTCACCCATACAAGCAGAAATTAAAGAAGTACTCACCATCACAGGTAAATGAGAAATCCAAGCTACAGCACGGTCATGTTCTTCAGGAAGACAATGATAGATAGTCGCACCAAGCTGTTGTACAATTTGCTCTAGCGCCGTAATTGTCGCAGGTGGTGTTGTAGCTAATGGTGTCAATACATAAGGCCTGTTTACAAATAAATTTGGCACAGCTGCTTCTATACCACTGTCAGCTGTTCCGGCCATAGGATGTCCACCGACAAAGTTATGCCAGCGTGGGGAAATCTCGCTGACTATTGGTGCTTTTACTGAGCCTACATCAGTAATTATTGTAGTACAAGGTAGATGAGTAATTAGTGTCTCAAATGTGGGAATAATAAGTGATAGAGGTGTACAAATAAATACAACTTCTGCAGTCGCGAGCAAACTAACGTCAACAGAGGCTTCGTCTACAGCGTTTAGCGCGATCGCCCTAGTACAAGTTGATTCTCTCCGACTAACCCCTAGCACGTAATGTCCGTGCGATCGTAAATCCAAACCCAAAGAGCCGCCTATGAGACCAAGTCCCAAAATACCAATATTCATTCTTGATTTTCCTTCAATTAACAAGAATCCAGGAGTCAGGAGTCAGGAGTCAGGAGCAAGAGTAGAGTATAAATTCTGTCTTCTTGGCGAATGAATAAGAGGGTTTAAATTCCCAAGAAGATTGATTCTAAATTTTGTATTCTGACTCCTGCATTCTGTCTTCTGACTCCTTCTTCCATTTCTGTATACTTTACCAACTATTGCCTGAATGACCGTAGAGGAATTGCTGGAACAATACGCAGCAGGAATCAGAGACTTTCATAAAATTGAACTCTCTGAAGCTAACCTGAGTGGTGCAAAACTAAGTGGTGTAAATTTTAGTCATGCTAATTTGAGTGTGGTAAACTTTAGTGGTGCAAATCTCAGCACTGCTAATTTAAGCCATGCCAAGCTGAATGTCGCAAGACTCAGAGGGGCTAATCTTATCAGTGCTAATTTGAATAATGCTAGCCTTAACGTCGCCAATTTGATTCGGACAGATTTAAGTCACGCCCAATTAAGATCAGCTTCACTAATTCGATCTGAGTTAATTCGTGCCGATCTGAGTAACGCTGACTTGTCGGAAGCCAATCTCCGTAATGCAGATCTACGAGAAGCTACACTTCGTAACGTTGTACTCGAATGTGCCAATTTAAGCGAAGCAACTTTGCGAGACGGTTTTTTAACCGGGGCTAATTTACAGCAAGCTAAATTAAACAGCACTGACTTAAGTCGTACTGATCTCGCTAGTGCAAATTTTCGGGATGCTGATCTTAAGCAAGCAAATCTCAACCGTGCTAATCTCAGTGGAGCGAACTTAATTGGTGCTAATCTTCGGTGGGCAGATTTGAGCGGCGCCAATCTCTCGTGGGCAGACTTAAGTGAGGCAAAATTAAGCGGGGCTAACTTAATAGGGGCAGACTTGAGTAATGCCAATTTGACAAATGCAAGCTTAATCCATGCTGATTTAACTCATGCAAAATTGATTAAGGTTGATTGGGTAGGTGCAGACTTAACAAAAGCAATTTTGACCGGAGCAAAACTTTATGGTACATCCCGCTTCGGCTTAAAAACCGAGGGTACGATTTATGAATGGGTTGACCTCAGTCCTATGGGGGATCACTCCATCATCAAATATTTTAACTCTGTTGAATACCAAGACTTTTTTAATGAAACTCCGCCAACAATCCAAATTATTGTAGACAGACCTTTAGACTACGAAGCCAATTTTATCCTCGCTAGTGCTTATTACCAAATTGCTCAGCAATACCAAGAACTCAAGCAACCTCCTACCATAGACATTGGGCGTCGTAGGACCGTTTTTACCTTCCAAGTAGATAGTGATGAGAGTTTATTCCCCACAGCTTACGTAGCCGTTGTTCCGTTTAAGGACGCCGCCGCTACGCAAAAAAATATCTCTACCTTAGTACAAATGATAATAAGCCAAGATATTGCTAAGCTAGGTTTAAAGGCCCCTAAATCTGTCAAGCTACTAACCACTCTTTTTGAGCAAGCGATGGATCACGCATCTGTAGTCAATTACAAGAAACAAAAATTAGAAATAGCACCAAAATTCAATTTTTTTCAAGTTCCTACACAAACAATTTTAACAAATTCCAGCGCTCAAAATTTGATTGTATATAGTCACCCAAACTTTGGTAAAAAATTTACTGATATCCCCGATGTTAAGTATTCTGTAGCCGATGAGATTTCTCATACAACTACGAAGTCGATGATTCCCTCACTAGATATGCTCGTTGATTTTTTTCAAGGATTTCATTGTGTAAGTAACTAAGGAGAAAAAATGCGCGCTTTTAACAAAATGCTCGGTCGAACTCGCTATGTAGTCTGTCGTATAATGCTCCATTTAGGAGGAGCCGAAGTAGCACCAATTTTAGGAGTGTTGAATCGTGCCGGACGCGCAGCTATAGATGCTGAGGGTGACTTAGAAGTTTTAGGAGAAGAATTGGTCGAAATCTGCCAAACCCTTCTCCAGAACGATGAAAACTGGCTCTCTGGTGCAAATGAAGGTGACGTATTTTGGAGTGAAGGTGAAGCAGGAGACTATGTAAATGAATTATTTACTGACTCAGCTCAGCGTTACCTAAGTGAACCAGATTATAATTCTGGATCTAATGATCCTTTATCTTTACCTGTAACTCGTAATTTGATCGTGATGATTACAGTAGCGTGTGAAGGAGAAGTACCAGAATTAGAGACTGACCTTTCTAACACTCAGGCGATGAAAGAAGGGATAAAAAGCTTAATTAATTTGCACTACAAACATAAATTCCAGGCAATACAAGTGCATTTCTCCCCAGCACGGTTAGGAGAGGAACTGACTAACGATCAGTTATTGCAATATTACCCCGAGTTAATACCTCTTTAATGGGCATGGGGCATGGGGCATTGGGCATGGGGCATGGGGACTGGGGATTGGGGACTGGGGACTGCAGTCTAGAGAAAATGTTTACAGTCCAAGTCCCTTTCCCAAGGCTTAATTTCCAATCTCTAATCCCCAATACCCAATACCCAATACCCAATACCCAATACCCAATACCCAGTCCCCAATCCCCAATACCCAATACCCAATCCCCAATCCCCAGTCCCCAATCCCCAATTGTAGGGTTGTCCGCACTCATCACCCATCAACAAATTGTTAAGCTGGAAGGCAGGAAAATAGTCCAATGTTTATGACACTCTTGCGTAAATTTACAGTCATTGTTTTAGCATTGAGTTTGTGCTTAACAACTGTCGCTTGTGGCGGAGGAGGGAATCAAACGACTCCTCAGGGGCGAAACGTCTCTCAAACCACGCCTACTAAACTCAGCGATGGTCAGTACCCAGTGCAACAAGCGAGTTATGATGATGGTAATGGGGAGTACACGCTGTTTCTACTTAACAGTCCATCCCCAACGTTTAGAACTCAGAGTTTACAAATGGCTCGCCTGACCGATGAACAAATTAAGCAAGGTCAGAAAAGTTTCCTGAAGGTGGAAAAAGGACAGCCAATTTTATATCTAACCGAGGATTTTAAAATTGAATATGTCCATAACGTTGCTGAGACTAAAACGAATCCTCAAACAGGACAACAAGAAACAGTTGTAGCTCGTCGCGAATCAGGTTTCTGGGCTCCATTTGCAGGTGCTTTGGCAGGTCAAGCAATTGGTAGTCTTTTATTTAGACCCCAATATTATGTTCCACCAGCTTATCAACCAGGAGGAGGCTCGTTGCTGACTGGTTACGGTGGCTATGGCAGAAGCTATAACGATGCGATCGCGAGTTATCAAACTCGCTACAATGCCCCACCAGCCGAAGTGAGAAACCGCACTACTTTCCGTAGCACAGGAACAATTAGAAGATCATATCCAGACAACACAAGTACACGCACCATACCACCCACGACTACTAACCGTCCTACTGGTTCTGGATTTGGTAGCAGTACCCTAAGACCATCTGGTGATTCTAGTTCCATTAGAAGACCATCTAGTGGTTCTTTTGGTAGTGGTGGTCGTTCGCGAGTCCCTCGCGGTGGTTTTGGTAGTAGAAGGCGTTAATAAGTAAAGAATTCAGGAGTGAGGAGCCAGAATTCAGCATGAATTTTGTGATTCTGAATTCTGACTTCTGAATTCTGACTCCTTTAAATTTTAATGAACTGCGACAGCAGGTTGCTGCCAGCGTCCAACGACTTTACCAATCACTGCTAGTTCTTGCATCAAGCTGTCAAAACGGTCTGGTGTGAGAGATTGGGGTCCATCAGATAAAGCTTTGGGGGGGTTGGGGTGAACCTCGATCATTAAGGAATCAGCGCCTACAGCGATCGCCGCCATTGCCATTGAAGGAACATAAGCAGCCCAACCTGTGCCATGGCTGGGATCAATCATAATCGGTAAGTGAGTCAGGTTTCGCAACACTGGCACTGCTGATAGATCCAGAGTGTTTCTAGTGTACTGATTATCAAACGTGCGAATTCCGCGTTCACACAAAATCACATTCGGGTTTCCTGCTGCCAAAACATACTCTGCAGCCATTAACCAGTCTTCAATTGTTGCAGCCATTCCCCGCTTCAGGAGAACTGGTTTTGTGATTCGCCCAACTTTTTTGAGTAAGGAGAAGTTTTGCATATTTCTTGCACCTACTTGGACAACATCCGCAACTTCTGCGATCGCCTCCAAATCAGCAGCATCCATCACTTCTGTAATAATACCCAATCCCGTTACTTGGCGTGCCTTTGCCAACAGTTCCAAAGCACTCTCGCCGTGTCCTTGAAACGCATAGGGAGAAGTCCGAGGTTTGTATGCTCCACCGCGTAAAAATGAGGCTCCAGCCGCTTTAACTCGCTGCGCTGTCTCCACAATCATTTCTTCATTTTCTACTGAGCAGGGACCAGCAACAACTACTACAGGATGGTGTTCGCCAAAGACGACTCGTCCCAGAGGAATTTCAACCACAATCTCAGAAGCCTCCCCGTGACGAAACTGGCGGCTAGCTCGTTTGTAAGGCTTCTCAACCCGCAACACCTGCTCAATCCAAGGGCTAACTTCTTGAATCTGTCGTGCATCTAAATCAGCAGTTTCACCAACAAGACCGATGACTACTTTATGTTTACCGACGATTTTTTCTGGTGTTAGCCCCCAACCACTCAGTTCCTCGTTAATACGGTTTATTTCCGCTTCAGGGGAACCAACTTTCATAACTACAATCATGCTAAATACCCTGCTTAGTCGATTTATGAAGTTACTTGCTACTCGTGGTTAGTTGTTGAAGTTTCATACGAACTGATAACTACCAACAAGAGTAAAATATAGCGCTCAGGCATTTTGTTACTCATATAGAGTGTAAAAACTAAGCATAAATTTAAAATGAGTAATGTTGAAGCTATAAAATTTAAACTTCAACATTTCCTCTAAAAATCTACGCAACACTAAAGTCGTCAAAAATCTGAGCGCTGATAATTATACGTTTTTTTGCCGCGTTTCGCGCCAAACTGCAACCATTCTTCCCAAATTAGTGGTGAACTCACTCCAGCCCAACAAACTCCCGACGCTCTTTTCATCCCAAGAAGCAGAGAGAACCCCATAAGTTATTCCCACCACCCCTAAACCAAACAACCCCATATTCACCAGTAAAACGGCGACGTGAGGCAGTTTAATTTTGGCATAGACCAGGAGTACATAACTAATAATCAGGGTGCTAATACCCAAAGCTGTTGGTATACCACAGAAAGCAGCGACTCGCCGAACCATCCTTTGGCTAACGACTTTAGGGATAGCCATTTCTTCTTTAGTAAAAGGTGGCTTTTTCTGATCTTTTACTTTTGGTTCGGACTTAGTGACTGGTGGTTGATTTTTTGCTTGTCGTGGTTTTTGGCGCTTTTTGTTTGGTTCAAAAGGCAAACGATTGCGTTCAGATTCACTAGACATAGGCGGTAGTTCTATCCACGTATGCCGAGACGACCAATCAAAGCTTGATAATGTTCTCGGCTATCCTTTTGAATATACGATAGAAGGCGCTTGCGCTGACCAATTAGCTTCAACAATCCTCTCCGGGAGGAATGGTCTTTTTTATTGGCTTGGAGATGTTCGCTGAGGCGGTTAATCCGCTCCGTCAGCATAGCAATTTGGACATCAGCCGAACCGGTATCGGTTTCGTGAACTTGGTAGTTGGAAATTATTTCTATTTTGCGCTGTTGCGTAAGAGCCATGATCCAATTAATTTTTTTCTAGTTTATGCAGCAGTCTCTCATGTTATCACAGCCATTATGTTCTGTGCTGAATTAGCTCACATGCACTATACAACAAGGAATGCAGCAGGTAAAAGCGCGAAATATCGGCTAGATGCGGTCACAGTCACTATCCCTTGCGTAAAAACAGTAATATCACGCTAGTGATTGTATACTGATCAACATTATAATGCTGAGTATAAAGATCCTCATTTGTGTTGTGTAATCATAGTTGTGTTAGCGTGGCGTCCCAGGCGTCACGTTTTTTGTTTCTTATATTTTTGTTCAAATTTCGATGGGTACAGTACCTACTGTAGTAAGATCTGTGCTGCAATAATTTCATCAGAGTTTGACCGCAATAATAATGCCACTCGCCCAGTTCAGCTTAGTAATAGTCACATCATTTCGACTCTCTAGTGTGGCAATTAGCGAGACTACTTTAGCTTCGTGACCATTAGGCCAATTAGTTTGTTGCAATAATGGGAGCATCCCAATGAGTGCAAAAAGACTGTAGTGGTAGCCGGAAAGCTCCCGCTACATTTTTTCCGGACAAAACAGGACAACCTTTGTCCTAGGTTAGGTGTTTAACACCAAGGTCAGGATACAAAAAAACGAGCCTGTCCGGAAATGTCCGGGTATTTCAAGGAGTTGGCAGGCTCGTTTTTTTGAAGGTTGTCCTGTTTTGTCCAGGGTTCCCCCCACCCTACTTTATTACAGAAGCGGGCAGGATGCCCGCACTACAAAATAACATAAATTTACACATTTGGGATGCTCCTAACATAATATTATTCATCGCCTGATAATCTCAACTTTTCAGCCATTACTATGAATCGTGACAAAGTGAAAAAGCAGCCAGATTCTTCTCGAAAAACAGGTATCTTGCCCAGGTCAATTGGAAGAATATTTAATATTATTAGAACAGAGCTTTCCCCACAAGGAGAGCGTCAATATGTTAGAAATTTTCAATTCTCAAAAAAAAGAACCAGAACATCTCTAAAATTCTTGCTTGTATTATTAATTGTGCCCATCATAACTCATTACGTATCCAAGCAAGTTTTAGTAAACCCTATAGTAGACAAAATTAGAGGTGAAAATACATTACAGATTTTCCTAAACAAAAAAATGGAAGATGAAGCTCTCGAGGAATTGACTACTTATCAAAAACAACTAAGATTTCAAAGCCTTCTCCATAAGGCACCTAGTCTCTCACAAGATGCTCTGCAAGAAAAACTCAAGGAAAAAGCAAGTGAGCTAGCCAAAGAGTTTAGAGAGAAAAGTAATAACTCCATCAGCAATGTATTTGCTGATTTGGTATCACTAACTGCCTTTGCTGTAATAGTCGCTAATAGTAAAAGAGAAATTGCAATTCTCAAGTCATTTATGGATGAAATTGTCTATGGTATTAGCGATAGTGCCAAAGCTTTTTTCATAATTATGTTCTCAGATATATTTGTAGGTTACCACTCACCAGATGGTTGGGAGGTAATTTTGGAAGGATTTACAGAACATTTAGGGTTGCCACCAAATAAAAGCGTGATATTTATGTTTATCGCGACCTTCCCTGTAATATTAACCTCTATCTTTAAATATTGGATATTCAACTATCTGAGTAAGTTGTCTCCTTCAGCATTAGCTACATTAAAAGAAATGGACGAGTAAATAAATAACAAGCTACTCAAAACGCCTAACATCAAAACCCTGTAACCCTTCCGGTTCTTCATACTCTACTACGACATCTTTAACCACAGCAGCAGGTGGCCCTTGATAACACCAACGTATCATTTCTTCTACCACCTCGCGGCTACCTTCAAAAACTGCTTCTACTCGATTATCTGGGAGATTTCGTACCCAACCGCTTAATCCCAACTGGCTAGCTGTGTCCACAGTGGCATAGCGATAGCCTACGCCTTGGACTTTTCCAGCAATAACTACACGGGCGCGGATTTGCTTTGACTGTGGTGCAGGTTTATGCATTTACTGGTCAAGTCTTGAGGTTTTCTAGCCTACTCTGTTTATTATGCCCTAGAGAGTGCCTCATTCGAACAACTTTAACCAAAATGCTTATCCACCCTATATTTAGGCTACATTTTTGTAAATACAAGTTTATAGCACGAAGGCTGAAAACTAAACAAAATTTTAAGTTTTTTGATTTTTAATTCTACAAATTGTTATAAAATGTTCATATTTGTTTAAATTTCAAAACAAGGGAGCAGGTAACACAGTTATCAGTTACCAGTTATCAGTCAAGAATAGTGTGTTTATCGGAACGCGAAACACCCCACCATACGCCTTGATCACTGATAACTGTTTACTGTTCACTGATAACCCCTGCTCCCTGCTCCCTGCTCCCTCTCAATTATGACAAACCTACCACCACTTAATACGGAAACTATTTGGGCAATTATCAATGAACAAATTGACGATGCTACAGTTAACCAGTTAGTTTGGCACTGTTTGGGTTACCGCTATGACTCATCATCTCAACAGTGGGACAGTACAGAAGTATCTCCAGAATGGCAACAGGAGTACCCTCAACCACCAGATTTTATTGACAGTCGTCCTGCAACAGTCAAGCTAACTCGTTCAATTCCGCCAGAAAATAAACAGTTACTCAAAGAGCAACTGGGTTTCAAAGGTTACAAAATTGGTGAATTTGGTCCTCGACAAACTCGTAGGGCTACAGCGGCTAATTGGTTATTAAGTTATATGCGACAAAATCTTATCAGCAAAGAACAGGGAACGGGGAAATCATAAGTACTGGTAAAAGCTCACTGAAAAGCTGGCAACCAATATATGGAGAAAATGTCAATTGCTCCACCCACAAGGTTATAGGCTTTCAATCAATACCCATTACCTAAAGTGTTATGCACCTAAAATTTTCTCAAGATATTAAGTCATTATTGCAACATCTAGCAGAAAAACCTCTAACTCTGGGTGATGTTATTTCCGAAACCTCAGAACGGGGTTTTAGCTTAGTGATTGCATTATTAGTGTTACCATTTTTGATACCCACGCCACCTGGCTTAAGCACTCCTCTTGGTGTAGCTTGCTTATTGATGTCAGGACAGATGGCTTTGGGGCGTCGGACACCATGGCTACCGAAAAAAATTGCCCGCATCAAATTCCCTAATTGGTTTGCTCAAACACTGTTGCAGAATCTACAACGTGTAACCAAAGTTCTAGAAAAAATCTCGCGCCCGCGTTTTGAGAAAGTTGCTGAAAATCGATTAACTTGGCGGTTCAATGGTATTTGTCTGACTTGGTTAGCAATATTACTAATGTCGCCATATCCTCCCGCTACAAACCCTATTCCTGCGGCGGGAATGTTACTGTTGGCGGTTGCAACTATAGAATCTGACGGCATATTGATGTGTATAGGCTATCTAACCACCGTTTTGAATAGCTTGTTTTTCGGTTTTGCCTTTTACCTTTTATATACAGGGGCTACCTATTTGTTACCTAATTTTTTTCGATAAACTAATAACTCTTAGCGGCTATTTGACTTGAGGCAGCGATACTAATCTATTGTTATGTTTTGTTAATATTTCTTTCTTTAGAAGGAGGTAATAACCAGTTAATTATTTCCGTAGAGCGATTGGCTAACCTTGTCTTGAACCCCGAAAATATTAAGTAATAGATAAGCTTAATTGAACGTAACTTTTTCATGAAAAATTGCTGGTAAACAAATGCATTTAGTAATTTCTCATGTCCAGTAGTTATCTTCGTTTAAGCATATCTGTTATTTACATAGTTTTACTTTTGTGCTAATTATATGGCAAAGCCAATCGAATTTAATTTATTTGCACCTTACAACAAAGCAGCTTCTTTAAAAGGTTCTTTTTCAGATTGGGAAGAAATCCCAATGAAAAAGGGAAATGATGGTTATTTTCGCACAACTGTTGAACTAGAAGACGGTGTTTATCAATATAAATTCCGTGTGCAGTCAAAATCTTGGTTTTTCGAACCAGATCAATGGGTTGATGTAACCGATCCATACGCGACTGATGTTGATGGATTAAGCGGAACAGATAACAGTGTCGTCACAATAAAAGATGGAACACGGATTGTCGATACCCACGTTTGGAATCATGATGATAAACCCTTACCAGCTGATCATGAACTAGTAATATATGAAATGCACGTTAAAGACTTTTCAGGTGGTGAGGATGATCCTTATGCACGAGGAAAGTACAAGCATGTCATTGAAAAGTTAGATTACATTACTGAACTGGGAATCAACGCTATTGAGTTAATGCCAGTTAAAGAATATCCAGGCGATTATAGTTGGGGTTATAATCCTCGTCACTTCTTTGCCACAGAATCCACTTATGGAGCTACGGCAGGGTTAAAAGCGTTAATCGACGAGTGCCACGCTAGAGGCATTCGTGTGATTATGGATGGTATCTATAATCATTCAGAAGCATCGGCTCCTTTAACACAAATCGACCACGATTATTGGTACCACCACTCTCCCCGTGATCCTGGTAATAACTGGGGACCAGAATTTAATTACGAATTCCATGACGAGAAGTTAGATACCTATCCTGCCAGAAAATTTGTTGGTGATGTTGTTCGTTATTGGATTGAAGAATATCACATTGATGGTATTCGCTACGATGCAGCACGGCAAATTGCTAACTACGACTTCATGCACTGGATCGTATCAGAAGCCAAAAAAACTGCTGGTATGAAGCCTTTTTACAATATTGCTGAGCATATTCCAGAAACTACCAGCATTACCAATGTAGATGGTCCCATGGATGGGTGTTGGCACGACAGTTTCTACCATGCAGTTCTTGCACATATTTGTGGCGATCGCTTTGAGTTAGAAGAACTCAAAGATGTCATTGATTGTAAACGTCAAGGTTTTCTGGGTGCTACCAATGTTGTCAATTACTTGACAAATCATGACCATGAGCGATTAATGACAGAGTTAGGTAATCGCAGTATCTTAGATGAGGAAGCCTTTAGAAGAGTTAAGCTAGGTGTTGCTATACTCATGACGGCGGTTGGTGTCCCTTTAATTTGGATGGGTGAAGAGTTTGGTGAGTACAAGCCAAAAACACAAGAATCCGCCAAAATTGATTGGACATTACTAGGTCAAGACTTGAATCGAGGCTTATTTGAATACTACAAAGGTTTAACAACCTTGCGTAAAGAAAATCATGCCCTTTACACAGAAAACATCGACTTTATCCACGAAAATGCAGATGCAAAAGTCCTAGCTTACAGTCGTTGGAATGATGAAGGTTCTCGTGTTGTGGTAGTGGCTAATTTCTCGGAAAATTTCCTAGCTGGCTATCAAGTTCCTAACTTCCCCGCTGGTGGCACATGGCACGAATGGACTGGCGATTATGATGTAGAAGCAGGGGATGATGGAATTATGACTGACATTGGACCATACGAAGCCAAGGTTTTTGTCTGGCGTTAATTATTACGGGATCATTCCTTTAGGTGCCAAAACCTTGATAGCCCTCATCCCCTCACCCCTTCTCCCAATTGTGGGAGAAGGGGAACTAGAACTATTTCATTTTTCCCTCTCCCAAACTTGGGAGAGGGTTAGGGTGAGGGTAAAGTGATGTTTGACAGCTTGTCTTTTGACTATATAAGCCTTCAAGATTAAGAATTATCAAGGAGATTCGCACGAGGATAGCTTTATGAATCGGTTCCAGCGATTCATTCTCAGCTTTGGTATTGCCGTTATACTTACCTGCTTTCTTATCTCTCTACCCTCATACTCGTCCACGACAAGCACAAACAAAATGACGGTGAGTGACTTTAAGTCGGGGGTAGAAAAAATGGTAACCGGTAATTACCAGGGAGCAATTCCTGATTTGACTCAGGCGATCGCAAACAACAGCGATGTTGGTGCTGCTTATAGTAATCGTTGTCTTGCTTATCTTCAGATTCAAGATTATCAGAATGCGATTGCGCAGCGCAGTGGCGAAACGCCGATCGCCGATTGCAATCAAGCGCTCAAAAAAGCACCTAATAACGCTGAGGCTTATCTTAACCGAGGTCTTGCATATTACAGACAAGGAGATTATTCATCTGCCATTGCCGATTACAATCAAGCGCTCTCTCTTAAAGTATATGATTTCCGAGCCTACTACAACCGAGGGTTAGCAAACGCTATGTTGGGGAATTATCAGCAGGCGATCGCAGACTATAATCTCGCATTGAGCCAAATTTCCCAAGATCCCCTGCTACTAGCAGATATTTATAATGACAGAGGATTAGCTCATTTCGATTTACACAACTTCCAAGCAGGTATGCTTGACTTTTCAAAAGCAATTCGCCTAAACCCTAAAGATTATAGAGCTTATTTCAATCGGGGTTGTGCCTGTGGTAAACACGGCGATAACTTTGGAGCAATAGACAATTTTTCTCAAGTCATCCGGCTTAACCCAAGCAATGGGCAAGCCTATTTTAACCGAGGGGTAGCTTACCATCAACTTGGTTACGAACAAGCTGCAATAGCGGACTTACAACAAGCAGCGCAACACTTTGAACACCAAGGACAAAAACCTGCTAGTGAAAAAACTCTTGATTTAATCAAGATTGTACAACAAGAAATCCCATCGCACGTAGAAACTGCTCTTGCTTTTTGAAACTCAAAAGTAACAGGAAAGTAGCACCTATGAGCTTCTCCAGCAAAAGTATAGAGCATCGAGAACAAGAACAGAAAGTTTTAAGAACTTTTCTGTTTTTTAGCTTTATAAGTTCAGTTGTGCTGCACACTGTGGTACTTACCCTTTTTAGTTTTTGGTTTAGAACACCTAAACTTGAACAACAGCCAATTGAATTGATCCTTATCGATCCACCTAGTCTTCCACCAGCAAAACCAAAACTAAAGACGAAAATAAAAGTTCCAACAGATAATGACCATAAGTCTGATACCCGTCAGTCAATAAAAAAAATCCCAGCACAAAAAACTGGCGGTTTTGCACCTTCGTCTCGATCAACTGCTTCTGTTGTGGCGATCGCTCCATCGCCATTGGTTATTTCTAAAAAACCGTCCCAGCCAAATACATACAAACAAATTCTCACAAAGCCAGCGAAAGTAGTTGAAACTCCCAAACTACCGCCAAACCCTATTGCGACTGTACCACCGAAAGTAGTTGAAAACCCCAAATCACTCCCAACACCTATTGCGACTATACCACCGAAAGTAGTTGAAACTCCCAAACTACCGCCAAACCCTATTGCGACTGTACCGCCTAAAGTAGTTGAAAACCCCAAACCACTCCTAACACCTATTGCGACTGTACCACCGAAAGTAGTTGAAAACCCCAAACCACTCCCAACACCTATTGCGACTGTACCGCCTAAAGTAGCTCACACACCAAAGCAAGTTAGTACACCAACTCCAAAACCAACAATAACCTCTGATCTCGTTGCTCCTATCCCATCGTCTTCATCATCAGAAATTACTAAGAATAGTATCCACCAGCTAGATAATCCTAATGGAGTCAGTACGCGTAAGAACACTGCTCTTGCTTCAGGAAATACGGAAAGCAATCGAACCCAGGGATCTCGAAATAGCTTGAAAGTAGCTACAGATTCTCACCATGGTAATGGCTCTTCTAGCAGTTTAAGCAATGGAGGCGAAGGTTCTGGAAATAGCTTGAAAGTAGCTACAGGTTCTCAACATGGTGACGCTTCTTCTAGCAGTTTAAGCAATGGATCCGAGGGTTCTGGAAATGGCTCGAAGGTAGCTACAGGTTCTCAACATGGTAACGGTTCTCGAATAAGATCAGGTACTAGTGGTGCAGTTTGCCGTCGTTGTCCTAAGCCTGATTACCCCCGAGGATCTGAAAATTTAGAAGGTCGAGCGGTTGTGGAAATTGAGATTGATAAGGATGGGAATGTAATTAGTGTAGAAATTGTCAAATCTACTGGGCACGATAATCTTGATCAAGCTGTTCTTGAAACAGTCAAAAAAAAGTGGAAGTTTGCGTCATCAGAAAATAAACAGCGTGTGAGAGCAGCAGTTAACTTCGCAATGACAGGTTCAGACTTCTATCATCAAGCTCGTAAAAGAGAACACGAGACCCTCAAAAAATAAGCTGTAGACCGTGAAATCCTGTTAATAAGTAAAACGTGCCACCATAGACCCCAGAAGTCAAGCCAAATTCTAAATGACTCCATTCCATAGCTTGACCATAGAGAAAATAACTACCCATTGCCTACTTTTGATAGCAACAGCGATCGCCATTCTCTGTATGGGAACAAAAGGACAGATGGTTGGATTTTGGGATGGTTGTGTGGCTTATGCGATCGCTTTGGGCTTTTGCTGTGGGCTAATCATTAAATTACTGATATTAACATTTGAGGCGTTTCGTCTGCTACAAGAAATTCGTAGTTATCCTCATATTGAGTTACAAAAGTTATCCGCTCGTATTATCAATACAGATGATATATTCATAGCTCAAGTTGGATTTTTGCATCCGGAATTGGTTGCAACTCAAGGGTTATTATCGGTTTTGGATGCACCACATCTACAAGCTGTCCTGTTACACGAACAAGCCCATTACTATTATCGAGATACTTTTTGGTTTTTCTGGCTCGGTTGGCTCCGTAGTTGTACAAACTGGCTACCGAATACAGATATTATACATTCAGAGTTAATAGCATTAAGAGAATTACGTGCTGACCGTTGGGCAGCAAATCATGTTGATTCGCTGTTGTTAGCCGAGTCTTTATTGCAAGTAGCTAGAGCGCCGGTCAAGTACTTGTACTTGACGTTAAATCCAACATATGCATGTTATGTAAACTAAACTTTTAGGGACCGAGTTTTAATGCGATCGCCCTTAACTAGACTTAAAAATTGAGCTAGAAATAGACGTTTTGTCCTAACTCACATAATTCTGTTTTTGTCAACACTTTCTACTCGACCGGCGCTCTAGTTATTCATCCAACTTTCTCGAAAAAAAAGGGGGAATAGCAGAAACTTCTACTTTCTACGCCCCGTCATATCTGAGTGCCAAATTCTGTGTCTCGTTTTATGAAGTGAAATCTTCCAGTCATTTTTTAGAAAGAATAGAGGCTTTACTTGCACAACCACAGGATTTATCGTCGCCTAGTTGTTACTGGTTTTGGATAACTTTGAGTTTGGCATTTCTCCCTCTAATAATTGTGCCTTTTCATAGAAACTAGGGTGTAGGGTCACAAAGAGGCAGGGGATCTGCTAGCAACTACCGTTGTCGCCATTGGTGCTAGTCTTTCATCTTTCTGGATTATTGTTGGTAAGGGAGATCCAATCAATAAAATGCGCCCGCCGTGTAAGAGCCCTTTGGGCTGGGACAACCGCACCGACCACGTTTCGGTTAACTGATAAATTAGACGGCTTGGCATTTTATTTTCACAGAAGAGCCTAAACAAACTTTCAGGTAATGGATCACCCCACCCCTTCAAAGAGGGCAGAAGCTTAATATGATGGTTTATACCTGAAAGGAAATGTCTTCTGCCCTCTACCCTCTGACTTCTCAAAACCTATTTTAGTTGAAATGCGGTGTACTGACCTCCTAGACCCTCGACAATTGTCTTGGTATTAGCAGCCAGCATATGTTGATAAGTATCACCTTCGCTACCAGCTTCTCCCAATCCATCGGCAAAGATTTCCCTGTCTGATACTTTCACATTCGCTTCCTTTGCAACTGTCTCAATTAACTTAGGATTAATGGAGAGTTCCGCAAAAATTGTCGAAACTTTAGCTTTCTTAACAGTTTCAACTGTCTGTTTTACCTTGGCAGCTGTAGGTTTTTCTTCAGTACTGATACCCTCAAGTGCTGCAACTGGAATCCCGTAAGCTTTAGAGTAGTATCCCAATGCATCATGGGTTGTGACTAGTGTCCTCGATGCTGGAGGAATTGTATTAATCTGCGATTTAATCCAACGATCAATCTGGGTTATTTCCGTTATTATGGCTTTGGCATTTTTGGTATAAAGGGCGGCATTCTCAGGAGCAACTTTTGCGAGATTACTTTCAATCACCTCTACCATTCGAATACCGTTTTGAGCATTGTGCCAGACGTGCGGGTCATTCTCAACTTTGCCATCTTCTTCAAATTTTTGCGGGTTAGGAACTGCCACTTCATCAACGGCAATTTTTGGTGCAGGATTTGATGTGGCTTTAATTAATTTAATTAAACTTGGTTCAAAGTTATAACCCCCGTATAGTATGAGTTTTCCATCCTCAATGGCTTTGCGGTCTTCGGGAGTGGCTTGATAGATGTGAGGATCTGACCCAGCCTTAATCAAACAAGTCAGATCAACAGTATTTACTGCGATTTGTTTGGTCAAATCACACAAAACAGTATTAGTCGCTACGACCTTTAAACCCTTACCAACAACAGCAGCACTAGTGTTAGTATTTTTCGCCGGACTAGTATCAGGGGTAGAGGAGCTATTTTCACTGGTAGATGGGGGAGACTGACCGCAGGCACTAAACAAGCCTAATATCAGAGCAAAAGCTACAGCTTTGCATGTTCGATTAGTTTTAATGTACATAATTAAACACCTAAAATTGTAATTTTCAAACAGGAGAGAATGATAATCATTATCATGATATAGTCATTAGTGTTATTATTTAAATTTGTTATGCTGCAAGTTCAACAATTAGCCGTCGATTATCGGGGTGTGCGGGGAATAGACAAAGTCAGTTTTCGTATTGAACCAGGTCAACTGGTCGGAATTGTTGGACCTAACGGAGCAGGTAAAACCACGCTACTCAAAGCAATGCTGGGTTTAATTCCCAAAATCAGTGGTTCTGTCGAATATTGCACCTACTCTCTACATCAACAATTAGAAAAAGTTGCCTATGTACCACAGCGCAGCCAAATTGACTGGGACTTCCCAATTACTGTTTGGAATGTCGTAATGATGGCTCAAACTCGCTCATTGGGCTGGTTTCGTAGTCCTGGTCAAGCAGTCCAGAAAATAGTCAAAGCGGCTTTAGAGCGAGTCGAAATACAGCATCTTCAACATCGCCGCATCGGGGAATTATCTGGTGGACAGCAACAACGAGTGTTTTTGGCGCGTGCTTTAGCTCAGCAAGCTCAACTGTTCTTGCTTGACGAACCATTTTCTGGAGTGGATGTTAAAACTGAAAAAATTATTCTAGGGATTTTTGACGAATTGCGATCGCAAGGCAAAATCTTGTTAGTCAGTAATCATGATTGGGGACAGGCTTTGACACGCTTAGACCGATTACTGTTATTGAATCAACAGCTAATTGCAGATGGTTCACCGCAACAAGTGATGACTAAAGAAAATTTGCAACGAGCTTACGGTACAAGCTTACGAAATCCAGTGACGACTCCACACACCTCCCCTCCGGGGTAGGTGTGGGCTTCTCAAGAGAAGCGCGTCATTAGCTTGAGTAGCCCGACATGCAAGGGTTACTACGTTTAGCCAGAATATATAGGTACTCCGGGGTATAGGGTTAGCAACCCATGTTCTAGCTCCGTGACAATACGGTTAAGATTAAACATTCCTACAGGGAGAGGGAAAGTGTCTTTAACGCAAAACCTGGTTAAACATTAGCAAAGGACACCACCCGTAAGGGTCGAACTCATTACTAGTTCAAAAACATGCTCGTATTGGTTATCAACAAACACGGACAGCCGTTAATGCCCACAACTCCAAGAAAAGCGCGAATCCTTTTACAATCAGGCAAAGCCAAAATTGCAGGAAGAGATCCGTTTACAATTCAGTTGATTTATGGCAGCAGTGGTTACAAACAACCTATTTCATTAGGGATTGATGCTGGCTATAAACACGTCGGGTTTAGCGCTATTACTGAGAAAGAAGAATTGATAGGTGGAGAGGTAGAACTTTTAGATGGGGTGTCAGAGCGCATCATCGAAAAAAAGAAATATCGTAGAACCCGCCGCAATAAATTACGCCATCGTGCCAAACGGTTTGACAATCGTAAACGTAATAAAAACTGGTTAGCTCCATCAATTCAACACAAACTAGATACCCATTTGCGGTTTGTAGAACGTGTTAAATCTAGGCTACCTATCACCAAGATAACGGTAGAAACAGCCAAGTTTGATATCCAGAAAATCAAAAACCCAGACATTCAAGGGGAAGGATACCAACAAGGAGAACAGCTTGGCTACAGAAACTTAACAAACTATATTCGTCACAGAGACGGGTACAAGTGTCAAAACCCTGATTGCAAAAATAATCTGGCTGATAAAGTTCTTCAAGTTCACCATATTGGCTATTGGAAGAATCCGCCAGATAGAAGCAATCGACCCAGTAACTTGATTACTCTTTGTGATAAATGCCATAGCTCACCCAATCACAAAAAAGGAAAGCTTCTGCACGATTGGCAACCAAAAGTTAAATCATTTAAAGCAGAAACTTTCATGTCTACTATCTACAAGCTAATACTTGAAGATCTAGATGCAGAGCAAGCTTTCGGCTATGAAACGGATTTCAAGCGGGAAGAGTTAGAGCTTACAAAAAGTCACCACAATGATGCTTTTATTATTGCTGGAGGTGAATTACAGCAAAGAATAGAAGCTTTAATGATTGAACAAATTCGTCGTCATAAAAGGTCAATGGGACAGTTTTACGACGCCAAATATATCGATAAGCGTACAGGAGAAAAAGCCAGTGGTTCTATCTTGAATTCTGGTAGACGTACCCGCAACAAAAACTTAAATGGAGAAAACTTGAGAGTTTATCGGGGCTTAAAGGTTTCCAAGGGTCAACGACGCATCAAAAAGCAACGTTATCGTTACAATCCCAACGATTATGTGATGTTTGAAAACAATATTTATCGAGTTGTTGGAATGCAAAACTTAGGAACTGGCGTTAAGTTAGCCAACTACCCTGGTGTTGCAAACAAAGTTGTTAATGTCAACAAAGTTCAGCCCATTAAAAGGAGAACTGGTCTATGTGTCCGTGCATAGTTTGGCAATTCCGACGCTCGTTCGCCTTTGGCGTCTCCCCTTGGGAGAGGACTCGAAGAGAGCTCCGCTATCACCCATCCCGCTTCCTCGCTCCCGCGTTGGTCAACTTTGGTCGGGGATGGCTTCGTCATTGCCCCAAAATTCATCTCACATCTGAATCCGGTACTCCGGATTCAGATGTGAGGCTTCTTTTGGTGCTAGCTAAATCAAGATCCGGATACGGCGTTATTCTGTTAAGTAGCCGTCATGAACTGCGTACACCAGAACAGATCTCCCGCAAGGACTCTGACCTAGGAAAATAGTTTTCCAGACATTTCCCGAACAAGTTAAAAGGATCAGGAACAAATGCTCGATTGGCTATTACAACCGCTAGGGTATGAATTTATGCGAAATGCGCTCGCAATCGGTATCCTTGTCGGTATTCTTTGTCCAGTAATGGGGAGTTACCTGATAGTGCTGCGGATGACGCTTCTTGGTGATGTGATTGCTCATAGCGTCTTACCTGGGCTTTCTATCTCATTCTTCTTGGGGATAGATATCTTGATTGGTGCTTTTTGTTCTGGCATTTTTAGTTCCTTGTTAATTACCTGGATTCGTTCTCAATCTCGAATTAAAGTAGATGCGGCAATGGCATTGACTTTTTCAAGCTTTTTTGCTTTGGGGGTCACACTAATCACAGTACTAAAAAATAAACTTGACCTAGATAGTTTCTTGTTTGGGGATATTTTAGGAGTGACGCTGCATGATATTGGGCGAACACTTATCATTACTGTGATAATTTTGTTACTAATCAAGCTGTTTTATAAAGAGTTATTATTTTACGTTTTTGATAAAACAGGATCTCAGGCAGTCGGGTTGCCCACTAACGTCATATATTTTGGGTTTATGGCAGCAATTACGCTGACGATCATTGCTAGTATGCAGGCAGTAGGAGTTATTTTAGTCATTTCCTTGCTTGTTGGACCAGCCCTAAGTGCCTATCTTCTGGTCAATGAGCTACACCACATGATGGGATTAGGAGCAATAATTGGGGTATTTGCTAGCATAACAGGCGTGTACCTAAGTTATTACTGCAACATTCCATCTGGACCTGCAATTGTCCTAGTGTCGTGTGTTTTATTCTTGGTAGTGTTGTTGTTGAGTCCATCTCAAGGAATTCTAACTCGTTCAAGTCTAGCAAAAAACCTTGCAAGGATTTTTGGTCAATTAGGATTCTTAAAACGCAGGAAATGAGAATTTTTTGAGATGGAACTCTTAGCAGGGGGAGCAGGGGCTTGCTGACAACAGTTAGCAATCCACCAATTCAGGTGTTTGGTTAAGGATTTGGCTACGGATAGAGATGAAATCTAGGTATGCAGGTGAATTTAATTTATCTGTCGTAAAGGCGGCAACATTATGACAATTTTGAAATGCTAATTTGATCCTAAAGTGACGCTCCACTGCTCCACGAATAGCGTCTCCACCCATCATTCGCAATAATTGAGCACGTGCTTGTTCGCTTGGTGGTGGAACTTGATGATTTGCCCACTCTTCACCTCGGACGATACGTTCAGCAAGACCTTCTACAACGCCCCAAGCATAAGGCAGTGAATGTCTAATGGTTTGGACAAACTCTTTTTCGTCAACTTTATCCGCTTTGGCTTGCTCAATTAGATGCTCGCTTACATTCAATGACATAATTATTCTGTCCTTGTTTCGATTTTACGGTCAAGTTTCAATTGATTGAATCCAGTTGCCAATGAGAATGATAATCATTAACTTACTAACAACAGGAATATTGTAAACAAAAGTAATATTATGAGAACGACCTAACCAAGATATATTTCAAGACTCATGCATGATTGACTTCTGAAAATGATAATGATTATCATTATAATATAAATTAAATCGTAGAAAGATTTTAACTATGGCTAATACTGTGACAACAAATGTAGTTCCTGTAACTGTTCTTACAGGGTATTTGGGAGCCGGTAAAACCACACTCCTAAATCGTATCCTGACCCACGAACACGGCTTGAAGGTCGCCGTGATCGTCAACGAGTTTGGAGAGGTCGGCATTGACAACAAGCTAGTGATCGATGCGGATGAAGAAATTTTTGAGATGAACAACGGCTGCATTTGTTGCACTGTACGAGGCGACTTGATTCGGATCATTAGTAATTTGATGCGGCGGCGGGACAAGTTTGACCATCTGGTTATTGAAACGACTGGATTGGCTGACCCAGCGCCAGTGATTCAGACCTTCTTTGTTGATGAAGATATGCAACGTCTGTTATCTCTAGATGCGGTGGTAACAGTTGTCGATGCTTTTCACATACACCATCACTGGGATGCGGACGAAGCGAAAGAGCAAATTGCTTTTGCTGATGTGGTTTTACTCAATAAGACTGACTTAGTCACACCGGAACAATTGGACGAGTTAGAAAGGCGCATCCGCGTAATGAATGCGATCGCCAAAATTTATCGAACCCGGAATGCTGAAGTAGAAATGGATGCACTTTTAGGTGTGAGAGCATTTGACCTGAGCCGTGCTTTGAAAATTGACCCCTATTTCTTGAGCGAAAATGCGCATGAACATGACGAAACCGTCTCTTCTGTTGCTTTGATAGAAGAAGGCAAATTAGATATGCAACAGTTAAACGAATGGCTGGGATATTTGTTGCAAAGCCAAGGAGCAAATATCTTCCGAATGAAAGGTATTCTCAACATTGCTGGGGAAGATAACCGTTTTGTATTCCAAGGGGTGCATATGCTGTTTACTGGAACAGCAGACCGTCTGTGGAAACCAGGGGAACAGCGTAAAAATGAACTCGTGTTCATCGGTCGAAATCTTGATGCAAATCAACTGCGGGAGGATTTTTTAGCGTGCGTGGTTTAGGTGGTAAAAGTTTTAAGAGATTTCGACAAGACTGGCATGGCACACTTTCAGATTATGTCAGTGCAATCACTTGGTCTCCGACTGGTCAATTCTTTGCCGCTAGTTCTGTTGCTGGGGAGGTTGTGCTGTGTTATTCACCCTCGGGTAACCTAGTAACTTTGCATGAACCGACAGACAAATCCGTGGATTGTCTGGCTTTTTCTCATGATGGACAGTTTCTCGCATCTAGCGGACAAGATGGTAAGGTAAACATTTGGCGAGCAGATCAACTCATTACAACTTTAGAAAACGCTCCAGCTTGGGTTGATAAACTCGCTTGGAATCCCACTAATTATTTGTTAGCTTTTAGCATTGGACGTTCTGTTCAAGTTTGGGATGTTATCAATACAAAGAGTGCTATTGTTCTGAATTTTGATACTTCTTCAGTACTGAGTATTGATTGGCGTGACGATGGGCAGCACTTAGCAATTGGTGGTTTTCAAGAACTCAAGATTTGGAATAGCCAAAACTGGAATTTGGAACCAGATATTATTAAAATTCCTTCTGCTAGTCTTGCTCTCGCCTGGTCGCCTGATGGCAAATACCTTGCCTCTGGTAACATGGATCGTACTATCACCGTTTTCGAGTGGAAAAGCCCCGATCCTTGGGTGATGCATGGTTTTCCAGGAAAGATTCGCCACCTCTGTTGGTCAACAGCTAAGACTAAACTAGGTGTCTGTTTATTAGCTTGCGCAAGTGAGCAGAGCATTTTTGTGTGGGAAAAGCACTCTGATGAGTCAGTCGGTTGGAAAGATCGAGTATTAACTAGTCATATTGATATAGTTGAAGCGATCGCCTTTAGAGCTAACAGTTTTCTTCTTGGTTCCGCTGGTTCCGATGGCTCGTTGTGTTTATGGCAATCTTCTAAGCAATTATCCCAGGTTCTCCAAGGTGCGCCAAATGGCTTTTCTCAACTTGCTTGGCATCCTCAAGGTAACCAAATTGCTGCTGGAGGTCAACATGGAGAATTGCTTGTGTGGTCGCAAGGTACTGCTGGTGAGGGATTCAGTCGCCTTTAGCTAAGAACTATGACAACACAAGCAAATCAACTTAAACGGTTCACCCAATTTCAACTTGTCAACATGCGTGAGAAAGTTGCACGTAATCGTTGGTTTTTTTCCACCGGATCGTAGGACAGCGATCGCACGAGTCAAATGATGATCATTTTAGTTAAGTTATATGTTGCCTGAAAATTCAACTACCGATAAGCCATTGAACTGCTTCCAACGTCCTCGTCGTCTGCGTCAAACTGCAACGCTGCGACGGATGGTGCGGGAAACAATTCTGAGTGTGGATGATCTAATTTATCCGATGTTTGTCACTGAAGGTGAAGAGCAAAAAGTAGAAATTGCTTCCATGCCAGGCTGTTATCGATATTCTCTAGATTTGTTGCTTAAAGAAATAGCAGAGGTGTCTAGATTGGGAATTAATGCGATCGCGCTTTTCCCCGTCATCCCCGAAAATAAAAAAGATGACACAGGCAAAGAAAGTTACAATCTAGAAGGATTAGTACAGCAAACCGTCAAAGCCATTAAACAAGCAATTCCAGAAATTGTTGTCATCACTGATGTTGCCCTTGACCCCTTCACCACTCATGGTCACGATGGTTTAGTGGATGAAAATGGCACTATCCTAAATGACCCCACTGTAGAAGTGCTAGTAAAAATGGCACTGTCTCAAGCCGCAGCTGGAGCAGATTTTGTTGCACCCTCCGACATGATGGATGGTAGAGTTGGCGCAATTCGCCAAGCGTTAGATGCAGAAGGTTATATCAATGTAGGTATTCTGGCATACTCCGCCAAGTATGCTTCTGCTTACTATGGCCCTTTTAGGGATGCTTTGGACTCTACCCCCAAATTTGGCGACAAAAAGACTTATCAAATGGATCCAGCTAACGCTAGAGAAGCACTAAAAGAAATAGAACTAGATATTGCTGAAGGTGCAGATATGGTCATGGTCAAGCCTGCTCTAGCTTACTTAGATATCATCTGTCAGGTAAAAGAAACTACAAATTTACCAGTTGCAGCCTATAACGTCAGTGGCGAATACGCCATGATTAAAGCCGCCGCGCAAATGGGTTGGATTGATGAAAAACAGGTAATTTTAGAAACCTTAACCAGCATGAAACGCGCTGGTGCAGATTTGATTCTGACCTACTTCGCCAAAGAAGTTGCGTTGATGTTGCTTTAAGTAAGCGACTGTTAACCAATGACTAATAACTAATAACTAATAACTAATGACCAAAAAAATTGACTTAGCTATCGTCGGTGCAGGTCCTCACGCTCTGACCTTAATTACCCATCTGCTGCAAAAACGGCAGTCTATGAGGACTAGATTCTCAGTGTTTGATTCCAGTGGTATGTGGATGAGTCGGTGGAAGCGGCAATTTGCAGCTTTGGAAATTCCTCATTTACGTTCTCCCGCAGTTCATCATCCAGACCCCAACCCCTTTGCTTTAAGGAAATTTGCCGAATCTCGTCCGCGTGAGTTATTTGCCCCCTACGATTTTCCAGGAACTCGATTATTTGAGGATTTTTGTCAGGAAGTAATTAAAGTTTGGCAGTTACAAGACCAAGTTATTCCTTTAGCAGTGAGGAGTATTGAACCCTTATGTGATTTTGTACGTTCTCAATTTCGCCTGTGTTTGCAAGACGGACAAGAAGCCATCGCACGGAGGGTAGTTTTGGCAACTAATAGCGCTCAAATTCAAATACCTGATTGGGTAAACCAGATTCAGACAGCCTACCCTCCAGATAGACTTTACCACTCACAAACAATTGATTTACGAAAATTACAGTTAAGGAGTAAGAGGGTATTAATTGTTGGTGGTGGGTTGACAAGTGGACATTTGGCAGTAGGTGCAATTTCTCGCGGTGCGAAGGTGCATTTGCTGCTTCGGCGAAACTTAGCAGAAAAGTTGTTTGATGCTGAAGCAGGTTGGTTGGGGCCGAAGTACCTCAAGGATTTTTTTGCTCAGTCAGATTGGCAACTACGCTTTACCATGATTCAGCAAGCTAGAAATGGTGGGTCGATGACACCGGCGATCGCTACTCAACTACGGCGACAAGTGCGTAGTGGTAACATCAGAATTGACGAAAACTGCCAAATCATCAAAGCCCAATGGTTGGGTGAGAATTGGTGTGTTCAATGTAGTGACGGTAGCCAGCATGAGTGTGATTATATTTGGCTTTCGACTGGCACTAAATTTGATGTCACCACTGAACCTTTATTAAAAGATATTCTCAAGGCTTACCCTATTCCCATCGTTAAGGGTTTGCCAGTTTTAGATACTTGTCTGCGTTGGCCTGGCTGTGAATTGTTCATTATGGGTGGGATAGCAGCCTTACAAGTAGGGCCGACAGCTAGAAATTTATCAGGTGCAAGGATGGCCTGTGAAAAAATCGTTCCAGCGATTGTCAAGCCCAGTGTAGCTCTTTCCCACACGTTCAGTGGACTACAAGCAAGTTGAGCAAAAACGGGCGTTGCTGAACTGAAGTATTAAATTGAAAAATTCGCTTTTTCTTTCTTCTTACTCTGGAGCGCCTCTGCGTGAAATAAATTCATGCCCCTAATCAGCAACGCCCTATCTTTTTTCCATCGAGATTGCACCATCAAACTTTTTTTACGCTATTATGATAATGATTCTCATTCTTTTGAAATAAAGGGCGTACTACCCCAAAAAATGAAGCAGTTTAGAAGTGTTAAGTGAGTGATAGCTGATTTAGTTAATAGTTATTCATAAATTCTAGGACTATTAACTAAATTTATTAATCTATATCAATCAAAGAAAAAATAATGACTCTATCGATTCGTCTCGATACAGATTCTGCTGCTCAATTGGTTTCATCTTTATCTACTCAGCAGTTACCAACTGTCACAGAAGCAGAAATGGTGCAGGCTGTACGTACTTTGCTAATTGGATTAGGAGAAAAGCCTGATAGAGAAGGGTTAATAGATACTCCTAAGCGAGTTGTCAAAGCTTTGCAGTTTCTTACCAAGGGATATCATGAAT
Organism: Aetokthonos hydrillicola CCALA 1050; assembly: GCF_017591665.1. GTDB lineage: Bacteria > Cyanobacteriota > Cyanobacteriia > Cyanobacteriales > Nostocaceae > Aetokthonos > Aetokthonos hydrillicola. The sequence continues at coordinate 80,968 of NZ_JAAKGC010000002.1, read as the reverse complement.
CTTTGGGTGAACTGTTAAATGGGGCAGTATTTACAGAAGATGCCAATGAAATGGTGTTAATTCGTGACATCGATATTTTCAGTTCTTGCGAACATCATATCTTACCGATTATTGGTCGCGCTCATGTTGCCTATATTCCTAATGGCAAGGTGATAGGATTATCTAAAATTGCCCGCATTTGTGAAATGTATGCCCGACGTTTACAAGTGCAAGAACGTCTCACCCTACAAATTGCTGATGCGCTGCAAGGTTTACTCAAACCTCAAGGGGTAGCAGTGGTAATAGAAGCAACTCACATGTGTATGGTGATGCGTGGCGTACAGAAACCTGGTTCTTGGACTGTAACTAGTGCAATGCGTGGTGTGTTTTCAGAAGATGCGCGGACTCGTGAGGAGTTTATGAATTTAGTGCGCCACAATGCTAGTTTTCACTCTTAAGTTTCGGATAGAGTAGATGTTTATTTATCATCTGCTATGTAGAGACGGGGATTTTCTTGTCTCTAGTTCTTAATTTAGTAATTTTACTCACACGTCGCAAAGAACCTTTTTATCCAAATGATTATCATTACATTGTATGTCTGTACCAAAGATTATTGTTGTTGCTGGTTCATCTGGGGCTGGAAAAACTACCTGGGTTTGTCAACAGATGCGAGATGTCGCCGATGTTGAGAAAATAATTTATTACAGCCCTGGTACTGGGACTGTTCCCGTTGACCAAACCCGCATAGCTTCTGAATTTCCTGATTTACAGGTCTTTAGTGATATTCAACAAGCCGAATTTCTCAACCAAATACCCTCTTCAGATGCAGTTTACATTGAGTGGGGATTTTATCTGGAGTTGGGATCCATAGCACAATTATTAGATAATCTGACTTACCGTACCGTAGCAGTTCTACCATCCGACCTCAAAGACTCGGAATATCACCCTTGGGCGAACGAGATTGTACGCGGCGCACCAACCCAAACCAGTAATGCTGAAAGTTTATGGCGGGCGGCAAGCAATGGTCAAGTTATTGACGAAAACAGTTTAGAGGAATTTTGGTACGAAATCACCCACGGTGCTTACGGTATTGTCACCCGCGCCAAAGGCATTTTTGACGTGAACGATGGACGGTCACTTTACTGTGATTTTGTCGCTGGCGTTCCCCAAACAGACTTTTTGGAATTAGACCTACCGCGCTACTTGGAAGGTAGACCTCAGCGTTTCAGTGGCTTGGAAGTGGTAGGAAAAAACTTGGATAAAGCAACTTTAAGGCAAACTTTATCAGATTGCTGTTTATCTGACGCTGCGATTTTGCAATACCAACAACAAGTAAAAGAGATTTTATTAGAGGGGAAACAAGTGTGAAAATAGCCGTTATTTCATGTATTCATGGCAATTACGAAGCTTTAGACGCTGTATTGCTAGATATCGACCAGCACTCATGCGAAAAAATCTTTTGTGTTGGCGATTTGGTAGGATATGGGCCGGATCCCAATGCAGTTGTAGCTCAAATTCGTGCTTTAGATATTCCCACCTGCGCTGGCTGTTGGGATGAAGATATTGTGGAAGGTTTGAACGCCTGCGATTGCAGCTATCCCTCGTTATTGGCAGAAAAAAGAGGAATACAGGCTCATGAGTGGACTAATAAAGAAATCCATCCAGAAAATCGGGAATTTTTAGCCCAATTACCCTACAGTCTGAAAGAGGGCAATTTAGCTTTTGTTCACGGTAGTCCTCATAGTAACCATGAGTATTTGTTACCTGAACTAGACGCTTTTGTGGCACTAGAGCGAGTAATGTCCACAGATTCAGATGTGCTTTTTTGTGGTCATACCCATGTGCCTTACGCCCGAACTCTTGATGCTGGACAGTTACAAGTTCGTGTTGGAAAAGGAGAAAAATCACAGGAAATCAGCTTTACATCTCCTCTCAAACGGATTGTGAATGTGGGTTCAGTGGGAGAACCCAGACATGGACGACCGAATGCTACTTGTGTAATTTACGACACAGACACCCAAGAAATTAAACTACGCGAAGTAGCTTACGACTACCAAAAAACCTGTGCAGCGATTATTGAAAAAGGTTTACCTGCAATTTTTGCTTGGCGTTTAGCAAATGGGCTGGAGTATGCAGAAAGAGCAGATGACCCAACTCATGTGTGTACACGGTAATCTCTCTCCCTCCTCCCTCACAGGTGTAGGTTTTTTACAGATACATCTAGGAGGGGTGAGACTAGGTAGACCTGGGGGAGAAGGAGGACAAGGAAGAAACAGCAAATTCAAGTATATGTACTGAATATGAGTAAAAAAAACATCCTTGTCTACTTTCCTTCCTTGTCCTCCTTGTCTTGCCAACACCCAGGTGTAAAAAACCTACCCTTGTGAGTTCCCTCCTCCTCCTCCTCTTCCTCCACGATCCTTTGGGCTTTCCTTGGCGTCCCTCTGCGTTGAAAAAATAACTATGAATAAATGGGCAATTTTAAGTGGAATTGAAGCTAACTTGGCAGCTTATGAAGCCGTAATAGCAGATATTAAGCGACAGGGTAATAGCGTAGAAGCTTTGTATATTTTAGGTGATTTGGTAGGGCCAAGACCAGAAGCCGAGAAGTTCGTAGAACGAGTGCTTAACCCACGTCTGGGAGAATTAGAACCACTGATTTGTAAGGGATGGTGGGAAGAACAGTGTTTGATTTTGCATGGTCTGGGTCCGACTGGGAATGCTCCTGAACTGATGGCAAAATATGGCGGTGATACAGCAAAACTACTGTGGGATAGTGTATCGCGTAAGACTGTGCAATGGTTGCGATCGCTCGATTTTGGTTTTTTTGAATTAGATTGTTTGTTAATCCACGGTTCAACGGTAGGTGTAGATGATGAACTAACCCCAGAAACTCCCCCAATTCAAATGCTTGATAGACTTTCAAGGATGCAAGCAAATAACTTGTTCTGCGGTCGTTCTGGTTTAACTTTTCAGTATCAGTTGCAAAGTGGTTCCATCACGAGTGCATTAACTACCCTTGATAACCAAACATCTCCTCAAACTGTCGCTGTTACACCGCGTCAAGTAATTGGGGTTGGGAATGTGGGACGGACACCAGGTCAAGCAACTTATACTCTCTACAACCCTGGCACGAATCAGGTGGAATTCAAGACTGTTTATTACGGCAATAGTAAGGGATTTCAAAGCCAGCGCCAAGTTACAGAATCGAAATTTCGCGTGTAATCAATTGTGAAGGCGATGGTGTATATATTGCCAAGGCAGAGGTTTCTAGCGACTGTTAAGAACTTCTGCATCGGAGACTATAACCTCCAAAGCAGTAATTTAACAGATAGAGAGACAACTGGCGACTAAAATTTTGAAACTTAAGGAAGATTGAATTGATTATGAATCAACTAACAGCACCAACTTCAAACGAAAGTTTTGATATTTCCAAACAAGGAATGCCTGTTACCATTATCACCGGATTTTTGGGCAGTGGGAAAACAACACTACTAAATCAAATTCTCAAAAACAAACAAGATTTAAAAGTTGCCGTACTTGTAAATGAGTTTGGTGATATTAACATAGATAGCCAATTGCTAATTTCGGTAGATCAAGATATGGTCGAACTGACTAATGGCTGTATTTGCTGCACAATAAATGATAATTTAGTCGATGCAGTTTATCGAGTTTTAGAACGAGAAGACCGCATTGATTATCTAGTCATTGAAACCACTGGTGTTGCTGACCCATTACCAATTGTCTTAACTTTCTTGGGTACAGAGTTAAGGGATTTAACAAATCTCGACTCGATTCTTACAGTAGTAGATGCTGAGACATTTGATGAAGAACACTTCCATAGTGAAGCGGCTTTAAAACAGATTACCTATGGAGACATTATCCTTCTGAATAAAACAGACCTCGTAACTCCACAAAAACTTGAGGAAGTAGAAAATTTCATCCATAATGTAAAAAATGGTGCCAAAATTCTGCGTACCACACATGGAGAAGTGGCATTACCATTAATTTTAGGCGTGGGTTTAACTCCAACAGATGAGTATACTGCTAATGATGCAGAAACTCACGAGGATAAACACCACCATCATGACCATGACCATGAACATCATCATCATGACCATGACCATGACCATCATCATCACCACAAACATCACTCACATCATTTAGAAAATGATGGATTTGTTTCGATTTCTTTTCAAAGTGATAGACCATTTGATGCTCATAAATTTGAGAAATTTATCACCGAAGAAATGCCACAGGAGGTATTTCGATCCAAGGGCATTTTATGGTTTAGTGATAGCGAATTGCGCCATATTTTTCAACTGAGTGGGTCTCGCTATAGTTTGCACACTGATGAATGGCAGACTCCACCTAAAAATCAAGCAGTTTTTATTGGTAGAAAGTTAGATATTAGCCAAATTTACTCAAAACTTAATGAATGCTTGGTAGAGTTAAATAATGTTAAGCAATTGCCTGGTTTCGTTAATAGTTAAAAACGTATGGAGCGGATTTTTCTCTCGACAGTGGCTGAATATTGTAATGGTAATTTTTACTTTTTTGGCCTAGACTCAGATAGTACCAATGCTTATTCAACAGGTGAATTATGAATAAAATTGCACTGACTTTAATTTGCTGTTCTAGTTTTTTCGCCTTAACAGTATTAAATGTCAACCCAGCTTTTGCCAAGAAACTTTCCCCCCAACAAATAGCAAATCCTATATTGAGAGCAGCTGATACCCAAAAAGTTAACGTACCCATTTCTCAAGAAGATCTGCAATCTCCGTCAATGCGTTCTTTGCAAACAGAGAGAATAAAACAGCTTGCTGTGCAAAAGTTTGGTTGTGATTGCCCTGGTTGTCAAGCTCTTGCTAGTCAAATGCTACTACAAGGTCAATTACCCACACCACAGTAGTAGAGTCAAGCGAGCCAGAAAATTCCGACGCCTCGTCAAACGCCACTTTCCTCAACTGAGGATCGCTCAGGAAGGCACTGGCTCACTTTGTCTTTTGAAATTTGGACTTATTACTCCTGGTTCACCCATTTTTTCTCAAGTTCGAGAAATTACCAAAAAATGGCGCTTTACGTCTAAGCCAAGGTATATGTTTTTGTGGTCGGGCAAGTCAAATTTAGTTGACAAAAATTTTCGATTTTACAACTTTCGTTCATAACCTTGCCAATATTTATCCCGCAGTTTACCCTTCTGTATTTTGCCGCTTGGTGTTCTGGGCAAAGATTCGGTAAATTCAACACTTCTCGGTAACTTGTAATCAGCAAGTTTACCTCTAACAAAATTGATAATATTAAACGCCGTTGCTTTCATCCCTGGTTTGAGAACGATAATAGCTTTAATGGTTTCTCCCCAATCTTGATCTGGAACACCAATAACTGCTACATCAGCAACAGCAGGGTGTTCATATAAAATATTTTCAACCTCTGCTGGATAAACATTCTCGCCAGCATAGCAAATCATATCTTTCACGCGATCGCAAATGTAAAGATAACCTTCTTCATCAAAATAGCCTGCATCTCCTGTATGTATCCAGCCATCAATTAGCGTTTGTGCTGTAGCCTGGGGTAATTTCCAATAACCAATCATATTAGCAGGCGACTTGATACAGACTTCACCCACTTGTCCAACAGCTAAGGTTTCTCCCAGACTATTCACAATAGCGACTGATACACCAGGGAACGGTTTACCTGCTGACTTCAGTCTATCTGGATTAGCACAGGTATGAGCATCAGCTAGTAGACTTACAGCACAGTTTCCCGTCTCAGTCATACCATAAATTTGCACAAAGTTACAGGAAAACGTAACCATTGCTTCTCGCAATAATGACTCAGCAATAGGTGAACCCCCGTAAACGATATATTCAAGCGATGAAAAATCCGTTTGTTTACATTTAGGTTCAGTTAATAGAACTTGAATCATTGCGGGAACCATACAGGTTTTTGTTATCCGGTACTTTTCAATTGCTTGGAGAACCTCAGTTCCAACAAAAGTTTTCAGCAAAATATTTTCAGCACCAGAAGCCAAACCACGAATAGCCCACCATAAAGCACCTATATGAAAAAAAGGTAAAACCAATAAACTTTTATCTGTTGAACTCCAATTAATCCAGCTTTTACCTTGTCTCACAATTTCTTTAGCAATAGCAAAGAAACTGTAATGTCCCAATTGAACACCTTTAGGATGACCAGTTGTTCCACTTGTGTAAATTTGTACCACCACATTATACGGATCAACGATAATGTTCGGTTGAACATCACTAGGCTGTTGATACCAACTGTCGTAAATCAACCAATCATTTTGCTGAGAACTATCTAAACTAATGATGGTTTTAACACTATCAAGTTCATGGATTATCGATTTAATTAACCCGTGAAACTCATCTCCCACAAAAAGACATTCAACATTAGCATCCTTAAGGATATAGCTCACCTCAAAAGAGGTTAAACGCCAATTAATAGGGACTAGAACAACATTAATTTTCGCACAAGCAAATAATATTTCATAACTTTTGAGTGAATCTTTAGCCAATATTGCAACTCGCGCTTGAGCTTTTAATCCTTGATTTAAAAGAGCATTAGCTACGCGATCGCTTCGAGTGTGTAGCTGTAGATAAGTAAGCACCTGCTCCTCAAAAATCAGCGCTCTAGTATCTTGAAATTCGCGTGCTTGTATACTGACTAAATCTGCTAATGTTTTTATTTCATTGTTATGTATCATATAGCAATCCGTGTAGGAGTTGTAAATTTTCTCGGTTAGGGAGGGAACAGGGAATAGGAAAGACGCATATATACGTACACACAAATATGCTTATTTTTTTTCACAAATGATTTAGGGCTGCAACAGCAATTCATGCAAAAGTTGTCAATATTCTAATAGACATTCTTGCAATCCTTCAGCAACCCTCTGAATATAGGGCGGACGCATTATGGTAAAGTGGTTAGCATTTACTATTTGTGTACGGCTAACCGCCGTTGTGTATTTATTCCAATAAGTATTAGATAGTCCTTTTTCGAGACTATTCAAAGCCCACCAAATAAATAGCGGAGATTGAATCTGGGGTGGGCGGTGAACTTTGAGGAGTTGTTCGTGACTTTCGATAAGATTGACTTGTTCTTGCAGGATATTAATAGAAATCTCTGTTGAGATTAAGTTTCGTTTTTGTCCCCAAACCATCATTTTCTGCAAACGTTCACGAGAAGGTAAACTTATCAGTTCGTTTCTTAATGCTTGCTGCTCAACAGCACTCAAAGCCATGAAAGCATCAACAAAATTACCACCAAAAGCTAGCGGCAAATTCTGCAAAGAATCGTATTCAGAAGTTGGTTGATTTTCTGGTATTACAAAGGCGTCCACAAGTCCAACAAAAGCAACTTTTCGTCCTTGTTCTTCTAACTCTTTAGCAACACTGACAGCAATGACCCCACCCATAGACCAACCCATAAGATAATAAGGATCATTAGGCTGATGCTGACGAATGACTTTAGCGTATTCAACAGCCATGTCATCAATGCTATTATGCTCTAGACTGGAGTCGTTGATAGCACGAGACTGTAAACCATAGACAGGTCGATATAATCCCAGACAAACTGCTAGATGCTGATACACCATCACCTGTCCCCCCGCTGGATGAATACAGAACAATGGTGGCTGAGTTCCCTCAACTTGGATAGGAACTAAATAGGAAGGTGTTGCTGAAGCATAAACATTTTTAATGAGAAAATTCCCTATCTCTGCTACAGTAGGATACTGGAAAAGTATACTAACAGACAGGTTTGTGCCTAGTTGTTGATTAATTTGCGATATCAGTTGAAGCGCCAAAAACGAGTGTCCGCCTAACTCAAAGAAGTTATCATGAATGCCTATGGGGTTAAGTTGGAATACTTTAGCCCAAATTCCTGCAAGTACCTCCTGGAGGGAATTTTGAGGAGCCACAAAAGTTTTTTCTAATTCTAGTGTCGTTCGATAGGGTACAGGAAGCGCCTGGCGATCAACTTTACCGTTTGGTGTCAGTGGTAATGATTCTAACAACACAAATGCTGAAGGAATCATGTATTCTGGTAGTTTTTCTTTAAGAAAGCGACGTAGTTCATAAGCGATGGTGTTAGATTCTTGTTGCAAATTTATCTCAAGAATATTAAATATTTCGCAGGCTTTTCTAGGTTCAAGAACCACGTAACCTGTCAAAACCTTAACTTGGTCTTGTTCTACAGTAGTCGAGATCGCCTCCTTAATCGCAGAATGCTGTTTCAGTGCAGCTTCAATTTCACCAAGCTCAACACGGTAGCCATTAATCTTAACTTGAAAATCGTCCCGTCCTAAAAACTCAATATTACCATCAGGCAAATAGCGTCCCAAGTCACCAGTTTTGTACAAACGCTCTTGAGTTAAAGGGTGGATAATAAAGCTAGCCTTTGTTTTATCCTCATCTCTCCAATAACCTTTTGCCAATCCCGTCCCCCCAATATAAACTTGTCCACTCACCCATATAGGAGCTGGTTCCATCAACTCATTGAGGACATAAAAACGTTGGTTAGCCATTGGACGACCATAAGGAATACTCTTCCAACCTGAATTCACCTCCTCAATAGGGTAGAAAATAGACCAAATAGATGCTTCGGTAGCACCACCAAGACCAATAACTTTTACTTTAGAACAGAGAGTTTTAATCTGGTCAGGTAAACTTAACGGTATCCAATCACCACTTAGTAAGACTAACCTGAGAGTATTAAACTGAATTTCTCGATGATCTGAGGCATACTCCACTAACATTTTCATTAAAGCAGGGACTGAATTCCAAACACTAACTTGGTGTTTTATGATCAGTTCTGCCCAAACCCCCGGATCTTTAGTACTACCAGCTTCAGGAATAACAATAGTTCCTCCAGCAGCCAAAGTGCCGAAGATATCGTAAACTGATAAATCGAAACTAAGAGACGAAAGAGCTAAAACTCGGTCACTAGCATTAACATTAAACCGTTGGTTAACATCAAGTATGGTATTGACCGCACCTTGATGAGTGATCATCACACCTTTGGGTGTTCCTGTAGAACCAGAGGTATAAATGACATACACGAGATCTTCGGGTTTTTGCACTACCTCTAGTGGTTGGTTAATTAGAGAATTAGGCAACTGCTTTAAATCAGAATCATCTATACAAAGGCGTTTTATATCGTCTGACCACTCCAATGTATTGTCTAGTTTGGTTTGAGTCAGCACCAGATCAACTTCAGCTTGTTGTAAAAGATACCTTCGCCGCTCGGTTGGAAGTTGAGGATCAATCGGGACATAAGCCGCACCAGCAGCAAGAATTCCCAAAGCAGCAACAATTTGCTCCCAGCCTTTCTCCATCATGATCGCTATTAATCGGTTAGGACGACTTATTTGTCGTAGTTGATATCCTAGGTGAGTTGCGCGAGTCGCTAACTCGTGATAGGTTAAACTACAATGGGCCGATATTATAGCCGTCTGATGTGGAAGCAAACGTGCTTGTTCAAAAAACAAGGTATGGAGTAACGCAGCTTCTCGAATAGGTTTAGTAGTCGCATTAACAGCTACAAGTTGCTTTAGCTGTGTTTCTGGAAGTATTTCTCTTCTTACAGAATCCCAGTGTTCGTCCTCCTGCGCCAATTTTTCCAAGAAATGACAGTAAGCTGTAAACATCTCATCTAGAAGATTTTGAGGGAAGAGTTCTTCTACCACATCCCAGTTAAACACCAATGCAGCATTTTGCTCTGTGACTTGATGATCTAACCAAACTTGTGGCGTTTGGCTGATACTGTAGACTTCTTTTCCTAGAAAATTAAAATCTAAATCTCCCTGAGTGGAAGAATTTAAGCCTAAAATACTGGTAAAAACTATAGGCATAGCTGCGGTTAATCCCATTTTACGGCGACGAACCAATTCGCGCAGTACTTGCACCCCACTGATATCAACGTGATCTAAATCTTGCAACAATTGCTCTTGCAGTCGCAAAGCACGAACAGTAAATGTATCTTGGGTTGAATTGTCTACCGCTAATAAATTTGTGTTGGTAAAATCTCCAATAATTTGGTTTACCTGAGAATGGAGGGGAAGACGCTCAAATACAGTCAGGTTGATAGTAAATCGAGGATTTTTGCTCCACAATGTTAAAATTTCGGCAAAAGCAGCAAGTAATATTGTAGAAGGAGTTAAACTAGCGTTTTTCCCTCGCTGCTTTAATTGCTGCCAGATATTGGGTTTTAATCCTCCACGTAGACGTTTGAATCGATACTCTTTTAGCTGACTTGGAAAACAAGCTAAAGGTAATTCTGGTGCTGGGGGTAAGGTGTCTAAACGATTAAACCAATAATCTTGCGATCGCGTCACCAATTGTGGATCAGACAAAGCTTTCTTATGAAGAACGTAATCCCGAAATGATAATTCTAGCGGTGTCAAGACAATTTCAGGATTCTGATAAAGTTGATTCCACTCATAAAACAGAATCCGAATACTCGCAGCATCCATCATCAGTAAATCTATACCAATGTGAAGTCGAAAGCGTTGATTGTCTAAATAAGTGGCTTGAATATTGAACAAAGGCCATTGATCTGACGGTAACACTTGATGGGATAATGTTTGGCGAATCCCTTCTAACCGAGCATCTATTTCTTTGGGTTCCAATCCTCGTAAATCCAATATTGAAATTTCATACGGTGGAACATTTTGTAAAATTTGTTGCTCCCCTGTAGGGAGGATGATTGCCCGCAGCATATCATGGCGTTCAATTAATTTCTGCCAAGCTGCTGAGAGTCTTAACACATCTAAATTGCTAGTTTCAAACTCAATATAGCCGTTAATTGCGACATTCCCTAACTCAAATATACCACTTCGCCCTACCCAATAAGCTTGCTGAATATCAGTCAGAGGAAAAGGTTCGTACCGGTTTTGAGGATCTGGCTTAATAGTAGCTACAGAAGTTGTATTTGTATCAGAGATCTGCAACAAACGTATAATTTCTTGTTTATGTTCTCTTAGTGAATCACGTAGTTCTGGCGTTAGAACTCCTTTTGGTGCTTCAATATTTAATTTGTCATTTTCAACCCATAATGTGACGCCTCGTTTTTCGAGTTCAGCTAATAATTCTTTCCTATTCATAATTCAATTCTCTCCTTATCATCACTAGGTAAACTTGACAAGGGTTTTTGTTTTATTTTTGATAATGTTAATTGTTCATCTACAGTCAAAGCCAGTTCTGCAATATTGGTTGTTTCTACTAACAGTTGTTTCATCGACACATTGACGTTTAGTAAAGAAAGCAACTGGTTTCTTAACTGTACTAATTTGAGTGAATCCATCCCCAAAGCCAAAAAATTGTTATGGATACCTACAGCTTCTATCTCAAGAAGATCTTGCACAATTTTCGCTAAAGTTTGCTCCAGTTCAGTTGTGGGAGGCGTGAAAATTGCGTCGGAATTCAACGTTATATCGGGACTAGGTAGCGCTTTGCGATCTACCTTACCATTAGCAGTTAAAGGTAAAGCATCCAAAAGGATATACTCAGAAGGAACCATGTACTTCGGTAACTTCTGCTGGAGGTACTTTCTTAACTGGGTAGAAATTGGAGTATTGTTAGGTAATAACCACTGCTTTGTAGAAGTTAAATCTATCTTTCCACCTACAAAGCTATAAAGTAAAACCTCATTTGATTCTAGCCTAAAAATATTTTGCAACTCGGCAAATTTCAGGTAACCAATAGGACAAAGACCAATTTGATGAGTTGGTGCAGTATTCATAAGCAACTGACCAATGTGACCTGCTTCTAAAAGACAGAAGTCTTTTGCAAGCTCTCCGTACATTGGCGCGCTCGCACTCAATTTCCCAATCAAAAACAATGAAAAAGCGGACTGCTCAAAAAGCCGTTGGTTTCCACCATAAACACTGCTATCAATGTCACTCCTGGGACTTAGTAAAATCAACCTGTGATCAGCAGGATGGTAATAGTATATTCCTGCTTCTAAACTTTCTACTGCATTAGGTTTAATTAACAAGTAAGTCTGTACAGGATAAAGACTTCCAGCAGAAGGATAACGATATTTTGGGAGAGGATAATCATCCAGCTTCATCTGTAGCAAACAGCTTAAAAACTGGCTGAACTTTTCCAACGAGATAGGTTGAGCTAGAAATTGTCGATAGCTTTGACGTTCAAAATAATCCTGGGTGAGAACTTCAGATTTCGGTAACTGAATACTAAATTCTGAAGATTCTAGTTGTCGTAATCCTGGTTGTTTAAGCTTAAATTCAATACGTTCAACCGGATCAACCATCACTCCTTCTGGCTGGTAAGCTTCTTGTAATGGAAGCATATTTGTAGAGACAACATAAGCAACAAGCTGGGACTCTCCCACCACAGTGACCACCGCTTCCTTAACATTAGGATACTGTTTCAGTGGTGCTTCAATTTCTCCAAGTTCAACACGGTAGCCATTGATTTTAACCTGAAAATCCTCTCGCCCTAAAAACTCAATATTACCATCAGGTAAATAGCGTCCCAAGTCTCCAGTTTTGTACAATTGCTCCCCAGTGATTGGATGGGTTATAAAACTAGCTGTTGTTTTATCTTCATCCCGCCAGTAACCTTTTGCTAGTCCTATCCCTCCAATATAAAGCTGTCCACTTACCCATATAGGAGTTGGTTCCATCAATTCATTAAAGACGTAAAAACGTTGGTTTTTCAACGGTTGTCCATAAGGAATACTCTTCCAATTAGGATCTACCGTCTTAATCGGATAGCAAATTGACCAAATAGAAGCTTCAGTTGCTCCTCCCAAACTGGCGATCGCTACATTTGACCACAAAGCTTGAATTTGAATTGGTAAGCTTAAAGGTAACCAATCTCCACTCAACAAAGCCAACCGCAGCGATAATCGTGCTTTTTCTGGTTGTGCAAACAAATATTCTACTAACATCTGCATCAGAGCTGGAACTGAGTTCCATAACGAGACTTGCTCAGATACCATTAACTCTAGCCAGTGAGCAGGATCTTTGATTCCTTCTTTTGCAGGTACGACAATCGTTCCTCCTGCGGCTAAAACCCCAAAAATATCGTATACTGACAAATCAAAGTTCAATGCCGATAGCGCCAGTACTCGTTCAGATGGCTTTACACCAAAACGCTCGTTAATGTCTAAGATGGTGTTTACAGCTCCACGATGAGTAATCATGACCCCTTTAGGTAGCCCTGTAGAACCAGAAGTATAAATTACATAAGCTAAATCATCGGCTGTCTGTACTGATTCCAAGGGGTTAGAGTAAAGTACCCCTGAATCCTCACTTTCAACATATAAACATTGAAGATCTGATGGTAAATTTAAATGGGGCTGAGTCACTGCTAGCTTCACTTCCCCTTGCTCAAGCAGATACCACTGTCTTTCTTGAGGTAGTTCCAAATCAATAGGGAGATAAGCCGCACCAGACATTAAGATTCCCAATACCGCTACAATCTGCTCCCACCCTTTTTCTAAAATGACAGCAACCAAGGTGTTGGTAGTGGCTCCTAATTGTCGTAAACGATGCCCTAATTGATTCGCTTTGTGGTATAGTTCGCCGTAAGTTAAGGTGCGATTTGGGGTAATGACTGCGGGGGATTGAGATCTTGCTTCTACTTGGTTAATAAACAAACTATGCAAAGTTTGCTCAGAAACCGGTGCTGCTGTGTTATTCACCTCAGTTTGCTTCTCAACTTGACTTTGAAGCAGCAATTCTGTGTGAATTTCAACCCAAGCAGACTCTTTTGAAGCTAACTGCTCTAGAAAATTGCAGTAAGCTTCAAACATATCGTCTACAAAACCTTGAGGGAAGAGTTCTTCTACCACATCCCAGTTAAACACTAATGTTCCATTTTGCTCAGTAACTTGATGATCTAACCAAACTTGTGGGGTTTGGCTAAGACTGTAAACAACCTCTCCTAACTGAGAGAGCGTTGATGCGTTTTGGCTAAGAGAGTCTAAACCTAGAGTACTAGTAAAAACTACTGGCATAAATTGGTAGCTTCCTCGCCTACGGCTGAGTTCTCGCTGAATCTCTAAGCCACTAACATAGCCATGATCTAAATCTTGCCATAATTGCTGCTGTATTTGTTGCGCACGGGTGGTAAATGAATTCGGTAATGAGTTGTCTATTTCCAGAAGTGTTAAGGAGGTAAAGTCTCCTACCAACTCATTAACTTGTGGGTGCAGAGGCAAACGATGAAATAGTGTAAGATTGATTGTAAACTTAGGACTTTTGCTCCATCGGGTGAGAATTTCAGCAAAAGCGCTCAGCAACACCCCAGAAGGAGTTAAATTGACTTGGTTAGCCTGATCTTTCAATTTTTGCCATTGCTCTGGCGACAGTTTAGCACTACGACGTTTGAACTGAGGTTTGGTTATGGAACCAGGATTTTGAGCTAAAGGTAATTCTGGTGCTGGGGGTAAGGTATCTATGCGGGTGAACCAATACTCTTGAGAAAGGTGATATTGTGGTGTAGCTTGTAAAGCTAACTCCGCAACAACATAATCCCTAAATGAGAGTTCTAGTGGTGGTAATAAACTCTCAGGATTTCGGTAAAGTTCAGACCACTCTCGGAGAATAACAAACATACTTAAAGCATCACCTATCAAAGCATCAAAGCTGAGGTGAAGTCTGGTACGATTATTATCTAAGCGAGTGGCTCGAAGCTTAAACAAAGGCCATTGATCTGCTGGTAATACCTCATGTGACATCTGATGACGAATCATCTCTAGCTGTGTGGTAATGGCTTCCGGTGGTTGTCCACACAAGTCTAAAACTTCTATTTCATACAAAGGCACCTGTTGGAGAATCTGCTGCTGACCATCTGGTAAAACCACTGCTCGTAGCATATCATGACGCAAGACGAGTTTCTGCCAAGCATGGTTCAAGCTTTCCAAATTTAACAGATGACAGTCTAACTCTAAGTAACCATGAGCCGCAATATTACCAAGCTCAAAAGCTTCATTTCGACCTAGCCAATAAGCTTGTTGAATGTCTGTTAAGGGAAAGGGTTGATAACGTTGCTCTGGGGCAGGTAAAATTTTTGGCAGAACAGGAAAAGATTGTTGAGCAGGTGGAAGTTGAAGGTATTCTAAGAGGGTTTGGTTAAGTTCATCTACCGTGGGGGATTCTAACAAACGGCGTAGGGGAAACTCAACGTTAAAAGCTTGCTGTAATCGGGAAACGACTTGAGTTGCAAGTAGCGAGTGTCCACCAAGTTCAAAAAAGTTGTCGTAGATACCTACTTGTTCTAGTCGAAGGACAGAAGCGAAAATGTTGGCGATCGCGTCTTCTGTAGATGTCCGGGGAGGTACAAACTCTGAAAATCGATATTGTGATCTATCTGGTGCAGGAAGCGCACGACGATCCACCTTACCATTGGGAGTTAAAGGTAGATCTTCTAGCTCCACAAAAGCAGATGGTACCATGTATTCCGGCAACTTCTGCTTAACAAAATTACGTAGCTCACGAGTGCTTAAAGACTCCTGGTAAGGAACAATATAACCAACTAGAGACTTGTTACCTACTTGTTCTTCTCGCGTCATCACCACTGCTTCTCTTACTTGAGGATGAGTACTTAAAACCGCTTCAATTTCCCCAAGTTCTATCCTGAAACCACGAACCTTTACCTGATTATCAATCCGACCCAAAAATTCTATATTCCCATCACATAAATAACGTGCTAAATCCCCAGTTTTATAAAGCCGCTCCGAACTAAAGAATTGGTCTTTTCTACTCCTGTGATCCTGTGTTCCCCTGCTCCCTGCTAAGAGATCCCTCCTCTCTTTAAACGGATTAGAAATAAATTTCTCCGAGGTTAAATCTGGTCGATTGAGGTATCCTTTGGCAACACCAGCACCTCCAATATATACTTCACCTGTAACTCCGATAGGAACTGGTTGAAGATAGGGATCTAAAATGTAAATTTGGGTGTTTGCAAACGGACTTCCTATTGGGACTAGTCCATCAACAGATAAGTTGACCTTTCTATTTTCAAAATAAGTACTATCTATTGTCGCTTCAGTAACTCCATAGGAATTAATTAAGCGAGTATCAGAACCACAAAAACGTCGAAATTCTTCATACTCTTGAACATATAAGCTATCTGAACCTATTATTAGCAAGCGCATGAAGTGAAGATTTTGGTTAGTTCTTGTCAAATACTGAACTAAGTTTCTTAGAACAACTGGAACAAACTCTGCACTATCAATCTTTTCCTCTAGCATCAGTTGGTACAGATTCTCTGGTTCCAAAAGCCACTCACGAGGACACAACACTAATTTTGCTCCAGAACAAAGAGCGCGAATTAGATCTCCTGAAAAAACATCAAAAGAGAAACTAGCCATTTGGAGATGACTGGTTACAGAGCTAAGCTGATAAGCTTTTTCCCAAGCCCAATATGCATTAACCAGACTGCTATGAGCAATCATGACACCCTTAGACTTACCGGTAGAACCCGATGTGTAAATAACGTAAGCTAAATTTTGGAGTGTCGCACCACTTAATAGATTTGCTTCGCTTTCTTGGGAAATAATTTCCCAATCTTTGTCTAATAAAACTAGATGTGTATCCTGTTCTGGAAGAGATTCTACTAAACTTTCCTGAGTCAACAACACTGAAACTTGTGCATCCTCAAGCATGAAGTTTAAATGCTCTTTGGGATAAGCAGGATCTAATGGTACATAAGCACCCCCTGCTTTAAGAATTCCAAGCAATCCCACAACCATTAAAAGCGAACGTTCAACACAAATACCCACTAGTACGTCTTGTCTTACTCCTAATTTTTGCAAGTACCGTGCTAGTTGATTCGCTTGGTTGTTTAACTCTTGGTAGGTTAGTTGCTGGTCTTTAAAAGTTACTGCTACCGCGTCGGGAGTTCTTTTTACCTGAGCTTCAAACAAGTGATGAATACACTTATCATGAGGGTATTGTATTTGATTATTGTTCCGTTCAACGAGCAAATGATGTTGTTCTGCTTCGGTTAGTAAGGATAATAACGAAATTTCCTGATTTCGATCAGCGATAATTCCCTTTAGTAAGACTTGGAAGTGATCAGCCATTCTGCTAATCGTTGCAGAATCAAACAAGTCTGTGTTGTACCTTAAAATACCAGTAAGTGATTCTGTTGTCTCCATCATATCGAAGACAATATCATTTTGTCCTTCTTGCTGGGGAATTACAAAAGGCTCTAGACGTAAACCTCCCCAATCTTCTCTAGGGTGTGTTTTAGTAGATATTGATAATTCATAGTCCTCTGCCATTTCCTGTAATTTCAACAAGTTAAACGAAACTCGGAAAAGTCCTGGAAGGCTGGGATCTCGGTTTACCTGCGATCGCACACTCAGCATAGGAGAGGGATAATCTTGATGCGTAAGAGCAGCTAAAACTGTTTGACGCACTTGAGACAGAAGCTTTGAAAACGTGGGATTTCCAGCAAGATTAGCCCGCAAAGCAAGCATATTCACAAAGAAACCCACCGTAGAAGCAAATTCAGATTGACTTCTACCCTCAGTAGGAGAGCCAACTATAATATCTTCTTGACCTGTGTAGCGGTGAAGCAACACTTGAAAAGCTGTCAATAAAACCATGTAAAGAGTTGCACCTTCAGCCTTCGCGATCGCCCTTAAACTGAAAGTCAACTCTTTACTCACCTCAAAGGTATGAGAAGCCCCTTCATAGCTTTGGATTGGTGGTCGCGGTCTATCAGTCGGTAACTTTAATACTGGTAACTCACCTGCTAATTGTTTCTGCCAATAGACCCAAAGATTTTCTCCAACAGGACTGGCTAACATGTGCCGTTGCCACTGGACAAAGTTTTTATATTGCTGTTTACTAGAAGCTAGTAGATATGATGGGCTACTTTTGTCTTCAGACTCGTATAGCAAACGCAACTCATTGAGAATAATTCCGAAAGAGAAGCCATCAACAGCAATGTGGTGTATTGTCAGTAAAAGCACATAATCTTGTGTAGAGCGAGTAAATAAACTCACTCGCAGGACAGATCCTCGTTCCAAATTGAAGGGACGCTTATATGCTTCGATCACTTTTGTGGTTAACTCATCAGAGTTCCAAGTTGAAGCGTCAATTGTCTCGAAACAAAGTTCCTGGGATTCATGAACTTCTTGAAAAGGTTCACCATCTCGTTGACCAAATGTACTGCGCAGTGTCGGATGGCGAACAATTAAAGCTTGAAAAGCACGTTGCAAAGCCGCAACATTTAAATGGGAGCAGATGCGTGCTGTAAAAGCAATGTTATAAGCTGCGCTCTGAGGTGCAAGTTTATACAAAAACCACAAACCTTGCTGACCATGGCTGAGGGGATAAGATTGAGAGGGGTTAAAATCTTCGCTTCGACTCAAGTCTTCCTTATCCTCACAGAGGATCTGTTCACTTACTTGTGTTGCAAGATTGATGATGTTGGAATCCTCCATAAATTTCACTACAGGTATATCTACCTCTAGATCAGTTCTCAGTTGGTTTCTCAACTTCACAGCTATTAGGGAATCAATTCCCATATAATTGAGACTTTGTTCTACATCTAGTTCTGATGCACTTATCCCTACAGCTTTGGCAATCTGCTCTTGAATGTAAGTTATCAATAAGTCTTTACGTTCATTTGCAGATACTTGTGTCAATTTTTGTAAAAGTTTATGGCTTTCTATAAACACCTGTTCTGCTTCTTTTTGTGGTTTATTTTCATCAACAAATTCTGAGTACATGGAAGAGTAATTTATGTTTTAATTCAATTAATTAGGTTATGTAGTTTGGGTTTCGTTCCTCAACCTAACATTTTTAGGGGGTGGTGTATTCTGACTCCTGAATTCTGTCTCCTGACTCCTTTTCATCTATAGTTTCTTCAGGATGGCTATTCAAGATTGCAATAGTTACATCACCTTCAGACCAACCACCATTTTTATCGTAAAAGGTGCAGGAAGTTTTTAAGATAATCAAATTATTCCGAGCAGTGGATTTATTAATTACTAGGCTTCCCTGAAAACTACTCGAATCTATTGGCTTTTTAAATGTGCTAGAAAATTTAACAATCAGAAAATCACTAAGCTGACGGCGTTTATAAGTTTCTAAATCCCAGTCTTTCATTACATCTAGAAGCTTATTATCCAATAAATAAGCTATTTTGACGTAAAACAATTGATTGTAGCAAATATTAAATTCAACAGAATTAAAGTGTCCAGTATCAGCTATGTAGCAAGATTCTGGAATAGAAAAATCGGCTTGTATACTCCATAGATTATGAGAGCTATTTTTAGATTTATCTGATGAATCACTTTGTTCGAGATATTGAAATCGCGCTTTTTTTAGGTACTGACAATTCTCTTTATACGGTTCAAGAAATCGAGATAATAGGTTATGATTTACGTCATCAATTTTTGTGAATTTCTGTTTGATATTCATATTGATTCTGATTCCTGAATTCTGTCTCCTGACTACTTTTGATAAAATGGTAAATTATCGTAAATACCGATACGATAGCTTACACTTTTTTCACCTTCTGGTACTGTAGATGCTTTATGATTCAAAGTTCTGTTCTCCCATAAGAGAATGTCACCGTCTTTCCAAATGTGTGTATAAATATGCTCGTTGCGTTCAATAAAAGAAAATAATTCCTGCAATATTTTTTGATTTGTTTCGTAATCTAAACCAACAATACCAGTGGTAAAACCTTGACTCATGTACAATATTTTTTGAGCAGTCACTGGATGAGTAATGATTGCTGGATGTTTAACAGGGGGAAATCTCTGTTCAAACTCGTTCATTATATCTATAATTGCTTTGTCAATGTCCCAGTCTTGGACTTTGTATCGCCATTTTGCTTCATGCAATAAATATTTATTATCGACATAATTTTTCAATTCAAAAGGCAATTTTTTATAAACATTCTGCATGTCGATATAGTAAGTTTCCCTAATTGAATTAGGCAAAACTTGGGGATACAGCATCGTAAATGGAAGAGGTTCTTCAAGAAATGCACAGTCTGTGTGCCAGTACCTACCAGTTCCGCGAACTCCAAATTTCTTTCCATCTTTGGGAACATTAGAAGACACAAATATTTCGGGATAATCTGGATGATGATAGTTATCTTGAGGATAAATTTGTGGCGTTCCAATTTTGCTTGCGAATTCTAAATATTGGTCTTCGGTAATATTTTGGTTTCTGAAAATTACCAATTTATGCTTGTATACTAGTTGTTTAATTGTATTTGCCTGGTCTTTTGTTACTGAAACAACATCTACATCTAAAATTTCAGCACCAATAGATTCAAAAGATGGGCTATAAATTTTCATGATTTTCCCCTGATTTCTGTAACTGGAAACTTCCGAGAAAGTGTTTAAGAAAAGTCTATTGAGGTTCAGTGAAAGACTCGTCAAAGATTGTAGCAATAACAGCAACGCTAGCTAGAGCGATCGCAACACTCAGGACAAATACTCCTTGATACCCAATAGCTTTGGCTATAAAACCACTCATTCCACCAGCTATTAAGCTGCCAATAAAAACAATTGAAACTTGCAAAGTGTAGTCAAATCCAGCAGTTCCCAACCTACTTTTATCCATCATGACGGTGTACATTGGGATACATGCCATGCTGTAGGTGAACTGAAACCAACTGCTCACTAGATAGAGAACCGGTAGACTAGTAAACCCTAGAGTGGGTAGAACAAAAGCAGCATTCGCGATCGCCATCAACACCCCAAATACAATCAAAGATTGTTTTCGTCCTAGAGGTTTGATCAAAAATCCTCCAACAACTGCTCCTACAATACCTGCACTGTAAGCTACGACACCATTCATCAAACCTATTTGCGCTAGAGACAGCTTAAGATCCACTAGCAACGGATGGAACATAGTATTGGCAATAGTAGCTCCCATCATGTAGAGCAATAACACCAGTATCCAGCGCCCCATTTTTAACCTAGAGAAGAACTTAGGTAACAAACTCCAACTGAATTGGTTAGGAGTATAAGTAGTTAAATTTTCGCGATGGAACAGTATAGGAATGATTAACAACAAGACGCTTAATGCCATTGCTAGCATGCTTCTTGTCCAACCCCAGTGTTCTAGTAGTATCAGAATTCCGCCACCACCTACAATACCACCCAAATATCTTCCCGCATTCTGAATACCATTTCCCAAACCCCGCTCTGACGGTTTGAGCAATCCAATCGCTAAAGCATCAGTCGCAATATCTTGAGTAGCTGCAAATGTAGTGATTAGTAACATACCTACCACTAGTAGTAAAGCATGAGTTCGGATGTTCAGCGATGCACAAAAGACGATTGTCAAAGCTAAAAGACTCTGCATCGCTAAAATCCAAGATTTATAGTGTCCCCATCTTGTCCAGCCGTAGCGATCAACAATAGGTGACCAAAGTACTTTGAGAGTCCAAGGTAAACTTAGAAAATTAGCTAGCCCAATTGCTTCCAAGGAAACCCCTTGCTGTCGCAAGAAAACAGGTAGGGTTTGCATGAAGAAAGCAACAGGCAAAAACTGCGCTACGTACAAGCTACCGAGTAATCCCAATTTTTTCATGCTTTGCTCACTAAAGTTGAGTTCTCAATTGAAAGCCGTAGGTGGCTGGAGCATTGTAGCTAGAAATAGTCCCGAAGGAACCAAAAGGTACTGCTGTAATCGGATATTCAGTCCCAAAAATGTTATTAGCGAAAAAGTAGATTCCAAAATTATTTAACTCATATCCCAAACGAGCATTGACAATTGCCCAAGGACCTTGTTTGAATCTGTTAGCATCATCGAGAAATGCTGTACCTGAACCTTGTAGTTCTACTCTGGCAAATATGCCAGTGCGAAAGCGGTATTGCAAGGCTAAATTATAAGTAAAATCTGGCACATAAGCAGGCCTCTTGCCGTTATAATTTTGACCTGTGAATGGGTTCGTATACTTAGTAAATTCTGAATCGAGAAAACCAAACCCAGCACTTACCGTTAGTCTATCAATCGGAGTTGCTTTCACCTCCAATTCAAAACCAGTAATACTAACTTCAGCATTCGCAATTTGACGGAATAAACCTGTGCTATCAGGGACAGGCTCCTGATAATTATTTACTGGGTTATGAAATACAGCCAAATTGACATTTAATCGGTTATCCAACCAAGACGATTTCAAACCGACTTCATAATTCCAAGATTTTTCTGCCTCATATGTCAACGTTTCCTGATTTTGCGCTCGATAGTTCACTCCTGGTGGTCTATAACCTCTAACAATTGAACCGTATGCCATGACGTTGGGATTAAAGCGATATTCCGCAACAAAACGGGGTAAAAATATATCTCCATCTTTCTCAACATTACTAAAGGTGGCTCCAGTAGAGAAGGAAGGAGAACCATTGGCTGGAATAAAGGTAGTTTTTGTGTTGTCTAGAAAGCTATTAAAAGATTCATATCGTAATCCAGCGGTTAGTGTCAGGGGTTCAATGGGTTTATAACTAGCTTGGGCAAAAATAGCCTTAGTGGTTTCGCTTATTTTGGCACTTGTTTGATTGCGTCCAGGTTGAGGTATTAAACCTCTATAATATGCTACGGCATCAGCCCCATATCTAAAACCATCAGCATCTAAGTTGAAATCTCTAGATTCAAAATAGCCTCCAAACAACCACTGAAATGTCTTAGCATCTTCAGGGGATTGCAAGCGAATTTCTTCGCTGAACAGAGTTGCTTGATCTTCACCTACCTGTGTAAGAATATCACGAGTTGTTAAGTCGGCTTCGTTTTCAAACTTTCGATGGGAGAAGCGCCGAGCAGTAATTGAAGTCAATCGAAAATCTGGGTTTTTGTAAACGACTCTGAGTGATTGAGTATTAGAATTTAGGTCACTAAAGCCATTGTAGTTTTGCTGTATTTTATATGGATCTCGCTGTCCAAACTGAACTAAGGGAGTAGCTCCATCGTGGTAATCGTCAAATGAAGTATTAAAAGAAATATCCAAATCCTTTGAGGGAGTCCAAAGCAATTGAGCGCGACCTGTTCCTCCGGATTGATAATCTACATCACTGTTTGTAAAAGTATTTTTTAGAAACCCATCTCGCGACCCATATTTACCCGATAGACGGAAAAATAATTTATCTTCTACAAGTGGTCCACTGCCACTAGCTCGCAAATCAAGGTTATTGTAATTGCCGTAATTGGCGCTACCGTTAAATTCAAATTTATCAGTGGGTTTTTGAGTAATAATATTAACTACGCCCGCTTCAGCGTTTCTGCCATAAAGGGTTGATTGAGGACCCCGCAGTACTTCCACTCGTTCGAGGTCAGGTAGATCAACAGTTAAGAAACCAGTATAATCATAGGGAACATCATCTATATAAAATGCTACTGGATCTCTAGAGAGAAAGTTAAAATTACTTAAACCACGCACGCTGTATTCAACAAAAGTGCGGCTTGGTGCAAAGGTCGAAAAATTTGGGGTATTGGCGGAAATTCCACTCAATGAAGTAATGTCAGCATCTTCAATTTCTTTTTTGGTCAAAGGGGTGATACTGATAGGTACATCCTGCACGTCTTCAGGTCGCTTCTCGGCTGTGACAAGGATTTCAATTGGCTCTGAAGAAGTCACGCTGAGAATCAAACCCTGCTGATTTTGAACCACCTTACCGACAGGTGTCTTGTCAATTCCAGCAACAATCACTTGCACGCTGTTTGCATCAGGAGCCTTTACGGTGATACTAGCAACCCCTGCAACAGGATTTTCTTGACGAAACTCCTTACCAGATGGAAGCTGTAACTGAGCATTAGGAATATTAATAATCAGGCTCTTTCCTTGACTGGAGGAAGAACTCTGAAGTGCTTTACCTCCAGCAGTTTCTACAATGACATCAATACCGTCATCTGTTGGATTGAGTCGCACACCCGTTATCTGAATCGGGGATTGAGACAGAGAACTGGGAGTTGAGGATTGAGAAAGCCACTGTTTAATTGTGGTAGCTCTTGGAGCAATTGTGTTGACTTGCTTGATTTCAGTTATCGGGGGAGAACCGGACGTATTAACCTCTACAGAATTCTCTTGCACTGGTTTAGCTTTAACAGGGAAAGCTATAAAAACTGACATGACAAAACTCATCCATATCCAATTGGATAATTTCTGTTGCTGCACCTAAATTCCTCACATCCTTAGTCGCAGACTGTACGCAGAAGTAGTCTAGTAGATCACCCTATCAATCTGTGTTCACCAGTGTCAAAAGACAATCTGTCAAACTTTAACCTTCAAATAATATGTTGTGAGACAGCATGTCTGTTGACTTAATATAGCTGCTTCACTTAGAGTTTTTTTGGAACTCGAAGTTTAACAATGCGAAAATCAACAGTTTCGAGCAAAGACCGATTTCCACTTTGGCAACCGTTAACTGTACGCGACTTCCGACTTCTCTATATCGGCGAAAGCGTTTCTCTTTTAGGTGATCAATTTTACTTAGTGGCGTTACCTTGGTTGACTATTCAGTTAACTCATTCTCCAATCAGTTTGGGTACAGTGCTGATGGCGGCTGCAATCCCCCGTGCTGTCTTAATGCTTATTGGTGGAGTCTTTAGCGATCGCCTTTCACCTCGATTTATAATGCTTGTTTCTAATGGCTTGCGAGCTGTGCTTACTGTTTTACTGACAGCGCTAATAATGTTCCGGAGAACGCAGCTATGGCATTTGTACGTATTTGCTCTTAGCTTTGGAGTGGTGGATGGCTTTTTCATCCCTGCTGCGAAGTCGATTATACCGACTTTAGTGACTAAGGAGCTTTTAGCAGCAAGTAATGCTTTGAGCCAAGGAACAACGCAACTGTTAGTACTGATCGGACCAGCATTAGGGGGTTTACTGATATCTAGTATCGGTATTGAAACCGCATTTGCAATTGATGCTGCAACCTTCATGTTTACATCTGTAACACTTTTGCTGATGAAAAGCAGCCATCAATCAAGTCCTGAGTCAATCTCAGCAGGTAGGCTTGTTAACTTATTTGGTAGTATTCGTGAAGGGTTGAACTATGTATGGAATAATCGAGAGCTTAGAGTAGTTTTGCTAGTTGTCACTATCCTAAACTTCATTTTCGTTGGACCAATACAAGTTGGCATTACATCACTGGCTCAAAGTCGCTTTTTAGGGGGTGCTATCGCTTTAGGGATTATGAACTCGGCGTGGGGTGGCGGTGGGTTGTTAGGGACACTTATGCCTGGAATATTTCGTCGTCTTCCACCCGTAGGAATTTTAATGCTCACTCTTGCAAGCATACAAGGGTTTGGACTTTTCTTGCTTGGCTTCTTACCAAGCATACTATTGGCTAGCGTAACCATTGCCGTACTAGGTTCCTGTAGCAGCTTTTTTACTGTCGTGGCAATCACTTGGATTCAAAAGCAAACTTCACCAGAGATGTTAGGAAGAGTCATCAGCTTGGGGATGCTTTCTTCTTTTGGGGTTGCTCCTTTTTCTTATGCTTTAGCTGGCGTCTTAGCCGATTTAAATATTACAACTCTTTTCACTGCTACAGGGGGTTTTATGCTGATAATCAGTGTCTTATTGATGATCAATCGATCACTACGTTCAATTAATTGAACAACCGCAAATTTTTTATTCTTCTTCCACAGGCTGGTTTTGTTGTTCGAGATACTTCCTAGCTTCTGTTGTTTCCACCTGAGGGAATTCTAAATAAAAGTGACTAACACTTAGGAAAGATTCGGGTGTTTGGAGAAAAATCAAGCGATCGCCCCATTGTCGCAACCAAGGTAGTAACTTAAATGGTACGACAGGCGCACATAACCAAACTTCTGCGGGAGAGAGTTTTCTTAGAGCTGTTGCAGCTACCGCGATTGTCATTCCTGTCGCGACACCATCGTCAACTAAGATGAGCGTAGCACCCTCTGGGCTGACTTGGGGACAAGCGGGACTAAGCTGTTCTTCTAGCAACTTAGCTTTATTTATAGCTGTATTTATCGCTGTTGACCGCCATGGTAGATTCGGTCTATTACGAAATAGATACTCATCCCACAGAACATTACCCGAAGCAGTTACTGCACCAATTGCTAACTCTGGGTTTTCTGGATGACTAATCTTTTTAGCCACCTCTACTGTTAACGGACAATTAAGGAGACGTGCTATTGGTGCTGCTACTGGTAATCCGCCTCGTGGCAAAGCATAGACAATTGTTCTGGGTTTTTTACCATACTCTGCCGTTTGCTCAGTCAAAACACCGCGAATTGCCAATGCTAATTTTTCACCAGCTTGAGTGCGATCGGCAAAAAGTGCGGTAGATGGCATGATTTACCCAACATGTAAAATACCATTACCTCTATAATGACTGATTTTTATTCATGTGACTGATAAGATGTTTATATGTATTATTTTTAAACAAACACAAAACACAGAACAAGAAATAGCCACTTAAGAGGTTATAAGTCTAACAAACTTTAAACAACTTGTGTATATACCTTAATATATAAATTTTCATGAGCAACGAACACCAACTCAGCCTCTTTGAGGAATCCGACTTTAACCAAAACGACCTAATTCCTCAAGATGCCAAAATTCCTATTCCATCAGGAACCTATACCAGCATGACAGAATTGGCACAGCATTGTAACCAGTGTCAGCGGTGTGGATTAGGAAAAACTCGTACTCATGCTGTTGTTGGACGGGGTAACCTTAAAGCCCCAATTATGATTGTGGGGGAAGCACCAGGTCAAAACGAAGACGAAACTGGATTACCTTTTGTTGGAAAAGCAGGACAGTTATTAGAGAAAATTTTAGCATCTGTACAATTAGATACAGAGAAAGACGTTTACATCTGTAACACGGTTAAATGCCGTCCACCAGAGAACCGCATCCCGACTACTGAAGAAATGGCGGCTTGCAAACCCTACCTTTTGGAACAACTTCGCCTAGTTGACCCAAAAATTATTTTATTAACAGGTGCGACTGCTGTAAAAGATTTAACCGGCGATAAACGTGGTATTACTAAAATTCGCGGACAATGGATGAACTGGGAAGGACGTTTGTGTATGCCGATTTTTCACCCATCTTACTTACTGCGTAACGCTTCTAGGGAAGTAGGCAGCCCAAAATGGTTAATGTGGCAAGATATACAAGCTGTGCGTGCTAAGTTAGATGAAATTAGAGGATAATGGGCATGGCGCATAGGGCATGGGGCATGGGGCATGGGGCATGGGAAGAATTAAACGAAGTACCCAATCCCCAATCCCTATTTCCTATCCCCTAAAAAAGATCCCACCAGATATAGGGAACCGCATAAAATGACTAAATTATCTTGCACAGAAAAAGCTGCTTCTAGCGCCGAAGATAATTCGGGGTAGGTGCTGCAAAAACTCAATGGGCAGATCTTCTGAGCTAGTTTTGCTAATTCATCGGGATCGGCTGAACTATGGTCAGGTACTGGGACTAAATATAATTGGTCATTTGGTCTAAGTAAAGCATTAAAAATGCCTGTATGATCTTTCGTGGAGAGCATTCCCATTACCCAGCTTGTAGATTGGGGGGTGTTGGGTGCGCTTGAAGAGGTGACATCATCCACATAGTCACGTAAAACTTGAGCGGCTGCCGGATTATGAGCACCATCAAGCAATAACTTGTGCTGATTCCAAGTAGTCCATTGCATCCGTCCTAGCCACTTGGTTTTTGTCATACCGTTAACAATATCTACTTCTGGTATTTGCCAACCCTGTTTTCGCAGAATTTCTAGCGCAGCAATAGCCAAAGCTGAATTTGTTAACTGAATTTGACCTTGTAGTGATAAGGGATATTTTATAGTTTTTAGATTGTCACTGTCGCGATTGGAAAAGTTTTCGCTGTTTTCCTCAAAACCCGATTTTTCATCGACTTCTTGATATTCTGCCCATCCTGTAGCGATTTTACGAGCAGCTTGAGGAAAAATATATGGGCATTTTAGTTCCAGAATACGCGATCGCACAACTTTTTGAGCATCTGGTGGCAAAGCTCCAACCACCGCAGGACATCCAGGCTTTAGGATCCCAGCTTTTTCTCCTGCTATTTCAGCAACAGTAGAACCAAGTTGCTGCCAATGTTCGCGGCTAATAGAAGTGATAATGGTAACGAGGGGGCGATCGCATACGTTGGTAGCATCTAGGCGTCCTCCCAATCCCACTTCTACCACAGCCACATCAACTTTTTCTTGAGCAAAATACAACCAAGCCGCCGCCGTAATCACTTCAAACTGAGTTGGAATCTCTTCTTGAGGAGCGATCGCCGCTTGAACTTGTAGTAATAATTGGCACAATTGCTCTTTTGAAATCGGTTGTTCGTTCAGAGAAATTCGTTCTGTCCAATCAACCAAATGAGGAGAAGTATAGCGTCCTGTGCGGTAACCCGCTTCAGTAAGAATAGAAGAAAGATACGCACAAACAGAACCTTTACCATTAGTACCAGCAACATGAATAACTGGTACTTGATGATGAGGGTTACCAAGATTTGCCAACAACTTTTGAATTCGTTCTAGTCCAAGATGAACCCCAAAGCGTTGAAACGGTTTTAGGATAGAGTCGATATCACTCGAGTCCCGGTTTTCGTTCATAATACTTAATTGGGCATGGGGCATGGGGCAGATAAACAGTGAACAGTAAACAGTAACCAGTGATCAAGGCGTAGGATGCAGTGTTCCGCATTCCGATCAACACATTATTCTTAACTGATAACTGATAACTGATAACTGTTTACCTGCTCCCTATTTACGCTTCTTTATTTAAAAAGCTTTGCAATTGTCTTAAAGCAGCAGCACCAATATTAAACACAGCCCAACCAGCAGCAATCAAGATTGGCGCTAAAACAACCGCCACACGTAGATCAATGTCCATTTTTAGATTCCCTCTATTAAGTAAAAATTTAAGTTTTGTCAACTCTTCTAATGTTTATTTTTATCTGAATTCAGGAATTTTTCCAAGCACTATGTAAAGAATGTTTACAGCCAACTTATTACTTGTTAATCATTACCCCATGCCCCATGCCCCATGCCCCATGCCCCATGCCCCATGCCCTATGCCCCATGCCCTATGCCCTCAGCGTGCAACAAAGCCAGCTTTTGATAGTTTTCAGCGTGTTCAATCAGTTCTGCTGCTTCAACGGCAGAAATTTGACGTACTATTTTACCAGGAACACCCATAACAACAGATAAGGGAGGTACATCCTTAGTAACAACTGCCCCAGCACCAATAATGCTACTGGAACCTACTCGCACTCCGTCTAAAACTATTGCGCCAATGCCAATTAAGCAACCACGTTCAATGTAAGCGGAATGTACTACAGCGCGATGTCCTACAGTGACATAATCTTCTAAGATTGTCGGTTTACCAGGATCGCCATGTAGGATTGCTCCATCTTGAATATTTGTACATTTTCCAATTTCAATACGTTCGACATCTCCTCTAATAACTGCTCCATACCAAATGCTAGCGTCTGCTGCTATTTTTACAGAGCCCATAACAACAGCATTTGCTGCGACAAAAGCAGCTTGAGAAATATCGGGAGAAGACCAGTGGAAAGCAGTAGACACGATAGAATATAAATAAGGTACCCAGGAACACTGGAAAAACTCCAACCCTGGATCTGGTTGCAAAACCAGGATATCACGGCGTTAAGCCTCTATGTGTAAGAGGGGGTATAAGTGAAAATACCTTCTACCGCAGCTTAGTATTCAGTACGCAGTAAGTGAGTACACCAATGAGGTGGAGTAGAAGTGTAAAAAAAACTAAGGTTTCTGGTAGATACAAAAATATGTTTGTACGCACTTCATGATGAATCCAGGCTTGCAGTACCCAATATTTGGTCCGGAAATACAGTGTCCCCATTGCCGCCAAATAATTCCGGCGCTGACACTAACAGATACGTATCTATGTCCCCGTCATGGGGCATTTGAAGCTAATCCCAAAACAGGAGAATTGATTCATTTACAGTCCGGTCGCCATTGGCGAAGATGGAATAGTGAATGGTATCGGCAGCATACTCATCCTGACGGCATTCGCTTTGAAATTCACGAAGCATTAGATAAGCTGTATACTCAAGGCTATCGAGCGACACGAATTATCATAGCTCGTCGCTATCAAGAATTAATGAGTGGCTATCTAGAACGCACTACACCTTGGCGTTCTGGACAAACAGAAACAACATCAGCTCGTCTTTACGGGTTACCAGTGGATTTTAGCCCAAGCTCCTCTGATGATACCTGCTGGGAAGTGATTAATTTTGATTTGGAAAAAGAGCCAGGAGTGCCTGTGCGCTACCCTTATTTCCGACTGTTTGAGTAAATTGGGTATTGGGTATTGGGGATTGGGTATTGGGTATTGGGTATTGGGTACTGAAGGTTAGACTACCTACTTCTGTGCTCCCCCTGCTCCTGTGCTCCCATGCCCTATGCCCCATGCCCCATGCCCCATTCTCCATACCCTATGCACCACGCTTCTATTCGTACTGCTAATATCCGAAGAGCGATCGCCTTCTACGAACAGTTAGGCTTCATAGTTTGTGAACGCTTTACTACAGGCTATACCCTAGCTTGCTGGATGGAAGGATTAGGCGGGAGAATTGAACTGATTGAAATTCCACAACCAAAACCTGCTCCTGATGCTTTCGAGGATGAACATTACGTTGGATATTATCATCTGTCATTTGATTTAACAGATTTCACCTCAGATTTACCTAGTTGGTTAAACAATTTAAAACAACGTTTTTCCGTATCACCTCAAAACACAACTGAGCAATTACAACCTCTAAAAGTACTTCTAGAACCTATACAACAGCAAATAGGCAGTCGCATTTACGAAGTTACTTTTATTGCAGATGCTGATGGTCTGCCTTTAGAATTTATTCGCCTCCTCGCAAACCTTGATTAAATAAGATATCAGGGATCTGAAAACAGTGAACAGTTAACAGTTATCAGTGTTCAAGGCTTGTCGTGCGGTGTTAACTGATAACTGTTACTCGTTCTGATTCCTGATTCCTGAACGCCAGATGACGCCAGATTCCTACGCCGGTAAACCCGGCTGCAGAACTGGCTCCTTTATGCTGGGAAACCAGTCCACCGCACTGGCTCCTCCTGACTCCTGACTCCTGAATTCTGACTCCTGAATTCTATTTATTAAATCTCTGTTAATCACTATACTTTTTTTAATTACTTTAGCGGTAAAATAATTCTTTAGTCTTTCTCTGTAGTGTTGCTGAGGCGACATAAATCAGACTGAGATTAGGCTGTATTAACAAAGAAAAAGCGTATCGTTTTTTACTGCTCAAGCAGCTAGTAGGATGTCTGTGTTTTATAAACCACGTCGACGCCGTTTTTATCGGTTTCGATCTTTTCTGTTAATTTTTGGGTTCATTTTTCTGTTATCTGTTGGTGGTGAGTCTGCTTATAGTCACTTGATAGCTGTATCAAAGTGGGTAAATTTTCCTAATACAGAAGTTTCAAAAAAAACATCTGTGTTGTTAACAGAAAATGTACGCAAGACGACGCTAGAAAACGGTCTTACCGTACTCACAAAAGAAGTACATACTAGTCCAGTGGTCACGGTGCAGGTTTGGTACAAAGTAGGTTCACGTAGTGAAGAACCTGGAGTTAATGGTATTGCACACCAGCTGGAACACATGATGTTTAGGGGGACGAAAAATCGTCCAATTCAATTTGGACAATTGTTTAATGCTCTAGGCAGCGACTCCAATGCTTTCACTAGCTACGATCAGACTGCATACTATAACACTGTCGAACCTAACAAACTGAAAGCACTCCTCACGCTGGAGGCAGACAGAATGGACAATTCGGTGATTGATACTAGTAAACTGGAGTACGAAAAACGGGTAGTGATTTCTGAGTTGCAGGGTTATGAAAATAGCCCTAATTATCGCCTTAATCGTGCTGTGATGCGCAAGGCGTTCCCTAATCATCCATACGGATTACCTGTTGGTGGTCTTCGTAGTGATGTGGAAAAGTTTCAAGTTGAGCAGGTTCGTAAGTACTATCGTAATTTTTACAGTCCTGACAATGCAGTATTAGTTATTGTCGGCGATTTTCAAACTGCACCAACTTTAAAAGCTGTTAAACAGACATTTGGAAAAATATCCAAGCAGAAGAGGGAGCTCTTAGCAGAGGCGCAGAGGCGCAGGGGAGTAGAGGAGCAAGGGAGCAAGAGAGCAGGGGGAGGTGCGCCAACAGTTTTGAAGGAACCGGGAGCAGGGAAGTTATTAGAAGCGATATACCCACTACCAAATGTTAATCATCCGGATGTACCGGCACTGAATGTGATGGATAACATTTTGACAGAGGGTAAAAGTTCTCGTCTTTATCAAGCACTAGTGGAAGCAGGGTTAGCTAGCGATGTTTCAGCTTCTGTGGTGAACATCTCAGACTTTGGCTGGTACGATCTCTCAGTGACAGCAGTTGAAAATCAAAACTTAACAAAAATTGACTCAACGCTAAGTGATGCGATCGCCTATTTTATCCAGAAAGGACCTACAGCAGAAGAAGTTAAGCGAGCCAAGACTCAGCTAGAAGCTTCAGTCGTTTTGGGGAACCTTGATATCACTAGTCAAGCTACCCAGCTTGGAAACGATGAAACAACTTCTGGCGATTATCGGTATACAGATCGCTACTTAGCTGCGGTTCGCCAAGTAACCGTGGCAGATGTGCAGCGAGTTGCAAGCAAATATCTTAAACAACAAGTACGTACAGTTGGCTTTTTTGAACCAACCAAACAGGTAGAAACTGCTAGTAGTAAAACCAACTCTACACAAACTACTGAACGTTTCGCTTCTGGGACACCTGTTTCTCCAAAGGAGATCGCAAAATACCTACCACCCGTAGATTGGTCTTACAGCTCGCCTACTACACGCACTCTACCCCAGGAACTTATATTATCCAATAAACTTCGGGTATTGCTTTTGCCTGACAAGAACACTCCGACAGTAACTCTCAATGGCTTCATTAAAGCTGGTACAGAGTTTGACCCAGATAATAAAGTAGGTTTGTCTTCTCTAGTAGCACAAAACTTGATGAATGGCACAAAAACTAAGGATGTTTTAACTATTGCTAAGTCCTTAGACGATCGAGGAGCAAGTCTAACTTTTAAAACTTATCGTGAAGGTGTTCAAATACAAGGCAATAGCTTAGCAACCGACTTATCCGTTTTGATCAAAACTTTGGCAGATGTTATAAAAAATCCCACCTTTCCTGCCAAAGAGTTAGAATTAAGCCGACAAAACGCTTTGACATCCCTTAAGCAAGAACTGGACGATCCTTCAGAAGTTGCGAAAAGAACTTTTGCTCAATCTGTTTATCCAAAAAAACATCCCGCGCATAAGTTTCCAACACAGGAAAGTTTGCAGGCGATTTCTCGTAAAGACCTGATTGATTTTAAAACAAAACTTTATCGCCCAGATACGACAGTTTTATCACTAGTAGGGGATTTTGCTCCTCAGCAAGTGCGATCGCTCCTTACTAAGGAGTTTGGAGATTGGAAAGTTAATGGTCAACCTCCAAATTTGACATATCCAGCCGTATCACTGCCAAAAACAGTTGTGAGTCTTAACCCAGTTATTCCAGGTAAAACTCAAGCGATTACCTATATGGGTAGCACAGCTATTAACCGCAAAGACCCCCGGTATTATGCAGCTACAGTATTAAATCAGATTTTGGGTGGAGATACGCTATCGAGTAGGTTAGGAGCAGAAATACGCGATCGTCAAGGTCTTACTTATGGGATATATAGCAACTTCATGGCTGGTAAAAATGCTGGAACATTTTTAATAGAAATGCAAACCAGTCCAGAAGATACAACAGCAGCAGTCAGTAGTACTCGCCAGGTGCTAAAGCAAATTACTGAGCAAGGAGTGACTGAACTTGAAGTAGAAACCGCAAAACGCGCTTTGCTGAGTAGTTATACTGTTTCTTTAGCTAACCCAGATGAGCTTGGGTATAAAATTCTGATGAATGAGGTGTACGCCCTTTCAGAAGAAGAACTGAGAGCCTTTCGTGAAAAAATCCAAGCTGTTAGCGTAGAACAAGTCAATCAAGCTGCTCGTGAATTGCTGCATCCGGATACAATCGTCGTAGTGACAGCTGGCCCATCTGTGGTGGGGTTAAAAAACCCTTGTGATGGTTGTTCAACCAGCCCCGCAGCAGTAGGAAACAGGAAACCAAAAGCGGGGAACATAGGACAGTAATTGAAAGGTTTTTAGTTGCGCTTCAGCGCACTAAAGTGCAACTACGAACCAAAGATGTACAACTTATCCCAATTCCCGGAGCAACAAATACCGTGTGTAGGGGCGTAGCCTCTGGCTTCTCGAAGAGTACGCCGTTCGCCCCTACAACGTCCTATCTGATTGGAAAGTGCTGTAAACAGCTCTTTACTGTAGATCGTCATTATTTCGCTAATATACAAATAAATAATTCCTCAAAATTTAACAAGCCCAAATGGAAAGGATCAATCTCAAACCTTTTCATTTAAAACCGTCACCGTTAACCATTATGGTAAGGTCATCAAAGAACAAACCAAAAACGCTCATTATTTTAGAGAAAATCTCGGTAACAACATCATCCTAGAAATGGTCGCCATTCCAGGCGGTAAATTTCTCATGGGTTCTCCAGAACATGAAGCAGAACGCTCCAGCAAGGAAAGCCCCCAACACGAAGTAACTGTTCCCCCCTTCTTCATGGGTAAATACCCTGTTACCCAGGCACAATGGCGGGCTGTGGCGGCTCTTCCTCAAGTAAACCGAGAACTTGAACCCGAGCCATCAGGGTTTAAAGGCGATAATTTACCAGTAGAACAAATTTCTTGGTACGAAGCGGTAGAATTCTGTGATAGAGTATCAAAACATACTAAACGAGACTACCGACTTCCTAGCGAAGCACAGTGGGAGTATGCCTGCCGTGCTGGCACGACAACCCCGTTCCATTTTGGCGAGACAATCACGCCCGAATTAGCAAACTACAACGGTAACTGTACATATGCCTCCGCTTCTGAAGGAGAGTACCGTCAGAAAACGACTCCTGTAGGCAGCTTCAGGGTTGCAAATGCATTCAGTCTATATGATATGCATGGTAATGTTTGGGAGTGGTGTGCGGATAAATGGCACTACGACTACGAAGGCTCTCCTAGAGATGGTAGTTCTTGGATTGAAATTGAAGGAAATCTTGTGTATCGTTTGCTGCGCGGTGGATCTTGGCCCTACAACCCCAGGACTTGCCGTTCCGCGTCTCGCTTCTCCGACAATCCGGGCTACAGGGACTATACCTTTGGCTTTCGGGCTGTGGTGTCCGGCGCGAAGACTTAATTCTTTACAGTCGTGTGCTTTCACCTTCTACCATCTTTTCTTTTTTATACTTTCCCCGACCATAAATACTATGAAGCAAATAGTAAATTTTGTCAAGAGGGTGGGATCAGTTATCAATTAACACCGCACCAGACACCTTGATAGCGTCATAACTGTTTTACTGTTTACTGATAACTGTTCATGAATTCGCCACCACCTAGGTAATATGCGCTAGACTGACAGCATTGTCAAAGATAGCTGGCTTGCTTGTCATGGGTCGTTGGTTCAACATCTCAGGTCCCTGTAAACCTGAAAAACACTACATGCTACCACCTACCAAAAGGTTGCCTAAGTTGTCGCGGTTGATTGAGCAAGAAAGCTACTTTGTCATTCATGCTCCGCGTCAAACAGGCAAAACTACAGCAATGCTAGCGCTAGCCAAAGAATTAACAGAAAGCGGACGCTATACAGCAATTACGGTATCAGTAGAAGTAGGTGCTCCTTTTAGTGACGATCCAACGTTCTTTGAAATACCTATTCTCGACTCGTGGAAGGCAATCGCGCAGTTTGATTTACCCGAAGATTTACGCCCTCCTAATAATTGGAATACAGCACAACCAGGACGGAGAATTCAAGGTGCTTTACAAGTATGGGTACAAGCATCTCCAAGACCTTTGGTATTATTTATTGATGAAATTGACTCTCTGCAAGATAATGCATTGATTTCTATTTTGCGACAATTGCGCGATGGTTATCGAGGTCGTCCTACAAATTTTCCCGTAAGTGTTGGGTTGATTGGTTTACGGGATGTGCGAGATTATAAAGTGGCTTCTGGTGGTAGCACAAGGTTAAATACAGCAAGTCCATTTAATATAAAAGATCGTTCACTGACGATGAGAGATTTTAATGCTGCTGAGGTGGGAGAATTATACCAGCAGCATACAGAGGATACAGGGCAGATTTTTACACAAGAAGCGATCGCAACGGCGTATGATTTAACTCAAGGACAACCTTGGTTAGTAAATGCCTTGGCGAAAGAAATAGTTGAAGAATTGGTGAGTGATAGGGAGATAGCAATTACAGCAGAGCATATTCATCAAGCGAAAGAAATACTGATTTCACGTCAAGATACTCACCTTGATTCCCTAGCAGAAAGACTGACTGAATCGAGGGTAAAAGCAATAATTGAACCAATGCTAGCAGGGTTAGAATTAGGTTTGGTATCTAACGATGATATCCAGTTTGTAATTGACCTAGGTTTATGCAAAATGGATCCATTAGGAGGATTGGTAATTGCTAATCCCATTTACCGTGAGGTTTTGCCCAGAGTGTTAACAGTTGCTCCAATGGCTTCTTTGCCTCATATCACACCAACTTGGTTAACTTCTAAAGGTGAGTTAGATGTAAATGCTTTGCTAGATGTATTTATCGAATTCTGGCGTCAGCATGGAGAACCTTTACTTGGTACCACGTCATTCCATGAAATAGCACCACACATAGTACTAATGGCATTTTTACATCGCGTTGTAAATGGGGGTGGAAGCCTAGAACGGGAATATGCAATTGGTCGTGACCGTATGGATTTATGCTTAAGGTACAAAAATATTACCTTAGGAATAGAGATAAAAGTTTGGCGAGATAAAACAAAAGACCCAGAAGAGCAAGGGTTAGACCAACTAGATTCTTATCTAGAGCGGATAAAAGTAAATTACGGTTGGTTGTTCGTTTTTGACCGGCGTAAAAATGCACCACCTTTTAGCGAGCGGTTGCTAACTAAAACTGCTACGACAAAAAAAGGACGTTCCGTGGTTATTATACGGGCTTAGTAAAGCCTTGGATTAATACGATCGCGAATTTCTCCATAAAGATTCACAAGCGTAAACAAAATAGGTCGAAAAATAACTATGATCACAACAGAAGTCGTGATATGGCTACAAGAACGGACGGCTTTAGGAATTTTGCCGCCTGAACCCTTAAATGCGATCGCTCAAGTTATTGAAGAAAAAGTTATTCCAGCTAACCAAACTCTAGTTACCGAAGGCACCGCCCCAGAAGCATTATACATACTTCTAGAAGGTAAACTTGAAAGCCATAGTAGCAGTCAAATAAACCCATCCTTAGCTATTGGGTTTCTTCCCGGATCAGTCATTCACCTCCAAGAATTACACTTGGATGAATTGGCTATGCGCACTATCACGACTGTAACAGAATGCCGTTTGTGGGCTGTGCCTGCAGCTAAGTTTCGAGAATTAGTCAGCAAATACCCCGAAATTAATCAGGCCATTTCTCGTCAAATGGCACAAGAAGTAGTACAGTTAACATCTGCGCTAACTTACGAACAAGAACGTTCTGTAGCCTTGCGACCCTATTTAGTTACCAAAGCAAAACGGGGAATTGTCGGGACAAGTCGTTACGCAATACGTCTGCGAGAAGAAATTAGAGAAGCTGCTGCAGAACGCAAGGCAGTACTTATTTTCGGAGAACCAGGATTAGAAAAAGACAATATAGCGGCTTTGATTCATTTCGGTTCTGCAAAGCGCCGAGAACCAATCATTAAAGTTGAGTGTAGTCTTCTCCAGGCTAGCGGTGCTGATTTGTTTGGTCGGTTTGGGGGTAAGCCAGGACTGCTGGAATGGTTAGGAGAAGGTACTTTAGTACTCAATAACATTCAAGATGCACCCCAAGAGTTAGTGCCTGATTTATGTAATTTAATACGAAATAATACGTATAAACCTGTAAGTCGCTCAGAAGATCCAACCCCTGAACCTCGCATCAGCCAAGCCCGAATATTGATAATATCCGAAAAGAATCAGTCAAAAATAGAG
Organism: Aetokthonos hydrillicola CCALA 1050; assembly: GCF_017591665.1. GTDB lineage: Bacteria > Cyanobacteriota > Cyanobacteriia > Cyanobacteriales > Nostocaceae > Aetokthonos > Aetokthonos hydrillicola. Next base: position 42,867 of record NZ_JAAKGC010000002.1, on the reverse strand, counting down.
CGTTCGGTTGGTCAGATTATCAAAGTACCACCTTTACGAGTACGAAAAACTGATATTAAAGCTCAGGTGGAATACTATATCAGTCTTTATACGAAGACAAACAGTATTCGTAAACCTAAAGTCACACCAGAAGCCATACGGCGCTTACAATCCTATGATTTTCCTGGTAACCTTCAAGAATTGCAAAATTTGGTAGAACGGGCGATTGTTCAAGCAGAAGGAGCAAAAGAGTTAACAGAAGAAATTTTTTGGTCAGCACAAACCAAGAAAAAGCAATTTCGAGTAAATCTTTTAAACGCCTACCCTGGCTTGCGTAAGTTCCTGCGAAGTCCTTGGTGGACTGATCGAATTAACTACGGTTTTACATTAACTGTATTCCCGATCATTATAGCAATACTATTTATTGGTCCCCAAACTCGCGATCGCAATTTCGCTTTAAATCTATTTTGGGCTTGGTGGTGGCCTTTTTTCCTATTGGCATTTCCCTTTTTAGGTCGCGTTTGGTGTTCCGTCTGTCCGTTTATGATTTATGGAGAAGTCACGCAAAAGTTATCATTGTGGCTGTTTCCTAGACAATTAAAACGTTGGCCTAGACAAGAAGCTGAAAAATGGGGAGGATGGTTTCTGTTTGGGCTGTTTACCTTGATTTTTTTGTGGGAAGAACTCTGGAAGTTAGAAAACACTGCCTACCTATCAGCTTGTTTGCTGCTATTAATTACTGCTGGGGCGATGATTTTCTCTGCTATTTTTGAAAGACGGTTTTGGTGTCGTTATCTTTGTCCAATTGGCGGGATGAATGGTTTGTTTGCCAAACTGTCGATGACTGAACTACGCGCACAGCAGGGTATCTGTTCTGCAACTTGCACAACGTATCAATGTTACAAGGGGGGACCACAAAAAGGCGAGGGGATGGAGACTCTTGGTTGTCCTTTGTACTCTCATCCTGCACAGTTAGAAGATAACAGAGATTGCGTACTGTGCATGACTTGTCTCAAAGCTTGTCCTCATCGTTCTGTGGAATTCAATTTACGTCCTCCGGGGATCGAACTCTGGACAACTCATGTACCCCGCAGCTACGAAGTTGCATTGATGTTTTTGCTATTGGGTGGAGTTTATCTCCATCGTTTACCAGAGTTACAATCTTGGTTGGGATTACACCTAGATTTAACACAGTTTTTACCGCACTTAGGGATATCACTTTTGGCTTTGATGATCCCCGTTGCTATTCCCTTTGCCGCATACGGGTTGATGGTCGGTTTGTACCGGTTATCTCAAAATCGCTTTAAGCCAAGACGATTTGTAGAACTTGCTTATGGTTACTTACCATTGGTTTTGGGTGGTAACTTGGCTCATTATTTGCGTTTGGGTTTAGCAGAAGGAGGGCGGATTTTGCCTGTGACTTTTGCGACTTTTGGTCTTCAAGGTGACCAATTACCTGTATTGGTTGCTCATCCAGCGGTGATTGAATTTTTGCAGGGTACAACGCTGATTGTTTCAGTTCTGTTAACTATAGTGCTGATACAAAAAATTGCTCGCCAACCGATGCGATCGCTCTTTTGGCAGCACTTGGCGGCGATCGCGTTAGGAGCAACTATGTGGAGCATTATTGTTTCACCTTGAATGCATTACCAAAATTCCACTCCCGCCAAAGGATTTAAGGTCAGTTCATAAAAGTGGCGGGAAACCCCATTCCCTTATGGGTGGAGAGGGACAAGCTATTGGTAACTTTTTCCTATGCCCTATGCCCTATGCCCTATGCCCAAATTATATATCTTCAACCTCTAGTTGAGCTGCTGTTACTGCGTCAAAAGCAAAAGCAAAAACTAGCGGCATCGGGCACCTGAATAGGTAACTAGAAACAATGGCAACGATTGTACCCATAACCGCTAATAATGACCAAAATCTCTCCTCAACAGTCAATCCTTTTTCGGATTTAATCACTCTAAGAACGTGAGGTGGGATTGGTTCAGGTATGACTCCTCCAGGAGGAAACGCCCAATAATTGTCACAGCGCTCTATAAATAGCTCAGTCCAGCCATTTTCATGGCACCATTCTTCAATCCATTCGTCACGGTAATGTTTCATATTGTTTCGATTCTGTTGAAAAGTTGTTGAGGAACTCAGATAAAATGTGTTGCAAAAATCCCTCTAAAGGAAGAGGGATTTATAAAAATTTAGTGAATGGTTAAGATTGCAATAATTTAGTTTATTTTACTTTTGTTAAGTATTATTAAAAATAATTTGTCATCTGTAATAACAACTAAAAAAAGAAATTACTTAATTAAAAGACTAGCAGGATATAACACTATCTTGATCGAAAAGAAAATAAACTTTACGTCGGAATTTCAATTACCTTCACTTATCTTCACAAAAGCCGAGACGCTACGTATTAATGCTTGTGAAGCACTAGAATCATGCCAATACTGCTCGGTTAAGGAAGATCGTAGGTTGGGTAGAGCGCATAAGCGTTACCCAACGAACCCTTGTATGTGTTGGGTTTCGTTCCTCAACCCAACCTACATTAAATATAAATTTTTGGCTTAACCGAGCAGTATTGAGAATCATGCTATTTTACTGCCAGACCATATATATCTGAGAAGTAAGAACGTCCATGTAACGGTATTTTGTTACTGTAAAAAATACTTAATTAAAGTTTAACTTACGCTCGTATGACAGTGATGAAACGTTGATTGATTGTGGTTACAATTTCAGTCGATAGGCGCTCTTCAATTGGTAGAGCCTTGCTTCGTCGGTCGAATATGAATAACCAACCAAAGTCTAATCCTAATCGCGCTAAATATGATTCTAATTGTTCGATCCCTTCAGCTTGGGGGTCGCGTTTTTTATCGCGCCAGACTTTTAATTCGATTGCTAGGGTGGTAGAACGGTATCTCAAACATAAATCCATGCGGTCGCTACCAATTGCGTATTCGCGCTCAAGGGTTCCACCACCATTAGCGACACGATGCAAGAAAGCCATTAGTACTATATGAGGAGCAACTTCATGGTATCCAGTACTATTCAATAATGGTTCTCCATGCTGAAGCCAAAATTTTAAACATCGCCGCAGGGTTTTGTCGCAATAAGTTGGTTATTCTTGTAAACTAGGACTCTGCCATAATTTTCGTCTTTAACAGCAACATAAAGATAATTTCTGTTTCTAAACCTGTAGACAGTATCTCCTCTAGAGTTCTTACCTACTGTACCCCCGTCAATTACAAGATTGGGACGTCTAAGATCAGTGGGAATGTTGTAGGCTTTGTAACGAAGGGTTCCATCGCTTAGACGAGAAACTTCAACAATGACACCTTCAGCGCTACAATTAAAGACCGCTCTGGATGCAAGAGCAGACGAAGGTACTCCAAATGTTGCTGTTAAAAGCGAAGCTGTTGCTGTAGCTAATATTGTCCAAAAGGATTTCATTTTTAAGCTTTTCATAAAACCTCGATATATTTGAACACCATGTGGCTTAACAGTTATCAGTGGACAGTAAACAGTTATCAGTTAATCTCCAATAATGAATTGAGGTGACTTAATCACGAAAATATTTTGTTTCTTAGTTGCCTGATAACTGCCTTACCTCCCTTTGTCCTCAACTGTGAGTTATTAGCATGACATCAGGATTAGCTTTAAGTCATCGTGGAAAATAACATCAAAATGCTAAAGCTTATATAAAGGTTGTTTTTGTTCGGTCATCCAGTTGATGCGATAAGCTGAGAAGTAACGATTGTATATAAAACTTATTATTCTATATGCTTTGGCAACGACTGGTAATGTTAGCATTGTTAATCGGCCTGCTTTTATGGCCAACACCAGCTCTAGCAGATTGGACTCATCCAATGTCATTTAGTAACGCAGAGTTGACAAGACGGGATTTTTCTGGACAGAGTTTGCAAGCATCAGAGTTTTCTAACGCTAATATGGAACTCGCTAGCTTTGTTGATGCTGACTTGCGGGGAGCAGTTTTTAGTGCTTCTGTGATGACAAAAGCAAATCTACACTCAGCTGATTTGAGTAATGCAATGCTAGATCAGGTAAACTTGACAGGGGCGGATTTGAGTAATGCTGTGTTAACAGAAGCTATTTTGCTGCGGACTATATTTAAGGATGTGGATATCAAAGGAGCAGATTTTACGGACGCAATTTTAGACAAGGCGCAAATCAAAGAACTGTGTATAAAAGCCAGTGGCGTGAATTCTAAAACTGGTGTGGAAACTCGTGATTCTCTGGGGTGTACATGAAGCGTGTTGGTGTAATTGGTGGCGGACAACTAGCAGCTATGATGGGCGGTGCTGCTCATAAGCTAGGGGTGGAATTGGTAGTACAAACTCCTGGGGTTAATGATCCGGCTGTGGCGATCGCACAAGATACGGTTTTGGCAGCAGTGGACGACGCGATCGCCACAGCTACGTTAGCCACAAAATCCGATTTCATCACCTTTGAAAATGAGTTTGTCAATCTCGATGCTTTATCACCCCTAGCACAGCAAGGGGTGTGCTTTCGCCCTAGACTTGAAGCATTAGCGCCTCTTTTAGATAAATATCACCAGCGCTGCTATTTACGCGATCTGGGTTTACCTGTACCAAAGTTTTTTGCCCTGGAGGAAAACAAGGGCGATTTTTCCGAGTTAGGATTCCCACTTGTTTTAAAAGCTCGACGCCACGGTTACGATGGACAAGGAACTTTTATAGTTAACCATGTCGACGCCTTAGCTGAGTATACCAAAAGTAGTAAAAACTGTTTTTTACTAGAAGAATTTATCCCCTTTGAACAAGAGCTTGCAGTAATAGCAGCACGTTCTGTAACTGGCGATGTGGTTACTTACCCAATAGTGGAAACTCAACAAGAACAACAGGTTTGTAGGCGTGTGATTGCGCCAGCGAAGATCGCACCAGAAGTAGCAGCAAAAATAGAATATATTGCTCAAACTATACTCAATAGTCTAGAAGCCGTAGGAGTTTTTGGAATTGAACTATTTCTCACCACTGATGGCAAGGTACTCGTCAATGAAATTGCACCCCGCACCCACAATTCAGGACATTTCTCTCTAGACGCTTGTGAGACTTCTCAATTTGAGCAACATTTACGAGCAGTTTGTGGGTTACCTTTGGGTAGTACTGCCTTGATTTGCTCCGGTGCTGTCATGGTTAACCTTTTGGGATATGAAACTTCCCAGAGTGACTACATTAATAAACGTGCCTCACTTGAGAAAATTCCCCAAGCTCACGTTCACTGGTATGGTAAAACAGAGTCACGTCCTGGACGTAAGCTAGGACACGTTACGGTTTTGTTGAATAGCAGCGACAAAAATACGGCAAGTCAGATTGCTCAAACTATAGAATCTGTATGGTATCCCAGTTAAATTAGCGAGAAACTTTTAATTTTGGACACACAAAACCAATAGTAAAGATATAATAGAGATGTTTCACTACGACGTTGGTGACTGCCATAAAGTTTTTTGATCTATGCCTTTAATGATAAGGGAACCATTAGATCTCGTGGCAGTAGACCGGGCATGTACCCGGAAACTTTAAACGATGAGTTTGGTGCCCACCTGGTTTAACCAGGTCATAAACTTAGGTAAAACGGCGTTGCGGTGAACTTAAAATAATGAATAAGCTCCTAAGTTACATCTTAGGAGCTTTAATTATTAGAATTTTTTATATCATTGATAAATAATTAAAAATTAGAGATCTATAATCCCATCCATATAGTTTAATAATATAGTGTGATTATTGATTACACTAACTCTTATATCTAAATCACTTACTAACAAGAAATCACCGACCTTCTTATAAAGAGAGACTACGCGTAACTGGAAACTTGTTCTCTGAGAGACATACTTGCTGACTTCTCCCGTCAAGTATCTTGTGAAAAGCGTTCTAATTTATACCAAAGAATGCCTTACAAGTTTCCTACTTTATAAGCAAAAACAAAAAATAGGGAGAACATAACTCCCTTTTTCTATGAGTAAAAATTAATAACCCAACTATTGGGCTATATTGAGAGGAAAACTGTAAAGAACTTGTTACACAAACCAATTAATAGCGTGTTTCCAGCTTCGGTAATTAAATTAGACAATGGCTTAACTGTAATTCATCAAGAAATTCCCACAACCCCTGTTGTTGTGGCAGATATTTGGGTGCGAGCAGGCTCAAGAATTGAGCCAGAACCATGGTTTGGGATGGCTCATTTTTTAGAACACATGATTTTCAAGGGTACTGCAACACTAGCTCCAGGGGTATTCGATCACAAGATTGAAAATCAGGGTGGTATAACAAATGCAGCGACAAGCTATGATTACGCTCATTACTCGTTAATTACCGCCTCCGCTTACCTAGAAGATACTCTGCCTTACCTAGCGGAATTGTTACTAAATGCAGCAATTCCAGAAGACGAATTTATCCGGGAACGGGACGTTGTTTTAGAAGAAATCCGTCAAGCATACGACAATCCAGACTGGATAGGATTTCAATCTCTGATTTCAAGGATTTATCAACGCCATCCCTATGGACGTTCGGTGCTGGGTACTCAGAGAGAACTGATGCAGCAATCACCAGAAGCAATGCGCTGTTTTCACCGCGCTCACTACCAACCAGAAAACATGACTGTGGTTATTGTGGGAGGAATTCCACAGGAGCCTGCTTTGAAGATAGTCAGTAAATCATTTACAGACTTTTCTGAAGCTTGCTGCGGTTGTCTACCAAACGAGGAAGAGATTCCAATCATTGCTGGAATTCAGCGTCAAGAGCTTTCATCACCACGATTAGAGCAGGCACGGTTACTAATGGCGTGGACTGCGCCAGGAGTTGAAGAACTTCGCACTTCCTATGGTTTAGATTTGCTCTCAGTATTACTCGCACAAGGAAGAACTTCTCGATTAGTGCGCATTTTGCGAGAAGAAAAGCAACTAGTGCAGAGCATTTATAGCAATTTTTCGTTACAACAGAAATCTAGTTTATTCACAATTACAGCTTGGTTAAAACCAGAACACATAGAGTACGTAGAAGCCTTAATTTGCCAACACTTGGACGATTTGCTTTCTGTTGGGATTAGCGAGCAGGAGCTAGTTCGTTGTCAACGCTTGCTGTGTAATGACTATGCTTTTTCCACAGAAACACCAAATCAGCTTGCAGGGCTATATGGTTACTACAACACTCTAGCCAGAGCAGAATTATCAGTCACTTATCCAGAACAAATACAATCCTTTGATAGTCAACAACTACAAGAATTAGCAAAAAAGTATCTTTCTTCCAGCAATTATACCATCACCGTACTCAAACCCAGATAGTATTATTCATTACTAACCATACACCCCAGTCCCCAGTCCCCAATCCCCAATCCCCAATCCCCAATCCCCAATCCCCAATCCCCAATCCCCAATGCTGGATATTAAGCAAATACGAGACAATCCTGAATTAATTCAAGAAAAGTTGAATACTCGTGGTGGCAACTACGATATTCAGCAGTTCGTTGAGTTTGATAAACAACAACGAGAATTAGAAGCACGGCGCAGTCAGCTTCAGGCGCGTGGTAACGAAATTGCTAAATTAATTCCTGAAAAGATTAAAGCTGGTAGCGATCCTAAAGGAGGAGAAATTCAAGCTCTAAGGGATGAAGGTAGCTCTGTTAAAACTCTTATTGCTACACTTGAACCCGAGGAAAAAGATCTCACAGCTAAAATTAACGAAGTTTTACTTGCACTTCCTAACTTACCAAGTGACTCAACCCCTGTTGGCAAAAGTGAGGATGACAACCCTGAAGTTCGCCGTTGGGGTGATGAGTACATTCCCCAGAATCCCCATATTCTTCCTCATTGGGAAATTGGTGAAAAGTTAGGGATTCTTAACTTTGAACGTGCGGTGAAGGTTGCCCAAAGTCGCTTTGTAACCCTGATAGGTGCTGGTGCTGGGCTAGAGAGAGCATTAATTCAATTTATGCTCGATCGCCATATTGCAGCAGGCTATGTGGAAGTTATTCCTCCATTTTTAGTTAACACTGATTCTTTAACAGGTACAGGTCAACTTCCTAAATTCGCTGAGGAAAGTTTTAAGTGTGCGGCTGATGACTTATGGCTCACTCCTACGGCAGAAGTACCTGTAACTAACCTTTACCGTGGTGAAATTGTTTCTGCTGACGATTTACCCATCTATCACTGTGCTTATACTCCCTGCTTTCGGCGGGAAGCTGGTAGTTATGGGCGTGATATGCGCGGATTAATTCGCTTACATCAATTTAACAAGGTCGAATTGGTGAAGTTTGTTCATCCGAGCACTTCTTTTGAAGAACTGGAAAAATTGGTGGGAAATGCAGAAGCAATTTTACAGGCTTTGCAGCTACCTTACCGCGTGATAGAGCTATGTACTGGAGATTTAGGATTTTCTTCTACTAAAACCTATGATTTAGAGGTTTGGCTTCCCTCTTCTGGAAAATATCGGGAAATTTCTAGCTGCTCGAATTTTGTAGACTTCCAAGCTCGAAGAGCCCAAATCCGCTTTAAAGAAAGCAGCAAGAAGGGAACCCAGTTTGTCCATACGCTCAATGGTTCTGGTTTGGCAATAGGGCGTACAATGGCAGCAATTTTGGAAAATTATCAACAAGAAGATGGGACTGTGAAAATACCACAAGCCTTACAACCTTATTTAGGACGAGAAATTCTTTAAAGAAGGAGTCAGGAGTCAGAAGTCAGGAGTCAGAATTAATCTCGCCCTAATAAGTAGGAAAATATTCCATTGAGTCTAGTGCAACAGTTGTTCACAATTCTACAATAAAGGAATGTCTCACTCAATAAAGCTCATTAATTTTTATATATGTCAGTTTTAGCGGCGATCGCAGTCTTAGCTGTTCTGATCCTAGTACACGAGCTAGGACACTTCATCGCAGCAAGATCTCAAGGTATTTACGTTAACCGTTTTTCTCTCGGTTTTGGTCCGGTTATTTGGAGGTACCAAGGAAAATTAACTGAATACGCTATCCGCGCATTTCCTTTGGGAGGCTTTGTTGGCTTTCCTGACGATGATCCAGATAATACTATTCCACCAGAAGACCCGAATCTTTTGCGTAACAGACCAATACTAGATCGGGCGATTGTTATTAGCGCAGGAGTGATAGCAAATTTAATATTTGCTTACTTCCTTTTGGTGGTACAAGTTAGTACTGTTGGAATAACTCAAGCTGGACCAGCTCAACCAGGGGTTGTGATACAACAGCTAGCACCAAATGTCAGTTCTGTCGCTACAAACGCGGGAATTCGTCCAGGGGATATCATTTTAGGAGCGAATCAAAGAGAGTTTGGAGCATCACGGAAAGAATTAGAGGCTTTAAGGGAAATTATTAAAACAAGTGCTGATAAGCCTGTTCAACTCAAAATTGCCCGTGGTAAAGAGAATTTATCTGTGACTGTGGTTCCAGAAGCTAAACCAAATGGCGGTACCATTGGCATTGGACTTGCTCCTAACATGAAAGTTGAACGTCATCGTGTGAGTAATCCCGTTCGAGCTTTGCAGATCGGTGCTGCTGAATTTCAACGGATTGTCTTGATGACATTTGACGGTTTTAGACAACTGATCACTAATTTTGGTGAAACAGCTAATCAAGTTGCTGGGCCAGTTAAAATTGTGGAGATTGGTGCTAACATTGCCAAAAATGATGCAGGCAGTTTGTTCTTCTTCGGTGCTCTCATTAGCATTAACCTGGCTGTCATCAATATTTTGCCTTTACCAGCTCTAGACGGCGGGCAACTGGCTTTTCTTTTGATAGAAGGGCTACGTGGTAAACCCTTACCCACTCGCATTCAAGATGGTGTGATGCAAACTGGTTTAATGCTACTTTTAGGCTTAGGGATTTTTCTCATCCTGAAAGAAACTACTCAGCTAGAGTGGGTGCAAAAGTTATTCCAGTGAGTAATAGCAAGATAAGCTTATCCCAAGAGCAACGAGCGTTAGAAATTTTAGTTCGCCTCAAGCATCTTTATCCAGATGCAACTTGCTCCTTGAGCTACGCAACACCAGTACAACTGCTGGTGGCTACTATTCTCTCTGCTCAGTGTACTGATGAGCGAGTCAATAAGGTTACACCAGCTTTATTTAGCCGGTTTCCAGATGCAGCTAGTTTAGCAAATGCAGATTTGGTCGAGTTAGAGGATTTGGTTCGTTCAACTGGGTTTTACCGCAATAAGGCTAAGAATATCAAAGCTGCTTGTTCAATGATTGTTACGAACTTTGGTGGTGAAGTTCCTCAACAAATGGAACTGCTATTACAGCTTCCTGGTGTAGCACGAAAAACAGCAAATGTAGTCTTAGCTCATGCTTATGGAATTAATGCTGGCGTTACGGTAGATACCCACGTTATGCGTCTGAGCCAGCGCTTAGGGTTAACTGAACACTCAGATCCTATCCGCATCGAACGAGATTTGATGCAGCTATTACCTCAACACGATTGGGAAAATTGGTCCATCAGGCTAATTTATCACGGTCGTGCTGTTTGTAAGGCACGCTCTCCTTTATGTGAGGCTTGTCAACTTGCTGAGGTTTGTCCTTCTAGGGAATAGGGCAAGCCCCTTTGGGGAAGTCAAAAGTCAAAAGTCAAAAGTTGGGAAGTAGGGTGTATCAGAAAAAATATCATGTGATAGTATATATTATGGAAGATGCTGTCTTTTATGATTTATAGGTTTTATGGCAAAAAAGAGCATGATTGAGCGCGAAAAGAAGCGCGCTAAATTGGTTGAGAAGTACGCCCAAAAGCGGGAAGCATTGCTGGAAGAGTTTAGACAGGCAGAATCTCCTTTAGATAAGCTTGAGATTCATCGTGAAATTCAACAGCTACCCCGCAATAGCGCTCCTAATCGTCGTCGTAATCGCTGCTGGCTTACTGGTCGTCCAAGAGGAGTTTACCGCGATTTTGGACTTTCTCGAAATGTGCTTAGGGAATGGGCGCACGAAGGGCTTTTACCTGGAGTTGTTAAGTCTAGCTGGTAAGTTAGCGGTTAGTGGGAATTTATTGACGACTAACAAGCATTCATTGTCCGCAACATCTATCAATTCCCAAACTTTCTAAAAGTAGATCGCTAACAGCGTTGGCGATCGCAAATTCCCCATAAAAGCTTTTAGAAAAATCAAACGACTGCATCTCTGTGACAATAGCAATCACTAAAGAACCTAAGTCGTTTTCTCCTTCCATTCGTTGTCGTACAAAAATTTGTGCGGCACGTGTGGCAATTGTATGATTAACTGCTTCTGGAAGAAACTCTTCATCTAGCCATCGATGCAAACGCTGTTGTAACCATTCTCCCTCAAGTTTGGGATCTGTGGGCGCTGGTAAAGTGATTGATGGAATAGGTTCTGTCATTTTCTTGTTTTTTTATCACATTTGTCTGTGGGTTGTTGTTTATTAAAACAACTCACGCTAACTGCTAGCTATGCAATATGACACTGCTGCCATTATTCAAGGCTATGCTCAAGGATATTTTCTCATGGCTGATGAGAATGATGAGTTGGGGTGGTATAGTAGCCGCGATCGCACTCTGATTCCTTTAGATCAGAAATTTCACTACCCCAAATCCCTACAGCGTGTTCTTAATCAAGAACGTTTTAGCGTAGCGATTAACCGCGATTTTAAAGCGGTGGTAGCTGGATGTGCTAATAGAGAGACTACTTGGATTTCACAAGAGTTACAACAAATTTATTGGGAACTTTACCTGGCGGGCTGGGCGCATAGTTTTGAAACTTGGCAGAATGATACACTTGCTGGGGGAATTTTAGGGATTGTGATTGGAGGTGCTTTTATTGGCGAGTCGATGTTTTACCACATCTCTGAAGGCTCGAAAGTGGCGATGGTAAAGTTAGTAGAAAGATTACGGGAAAGAAAGTTTATATTATTTGACGCTCAGATGATGAATCCTCATTTAGAAAGGTTTGGTGCTTATCAGGTTGGGGATCAAGAATATAATACTTTACTCAAGCTAGCTTTACAGCAAAAGTGTTCTTTTTTGTAAGTAAGTCGGTGAGAACATGATAACTGATAACTGATAACTGATAACTGTTCACTGATACCGCTTTTCCGTAACTAATGTAAGACTTGTCCATTCACCTTTATCGTCGTAGCTGCGAATCATTCTTTGGCGTAAGTTGGGTTGAATTAACCAACCAACCTCAAGAAATAAGCGTTGACGTAATTGTACATTGAGTGGTGAAGTAGCAGAAGCTCCATCGGGTAGAAGGAATACTTGTACCTGCTTTTGAGGATTTTGGTCAAAATGAATAATCGAGCCTTTTATGGTAGCAGTTGAGGTAATCGTGTGGTTGCCAAGCGTCGTACTTTGTGTTAACTGATTGGAATTATTAAGTTCTAATTGCATCTTGACTGGGTAAGTTTCAGGAGAACGCCAGTCTGGATATATAGTAGTGGCTTCACCAAGCCATTCTCCAAGTAGATCATCTATTGTTAGAGGTGGGTTTTGTACTCGTTGGGTTCCAGCAAGATGTTCTCGGATTAAGGTGAGTCTCTCTAGTTGAAGATTTTTATTAAAAAGTTGTACGAGGCGTAAGCGCCGATTTTCATAAATTAAACCGAGTTCAGCCCCAAACTCGGAAAATGGAGCAACCTGTACTATACCTTGAGAAAATGCTCCATTTTCAAAAAATAGTGTATTTCTTCCCAGAGAATTGTACTCCAGAACTAAATCTTGTTCTCCTTGACGTCGGACGATCTGGCGCATTGTCTGGTTATTATTCAAGCCCTCGAAAGAAACTACACTTTGGATATCTTCCAAAATTTCGCCTTGTGGTGAAATGCGCGTGAATGAACCTTGCCATTCACCAAGATTTTTCAGCAGAGCTTCCCATTGTGATGTCATAGAGCAGGAGTCAGGAGTCAGGAGTCAGGAGTCAGGAGGGATCTTAAGAATAAAAGGGTTCAAATTTAAATGCCTATCTCATTGATTCTGAATTCTATCTTCTGAATTCAGAATTCTCTCTTCTGACTCCTTGTTTAGTTTACGGCAAATAGGCTACCTAATAATCCTACTGCTGCACCAGATATTAAGAGAATCAGAGGTAATAGTATAGTTTGTGCGGGAGTCAGTTGTATGCCATTACTGAGAAATTGGATAAATTCTGGTTGATTCGCTAGTAATTTTGCTAGAAACTGTTGTATTAGGGTAATGAGTGAGCCTGCGATCGCGCCCGCGACTAAGCCAAAAGTCATTCCCTGTAAAATAAATGGTAGATGAATCCACCTTGAGGTTGCGCCTACAAGCTGCATAATCTCAATTTCTTGGCGTCGCGCTATAACGATCAGGCGAATGGTGGTTGTGGTAACGGCGATCGCAGTTAATGTCAGAATACTTGTGATTGTTAGCGAAATCCAGTTCAAACCTCGATGCAACTGAGAAATCCTTTTCACTGCTTCATCGACATACTCCACTGCATCAACTTCGTGTAACTTGGCTAGCTTGGTTGCTAAACTTGTTACAATAGACGAGTTCCGTGCCCTAACCTTTATCTCATCAACTAAAGGATTTTCCCCTAACTGATCAGTAGCACTCTCAATATCCGAAATTTTAAGATCTTGAACTAATTTACTCCAAGCTTGGTCTTTGGTAATTATTTTAATATCGGCAACTTCTGGCATTTGTGCTACGAGTGGCTGAATATCTTGTGCTTCCGCATCTGATTTAAGATAAACTGACAGCTCTAACTGGCTACCAAATTGGTTAAGCAGTTTTTCTAATTGCCAGGAAGTTTGCAAACTCATCCCAAATAAAAATAGTAACACTGTGATAGTACTTATAGCAGCCCAATTCATCCAGCCGCCGCGTTGCAAACCAAGAATTGTTTCTTTGAGTAAGTAATCGAGTTTGTTTAGTGACTTAAACACTCTACACCCCAGGGTTTACAGTTATCAGTTATCAGTTATCAGTTATCAGTCAAGAATAATGTGTTTATCTTGACGAAACAACACTTTAACAGTTATCAGTGAACACCGCACCATACTCCCTAAGCACTGATAACTGTTGACTGTTCACTGTTTCAGCTCCTTGATAACTGATAACTGATAACTGTTCACTGTAGAAGGTTAGGAATTGTTAAGATGAACAATATATAAAATTGAGCGAGTCACAGAAGTATGCCTGTAGAAATTGCTGTAGAGAAGAAAAAGTTAAAAAACCCGCCATTAGAACTTCATTACCTGGGTAATCGCGTTCTACGTCAACCTGCTAAGCGTGTTTCTAAAATAGATGAAGAGCTACGTAAGACGGTGCGCGAAATGCTGCAAACAATGTACAGCAATGATGGTATTGGGCTAGCAGCGCCTCAAGTAGGAATTAACAAACAACTGATAGTCATTGACTGTGAACCAGATAACCCCGCCAACCCTCCTCTGGTGTTAATTAACCCAGTTATCAAACAGTTCAGCGGTGAAGTGTGCCTTGCTCAAGAAGGGTGTTTGAGTATTCCGGGAGTGTATATGGATGTTAAACGCCCGCAACTTGTAGAAATTGCCTATAAAGATGAGTATGGGCACCCTAAAACCTTGAAGGCTGGAGAATTACTAGGACGTTGTATTCAACACGAGATTGATCACCTCAACGGTGTGGTATTTGTAGATCGTGTGGAAAATTCTTTGGCTTTAGTACAAGAATTATCTAAGCATGGGTTTTCACATCAAGCTGTTAAACCAATTGTATAGGGTGGTGTCTTCGTGAATACAATGACTCCCAAAAGCGGATTATTCCTTGCTTGTTCGTGTATAGCAGCGATCGCCGCAGTTGGATCGATTTTTGAACTGTCCTCTGGGCAACCAGATTTAGGTAACCAGGTAACAACGATTATCTTGGCGGCAAGTATTCCACTTACAGGATTATTTTTTGTTGCTGCTGTGAAGGACGCAAAAGCTAATATGAAATAAGTATCCTTCAGTTAACTTCATATATAACATTAGCTACTTATGCCAAAAGCAACTTGGAACGGAGCAACTTTAGCCGAAAGCGATAAAACCGTCGTTGTGGAAAACAACCATTACTTTCCTCCTGACTCTGTTAACAAGGAGTACTTTAAGGAAAGTAACACCCACACAACTTGTCCTTGGAAAGGTGTTGCAAGTTACTACACTATTGAAGTTGATGGACAAGCTAACAAAGATGCAGCTTGGTACTATCCCAGCGCCAAGGAAAAAGCAAAGCAGATTGAAGGGTATATAGCCTTCTGGAAAGGAGTTAAGGTAGAACCTTAAAACAGTGAACAGTGAACAGTTATCAGTTAACACCAAATTCTTGACTGATAACTGATAGCTGATAACTGTTAACTGTTAAGGATCATCAGATATTTCATTTAACCTAAGCTCCCAGGGTATGCCTTTGTCGCTCGGTGGACAAAGGCGAATTTTTGCATTGTCGGAAAACTGCTTTAACTTACCGACTATATGAGGAATAGCGTTTGTGAGCTGCCAATAGCTTTCTATGTCATAACAGACAATAATCAGGGTCAAAGAACTAGGTTTGGTTGTAAAATACCAGTGACAACTTGATAATAAAGCCCTTGTAATAGGTCCACAAGATTGGTAAAATCGTCTACCAGTTGCTTCTTCTAGTTGCCTTAGCAATAAGGCATCGAGTTCCGTAGACTGAACTGGAGGCATATCATCTGGAGGAAGGGAGTATTTATACATAATCAAAGCCCTTTCTGTATGATGGGGTATTTGCTTTAGGGCTTACGCAAAGAATTTGATTTAAACAACAATCGTTTGTTTAGTAACCAGATACTCAAATTAAGTCTAATCTGGGACACATCACGTATAACTCATGTTGCACCCTTTTATGATAATGGGTCAAACTCTCAAGATTTTTTTTAAGATCTAAGTTTATTAGTAACAAAGCTTTTAATTTTTTTTATAAAAGTTAATACTTTTGCACTTTATTATTCCCTTTGACTTCCTAACAGAGCTAATACTGCTCGGTTAAGAACCGGGAAATAAATTTCCCGGCTCAAACCTGAAACCCATTAAAATAGTCACCCCACCAAGGCAAAGGGGATTGGCATTAGTAAGATTCTCCCATGCCCCATGCCCTATGCCCCTTTTTGATTAATTACCTATAGTTGTTTCTGCTACGGGGAAAATTATAGAATCCAATGTTCGTAGTAATTCTTGCTCATTGTAGGGTTTGGAGAAGTAAGCTCGCGCCCCTAATTGCATTGCTAATTGACGATGTTTATCACTACTACGAGAAGTCAGCATCGCGACTGGTATATGTTTAAAGTCATCATTGGATTTTATACGCCCTAAAAAGCCATAACCATCAATACGAGGCATTTCAATATCACAAATTACGGCTTGAACTTTCAGCCCACTCTGCAGTTTTTCTAAAGCATCTTGCCCATCTTTAGCTTGTTCTACCTGATACCCTCCTTTTTCAAGAGTCATAGCTAAAAAGCGTCGAACATTAATTGAATCGTCTATAATTAAAATTGTTCCTTTTTGGTTTATTAATGGTGTTGTGAATTTATCACTAGTTGGGGAAAGAAAAGCTGTTTTTAATCTTGCTGATGGTAATTGACTAGTTCTGGATGTACGTTCATGAGTAGCGATCCAGTACAACAGCTCGTTTGTATTAACGAGTGCCACTACTCGACCATCGCCCATAATTGTACAGTTATTAAAGCCAGTAGGTAGAGAGATATTCCCCTCAACACGGCGCATAGCAACTTCCTGTTCACCCCAACAACGATCAACTTGTACTGCGACTGGTTGATTACCTTGGTTAATAATCAATGCACTCATCGCATTAATTGCTGGAGGGCTTTCTAAGTTAGGGCTGTCGTAGCGCGGGCAATTAAACTCTAAATAACGGCTTAAGCGAATCAGTGGTAGCATATTTCCTTGCCAATTTAGCACTTCATTGCTACCCATGGATAAAATCTGCTCGTTTTCGAGTATAAAGATCTCAGAAACCATATCAGTAGGAAATGCTAGTAACATTCTGTTACTTTCTACTAGCAGAACCCGCGCCACTGAGAGAGTAAATGGTACTGACAGTGTAAAGGTGGTTCCTGCTCCTGGTACTGTGTCGACTTTAATATCTCCGCGAACAAGTTTTAGCTTATTGCGCACTATGTCCATACCGACACCGCGCCCAGATAATGCAGTTACTTGATCAGATGTACTAAATCCTGGTTCAAAAATCAGGGATAATAGTTCCTCGTCAGTAGCTTGAGCTAGTAAAGCAGGCTCAAGCCCCATAGCTAAAGCTTTAGTGCGAATCTTTTCTAAGGAAATACCACGACCATCATCTGAAATAGTAATTATTGTACGATTACCATAATGATTAGCTTTAATTTCAATCAATCCTTGTTCTGGCTTACCGTTACCACGACGAGTTGCTGGATCTTCTATACCATGATCGAAAGCATTTCGCAATAGGTGCATTAAAGGCTCATTCAAAGCCTCTAAAATACTACGTTCAATCAAAGTATTAACGCCGTCAGTTTTCAACTGGACATTTTTGCCGTACTCCACACTCATATCACGCAAAGCTCTAGGAAAGCGATCAAGTAGATCTGTAAGCGGGCGCATTCGCACTTGAGTAAGCTTTCGCTGTAATTGCTTTGATGTTTTATTCAGTTTGCGGGAAATGAGATCTGTATCATCCAGGCTAAGTTGAATATCCGTGGTAACTTCTTGTACCTGAACGATGGTTTCCATCACTTCTTGAGATAGCAAGTTTAATTCGTTATAGCTATCCATTTCTAAAGAATCAAACTCGTTTCTGAGTTCTTGTGTCTGATAGCTATACTCGGATGTCACGCTTTCTTCAACTGAGTTATCAGATGCAAATTCTAGTGGTAAGAAACTAGATCTTCCTACATGTCCTGTAGCTATTCTGTCGTATGCTGTACGTAGTTGTTGGTTTTCTCGATCTAATACTTGGACTCGTTGGCTCAGACTACGAACAAGTTTGCGTAATCTTTCGAGATGCAAACTCAATCCGTTGCGCTGGATAATCAGTTCCCCAAATAAATCATTAATTTGTTCAAGTTGTCGGCTGGGAACTCTGACTGTATTTTCTTGAATTTCGCTCTTGCTAGTACCAAAAGCTGTTTCATTTTTGTGTTCGACAAATTTGTAATCTTTGGTGGTAATTTCCCGAGCCACTACCGTAGCTAGCTCTGGTAGGCTGTCATCGGGAATTGTGTTATCAGCAAACGCTGCTTCCAAAGCTTCAAAATCTGCTGCAATAATTTCTTGATCTAGCCAAGCTTCTTCAGCATTTTTTGCGCTTGTTGTTTGCTCTGCGTAGGAAGCGATCTCTTCTGTATTTAATAGGTAGGTTGTTTCTACTTGTGTAGAAAGCAACTCTGTTTGGGCTGGTACAGCTTCTACTTCTTCATCAAGTGTAGTGGGCAAGCTATCTAATTGATTTATAATCACCAAAGCTTGCGATCGCCTCCATGCTGCCAATGCTGCACGAGTAATTTCTTCTACCCGTGAAGGTTCGGCTGCTTCCAAGCGATTGGATACAGAGGCACAAAGCTGAGTAAAGGCTTTTAGCTGAAGCATTTCGCCCAAACCACCTAACTCAGCCGCCATAGTAGAGACTTCTTCTTTTAAAGATAGTCCTTCATTATCTGCCAACAAAGCTTCTAAACGCTGCAAACACCCTTCTACCTCTGTTTCAAACAGCAAGGGGAGAATTTCTTGTCCCTCTTCTGTTGATAACATCGTTGTGGCGTCTTCTGGGCTAGGATCCCCTAAACGCTCATGAAGTTCTTCAAAAACTGGCAAACAGAAGGTAGCTAACCACTGATCATCTACAGTATTCCCTTCTATCAGCAAGTCTACTATCTGCCGTAACCAATCCACCCCTGATAAAAGTAAACTGTGTAACTCTGTATCAAGTTCAAGAGAGTTTTTCTGAGTTTTTAAAACTTTAAAAGAATCTTCCAGACGGTGAGCCAACTCCGAGAGTGGGCGAAATCCCATCATCGCAGCGCCACCTTTTATAGAATGAGCAGCGCGGAGTGCAGCATTGATTTTTTCTGGAGCAATGCGATTACTTTTATCGATTTCTAACAATACCCCTTCCAGGGTATTGAGGTAATCTGTCGCTTCCTCCAGAAATTGCATCTGGATTTCAAGTTCTTTGTCCTGTGACATAGTTTTTAGTATTAGTCATTGATCATCATTAATCGTTAGTTAGCTATTAATCATTAGTCCTCTAAAAATGACAAAGAACACTGGACAAATGACTAATTTACTTTAAAAGTACCCACAGTTGCTTGTAACTGTTGTGAAATCTCCTTAGTTTGTTGTAAAGATTCAGAAACTTCGTGGGAAGAAGCACTTGTGCGTTGCGACACAACAGCGATTTCTTTCATCAAAGAGCTGACTGTTTGTGATGTTTGTGCTTGAAGTGCAGTGGTATTTGAAATTGATTGTACCAGTGCATCTATTTCGCGAGAAACCTCCAATATCTGATTTAAACTTTGCTTAGCATCCTCAACAATCCGTGTACCTTCTACTACCTGAGTTGTTCCTAATTCCATCGCCATAACAACATCGGTGGTTTCCCGTTGAATGTTTTCGACGATTTGTTCAATTTCTTTGGTAGCGACTGCACTACGCGCTGCAAGTTCCCCAACTTCTTCTGCTACCACAGCAAAACCTTGCCCTTCTTCACCTGCTCGCGCTGCTTCAATCCCAGCGTTGATCGCGAGTAAGTTGGTTTGCATAGAAATTTGGTTAATCAAAGCAACTACGCGGCTGATTTGTTGAGTCGACTCTCCCAGCCGTTTGACTTTCTTAGCAGTTTCGCCGACAGTTTCACGTAAATGCAAGATATTTTGCACTGTTAAATCCATTGCTTCTCCACTCTTTTTAGCTGTGCGAGAAGCATTTTGCGCAACCGAGGCGGCTTGCTGGGCGCTTGCTGCTACTGCTTGCATGGAATATGTCATGTCATCAACAGCATTTAGAGTCATGTTGATTTCTGCTGCTTGTTTGAGGGCTTCTTCTGCTAGCTGGCGGATCGCGCCTTCGTTGGAACCAATCGCCTGGTTCACCTTTGTAGCAGCATCTTTCACTTGGGTTACAATATCTCGTAAACTTTCAATAATAGAGTTGAAAAAGTCAGCAACTGTACCAATTTCTCCAGCTGTCACTTCAGCACGTACCCTTAAGTCCCCGCTTGCTGCACCTTCTACCTCAGAAAGCAGTTCTAGAAGTTGCATCTGCATAGCTTCTTTTTGTTGTCTTTCTTCAATCGAAGCTTTTTCCGCAACTGCTCTTGCTTTTTCTACCTCACTGATCAATTTTGCTTGCTCTAAAGCAAACCCTACTTGAGTTGCTAGCTGTTTAAACAAATCAATTTCTGGTTGCTGCCACACCCGAGGTTTGTCACAATGGTGAGCAATCATTAACCCTACGAGTGCATCACTAGAAATAATTGGTGCAATTAAATTTGCTTTAACTGCAAATCTTTCCAACATTCTGATATAGCAATTTGCATTGCTCAAATTTGGATCTTGATAGATATTATTAATGGCTCTTATGCGACCATCTCTATAAGTTTGTGCATGACGTTCTTGAAAACAAGGATCGTCGATTTGTATACCCAACATTTTTGGTAGATCTGCGCTAACTGCCTCAGCAACAACGACTCCATCCCAAGTATCTTGATTGAATTGATAAATAATCACCCGATCTGTTTTCAATGCTTGACGAATTTCTTTAACTGCTGTTTTATAAATATCGTCTGCTTTGAGACTTCTACGAGTACGCAGCGTCATTTCTGCAAGTAGCTTTACTCTTTCAGCATCCAATTCTTGCTCTTCTAGAAGAGTCTGTAATTGTCCTGCCATGTGGTTAATATTGGCACTCAAAATACCTAATTCGTCTTGTGATTCCACCTTTAAGCGGGTATTGAGTTCGCCTCTGCCGAGTTTTGCTACTGCTTGCGTAGCGTTTACAATTGGTTGTGTTGTACGTTTAGCTAACCAAGCTGCAACAAGAGCGACGATTAAGGATGTTATACCTGTACCTATGGCTATTGTCAAAAGCAATTGTCTTTGAGGCTCAAATGCAACTGCCGTATCTGTAGCTAGAATGACTTGCCATTTCAAATTTGGTAAATTTTCCAAGGTGCTAGATGCATAGCTTACCAAATAATCTTTGTGGTCAGGGGTGTATGTTGTGATGAAAGCATCTTGTTGTTTTGTCGCTTGCCGTTTTTCCCACCCAATAAAATCTTTTTTAGCATTTTGACCTAATTCTTTCTTTGCGGATGCTATGAAAAATTTCCCGAAAGCATCGCTCAAAAAGTATTGCCGCCCGCTATCGTCATGAATTGTAAGGACTTCCTCTAAAGAGGTTACAGGCATACGGGCTCGGATTATGGCCACAGTTTTACCTGTTACAGTATCTTTAATTGGTGCGCCTGTATAAACACTTAGTTTATTGGTCTCTTTTGATACTTCAGGTTGAGTGATAAAAGGGTTGTCGTTTTGGTTGGGGTTTTGGAAATTATCAGGATTATTACGATTAGTAGATTCGTTGGTTTGGCTAACAACTATTGGGTCACCTTTTAAATCGAAAAGCCCAATGCTATCATAGACTTTGTACGTCTCAACGAACTTGTCCAGAACTGCTTGTTTTTCTTTAGAAGTGGTAGTGTCTCGGAATTTAGGATTTGCGAAAATTGGCAGACTAGCTATGCTTTGAGGATCTTGATATCGCGAAAGCATGAAGCGGTTGATCTTATCAGCTAAGGATTTAGCTTCATCTGCTTGAATTTGAGCAATTTTATGGGTAATAGATCTACTAGCTAATTGATAAGCCAAAGTACCAATTGCGAGGATCGGCAAAGTGCCAATTGCGATCGCCAGTATTGTAGCTTTAGTACTTAGGCTCAGTTGTCTAAAATTTGCCCCTATAGAATTCATAGGAGAATGGGAACTAGTTTCGGTAATAGGCTGAGATGGTTTTACTATATCTCCTGAGGAGATGGCTCCTGATGAATTAAGCGATACATCAACATCCGTATCACTACCTTTAGGTGTATCAGTTTTATTAATCATAAAGTGATTTTGTTGTAGAGCAGTTTTTTTAGTAGCACACCCTAATCAGTACGGAGAATAGATGACTGCACAATAGCCTGTGCATCTAATACCAGCATTATTTCCTTCTCTTGGATAACACAACCGCGTAAATATGGGACTAAACTTGAAGCAATGTGACCTAGAGGAGAGCGAATATCATCAGGCATAAACTTAGCTGTACCCTTAATTTCTTGCACCACTAGCCCTACAAGCATTGATTCCACCCTAATAACTATGACGTTATGTTGTCTTAGCCTGTTGTCCAGGTATTCTAGATTCAGCATCCTTGGTAGATCGATCGCCCAGATTATGCGACTCCGCCAATTCATCAACCCAAGTATACAAGGGGGCATATTTGGCATGGAGGTCACAGCCTCGAAAGGTATAATAATAGCTTCTTGCGTATGCCTCATCGATAATAAGGCTGAAGTTTGTCTATTAAGCTGAAACTTAAGATACCCATCTCCTAAGTTATTTTGGTCATGATTAATAGAGAGCGCAATTTTTGAACTATTCATTGATTTAATTCGCTACTGATTTAATAGCACGCAGGAGTTGTTCGCGAGTATAAGGTTTAGTTATATAAGCATCGGCACCTTGTCTCATTGCCCATAAACGATCAATTTCTTGATTTTTGGAACTACAAATGATAATTGGTACTTTTTGAGTAGCTGGATTTCTTTTTAAGGAGCGGCACAATTCAAACCCACTCATTCCTGGCATAACTACATCAGTAACTATTACATCTAATTCATGAGATAAAGCTTTTTGTAAAGCTTCTTTTGCGCCTGTTGTTTTAATAACATTGTACCCGCTTTCTTTTAAGTAATAGCTCATTAGCTCCAATTCACTGGGGGAATCTTCTACTATTAGAATTGTGCCAAGCAAAGTCAGACTCACTTTATAAATCTCCTAAATAACGTTTATTTATCTAGTTATGGATCATCTTTAGTTGTAGACTATACATTTTGCGTACGTACTACAAATCTTGATGTGTAAAGATTCTTTCGGCAATACACGGCGTTAAGTTTAAGTTATATGTTTAAATAACATTTTTAATAAGTCCGGTTTTGTAAAAGGTTTTGTCAAATATCCTGATGCTCTGACAATCTTTGCCTTTGCTCGGTCTATAAACCCTGTTCTCCCAGTTACCATAATGATTGGTGTATTTTTAAAAGCTGAATGCCTCCGTAAAAGAGAACATAACTCGTAACCGTCTAAGTTCGGCATTTCGACATCTAGTAAGATTATATCTGGCTTGCTACGAAGAATTTGCATCAAAGCTTTTACTGGATCGTTGATCATTACAACTGAAAAAGTATTATCATCTAAAAACTGTTTTATAGAATTTAATACCGTAGGACTATCGTCAATGCAAGCTACTGTATATGTACTTTGCCCAGAGGGTTGCTGAAAATTTTTCTCATTCTGAACGGAATTATCAAAACTCGGTGGTTTTGGCAACTGTCTATCGACTGTTATTTGCGTTGATGGTAGCTTTGTGGTTGATGTAGGCAAACTATGACTTGTTTCATATTCACTAACTGATTGTCGTTCATTTCGCCGAGTCCTTAACTGCTTTTGACAATACTCAACTAGCACGCGCAAATCAAGGCGACAGAATTTTGGAAGATCATCTATTAAACCGACACTGTTAAATTCATAATTGCCTTCTTTTAAGGTAAGAAATGACTCCAAAACTTCTTTAGCTAATTCATCAATCAGCTCTGCTGCTTGTGGGGGAGTAATATAGTTCTTTTCCACCAACCAGCAAATAGCTTGATAGTCAGCTTGAGAGCGCTTCTCGCTGTTCGTGTCAAATAAAGCTGGTACCTGGGTAAAATCTGTAAGGTTAAGCGAGGGATATTTCTCACTTAGGCGTTCTAAGTGATTTTCTAGCCTTTCAAACAGTTGATCTGAACAGGAAGCATAAGTAAGTTTACCATCCTCTAAATAAATTGACCAAGAAAATGGCTTGAGGAAGACGCGTAAACATCCTGTAGCGCGTCGGCTGGTTAATTGTGCTAGTAGAGAGAGAGGGTGCAGTTTCTGCGAAAATTTGTAGCTACCTATGGGAGTTGTGCTCATTTTGCTTTTACTTAGGCTAAATTCAATACTTGTGTGAGTTAAACTTTTTTATTAAGGCTTGAAAAACATAAAAGTTTAAATTCAAGGTCTGTGGCGAAGTTTGATGGCTATACCCTTCTTTAGTAAGATAAGAAAGTCCCACTCAGTTTTATAAATTACAGGTTCAATTTACTTAATTTATACCGAGATGACCAGGCATTGTTATTCTCTAAGTAAAGAAAACGTCAAGACTCAATAAAGCCACTTACCTTAGAGTAAATTTTATGGTGTGACTACAATCACAATCATATCGTTTTTGTGCAAACATAAACATTACTTATATAATAAATACTCTGACGTTCCTATTTAATTCGTAGACTTACTGGGACAGCAAGAAAATTGAAAAGTTGATTGTTTTTTTACAAATTACACAGTAATCCTAATATTTGCTTTAAACTAAGTTGTGTTTAAACAACTCAGTGACAATAAGATTAGTTATGTAAATTTTTGTGAAAAAACTAACTTCATATTTATGCTAACCCTGTGGGGAGCCACTAAGTCTAGAGAACACGCTCCAGGTGTAGCTTAATTTCGCAAACGTGTACATGTAACTACAAATGAAATGTACTTACACAACATTCAAACCCTCATGACTTAAGGAATTTCAGGGAACAAGAAGATTTATTTACAAAGAAAAACTCTAGAGGAGCAGCTAGCACCAATGAGTTTTAAAAGAGTATATTTTTGATTTAAAATGCGGATGAAAGGACTTGAACCTTCACGCCTCTCGGCACTAGAACCTAAATCTAGCGCGTCTGCCAATTCCGCCACATCCGCATTACTAAGTAACGATAACACAAAAATTCATTTATAGCAATAGTTATTCCATATTTCCCAAAAACGAGTTGCACCACCCTCAATACTGCACGTAACTTTTTCCCATGCCCCATGCCCCATGCTCCATGCCCAGAAACTATTATGTTACATCAAAGCCACACGAGGTAGGCGGTGCTTAAATCCACAAAGAATTTCCCAAGAAATGGTGTTTAGTTGATTAGCCCAATCTTCAGCAGAGATTTGTTCCGATCCTTGCTCCCCAATTAAGGTAACCACTTCCCCTTCTTGTATATCTGGTAAGGTGCTTACATCAAGCATCATTTGATCCATCGTAATTGCTCCAATTTGTGGTACTCTTTGACCACAAATTAAGAAGCTCATTTTTTGTGAAAGATTGCGAGGAACTCCATCAGCATAACCAATTCCTACTACGGCAAGGCGGAGTTCGCGATCTGCTATGAATTTATGACCATAGCTGACACCAGAACCTTTGGCAATGGTTTTGACTTGTGTAACTCTTGCCTTCACTTGCAGAACAGGCTTGAGTTGAATCCGCGATCGCAAATGATGAGCTGGATAAAGTCCGTAGATAGCTAAACCTACTCGTACCATGTCGTAGTGTAGTGCTTTTTCGGTAAGGGTGGCGGCTGAATTTGCCAAGTGCAGAAGTGGTGGTTCGATTTCGCTTGCTTTGATTTGTGCGATCGCTTCCTCAAACCGTTCTTGTTGCTGTCTCATTACGGTTTGATCCTGATCTTCCGCTGTTGCTAAGTGGGAGTAGATACTCGCAATCTCTAAATTTGGTAGTCTTTCCACCAACTTGACAAATTCAGTCGCTTCCTGCCAAGATGGCCCAAGTCTCGACATTCCTGTGTCAAACTTGATATGTACAGGTAGATTAGATGGATAATTAATAGCTTCTAATGTGTCAGAGAAGACTAATGCTTGTTTAGGACTTGTGAGTGTTGGCTGAAGATGCCAATAGGCGATCGCGTGGATTTGCTCCAAAGTAGAAGTCGGGCCTAAAATCAAAATAGGAGCTTTGATCCCAGCTTCTCGCAATTCAATCCCCTCTGGAACCGTAGCAACACCCAACCAACTAGCTCCTGAATCTAGTACTGTCTGAGCAACTGCTACTGCTCCATGTCCATAGGCATCAGCTTTTACCACTGCCATTAACTTAGTAGAGGGCGATAATAACTTTACAACCTGTCGCACATTATAAGATAACGCTAATAAATCAATTTCCACCCAAGCACGTTGTGAGAACCAAGCGTAGGGATTGCACTGGTGGTATTCAACCTTAAAAGTTTCCTCATGGCTTAACATCTTCGTTTACTCACTACTACTTGTTGTACAAAATTAGGTGTTTGGGGATAGAGACTTACAGAAGATAAATATACATAATAATTACGCGCAAATATTTATGGTTGAAAAAAGACAACAGGCAATCATGCTCTCAGGCAAATGCTTTGAGTATTGTTGGCATTTATCCACACGCGTTTGCTCTAGCTAAGGAACATCCCAATTTTCTAAAAAAGACGGCAGTGGCAGCAGGAAAGATCCCTAATTTTTTACCTACCGAAGCGGGCATCCTCTCCCCTGCTCCGTAACTTTTGACTTTTGACTTTTGAACGCCAGGTGCTTTAAGCCGCGAAACCCGTCCAACGCACTGGCTCCTTTTGACTTCCCCAAAGGGGCTGCTCCCTCTTAAATTTACAGAATGTTCAGTAATTTTCCCTAAGACGCTTGCATATATACTGTGTATAGTTTAACTAGATATAGTAGATTTTTTGTATAAAAACTATCCAAGGTTTAATTACACAATTTAATTGTGTATTCATTTTTGTATGACTCTAAAACATAACAAAATTAAGTTTCCTCTTTGGCAATATCTAAACCAACCAGTTTTTACTCCCTATATTAAGCCGATATTGAATCCTCGTCGTTTCGCGTATTATTACAGAGTCCAACTACTACAACGATGTTGGACTAAAGAATGTAATGTTAATAGACCTTACCAGAACTGAAACCACCAACAACTCAACTAACCCGTCAGGAGTCCCCCACTGAATTCTGTACTCAGAATCAGTGGTCGGGAGGAATGGCGGGGGAATTGTGTCGCATCCTCCGACTGCATCTTTAACGCAGTTAAAGTTATGAGAGGGATAGCGACACAATTCCCTATCTCAAGAGCGGGAAACACATAGCTTAGAACTCCTTTGAAGTAACCGGACGTTTCTAGGGTCAAACTGCCCAACCCGTGACCAGTTGTGGTCATAAACTGAAACATTCTTTGTTTTGGTGGTACTGGTAAAGCCGCCAATCCAACCACGTACAATTCCACTTTTTTGGGAAACCTCGACATAATCACCAGAGCGGAACCCAAAGGGTGTAACCGTTCCACCAAGGCGCTTAAGAATTCCACCCTTGGAGTAATTTTCTTGGTGCAATTTACGTCGAAACAGCTTAGGGCGAGTCAACACAATGAACGGCGCTGGTGTTACTTTGCATTCCCCAGCCCACTCGTGTCCGTGAGTCTTGGCAGTAACAAAAGCTTTGTATTCTATGAACGCGCTGCTTGCAAGCGCTATTGCATCGTTTGCATGAGTTTCTGGAGTCTGTCTTGATTTATTGTTTTTATCTTTGACAAGTCCTAGGCGGTCAAGGTATTTTCCTGTATCCAATGAATCAACCTCTACGAGAAGTGCAATTATGTCGCATTGTGTTCTAAACCATTCTTGACCAACAGTTACAGGTGAAATTCCTTTGCCATTTTTCTTGGTGCTACCCCCACAAGCTTCATCCCTAATTTCTGAAATTGGCAAGATTAAAGCCATTTCCCGAAGAATTCTTAGTTCCATTAGTCGGTTAGATAAAATACTTGGAGGAAGTTTCTTTTTCCGTCTATTATTGAACCGTTTTTCTCTGTGATTGCGCAATTTAAAAAGTTTAGAACGGTCTATTCTTGAAGAGCGACGAGTGCGTCTTAACTCGGATCTCTTATCCATCTTTCCTGTTACAGATTGACGATCTAAAGTTTGATTCTTTTTACCCAGGTTTTTGGATTTATAGAACCCAGGCAAACAAGCATGGAATAATGCAATGGTTGCTAGCTTGGTTTGAAATGCAATACCCGTAAAGGCTTTTCCTCTATCTGTTCCTGCAACTATTGGTTGTGTTTTGTAACCAGATGGCTTTTGTTTAAGCTGCACGTAGAACACACCCAACTTATTACGTTTACAAGCAGCTTTGCCTGACTCTATCCACTTCCTTGCCCTAGCTGGTGTTGTGGGCATTAGCGGCTTTCCACGCTCGTCTACTACTGGTAATCTTGTTGCTTGATTCATGGAGATAATCCAACGAATTGTATTTGAACTTTTAGCTCGTCCCTTCGGGCAATTTGGTAGGCTTGTCTCCCGTTCACGACCGGGCAGTACAGTGGTACAAACTAGGGAAATATTTGTACGTGTAACCCTACCAAATCTCGTCGCCCTAACCAACTCTTACGTCGCATACCGTGAGCCTAGCCGCTTACTAGGTGTTTTGCAAGCCCACACTTACCCGTCCCTTGCGCGTCTCCGCAGGAGAAGGGAAGTGTCGGTAGTTGACGAACGTTGTACTCGAATTTCGCTAGAAATAGAGAGTATCACAAATTTAGCAGTTAGCGTCACAGCAATGACAAATCAATGTTCATATTGCAATCATCAACTTAACCGTGGTGATAAGTTCTGTAGTGCTTGTGGAACTCCTATTAACGACAACGGTGTAAATCCTAAAGAGTATCAGCAGATGGGCACTCCAATGCCTGGCTTTAGTGGCGAACCGATCCCTGAATTGAGAAATCCTCAAGGAATCCTTCGTTCTGGTGACTTATCACTAAGAATTGAAGGAGAAGTAGTGCCCATAGTCGATGTAGAGTTAGGGCAACAACAATCAGTTTACTTTGAACATCACATCCTTTTATGGAAGCAGCCTAATGTTCGCTTAGGGATGAAGGGTTTAAAAGGAGCCATGAAGCGGTACTTTGCTGGATTGCAAATTTTTATTAGCGAAGCACATGGACCAGGAAATATTGCCTTCTCTCGCGAGGCTCCTGGACAGATTGTAGCATTGACATTAGACCGTGGACAAACCGTGGATGTACGAGAACATCAGTTTTTATTAGCTACTAGTAATGTTGAGTATACGTTCTTTTTCCAACGAGGACTCGTAAATCTTTTGTTTAGCCGTAGTGGCGGGTTCTTCATTGATCGCTTTCAATGTAAGCGAGAAGGAGGGTTGCTTTTAATTCACGGCTATGGTAACGTTTTTGAAAAATATCTAGCGCCTGGAGAAATGCTGGATGTAGAACCGGGAGCATGGCTATGGAAAGACTCATCTGTAAGGATGGAAACAGTGACCGCCCTGCAATCAAGTGGTGGTATTATGGGAGCAATCGGTGTGCTTATGGGTGGTATTTCATTCACGCTTAACCGTTTTATTGGGCCTGGTCGCTTAGGATTACAATCAATGACATACCATCCTCCAACCCCCGAAGGTGCAACTCGTGTGGGAGGTAGCAGTAACTTGGATCCAGATAACTGACACACTTAAGTTACTGATTCCCTATCTTCACAAGATGAATTTGATTTTGCGGAACTACTTTTTTGAAAGAAAAAGCCTCTAATCTCAGAGAAAAATTAGAGGTTTTGGGTTTATGGATATCAATGTTGTCTTTATAGACTTTACCTCTAGTTCTATAGTCGATACGACTACCTATAGAATGAATCGCGGTTAAGCTGGTTAGTAGTCATCTATACAATGGAATATTTTATGAAGATTTATTTAGTGAAAAATATGGTGTAGAGTACTATTGGGTATTTAACTTGTATATGGATGGGACGCGGGCAAGATGCCCGCACTACAATAATTTTACACAGGATGCTGTGCATCAGCGTACAACCTAGCGGGAGTGGTTGCTTGGGATTGCAGCAAAACCTGTATATTGCCGTACTTTAGGGTGACGAAAACCAAGAACTATATCTTCTTTCGGAACTCCTGCTTCGAGCAAATCAGTTGCTACACCTTCTTCAGAATCATCACATTGAATCCAAATCTTGTCACCAATTAAACTTAAATGGATCGGTGTGGTATGGAGATATTTATCACCACTCCAACCTATATCCAAAACTAGGTATTCTCCGTGCTCGTCATCAAATAAAATGTGAGAGGTGTAATCATCCGGTAGTGCAGTTCGATAGTCAGCATGATTTTGGAGTACGCTTTTAATAATGTCTTGGTATTTTAATCGGGTATCCATTGCGCGATAACCTCACTTATATCATCAAAAACGACTAGCTTGATAACTCGGTTTTTGAGCAACACTTGCCCCAATTCTATGCTAAACACGCTGTTAAACGTTAGTTGAGAAACGGCAAGATAAAGTTCGCGTTCACTCCCCATTTCATTCAAGATTTGCTGATACAGGACATACTGTCCCAATGCTTGCTCCAAATCTTTTACATCAGATTGTCCGACAAAACTCTTTACTTCAACAACAATTCTTCGAGTTTCTTTTTCAGCACTGACTAGACGTTCTGCACCCAAATCAGCAGATAGGCGCTTTTTGCCTATTTGCAATGGAAAGGGATCATGGGTAATTGTCCAACCATCTTTCTGCAAGGCACATTTCACAGTATTGTGGTAAATATCTTTTGCTGGCACAGAAAAATCCTAACTTCTAAGATATTACGCTACACCATAATCCGTATACTGACGCTTGTAGGGAGCTTGCAGACCTAAAACGATATCCTCTCGTGGTACTCCCATCATGACCAATTCTTCAGCCCAACCTTAATGTTGCATAATAGTAGTTATGGCTAATTAGAAATATGTATGGAGAAAAGCTTTGGCAACTATTACTGATATTAGTACCCTGATTACTAGAGACCCGCGGCTACAAGGTGGTCGTCCCGTTATTGCGGGAACAGGTACATCTGTCTGTCGAATAGCAGCTTTGTACAAGCAAGGTTACAGCGCAGAAGAAATTACTGCTGATAAGAATCATTTAACAATCCTACAGGTTTATGCAGCACTAACTTACTATCACGCAAATCGAGAAGAAATTGATACAGATTTAGTCGAAGAACAGGCGGAATATGAGAGATTAGCTTTACTAAATAAAACTTTGAAGGAGATATAAATATGGATACGCTGATTCTAGAGCAGCTAATTGAAGAATTAAAAGTTATGCCTGAAAACTTACAATATCAAGTGCTAGAGTTTGCCCGAACTCTAGTAGGTTCGCAAATTCATGGTGTTCCAGGTAGGGAATTATTAAATTTTGCAGGTACAATACCGCCAGATGATATCCTGCTAATGAGTAGAGCAATTGAACAAGGATGCGAGCAGGTAGATATAGATGAGTGGTAGATATCTACTTGATACTAATATTATTATCGCGATATTTGCAAATGATAAAGAGGTGAATAATCAGCTGGGAAATGCAAATGAAATTTTTATTCCAAGTGTCGCTATTGCTGAATTATTTTATGGAGCAAGAAAATCGGGGCGATCTCAAAATAATATAGAACGTATTGAAGAATTTATTGCCAGAAATACGGTTATTGGATGTGATGTAGAAACTGCTCGTCAGTACGGTAAAGTTAAGAATGGATTACGTCTGAAAGGTCGTCCACTACCTGAGAATGACATTTGGATTGCATCTATTGCAATTCAGTATAACTTAATTCTTGTGACGCGGGATGCTCATTTTCAAGAAGTTGAAAACTTACAAACAGAGGCTTGGTGAAGATGCTTAAATAGGGTTTGCTAAACCTGCAACTTCGAACCAAAACGCTACGGATTGATGTACTTAGCTCATGAATTCTCATCAACTATCACGGTAGAATCAGCCGATCGCCCAAATTCTTCTGGTGAATATTGTAAGTGAACTTGTGAACCTGGCCAAGCAAATGTGCCTGGAGTCACAGAACGCACTAGATAATGAAGGCTGTAAACTCCTGGATCTAAGTGATCGCTATAAGCAACGACGCGATCGCGATAAATTGTCTTAAACCCAAGCTCCCAACTATCTGCTATAGCCTGTAATGCAGCTGTCGTTGTTTGGAAACTCGCGTCTACTGCTTCAAATCCTGCTGGTAAGGGATCGCTAATCACTACATGTTCCACAGGATGATCAGCAATAATCTCCAAACCAATATCAAATACCTGCCCACTTTGTAAAGATAATGGTTTATCAAAACTATACAGCCCTATCTTTTGCAGAACTTGTTCTTCACCAACTCGGCGAATTTCTCTTGCAACTCGTAAACCGTTAAACCTACCTGGTTGATTTCCCTGTAAGCGATAGCGATAAGCAGCTAAATAGTGTAGCGTTCCTTTACCTGATTTTTGCAGCACCAAATCATGACGACCACGGGGTAACTCACTCATTGGTACATTAACTTGTAAACTAGGATCGCGGTACCCTTCAAATCGTTTCTCTGCCAACTTCTTACCAGCTAATTGTACTTTGGCAACAAAATTGGGCGGTGTGGGTTGTAGCTTGGCGTATTCTACTAAAGCTGTTAAAGCTTGAGCATTATCATAACTAGTCTCCCACGTTCCATTACGCCGCAGGACTAGCAGACTTTGCAATAACTCATCTATAAATTCTGGTTTACCGTTTTGAGCAATAAATAACCGTAAAGCTTGTGCTTGTGCTACGGTTGGTGAACTCATCCATTCCCAACTACGGGGTAGACTAACAACTGCTGTACGACCAGTATCATATATAGATTGTTGTAATTGGCTCAACAATCGTTTAGATTCCCCAAGCCATTGCGGAAACTGGGATAAGTACCGCACCAGTTTAATCTGAGTGACTAAATCAAAATCATCGCGTTGTCGATAAATATCTGGAAGAAAACTATTGCGCTTGTCACCTAGTTGCGATAAAGCTATCAAAGCGTTAAGGCGAAGCTGGTTTTTACACAACTCCTGTTTACAATAATCATACTGTCGCGGGTTTGCTAGAACTTTCTGTAAATACCCTTTGAGACGAGACATCATCCCAGGATCAACCAAATTAGGGAATGTTCGACTAGTTCTAGCTAGAGACTCAGCTACATAAGAAGAAACCCAAGGATCAGACTTTTGTTGTCTAGGAAAAGCAGCAAACCCACCATCTGCTAGTTGGAGTTTTCCTAATCGTTCAATTGCTTGGGTTGCTTGTTTGTTGGGATCAAATTGTGCGAATATCTGATTGTATTTTTCAGACAGAGTTTGTAGATTACTAGCAATGATTAACTGACTTGCGGTAGGCTCTGTGAAAGGCAAATCATTATTCTCAAAAATCTGCTGTGCTGGTGCTTTCAGTTCTGGAATCAAGGTACTTGCTAGTTGAACATCTAATCCTCCCCCTTCAGAAGCTGTGTTTTTATCCACGTTGAGAGGAATTTTCACCTGATTTGCAGTGATACCGGCTTCAACGACTTGTTCTGTAATTTCTGGCTTGTTAATTTCTAAAGGAATTTCAAAAGCATCTGCTGTTGTATGATTCAGTTGAGTCGTAAACCGAATTTTACTGACTCCCGCACTACTAGCTAGCATTGGAAAACGATAAGCATGAGTTGCTGACTCTGCTTTCGTTTCTAAGGTGACGGTTTTGGGGTTATTTTCAGCAAATTTTACGTTATTATCTAGTTCTCCGTTGATTGTCAGAGTTCCTGTTTGATTAGTGCTATTGGTTATAGATAAGCCACCGAGGATGCGATCGCCAACACGAGCAAACTGGGGCAATATAGCATTAGTCACCAATGGCTTTGTCGTGATAAACGTTGCTTCTGAGTTACCAAAGCGCAGATTTCCATCAGTCGCGATCGCCATCACCCGCCATGTGGTTAAATCATCAGGTAGTTTAAAACTAACTTGTGCCTTACCTGTATCATCAGTAAGGATAGAACCATTGTAGTAAGCTAAAGCCTGAAAATTCTTGCGAATACGGGTACTTGCTGCACCAGATGAAAACCCACCACCATAACCCCAACCTTTAGGTTTAGTTACAGTTTGTTGTTCCAGCACAACATCTCGACGGTTATCACTAAAGCGTGTAGAGATAGGCTGTTCAGCGTAAACCGTGTTAACCAGATCTGGTGGACGATACCCAGAAAGCTGTAACACCGCTTCATTAACCACCATAACTGTTAACTGTCCTTTAACTGGATTACCCTGGTTGTCTTTTAGTTCCATTTGTAGCGTTTGTTCTGCACCAGGTTCCAACGATGCTTGTACTGGAGTGGCTTGGACTTTTAAATATTTATCTTCCAAATTGACTTTAAACGGAACAAAACCAATTTTTACCAGATTGTCTATACTTGCCGGTTCTACTTGATTGAGAGGTTTACCCTGTCGTACCAAAACAGCTTGTAGCGCAGCATTTGGTAACATTTCTGGTGTAACTTGGAACTGAATTTGCGGTGCGCCTCCCTTCACTTTGACTATCTGTTGATAAAGAGGTTTATCTTTAACAACAGCAAAGTACAATTCTCCTTCTGGATAAGGCGATTGAATCAGTGCACTCGCAGTTTCACCAGGTTTAAAAGTTGTTTTTTCTAGTTTAACTTCTAGGCGGTCTTTTTCTGCTGAACTCCAACTAACTGCATTGTCCCCAGTTACCCAAATTTGCAAATCTGACGCTGTCAAGACGTTATTATCGCCGAAATTAGCTCTAATCCGATAAGAACCAGATTCAGGTGGCGTCAGCATTACAGATTGAGGATTGCTTGCAGAATTTACTTCTGTTTGTCCCACCGTTTTGTATTCAACTTGATTTTTTTGCGTCTGACTTCCTTCTACTACCTGAGTGACGCTGCTATATTTCATCTGTTGGAGTTCCAGACGGACTTGTTGACCGGTGATGACTTTTCCTTTAGGATCAGTAAGAATCACTTCTACGGGAAAAGGTTTACCTGCTTCTGCTACGAAATTGCTTTTTAGACCGATTAGGCGATCGCTAGGTAACGCTGTAAAAGTCTGGGAATTTGTGACAGACAAATTAGAAACATCTGCAACTTGAACATCCACCCGGTAAGTCATCGGGTAAAGTAAATCCTTACTTACGTTTACCGTTTGACCACTTTTACCCTCAGCATCGAGTTTTGCCTTAGCTTGTAAAACATCGCTAGGTACAGAAGGAGTTTCTTCGGGGAAAAACCATTGTCTACCAAAAGTAAACGCTTCCCAACCTTTAGGAACAAAATGAACCGGCTGGCGAGTTACAAAATATTGAGCTTTTCCTCCTTCTACAGGAGAACCAAATAGATAACGGCTAGTAGCTTTAGCCTCTACTTTATCATCAATCAACGCAAACTCTTTATCTAAAGAGAGTTCCACCTTAAAATTAGGCGCCTTAAACTCAGCCACGCGAAACTCACCAGAAATTTCTTGTTGATTCTTCCCCTTAGCTTTGATTGTATAGTAACCTAATTGTTGATTACTTTTAATTGGTAATTCTAAAGAAAACGTACCAAATTCATTTGTGACTTGTGTACCTAACTCGGTCTTTTTCCCATCAGGACTTTCAAGAGTTAATTGATAACTAGAATTTTTATCCTGCTGGATAGTTCCATTCTGTAAGTAATCAGCAAAGCCAGTAAAGCTAGCCTTTTCCCCTGGTTGATACAGTCGTCTATCAGAGACAATAACCCCACGTGATTTTGGCTTACCATTTGCCCAATCTGCATCAATCCCGTAACCGTAAGAACCGCTATATTCGTCAGTACGAGTAAAAGCCCAATCTTTATTTTCTCGTGCAATGACTAATAACTTAGGTTCTTTTACAAAGCTTTTATTTCCAGCAAAACATTGCTTTAAATTTTCATTACTAACTCTGAAAGTACCACCTTCATCAGTTTTACCAGATGCACAAGGTACAACCTGAGTAGGGAATTTTTCTTCTAATTTTGACTCGTAGATTTCGATACTAGCAGCGTTAACTGGAGAACCATCTGTAAGATGATGTACTCGAATTAAACCTGACTCAGGAAACCACTGTGTAAACACACCTAAATTGGTCAGTTGAACCATACCGTAAGTTATAGGTTCTTGCCACAGTTGCTTACCATCTTCTTCATAAGTATTAGTGCGCGCCTGCACTCCGTAAGCTAACATTCCAGTACTAGCACCAATTTTCTGTCGTAAAGGCACAGTAACGTCAACTGATTGGTTTTTCTTCGCAGATACTTTGAAGCTTTGCCATTGAGTAGGGTTAGGTAGTAAATCATTACCATTTCCTTTAGGCACAGCAGACTCAAAATAAACTAAATCTGTTGGTTGAACAACTCGATAAGCTGCTTTGTACTTAGATTCTGGTAAGTTTACCACAGAAATATTTAACCGTAGATCTTTACCAGCAGGGAAAATATTCAAACTATCAGGAGTCCAGATATTACCAGCCAAATCTCCTGTTTCATACTTAACTTTTACAGGCTTACCCAAAGTTTGTCCAAACTGATCTTTGAGATTTTCGTCGATAGTGATTGTATAAGTAGTCTTTGGTTCTAACGCATAAGGGTTGATGCTAACAAATTTATCTTTATCATTAATTTGTAAAAGCCGAGAAATTGACTTTGGTTGCGGATTTATCTTAATATTTTCAATAGCTGAGTCTGCTACTAAGTTATTATTAAATTCTAGCTGAGGACTGCCTTTAACAAATCGCCCATAGGTTCCGTTAGCATCTGGCTGTCCATAATATGTAATTTCTTTAAATTTTAGAGGCGAGTAAGTTGTGACTTTACTATTAAAAGCTTGAGTAGTAGATAAGTTCCCATAAGCTGGGAGTATTCCAGGAGCAAATTCTAAGCGATAATTGGTTGCTTTTTCTAAGCTTTGTTGCGGTGTTAAATTATAAATCCAATTCCGTTTTGATGGATCAAACTTTTCTAGAGGATCTTCTGGTTTTTTCGGCTCTTCTTCTTTTGCTAAATCAACTTTGAATTGTACGCCTTTCTTTTTACTTTGTTGAATTAGCTGTACATGGTCTTGTACTGAAGCTAAATCTAGTTCTACATTTGATGTAAATTGCAAATTTTGCTGTATATCAATTGGTTCAGTCTCAGAATCTTCAACTGGATTCTTGCCTGGTAAATGCGTTAACTTGATAGATTCAGTATTAAAAGTCCACGCCAAATTATGTAAAAGACGATGATTTTTTAAATCTCCTAAACCTGCTTTGAGAGTGACTCGAAATCGTGTAGCGTTTGGTAGTGCCTTTTGCGCTTCAAATCCTACCATGCGCGGTGTCAGAAATCGAAATTGACCGGGTAACGGTGGTACAAGTTCAAATTTCTCTAACAAACTCTGCTGTTGTGGACTGTCGAGACTTTCAACTGGGATTAAAGCCTCTTTAAATCGGATACGAATTTGGTTGAGAGGTTTAGCATCTCCTACTGGACTAATCTGTTCAATCCAGTCTGGTAACTTTGGTGGACTGAGGGGAGCAACTGCTGGAAGCCGTTCTTTACCTGGAGAAACACTAACTGAATTACACCCTGTTATGTTTAGTACCAATGTGACAATTAGCAGGGATTGTATTAAAAATTGAAAGCATCTAACGGGAGTTGGCATCTCTTGCTTTTGATATCAGCATAAACCAGGTATCACTTGTTGTACTCGTTTCTGATTACTCTGTCAACCGAAAAATGATGAGTTGCGATCAACGTGGGGAGCAGCAATTGCGACGTTTTGTTAAGTCAGGCTTACAACAGCGCATCGTAACCACGATTGCTGTTCAATTGTCTCGACAAAGACTGAACAGTTCCAGACTATATTTATCCTGGTGTAACGAGTGGAACCAATACTGCTCGGTTAAGAGCCAGGAAATAAATTTCCTGGCTAAAAGCTGAAACCCATTAAAATGGGTTAAAAGATTACCCAGGTATTGTAGGGTGCGCTCTTACGGAGTCGTAACGCACCATTGACACCAATGATTACTTCATTAAGGAGGTAGACAAAATTTTAGGAATCCTGGCGATGACTCTAACACCAACACATGGTAATGTTTAGCTTTAATTGCTAGGTTCCTAGTTCAGCAAACTACCCTCTACTATGACTCGCTGTCCTCAATCGATAAATTCATCACTATCTGATTTTCTGAAGGATGTTTGTAATGAGGTTGATTAATCGCGGGACATAAATAGTCAAAGGAATTATCAGTATGTTCTAGCTGCATGTTGCGGGGTGTGTCTAAAGCAATCACCGCATCCCCAATCTTTTCACAGCGCTTGCAATTGCAGGCTGCTGCTCCAGTTGCTAATATTTCTTTGAGGTTATTGGCAATATTGATAAATCCTCTAGTATTTGTATTTTTGGGTAGTTGGGTGGCAATTTGAACTATTCGCTCAATTTCGTCACGGTATTGTGCTAAAAGAAACTGGTCAATTTGACACTTGCTGTGACAAGTTTTTACATCACCAAATTCGTCGGCAAACTGCTTTAATCCTAAGACAGGATTTTTTAAATCAATGTTAAGCGGTACAATAGCGCGAGCACAGGCAGTTGAATCAATATTGGTATTATTAAACTTTCTTCTTAGAATTAGTTCAAAACGTTTGATATAAATTCCCAAAATAGAAAGAGCAAGTTCTTTATCTTGGGGACTGCTAAAATTAAGTTTGTGCGTGCTGAAAAGTTGGGGTATAAGCTGTAAAATAGCTTTGAGTTCGCTAGTTTTAAATCTATTGCTCCACAAAGCGATCGCATCTCCAATATTGTTGATAGTTTCTAGGCGCAACACAAAGTAGAACGAGATAAGATTAATTAGGTAACTGCGCTTTATCTACATCTGAACGTAATTGGAGATATAAAGCGGCTCGTCGCCAAATAGAGATTGAAAGTATTGTTTGTAGGTTTGCGTACCAAGTAACTTTGAGCGTGCAACTGAGGTGTCTAAAAAGTGTTGTCGTCCAGATTTACCCTCCATGCGCGTGTTATTCCTCGTCTAAATTACCATGTTGGTTGTCGTCAAGTTGCACCCCAAATGGTAATGTATCAAAGCCTAAGTCTTCTAAAGTTAAAATTGCTGACTCTACTTCCAAATTGGTGATTGAAACAAGAGTGAGCAGGGATGCAAGTAAATCATAAGCTCCTTGGTACTGAGTCGCGGTATAATCAATCCAGCGGTTAGAATATGCAAGTGCATCATGCAGTGCCATTACCACTTCTGTTAATGGGTCAGCAGTGTATTTATCACGCATAATACGCATGGTACGCATTAGGTTATCTACATAGACTGCTGCCATAGGTTCTCCAGAGTAAGAGGAGAGTTTCTGCAAATCGACCAATATAGCGTTGGTCATTTCTACTGTGGAGATTTCTTTGACAGTTTGTGAGGTATTCATTGTATTCCTAACAGAATTTTGAATTTTGAATTTTGAATTTTGAATTCCGCCTTGCGGTACTAGGTTTGGTTTCCCTTCTTCTCCCTAGGAACAACTACAAACAATTCACCCATACCACAGCCAAAAAAATCACATAGAACCGCTAGAGTATCAACATCGTAACGCTTTGCGGTGTTATCGCATAATCCTCTTATGGCTGCATTAGTTAGTCCTGTTAGCTGAGCCAATCCTGATCTAGTCATATCTTGAGCGTCAATCAAATCTTGCAAGCGACAATGAATTTTAACTTGAGATTGCTGCACGGCTTTGCGATCATCTCTTTTGGTGAATTTTGGTGGAACGGGAGAATTCATTATTCACTGCTGTTATCTACTTGGACTTTGTTTCTATTGTGGATTATTGATTGAGTTGTTTTAACGATTAATTGATTAATTGATTGATCGTTTAATCGTTTAATGGGCTATGATGGGAAATAACAAAGGCGATAGCGAAGCGCTGCCCGCAAAGCGGGATCGCCAAAAACCAACAGTGATCTGAATATATATGACCGAAAATCTATTAGATATCGAAGAACCAGCCTTCAGTGATGATGAGAAAAATAGGGAAACAATCAAGCATCTGCTAGTGGGTTCCCCCAAAGCAGTGACTAACACCATCCACGCTTTGTTTATGCTGGGATATGCTGATCCAACAGCTTGGAGTCAGCCAATACCAACCAATAAGCCTGGGGAAGTCGTGAGTATTTTGATCCGGTCTATTTTGGTACATTAAGAAGGGTTTATTGATGGGGATATCATACACCCCATCAATAAACCCTCAGAGATTTAATATCATCTTTACATGAAGACGCATAGAAAGAATGTCACCGCCTTCTTTCCTCCCCTTGGAAAGGGGAGGTTAGGAGGGGTAAAAATAATGTGCAGCTTCACAGAAAATTGGTATAAGGAATATGTTCAAAAGTTCATTTGTGCTGTAAAAATTTCTCGTGCAGTTAGATTCAATTCCGGAAATACTAATGATTCTATACGGTCATTTCTTCTAAATTGTTTATTTTGATAATTACCTTGATCATTTCGAGTATAAATACTAATGGTTGGTAGTTTACCTTCACCTATCATTAATTCAGTACCATAAGGGTAATAATCTACAATCCAGTATTCTTGTATTCCCATTTCATCATAATCAGCAAGCTTTTTCAGATAATCATCTCTCCAATTTGTACTGACCCTTACGGGTTCGTCAGTTGCTTCAACGCGGGGAACCCGCGCAACGCACTGACTCACTACTTCAATAACAAACACTATCGACTCAGATTTACTCACTATTGATTCATCTTCCCAATACGGTTCGTTTACTAAATTAGTAAAATTTAATAAAAGTACATCCGGATAGTATCCAGATTGTTTCTTTTCAGGTCTTACTAGTCCTTTGTTCGGTACAAAATAATTAAGCTTAAGTCTCAAACATTCACCGATTATAATTTTTACCAAAAATCCTACAATTTCCTCATGTTTTCCTTTTGGTTGAGGCATTTGTACAATCTCTCCATCGTATAATTCGTAGCGAATACTTTCAGGTTGTGCTTGTAGAAAATCTACGAATTCATCAAATGTGGTTAAATTTTCTATTGGTTGTCTCATGGCTTTTTACTGAATGTTCTGTAAATATGTATTCTCTATTATTAATATTATTTTCCTGGATTATAAAGATATTCATTTTTTGTTTATAAGAAAATATTCTGACGTTTCAGAATATTATAACCCACATTCAGCAGGTTAAATTGCAACGCCAGTTACTTTAACGTATCCGTATATTGGGGTAAGTGAGGCAACACGGGAACTTTACTAGTACAACACGGCGTAAATAAAGCAACCATTTCAAACACCCAGAAGCCTTAATTTATAGCAGTTATCATTTGTATTAAATACACCCCTTTGTAAGGGCGTAGCCTCCGGCTTCTCGCAGAGTAAGCCTTTCGCCCCTACAAATGTATTGCACGCAATCGAGAACCGCTATATAAAACTTTTGAATGCTTGACTTTTGAATGCTTGACTTTCAAGGGAGCGGTACTAGCCCTCAGTCGATTCTTGGTAAATTTTGGTGAGCTGGATTAAGATAAGGCAGCTATGCTCACTACAGAGGGAAGAAAGCCGCAGGTGAGATATGAAAAAACTCTGCTAATTCTTCAATGTGTCTGCTAGTAAGCTTACGTTTCTTGTTGAGTATGGCGGACACTATAGATTCTGTTTTGAATATAGGTATTAAATCTTTCTGACGTAACCCATTATCTTCCATTAAAACCTTGAGAAGATCTACACCATATATATCAGGGATAGGCTCTTGTGTTTGCTCATATTCATAAACTAAAGTACCTAAGACATTTAAGTAATCTGACTCATCGGGTGTTAGTGGAGCACGGTCAATCAGCGAATTAATTACCCTTTGGGTAGCTAGCAGTTCCTCCTGTGAATTAATAGGTCGGGGAGGAAATTCTTGCAGTAGTTTAATGTAAGTTGGTCTATTATGTAAACCAGTCATCTTTTTTCCATTTGTCTGTGTCGTACTCTGCATGTGTTAAGAAATTACGAATAAATACCTTTTTCTTTTGAAAGTCAATATAAGTAATAAGGCGATAGTCATTACCTTTAATGTTAAAAACAATGAGATTACCAACTTGGTCAGCAGAATTAAAGCTTTGGCGCACTTCAACAAGATTTTGCCATTTAGCTAGGGTTGTACATTTGCTCCAAGTCAGCAAACTAGACTTGGCGTCAGGATACTTTCCATAAAACTTTTTTAGTGATTGTACAGAAATAATATGCATTTTGACTTTCTATTAGTTGATGAGCCATATCAATTCCTTTCCCGTGGTATATGCTTTCTAGAACAGGTTTGTGAACCCTATGTGTAACTTAGCGTTTTGCTAAGTTTATGTCAACTGCCATTTTGGCTTATTTATATTGAAGCCTAGCAGAAAAGCCGAGTTGCATGAAAGCAACCATAGTGGGTATGTGACAATCAAGGCATCAAACACCTACCGAAAGAAAAAAATATCGTACAATATCACTACCTATTGCTTCCCGAATGACTCCTGTATAGCCCGATCTTTTTCAAGACGACTTTATCAAACATTATTTAATGTGGAATTTCTAAATATAAAGCCATACTGCAACAAACAGCATGGCCTGTGGTTCGGTATAGTGTTTTAATTTAGTTAAATAGGACTACAACATCAAATTCCAGCATTCCGGATTGGACTGCAATATTTATTTGATGGTGTGCGTGGATGTGTGTTATTGAAAATTGCCAGAATCGTAGGTTGGGTAGAGCGATAGCGAAACCCAACAAACCCCTATAAATGTTGGATTGCGGAAAAAGACTATTTAGAGGAAACGGCTAAACAGAAGGAGTAACAAAATGGTTGAACAAAATGATGTTCATGTTAGCTGTGGAAATGTTTTTGAAGACTTAGGTTTACCAGATGCTCGAGA
>NZ_JAAKGC010000370.1 GCF_017591665.1 Aetokthonos hydrillicola CCALA 1050 | reverse complement strand
GAGTAATATATGGTTACTAAACGGCAGACTTTTCGACTGTACCCAAACAAAGAACAAGAACAGAAATTATTTGAAACACGAAGAGTTCATGCATACGTTTACAATGCCTGTATTGCTCATCGTCGTTTTGAGTGGAAGAAAAATAAAAAAACTGTTACTTACTTTGACCAACAAAACTGCTTGCGAGATTTCAAAAAAGAATGGGTAGAGTTTGCTTATATTCATTCTCAAGCAATGCAGGCAACAGTAAAGCGAGTTGATTTAGCTTACAATTCGTTTTTTCAACGTTTACGAGGTTTACCACAATTCAAGTCAATTCGTTATTATTCTGGTTGGACTTATCCAGCTAAATCTGGGTGGAAGGTTAATAGTAATGGCAAACATGGGAGATTGACCTTAAACGACTTAGGTATTACCTTAAAAATGCGAGGTAAGGCGAAAGAGTGGGGAATTCCTACCACGTTAACTATTGTCTACAAACCAAGTAAAAATCAGTGGTTTGCTTCCATAACGGTTGATGTGCCTACCCTTGAGTCTAGGTTTGGTTCTGAATCAAAACTAGAGTATCAAAATGTAGTTGCTTTTGATTTGGGTACTCAAACAGCAATTACTTTATATGATGGCTCTAATTTCGATGCAGTTGAAAATCCTAGATTTACTAAAAGGACTGAACAAAAAATCAAAAAGGTTTCTAAAGAACTTAGGAGAAAACGCGCACCAAATAAAACTAAAAAGATTAAAGCTTCTAATCGTTGGAAAAAGGCAAGAAAACGTGTTTCTAAGCTTCAGGCTAAAGTAGCTTTACAAAGAAAAGATTGGCAGCACAAGGTTACGTCAGATATTGCTAGTCGTTATGACATCGGCGTAACTGAGAAGCTAGAAACGTCTAAAATGACTAGGAAAGCTAAAAAAGGAAGTAAACGAAAAAAACAGAAAGCAGGACTTAATAAGTCTATTCTTTCTGTTGGGTTTGGAACATTGAACCAAATGATTGCTTACAAGATTGAGCAAAAAGGAGGATTGATGCTGATACTTCCTACAAAAAAAATTAAACCATCACAAAGATGCCCTAATTGTGGAAAGATTCATAAGGAATGGGCAGAACTCTCTAACCGATATCACGTTTGTAATAAGTGTAAATTTGAAATACAACGTGACAAAGGTTCGGTGATGGTTATGTACAACGTTGCGACAGGATCGCAACTGGGGGTTGGAACGTCCCTCATAGATGTCGGATTATCAAGCTCTACTGACTCGACCAAGAAGCGTAAGCATACTGGATCGATGAAGCAACTTGGTAAAATGAAGCGTCAAAACTCTACCAATAAAGCGAATGGGGAATTAGAAACCCCATCCGTCTTTACGGTGGGGTAGTTCATTATTACCTTTCACTTTTCCCTTGCCACGGGTGAACATTCTCTGTAATATCTAATGTCGTGTCTAATCACACTTGGAGAATTATCAAGATGCCTCTTAAAAATGGTTACGCGGTACTCAAAGGACATGTGATTAGTGGTGTTCCTGCAAAACCTGGTAAGGATCACTATTCAGTTCACGTAATAGATGATGAGAAAGACTATCGGATAGCAATAAACGTTCGCTCAAATGCCAGGAACTTTGGTAAAGATTTGTGGTTTTTCCTG
>NZ_JAAKGC010000369.1 GCF_017591665.1 Aetokthonos hydrillicola CCALA 1050 | reverse complement strand
ATAACCAACCCGCTTCCGGATGATACCCCCGATTTCGACTACATCATCCACGCGGC
Source organism: Aetokthonos hydrillicola CCALA 1050 (assembly GCF_017591665.1). Classification (GTDB taxonomy): domain Bacteria; phylum Cyanobacteriota; class Cyanobacteriia; order Cyanobacteriales; family Nostocaceae; genus Aetokthonos; species Aetokthonos hydrillicola. The sequence goes on along the minus strand of NZ_JAAKGC010000369.1, from coordinate 1,587 downwards.
CTCGATCGCCTCACCGATCTATTACCGGAAGCATCCGATCGAGACGATGGACGCCAACGTCAATGGCCTGCGCCATCTTCTGGAGTTTGCGCTCAAGCGGAAACGGGCCGGCAAGCCGGTTTCGGGATTTCTCTACTACTCGACCAGCGAGATTTATGGCGATCCGACACCCGAGAATATTCCCACTCCAGAAACCTATCGCGGTCACGTTTCCTGCACCGGGCCTCGCGCCTGCTACGACGAGTCCAAGCGCTACGGCGAGACGCTCTGCGTAAACTTCGCTCATCAGTACGACTTGCCGATTGCCATCGCTCGGCCGTTTAACAATTACGGTCCCGGCCTCAAGATTTCCGACCGCCGCGTACTGCCCGATTTCGCCCGCGACGTTTTTGCCGGCCGAGATATAATCATGCTGTCCGACGGCAGTGCGACGCGGACGTTCTGCTATATCACCGACGCGATCGTCGGTTATTTCAAGATCCTGGTCATAGGCCGCAAAGGCGAATCGTACAATATCGGTACCGACAAGCCGGAAATTTCGATGGCGCAACTTGCCGAGAGCGTCGCGCAACTCGCCCGCAAGCAGTGGGGCTATGCCGGGAGCGTGGTGCGCAAGGTCAGTTCCGACAAGAACTATCTTGTTGATAATCCTACCCGGCGTTGTCCGATGATCGACAAGGCCCGCACCGATCTTGGTTACGAGCCGACGATTAGTTTTGAAGAAGGCATCGAACGGTCCCTTGTCTGGTACTCCGAAAATCGGGACGCTGGAGACGCGTAATGAAGATTTCAATCGTAGGTACCGGCTACGTTGGTCTCGTATCGGGGGCCTGTCTTGCAGAACTTGGCCATGAAGTCGTCTGCGTGGATCTGGATCCTAGCAAGATCGAGATGATCGCAAGCAAGCACCCGCCGATCTATGAGCGTGGCCTGCAGGAATTGCTGGACCGTAACGTCCCGGCCCGTCTGACGGCCACCACCGATCTGCGCAAGGCGGTGCTGGAATCCGAGCTCTCCATGATCGCGGTCGGTACGCCGTTCGACGGAACGCTGATCGACCTGAAATACATCCGCCAAGTGGCGGCCGACATCGGCAAGGTGCTTAGAGAGAAGGCCGGCTATCACATGGTCGTCGTGAAAAGCACGGTTGTGCCCGGCACGACGGCCGAGGTTGTACTCCCGATCCTCGAACAGTACAGCGGCAAGAAGGCCGGCAAGGATTTCGGAGTGGGTATGAATCCGGAATTTCTCCGCGAGGGCGAGGCGATCGAGGATTTCATGCATCCGGATCGTATCGTTCTCGGCGGCATCGACGATCGGTCGATCGATACGCTTGACCGGCTCTATTCGGTATTCAACGGCGTCGACCTCGTCCGTGCCGATCCGCGAACCGCGGAGATGATCAAATACACGGCCAATTCGCTGTTGGCGACGCTGATTTCGTTCTCGAACGAAATCGCCAATCTCTGCACGGTTCAGAAGGTCGACGTCGCGGACGTCATGAAGGGAGTTCATCTTGATCGCCGGTTTTCACCGATCCTTGAGAACGCCGAACGCATCAAGCCGGGATTTATCTCCTATCTCTGG
>NZ_JAAKGC010000368.1 GCF_017591665.1 Aetokthonos hydrillicola CCALA 1050 | reverse complement strand
TCTCCCGGTAATGGCAAGAAACCTTGGGCAACCGTTCCCATGTACGCTGCATGTTGAGGTTGCAGGCTGTCAAGAAATACGAAACTGCGTAATTCTATTCCCAAGGTGTTGCTCTCCGGTCATGAAGAAAAAAATTATCCTTTACAATATTTAACCATTCTTTGGCCTTAAAAAATCTATATAAAGAAATGTAAATCAAGTGTTGGACGCGTGATAAAAAGCCGTAACGCACCTTGAATGTAACTCAGTATCACAAATCACAAGCAAATCCATTGCGATCGCCATCTTTTTTCCTCGCTAGATCACCATATAGAGCAACTGGTATGCTGCTGATACCATATACCCAGTTGATTTGCTTACAAGTTTCAGTTGAAAGCAGCTGCTGAACATAGACATCTCTCTTTTCAAAAGCTTGAGTGCAAAGCGTTGTTACCAAATCTTTGTCTATTGCGGTTTTTTCAACTTTGCTTTGTAATGCCAATTGGTGATAGTAGGAATTTTGGTTATTGCCACACTGTACCGTCAACTCAAATTCTGTCCCCGTTGAATCTTGTACAGGAACCGACAAAATAAGAAATTCAGGGTTAAATCTAATATCCGACATTTTTATATTCTCTGTGTCCCACTTCCATTGCTGGGAGTTGCTGGGATAGGCAAAAGTGGGCAGAGAGCTAGTTAATAAAAATATTGTTGCTAAAATACATGAAGCTTTCATCTACAATATGGGGTGAGTACTTTCTGTTAGTATTCCCATCTCTAGATGCAGAAAAAACTTAAGCTGTCACTTTTTGAAACATTGCGCGATAAACAGGTTCACCTTTATTAAGAGTGAAGATTTCCCGCTCCGTAGAAACCGGTAGCGGGTTTTGAGCTAGCCATTTTTCTGTACTGACATTATGAAAAGCAGGGTGTGCAGCAAAGCGATCGCACATCTCCTTTGCGACAAACTCAATATCCGACTGCAAAAACACCACACCCCCAGACACTAAATAATCTGCGAGTTCTTCCACTAATTGTGGTTGTACCACTCGCCGCTTAGCATGGCGGGTTTTGAACCACGGATCAGGAAACTGAATGGTAACACGTTCTAAACTTTTGTTGGGAAGGGAAGATAAAAGTGGACGCAATGAATTATTCACATTGCAAAATAAATAGTGGAGGTTTGTCAATCCCAACTCATCACGCCACTTATTAGCGTCATGTACTAATGGTTCACGAATTTCCAAACCAAGAAAATTCCAGTTGGGTTCTATCTGCGCCATATCTAATAAAAACCGTCCCCTAGCACAGCCTATATCTATATGTAGCGGCTGGTTTGGCTGAGTATAAATTTTTTCCCACTCCAGTGCATTGAGGGGTGTTCGATACTTTTGTGCTAATGGATTAACGTGTTGACGAACTCTAACAGGCACCAAATAACCTCATACTGGTAAGCATATAAAGCTTTTATTTACTTGGCTATTATAACCAAATCAAATCGACTTAAAAGGTTTTACCCAGCCAAATTGGATACAGGTATCAAGAACAAGTAAGCTTCAATCTTTACAAAGATTATCTTGGTCAAATTTGCCTGCTCTTAAGGTCGTTTTTTAACAAAAACTAAAACCGAATATAGCACGGTATCGAACTTTGTACTGGCAACAAATATTT
>NZ_JAAKGC010000367.1 GCF_017591665.1 Aetokthonos hydrillicola CCALA 1050 | reverse complement strand
CGTTCACCTTGATTTCTGCCTACGCTACTTATTTAATTACTGATGACTTGGGCGGATCTGCTGTGATTGGAGTTGTAACCACAGGCTTAATTTTGGGTAATTTTGGCTCTCGCATTGGCATGAGTTCGCGAACAAGGATAATTATTAGTGAGTTTTGGGAGTTTCTCGCGTTCTTTGTGAACTCGATTGTATTCCTTTTAATAGGAGATCAAGTCCGTTTTGCCGATTTAGGAGAGAATTTACCAATCATTGCAGTAACAGTTGTTGCAATGATTTTGATGCGAGCGATCGCTATCTTGTCTCTGAGTAAGTTGAGCGATTTCGTACAAGTGCAAAAAATTCCTTTTCCAGATCAAATTATACTTTGGTGGAGTGGATTGCGTGGTTCTGTTTCTATCGCGTTAGCATTAAGTGTACCAACGATTTTACCAGAGAGACACAAAATAATTGCGACAGTATTTGGTGTGGTTCTATTTACCCTGCTCTTCCAAGGATTGAGCATTAAACCGTTGTTACAACAATTGAATCTTCTCGGTGACCAGCCTTTGCGCCAACGCTATTTAGAGCTAAATGCAAGGATTATTGCCCTCAATTCTACTCTACAATATCTTCAAGCAAATCAACGACCTAGGATTACTTTAGAAGTTTACCATTCTGAAGAAACATTAATCAAAGAAGCTATTGAACAATTGCGAGCAGAAATTGAGCAGTTACAACAAGAGTATCCCAGCTTACAAAGTTTTGCGCTTGAACAACAGCAAGAAGAACTGTTAGAAGTTGAGGTCGATAGTTATGCTCAATTAGTCCGAAGAGTTCGGTTAAATAAAGAATTTACCCCCTTCCTACAAAAAGTTTTGGGGAATGTGCGATGAAAACAGGTCGGAAAAATAATTCTGCCTAAGGGAGTATGGGGTCTGTGGGGAGTAACATCTCCCTTGTCCCATCATTCTACCATTATTGCGAAATTACTCAAATTTGCAAAAATATGCCTATTAATATATGCATTAAAGCATATCTAAATACTATTTCTATTACTCCAGTTACAATGTTTTTTCAAACATAACTTGCTAATATCTAATTTAGTAAAAGCTGTTTGTATCAGCTGTCACGGAACAAATTAACAATAAAAAAAGCAATTATTGACAAGTAAAAGGAAATAATTGCTCTCGATTTTGGTTGGGTAACTAACTGCTATTAGAAAGTTGAATCTTACAACGCTATGAACACAACAGATAAAAACCAGAATAATAATCATCGTATTTCCCCTGCAACAGATATCTTACAAAGGCTGTGGGATGCAAAAGTATTGATAGTATTGATAATAGTAGCTGTATTCTTTCGAGCCTCCTACTTTGTTAATCCAGATGATGACGTTCCTTCACAACTTGTTACCGCATCTGAAATAAATTATAAAACAACAAAAGAAGCTATTGGTAAAACCGTTACAATTACAAGCACACCAATTAAAAAAGTTGGTTTAAGCTCATTCACTGTAAGTGATAAACACTTCTTAAAAGGACAACCAGTAGTAGTTATAAATGCCTCTAGTGAGCCTTTTGACTTACCTTTAGAACGAGACTCACAAATTCAAGTTACCGGTGAGGTGCGCAAGTTGGCAATCCCAGAAATTGAACAAAAGTTTAATTTGAGATTACA
>NZ_JAAKGC010000088.1 GCF_017591665.1 Aetokthonos hydrillicola CCALA 1050 | reverse complement strand
TTTGTAGTAGGTCAAGCTCAGACTGCACTAATGGTACTTGTTGATTTAATTGAAGCAGAGGAAATTAGACCAGCTTTGATTATCGCTACGCCGGGTGGATTCCTGGATATTGATACAGCTAAAGAACGGTTACGAGATTCTTTAGTTCCTAGTATTACGCTCGACAGCCGCAAAGGTAATGCTATAGTAGCCGCTGCCATCATCGATGGGCTGGTAGACTTGGCATGGCAGGCTTATGGAGAAGCGGAGTAGATCTGAAAAATAGAAAGAGTGGGAGCAACTACATCAGACGCATGTCTTGCTCCCACTCTAACATTTGCTGCTGAAGCGATTGAGGAATTAGATACAGAAGTTACCCGTTATTTAGGGGGGTTATGTAGATCAAGGATAACACCTGTACTCGTTAGATATTCCAGATGCAGCAAATGCAAAAGTTATTATTTGGATTTTTCTTGAATTTAAGCAAATAGTAGTGTATTATTCTTACACAGACTATTTGCTTAAAATTGGTTTTTGAAAAGTGTATCACAACAATAACTTATGATTGTGACACACCCTGATAACAACACCCTTGAAGTCGTTTACCTTCTATAAAGTAACCTGTAAATTTAGAGCGTAGGTGCCATTTTGGCAGGTTTTAAAAAAGAAGAATTCAGGAGTCAGGAGTCAGAATAATTAAAGGTTTAAAACTTCATCTATGAGTGGATGAGACAGGGGTGAAACGTTTCTTTAAACACTATCCCTTTGTGCTGGTGTATTCTGACTCCTGTATTCTGAATTCTGACTCCTGTTTTAAATTAGTCTTCATCAAGAGCAGGGAAAGCTTCTTCAAGCTTCCACAACTGATCTTTATTCTCAATGAACCAAATACGAGTCTCTGGAGTTAATTTACTCCATACAACTTCAATTGGAACATGGGGGGATGCGTATCTGTACTCTTCACCTAGAGCTTTAAGATTTTTCTCTACATCAGCAGGAATGCCAAACTCCTCCTGCCAATTGACTGGTTTAATTCTTCCAGAGACTCCGCCGGCTGGATCGAAGACTAATTGTGCGGATCTGATTAAATCTGCAAAATGTACTGGTTTAAGTTTGTCTATCTCCTGAATCGGGAGCGATTGGTTATTCTCTTGAGACATTATCGTTGGGGTGGTTATAAATACTTGTCTTTAGGAATCACAGCCAGAGATTTCCACTCCAATGCCTCTAGTTTAGCTTAGGGAAGAGTTGGCTCGCCTTAGCCTATCACGCGCTACAATATTATCAGTTTTGTTCAATTAAGACTGTCACAGCAGCGACAGCTATTAACATTTCGTCATTTTTATCGTCGAGCGAATCAATGGCTCTACCTTGGACTATCATTCCGCCAGACTCGACAGTCAGCGTTTTGCGTCCAAAGGGAAGTACAGCTAAAACCTCATCTTCTCTGACTTGTTCTGGGTAAGGTACTGCCACCTTTACCTCTACAATCATTTCATTTGGATCACTTAAACCAGCTACTTCCCATACACCGGGTAAAGCATTGTGTGCGATCGCATTCCTCACGGCTCTCGCTGCTGCAATGGTTGATTCCTGACCATGCTGATCTACTCCCATCCCCATCTCGATAATTAAGCGTTTGCGTGCCACATCCACCTCTCATCTTTATAGGTCTGTACTAAATTTTACCATAGAAGGAAAACTTAATCTTTTAAAATTTCAAGGATAATACCGACTTATTAAAGACTTTCAAGGATTACGTATGTTTTATTATTAGTGGTTATACTTGTACTTACGGTCACATGCTTAAGTATTACTCAACTTACGAGAGGTTTTTTACACATTGGTGAAAGAAGTTAAATTTCTTTTGAAAGTCCGTTTATGAGAAACCCCTTGCTCCTAACCACAGTACTCATTGATGATTGTCCCGAAGATCAGGTAGCATTTTGCCGCTTTTTGAAGCAGGATAGCTTGTATACTTATCGTATTTTCCAGTTTAGAACTGCCAAAGAAGCAATGGAATGGTGTCACCAGGAGATACCTGATGTCATTTTGCTAGATTTTCTGTTGCCGGATCTAGATGGGCTGGAGTTTCTTAAGCAATTGAGGAAACACGTTAGCAATACTCAATGCGCTGTAATCATGCTAACAGGACAAGGAGATGAAATAACTGCTGTGCGTGCGATGAAAAGCGGTGCGCAGGATTATCTAGTCAAAGACAAAATCACACCTGAAATTCTTCAGTTCTCAATTCATAATGCTGTTGAGCGGATGCGTCTGAGCCAACAGCTAGAACAAAGTCGGGAACAACAACAACTTATTAGTGCAATAGCCTTACGGATCCGTCAATCTCTCAATCTAAAAGAGATCCTGTGCTTAGCAACAACAGAAGTACGCCAGTTGCTCAAGACTGATCGAGTACTAGTCTATCAATTTCAACCAGATATGAGTGGTATGATTGTAGCGGAATCAGTGCTTCCAGGGTGGACAAAAGCGCTGGGGAAGCATATTCAAGACACCTGCTTTCAAGAGGGAGCAGGAGCGATGTATCACCAAGGCATAAAACGGGCAACGAGTGATATTTATCAGGCTGGCTTAAGCGACTGTCATCTGCAGCTTCTAGAAGAATTTGAAGTAAAAGCTAATTTGGTCGTTCCCATTATTGTTGCTGATCAGTTATGGGGCTTATTGATCGCTCACCACTGTGCCGCATCTCGTGATTGGCAATCCTCTGAACTGGACTTGCTAGATCAACTTGCGGTGCAAATATCAATTGCGATTCACCAGGCGAACTCTTATGAGCGGTTACAGGTACAACTAGCAGAACGTAAACAAGCAGAGTTAGCTTTGCGCGAGAGCGAACAAAGGTTTCGCCGTACCTTTGAGCAAGCAGCCGTCGGAATGAGTCACGTGTCACTTAACGGACGATTCATTCGTATTAACCAACGGTTTTGTGATATTGCTGGATATACTCAAGCTGAACTTGAAACCTTAAGTTTCCAAGACATTACTCACCCAGACGATTTAGCAACCGATCTGGCAAACTTGCAGAAGCTGTTGGCTGGAGAAATTCAGACATATTCGATGGAAAAACGTTATATCCGAAAGGATAGCTCAATTGTCTGGATCAATCTCACAGTTTCATTGGTGCGTTATCAATCGGGTGAACCAAAGTATTTCATTGCTGTAATTGAAGACATTACAGATCGCAAGCACGCAGAGCAAGAGATCCTACGAACCCAAAAGCTTCAAACTGAACTAAAGCTGCTTGAGGATATCCTCGAAATCATTCTTGCAGGTTACTGGGACTGGGACATATTTGGCAATCAGGAGTATTTAAGTCCAAGTTTCAAACGGATGTTTGGCTATGAATATGATGAATTGCCAAATAAACCGGAAACCTGGCAAAAGCTGATTTTTGCAGAAGATTTGCCACGAGTGCTTGAATGCTTCGATCAACATGTTAAAAGTCGTGGACAAATACCTTTTTACAACGAGGTAAGATATCACCATAAAAATGGTTCTACAGTTTGGGTTATCTGTTCAGGTCGTGTTATTGAGTGGGATCAAGATGGCAATCCACTTCGCATGATTGGTTGCCATATTGACATTACAGAACGTAAGCAAGCGGAACAATTAGTTAAAGTCAGTGAGCAACGTTATCGAGCCATTGTTGAAGATCAAACAGAGCTGATTGCTCGGTATTTGCCAGATTCAACCGTTACGTTTGTGAATCAAGCCTTCTGCCGATATTTTGGAGTACAACACGAGGCAATTATAGGCAAAAGCTACGAACCGATCATTTTTCAAGAAGATCGGGGTACTGTTGCTCAATTAGTAAAGAGCATGAGTCCTAAAAATCCTACCGTGACGATTGAGAATCGGGTAGTTGTTAATGGAGAAATTCGCTGGACACAGTGGATCAATCGAATGCTATTTGACAAACAGGGACAGTTCGTAGAGTTTCAAAGCGTTGGACGAGATATCACCCGGCTTAAGCAGATTGAAACAACTTTACAACGATATCAACGCATTGTATCAGCGGCAAAAGATGGAATTGCACTGATAAATCGCAACTACATCTATGAAGTTGTTAATCAAGCTTATTTGTCTTGGTGTAATAAATCTTACAACGAAGTAGTGGGACATTCAATGACAGAAGTTTTGGGTGAAGAGTTATTTGAAAGCCTTGTTAAGCCTAGATTTGATCGGTGTTTGACTGGACAGGTTATTAGGTATCAGAGGTGGTTTAACTATCCAAATGTGAAACCACAATTTTTAAGTGTCTCTTATGTCCCTTATGTCGATTCACAGCAAACTATTTCAGGAGTGGTAGTTAACCTTCGCGATATCTCAGATTTTAAGCGAACAGAGGAGGCTCTACAAAAAAGCGAAAGTCGCTATGCAACCTTAGCAGAAGTAGCACCAGTTGGGATTTTCCGGTTTGATACTTCTGGTAACTGTATTTATGTCAACGAGCAATGGTGCGAAATGACGGGCGTATCAATACAAGCCGGGTTGGGGATGGGATGGCTACAAATCTTACATCCAGAAGATCGCGATCGCATTGTTATGGAATGGGAGCAAGCATTCGCACAACGACGATTCTACCGTAATGAGGGCAGGTGTGTGCGGCCTGACGGCATCATATTTTGGTTCTACTGTCAAGCTCTTCCAGAAATTGATTCTAGTGGCCGTATTATCGGTTACGTTGGAACAATCATAGATATCACTGATCGCAAACACGCTGAAGAACAACTGCAACAGATGAATGAGCAACTGAGGGAAACTAACGTCGAGCTTGCTCGCACCACTCAGCTAAAAGATGAATTTCTGGCAAACATGAGTCATGAGTTGCGGACGCCTCTCAATGCGATTCTCGGTATGTCTGAAGGTTTTATAGAAGGGGTGTTTGGTTCAATTAATGAACGACAAGCAAAAGCGATCGCCACCATTGAGCGGAGTGGTAAACATTTACTGGAGTTAATTAATGACATTTTAGACTTGTCAAAAATCGAATCCGGTGAGCTAGAACTGCAACTAAGTGAGGTTTCAATCAAAAGCTTATGCGAGAACAGCCTTGCCTTTATTAAACAGATGGCTGTGAAGAAAAATATCGATCTCACGACTTGTATTTCCAATAACCTTGATAGTGCCCAACTAGATGAGCGTCGTCTACGTCAAGTACTGATCAATCTCCTGAGTAATGCCGTCAAGTTTACACCTTCAGGGGGGTCTGTAAGGCTAGAAGTCTTTGTCGAAACATCTCATGAACAAATCAATAGCCGCTCTGTTGCTACCCCAAGCCTTTGCTTTTGTGTTAATGACACTGGTATTGGTATTGCTTCTGAGAATATTAGCAAGCTATTTAAGCCCTTTATCCAGATAGATAGTAGCCTTAATCGCCAATATAACGGTACAGGTTTAGGTCTAGCACTGGTACATAGGATTGTTAATCTCCATGCAGGAAGGGTGAGTGTAAAGAGTGAACTCGGAAAAGGTAGTTGTTTCACAGTTCGTATCCCCTACCGTACTAGCAATGAGCTGTATCTCGTTCAAACTAATGAAGATCTGGAAAATTTTACCAACTCTAACTCCCCGGCTGTGATTGCAGCACCAGAGCCTGGCTTAAAATCTCCTAGTATTTTGTTAGCAGAAGATAATGAAGCAAATATTGATACAATATCCAGCTATCTCGAGACTCGTGGATATCATCTCATACTGGCAAAAAATGGACAACAAGCAGTGAACTTAGCTCTAGCGGAACAACCTGATTTAATTTTAATGGATATTCAAATGCCCGAAATGGATGGACTTGAAGCAATCCGACGCATACGTAATGAAAAACAATTTACTAGGCTCCCAATCATTGCACTAACGGCATTAGCTATGCCCGGTGACCAAGAAAATTGCTTAGCAGCAGGAGCTAACGAATATTTGACCAAACCTATAAAGCTTAAACAGCTTGTAGGAATAATTCAAAAACTTTTGAAAAAATAGCATAGCAGAAATTCTCTATGGAAGCTCAACCCTGTATTTTGGTCATTGATGATGAACCGGATAACTTCGACGTTATTGAAACGTTACTGGATGGTGAAAACTACCATCTAGACTACTCTCCTAGTAGTCGAAAAGCGCTTGCTCGCCTTAGGAGTTTTCAACCAGATATAATTTTGCTGGATGTCATGATGCCTGAGATGGATGGGATGGAAGTCTGTCGGCGTATTAAAGGCGACCCGCGACTCCATGCAATTCCTATTATTATGTTAACTGCCTTGACTGCTAAAGAAGATCTGGCTAAGTGTTTGGGAAGTGGAGCAGATGACTTCATTAGTAAGCCCGTCAATAGTTTAGAGTTACGCTCAAGAATTCGTTCTATGTTGCGGATTAAACAGCACTACGATCAATTGCAAGCGCTGCTTAAACTGCGAGAAGACATGGTGAATATGATTGTGCATGACTTGCGCAATCCACTCGGCAGTATTTTTCTATCGACTGATATTCTTCGGTTACCGGATTTGCCTAGTGAACACTACCAACGGAATCTTGAGCAACTGGGGATCGCTGCACAACAATTACAATCGTTAATTGATAGTCTGTTGCTTATGGCAAAGCTGGAATCTGGTCGGATGACTCTCAACTATACGGATGTAGATCTTTGTGCGCTGTGTACGTCCGCCGTCTCAGATATGGAGGCGATCGCAGCCCAAAAAAATCTGACCGTAGTTAGTCAATTACCCAAACCTGGTGGCGTTATTAAAGCAGACGCGGCTATTTTTCGTCGAGTGCTTGATAATTTACTCTCTAACGCAATTAAGTTTTCACCCTCAAATAGTCAATTAACCCTGCGCGCAGATTATTTAGAAGTAGGAGGTGCTAAAGTACAAGTTGCTGATTCAGGACCAGGAGTCCCTCATAACTTGCGGCAAAGTATTTTTGAGAAGTATGAAATTGGAACTCTCATGCAAGAAGTTTCACAGCTTGGTTTGGGATTAGCTTTTTGCAAAATGGCAGTTAAGGCTCATCAAGGCACTATCACGGTCGAAGATAATTATCCACGGGGTAGTATCTTTACAATTTTACTAGAACCACGCCGTTTTAGCTACACATGAGGAAAAGAATCTAATTTCACGACTGAAAATCAATCAACGTTTGGCGATAAGCATCTGGAACACCAGTGTCAAAACACTTGCCTTTGACGATATATCCTGTCATCCCTTCTTCTTGGCACAACCTATCGAGACAAGATGTCAACTGAAACTCACCCCTCTCTCGAAAGTTCTTTTGAATGTGTTCATTGAGGAAATCAAATATTTTTGGCGTAAGTACGTACAATCCAAACATACAGAGAAACTCATCTTCTGCCATTCCTTCTACACGTAGATGCTTACGTGCATACTCAATTTCTGGTTTTTCAGATATTTTGGAAAGAGAAAGTAGCGAATTTGACTCTTGCCAAACCCCAGTTGCGCAACCAGCTTTATGAATAATTTCTGCTGGCATTTTGGTTAATCCAATAACACTTTGGTTGCCTTTTTCATAAACATCTAAAATTTGACTCGTACATGATTTGTCCGTATTTGATGAGTAAATATGGTCACCCAACATCAACAAAAATGGCTCGTTTTTTACCCACTGATGAGCACAAAACACAGCATGACCGTAGCCTTCTTGTTCAGTTTGCTTTAAAAACGTAACTCTTTCACCTAGATCTTGAAGATATTGGTTATAATCTCGATTTGCAGGCGAAAGTTTGTCCAAAAGTTCTTTTGAAGCTGGTTTTTTAAAAAAATCTGCGAAAATTTCTTCGTCGTTTGGTTGCACGACAATTCCTATCTCCTCGATCCCAGAATTGATTGCTTCTTCAACAATCGTCATAATCACAGGCTTCGCCCTACCATCTTTGTCAATAACCGGGAACAGTTCTTTTTTAACAACTTTAGTCGCTGGAAATAACCGAGTGCCGAAACCAGCTGCCGGAATTACTGATTTTTTTACTTTATTTTGTTGCATAAATTTAGACAGCGTTGTTACCCCCCAACTAGCATAAAATATACATTCAAAAACGCCAAAAATCTTCGTGTCTGTGCTGCAATCTGTCAAATATTTATAAATATACTGTTCAGAACCGTATTGTTGCTATCTAAGATAAAGATGTAACTGATTTTTACTCTGTACTACTAGTGTCAGTTGAGAAACTGTCACTCTCAAGATTCCCCGTTTAATTGCAGAAGCGGTATTCTAATTTTGTGCAAGGAGTGATACCACTTCGCTATATTTTTGCCACAGGTTATTTTTGCAAATACTTCATATATATGGAGTATTGTGCATTTTAAATGTTGCATTAACCCAGTGATTTGGTATAAAGTTATCCAAAGGAGCGCTTGGTTGAGCAGAACTCTCAAGCGCTTTTTAGTATACATAGCAAAGTAAGTTCGATTTTTAAGTACGAGTAAATAAACACACTGCATTACAACAAACATTGATAGAGAATAGGAAACAGACAGCAAGCAACGGGTGAGAAGATCTCAAATAATCTAGTACACTGCGGCGTAAATAAGCATACCATTCAAAATCTCTGAAAAGCCTACGCTGTATTCCTAACAGAATTTTGAATGAGCGAATGAGTGAATTCCGCCTTGCGGTACTAGTCGATTGCATGCAGTGTCCAAAAGTATCCGTCGGGTGAAACAAAGGAAAAACTTGGCTCGTCAAACTCGTTGTTAACGATGTTTGTAAATTTTTGTACAGGACTGGCTGTTATTTGATCCCGCTTGCTATTGATATCTTTGACTCGGTAAGTGTACAAACACATCCCCAAACTACCAGGTTGCGCTGCTTCAAACCGCGAATTCAATTCCACGGAACTGGGAAATCGAATAATGTAAAGTCTACCAGAACGTGCAGCCAATAGATCAGTCTGGGAAGAACGGGGATCATCAAAAGCAGTTACAAAAAACTTTTCTCCTGGTTGAAGATCAAAAATCTCTCTACCTGCTAGTGATGATTCATAACTGGTTTCAACATCATCACGTACACGCAATAAACCCAAAACTTCATCATAAAACTTCAAGGTTTCCTTACTATCATCCTGAATAACCATGCCCATGTGAGTGAATTGGCTAGTTTTGAAAGCAGAACTTTCATTGATGATTCCGTAATGTGGCAGAGAATAACCATACCTTTGAAAAAGAACCTGGCGAGTTAAAGGTTGCACCATGAGCATTTCTCTCACTCCTACTGGTGCTTCTGTGAAAGGGCGACTTTTCCGGTGCTTATTGTAAATAACTTCCCAGTGAGGGTTGGTGTACCTAATAGCCCAATTAGCTGCCTTTGCTTCTTCTACATGATTTAGGATGTTTAGTATGTCAGTCGTTAAGGTTGTTGCCCAACGATTACCCTTCACTTTCATTGATGTCATCCCTAAACCTTCATTAGTAGGGTTTTCCCAAACCATGAGACGAATCAAGCCGTGATCCGCACTTTGGTGATCAAGGCGAATCGAGCGTAAAGACGAATCTACTCCATACAATTGCTTCGCGACAGATGCGGTTAACTCACCAACTTGACCAATGCGATAACCAAAATTCTCCCAATATTGAATAGCACAAATTGGGTCATTGACACCAATGCATACCTCATAAATGCCCTCAATTGTAGTTTGTTGCTCTATACTGCCCATCTTTTTCATCCTCTACCCCTCTTTTTCTAGGGTAGCGTGGATGACAAGGCGTTCCCCAAGCAACTTGCCCAGCAGGTATGTTACTAAAAACACTGCTACGAGCGCCTATGACGGCATTAGATTCAATTTTTACTCCCAGCCCAATAAAGCAATCCGCTGCAATCCATACGCCGTTACCAATGGTAATACTTGCTGTTTTTAAACCAAAAGCTGGGTCATTCATGTTATGACTACCAGTACAAAGATAGCTCTTTTGGGAGATTACACAGTGTTCTCCGATATTAATTTTATCAAGGCTGTATAAAACTACATCATCTCCAATCCAGCTATAATCTCCAATAGAGATTTTCCAAGGATAGGAAAAGCGGGCGGTTGGTCGAATTAAAACTCCTTTACCAACTTGAGCACCAAACAAACGCAGCAAAAAGCAACGTACGCTATTCAATGGATGAGGGCTGAGAGGGAAGGCGATCGCTTGTACAAACCACCATAACAAAATATACCAACCAGGACGCCCCCTATCAAACCAGGATTGGTCATATTTACGTAAATCTACAAACGAGTCATTGGTCATTATTCATTCTTGACAAGAGCGACAATAGAAAGTAAATCCCCATAACATCTGTTGGGCGATTTCACAAAAAGGCCTTATTTCTCAGGAGTTCAGTTATTATAAGTTGCTGTTTGTCTAACTTCCTCAGTGAGGGAGGACTGTGTAGCAGTTGATGTCATGTTAGTGTTTAGCTGACCACCACAGTAGCGTAATTCGTACAGTTTCACTCCTATTTGATACTCGTATTGACTTAAAAGGCGTGCATAGATGTATCCAGCTTTTCCATCTAAAAAACCACGCTGAATAATATAAAACAAAATAAAACGTAAAAATGGTTTAAATGGTAGACGTACCCACACTTTTTTTAAAAAGCGTTTCCGTTGTACTGCATCACCGAAGAGATTTGCACCTATAGTTCCGCTTTCATCTTTATTAAGAAGTAAATTAAGATACACACGAGCTTCCCAGTTAGAATAACGGTTGTGACGTTCTATCCAATGGTAAAGGTTGCGAAAGTCCTCGTGAATCATATCGTTTTTAAGATATCCAGCCTTCCCTGCTAACACAACATGTTCGTGGACTTCATTATCACCAGTATTAGGAATATCTTCAGTATGGAGGTTTTCGTAGCGACCTGCTGTATGCTTAAATAAGCGCATGTTCCAATCAGGATATCTACCACCGTAGCGAAGCCAGTGACCTAAGAAAAATACCCGACGGTTCAAGTAGTAACCACTGTATTCTGGATTTTGGATTGCAGATGCAATTTCTTCCCACAGTTCAGGAGTAATTCGCTCATCGCAATCGACAATCAGTATCCATTCATTACGGAAAGGAATGTTGTCTAAAGACCAATTTTTCTTTTTTGGCCATCGTCCATTAAAGTGGAACTGTACATCATTAGCGCCGCAGCTTTTCGCTATTTCAACGCTTTTATCGTTACTTTGAGAATCAACGACAAATATTTCATCTGCCCTTTGGACACTGGCAAGGCAGGCTGGTAAATTCACTTCCTCATTTTTTGCTGGAATAATTACGGAAACTGGAACTTTCATATCTTTTCGGAGGTTATGGGGCATGGGGCATGGGGGATTGGGGATTGGGGATTGGGTACTGGGGATTGGGTACTGGGGATTGGGGATTGGGGATTGGGGATTGGGGATCTACTCACTCCTCTGCTCCCCTGCTCCCTACTAAGAGCTACCTCTTCCCTTCTTTGATAAAAGACCCTGAATAGCTGCATTTAAGTATCCAATTTGACCGTAGGCATAGACTAATTTGTCAAAACGTTCTGCTGGATCTGAAAAATACTGCAATGCTTTGTATAAGCCACGTAGAAACCTTTCGCTACCTAGCTGGAGTTGACCTATACCCGCTTTCCCGGCAAGTTGTTCTCTATAACACTCACTGATACCCTGCCACCATCCTCGATTAATAAACCATGAACGTTTGAGACGTTCTGGGGAAACATTGTGAGCAACTAAGGCGTTAGGAAGATAAGCGACTTGCCAACCTTTTTGAAGGGCAAGTTCAGTCATCTGCAGTTCTTCGTTTGATAATAATTTTTTGCCTATTCGACCAAGGTGAGTATCAAAACCTCCTATTTCTGTTAAAAAGCTGCGGCGGAGCGAGTAATTTAATCCTCTAGGGGTTAAACCCGGATTTTCTATAAAAATTATACTTTCTCCTAAATCATATGCACCTAAGTTAACAGCTAATCCTTTTGATAACCACCGTGGAGGTTCGATATTATCAGGCCATAACAGGGTAACTTTACCACCTGCGATCGCCAGATTAGAGTTATTTTGATAAGCAGAATACAACGCTTGCAGCCAATGAGAGCTAGCAACAGCATCGTCATCTAGGTACGCCAGAATTTCCCCACAAGCTACTTTAGCTCCAGTGTTACGTGCAACCGATAAGCCAATGGTAGGCTCAAACACATACTTGAGCAGGGGGTTTTGGGTTCTTTGTTCTACGACACTGCGAGTTTGATCAATCGATCCATTATCCACTACCACAACTTCAAAACCATCAGCAAAATCCTGAGCCAAAAGGCTATCTATAGCAGCGCCTAAATAGGTATCTCGATTGTGAGTACAGATAATGGCAGAAATTTTTGTGCTTGGCATAGAAGTGATTGAGGATTCTGATTTACTTGTTAGTGCAGGAGTAACGATTGGAAGTCACTGGGTTATCCTCCCTCATTAGGGTATAACCTTGTGAGGTTCGCTTCTTGAAACAGAAATTCCTCAACGCAGTCTCCCCGCGTTGAGGAAATTTCAAAGTTTCCTCTGTTGTACCAACTACTGACACTACCGCGCTTTCTAAATATGGGATATTCAGCAGCAATATGCTTGGGCTTGTATCCAATGAGAGGATCTGGTTCTTACGGTAATGTAGAACAAAAATTTTAAGTCTCCAACCGAGTATATTCGGAATTGATCCGATCTCAGACTTCGGCGATATGGGTGTGTAAAACTACAAGACTTTCAGCTAGTTGAGTTAGGCGGGTTTCTAGGTATTGTTTACGTCCTAAAAGTTGGCGTAGTTTTTGGTAACGAGCGATCGCCATACTAACGCTTGCTACTTGATCTGGAGGACAGGGACGTGACCAAACTTCCCCAGCGGCATTTAACCCACACAGACGATACCCAGCACGGGGAGCTTGATAGGCTATTTTTTTACCATTCGCACAAATTTCTTCTACATAGTCTATCAGATGCTCAACTTCTCCATGGCGAAGCGTTGCAGTTGCTGCTGCTTTTGGCTCTGGTTCCTTTTCATGAGACTCTAGCCAACCGTTGACAATCGGTCCTTCTATATAAAGATCTTGAATTTTGATGATGATTTTTTGCAGTTCTACCTGCCAACACAACGCTTTATCTTGAATCTCTTGCAAAAGATTCATCGCCAATGCTGGATTTGCTGCGTTACGATGGCTCGTAAAACTGGGAGCTTTGAATTGTGGTAAGATGGGAGTCTTGCCTGCGATTTATTGTGCTGGAAAAGTCTGGACAGAAGAATTATGAGGCAGTAAATTCTGTTGGTGTAATGGTGTAAATAGTTCCTCTTCAGATGGCAAAATATCATCCACGGCTGTGTAGCCTTCTTTTGCTCCTACGCTGATTCTGAAGGAGAAAGAGCGCTTTGGGGAACTACTTTGTTCATCGTTGGAACTTATGTCACGAGTTTCCAAATCATGTATAGTTGCCTCAATACGTTTTAAGCTTGCTTTCATAGGAAATCTCGAAAGTTTACTATGCCTTTTGGTGTTTCTTTTAGCGTTTAGGCTAAAATCCGCTATCAGTATGTGTATCAGAAGTCAGCACTCAGAATTCAGGAGTCAGAATGATTATTGGGTTAAAACCTTATCTACTCGTTTCCCAGACAGGGGTTGAAAATGAGTGTTAAAACATCATCCCTTTATGGGCGGTGTATTCTGACTTCTGACTCCTGTCTCCTGACTTCTTCTTTAGGACGCTCATCCAAGTGAGCTTTGTTGCTTAGACAAGTCAGCTCTTTAGGAACGAAACTTGCCGATGCAGGTTAACCGATTTGAGTAGTGTGTTTCTCTGAAAGTTGCCTGTGCCCCCTTGCACGAGCGCTACGGGAAACCTCTCCCACTAGAGTTGGATTTTCTTGCGGTATGTCGTCCTTGACTGGACTACCGTTCACCTTTCTATGGTGAGGGGGTATGGATTATCTTGGAGTTATATATAACTTCAACATAACCCCTGGACAAAGTATAAGATGTAGATTTTCTCAGTAGTTGCATTAACGATTTTGGTGGTAATTTACTCTATTAAAAGTTATATGGGAAGAAATCCCATCCGTGACATTACAAATTATGGTGAAAGATTGCAACCCCTACTAATAATATTAAGATACTTGGGAAACAACTGTGAGTAAACTCACCTTGGTAATAGGTCCAGCTCGGTCTGGTAAAAGTGAATGGGCAGAAACTCTAGCGATGCAGTCGCACAAAAAGGTTGTTTATGTGGCAACCGGGACTCTTGTGCCTGCAGATCCAGAGTGGCTTCTGCGCATCCAACAACACCAAAAACGGCGTTCCCAAGACTGGGTAACATTGGAGGTCCCTTATGAATTATCTACTACATTGGCTGATGCCAAGCCAAATACCTGTCTTTTGGTAGATTCTTTGGGGACTTGGGTGACTAATTTTTTAGAACAAGACGATATTAGCTGGCAAGATACTGTTCAAGATTTTTTGGAAACAGTACAACTAGTTGCGGCGGATATGATTTTTGTGGCAGAGGAAACCGGTTGGGGAGTTGTACCAGCTTATCCTATAGGAAGGAAGTTCCGCGATCGCCTAGGTTCCCTGGTACGCCATTTAGGTTCTATCTGCCAGGACGTTTACTTGGTTACTGGTGGTCACGTTTTGAATCTGAGTTTGCTTGGCGCCCCTTTACCAGTGAAGGAAGATGAACAAGGGGTTAGGGGGTAGGCAGTAGGAGCAGGGGGAGCAGGGGAAGCAGGGGGAGCAGGGGAAGCAGGGGCAGAGAAAAACTTATAAATTGATATGCTTGTAAATCCCAGTACCCAATCCCCAATCCCCAATCCCCAATCCCCAGTCCCCTAATTTTTATTTATGCTGTATATATAATTTCAAATAAGCTTATGGCATCACAACAAGAAGTAAAGCAATACTTGGCTTACTGGTTCCAACTAGGAAAGAAGGTTGTGGTTGGCAACGGTGCAGCCACTATGCAGCCTAAACAGGTGATTCAAGGCGATCGCTATAGTGAGGAATTTGAAGAGATTTGGCAAAAAATTATTTCTAATGGAGCTAGGGATTGTTATTTACAAGGTACGCAAGAAACTATTGCCGAATTGCTCACACCTGCATGGGAGATGAATATTTGCTGTCGTTGTTCTTTGCCAATCCCTGTTTATAGTATAGGTATGCCTTCTGAGTTATGTCCTTGTAATGATCTATCTAACTGGCCTAATACAGAATTACCACAACCTAGATCGCCAATTAATACTCAAGAGCAATTGAGAGAGATTCATGCTCGCTTGTTACAACAAAATGCACTTACCCCACCCTCGTCTTAAGTTCAAGGGCGAGGTTTTGATAAAAAAAGGGTCTAAAGAGAGTTTGTACCTTTCCCCCTAAACCCTACGAAGTTATTCTTGTGATCTAGACGCAACGCCTGCGTAATTGATATCTGCTCTTATATTTTAGTACAAAAGTACTATAAAAGCAATACATGAGAAATGCCGAGGTTTGGTAGCCTTAAGGTAAGCTGATGCGCAGCTAAATTTTATAAGGCGAAAATGTAAAATTATTGTAGTGCGGGCATCTTGCCCGCGTCCTGTATAAAAACTAAATGTGTAACGGCTTACTATTACTCTTTGAGCTACCAATTTCGCTAAATTTTGGCATGTTTCCTGTAAGCGTTAGGAGTTGTGCCTAAAAGTTTGCGAAATACGTTTGTGAAATGGCTCTGATTTTGAAAACCTACTTGCTGGCAAATTTGGTCGATTGCTTCCTCTGTTCGAATCAATAGCCTTTTTGCCTTCTCAATTCGACAATTTAGAACGTATTGGTGAGGAGAAAAGCCTGTGGACTGTTTGAACAAACGAGAGAAATGATACATACTCATTCCAACAACTGCGGAAAGCTCATTTAATGTTAAATCCTTTTCTAGATTTTCATTAATATACTCAGTTGCTTGTCTTAGCTTGTGTTGAGGGAGCCCCTGAGAGTGTCTAGAAATTGATGCAAAGGATGTAGAGTAATGTCTCAATAAGTGTATACACAGAGTAGTCGCTAATGATTCGATATAAATATGACCACCCTTAATACCAGATTCTAATTCTGATTTAAGTGCTAATCCAATATGGTGAATCAGGGGAGCCTGCGAAGCAAAGTGTGGTATAATCTCAAATCGCTGTAAGTCTATTGATTCAGAAAGAGTACGGCTAAATAGATCTCTTTCTAGACTTAGGAGTAAAAATTCTCCTTCCGACTCCCAGCTTGCTTTGTGATAACTTGTTGCAGGAATCACAATAACATCACCATAAGTCATTTGTTCGCTTTGAGTACGTCCGTCTAACATCCGCTCTGCTTTGATTACTCCTGGATGGAGACAAATAGCTATAATATGTTGTGGAGAGGTATGTTCTGGTGTTTCATGAGGGGGGTGTCGATAATAATCTAGGCGAATACCATCCCAATTGGTTCTGTGGCTTGAAATTAAGGGCGATCGCTCAAAAATCCCTGAACAAGCATCTTCTTGAGTAAAATCAATTGTTAAAACTTTTTTCTCTGGCATCACTTTTATCCCAGAACTATCGCTGTTAAGCTTCTCAAAAAGCATTAAAAAAGTATACAAATAATAACATACGCTCTCATGAATTACTATGTTATCTACGACGGCAACTGTAATCTCTGCGTTACAGGCGTGCAAATCTTGGAAACTTTAGACCAAGGAAAGCTATTTCGCTATATTTCGATGCAAGATGAGGAGCAACTTTCCAATTGGCAAATCACACCGCAAGATTGCGAGTTAGGTATGATTTTAATTGATGCAGATGCTCCTGAAAAACGCTGGCAGGGTAGTGCAGCTATTGAGGAAATTGGACGATTATTACCTTTAGGGAGCCTATTCGTGGAAACATATCGTGCCTTACCAGGAGTCAAACAAGTAGGCGATAAACTGTATGAACAAATCCGCGATAATCGTTATACTCTATTTGGCAAACGTTCTAGCACCTATAAATCAAGTTATTGTGCTGACTGCAAAAGTTAAGCACTCGGTTTGTTGAACACCTCCAAACTCTGTCTGCAAAATTTTTTTAGCTTTTCCCCTATTTCTGGTGAAGGCTGAACAGCACCAACAAAGCTCCAGTTTTCCACAGTAGAAAGTCGCCATTGCTCACCCAGATGATTAAACCCAGCAATTTCTACACCTATTGCGCGATGTATATTGTTTAACGGATCTTGATAAAAACGGATTTGAATCAAAATACTGCGACTTTGCCAAGATTTGCTAATACCAGGAAAGTGAAACCCAATATCTATAGAGTCGGGATCAACTAAATCCCTAGTTTCTGGATCATTTTTCCAGGGTTTCAAGTCTGATCTAGCATCAGGAAACTCGAATTTGAACAGATTAACTACATTAGCAATCTTGCTAGCGAATTCAAGATTTGTTGCCATCTCAGCTGCGTTCACGAAAAAACTCCTATGTTATCGACGAGAGAAAAACCTCCAGAAGGATGATTGTGTGGCGTTTAGTCTAAAATTGGTATAAACTTAGATGCCGCATAGTAGTGGTTATTTGCTATTTTCATAAACTGACAATTAGTATCTTAAGTAATTGTACTTAATTTTTTTTGAAAAAATCTCAAAGGTGCTTTTTCGCAGAAAATTTAAGTACGAAGGAAGGATTTTAGCGAAAATTAGTTTCTGAACAGAACGAGAAATTACACTCTTCGTTCTAAAATGACACTGTTAATCAGTAGACGAATAAGCTGAGTTTATGAAGCGTCAACGCTCTCTTTTGTCATTAATTCTAGTCATCGTGGCTACATTCTTAATTAGTTGTGGTAGCCCAACTGTTGCGACAGCACCGCCAACCTACACACCGGCGCAACTGGAAAAAATTCAGGAGTACGTGCCTGATATTCAATCTGTGCGCGATCGCGCACAGGAACTACAAAAGCTCATCGAAAACAAACAGTGGGTAAAGGTAGGCAATTTTATCCATGGACCGATGGCAGAAGCAAGGTTAAATATGACTTATATTGCTGCCAATCTTCTGCCTCAAGATCAAAAAATAGCACGTCAGCTGGGACGGAGTTTATTTGACCACCTAGTTAAAATCGATCAAGCAGCTACTACGGGCAACTCTCTAGGTGCCTTAAATAACTACCAAGGTGCGTATACAGATATTGATAAATTCCTACAACTGCTTCCAAAAACCAATAGTTAGTAGGTCATAGTTGTTAGATAACCACGTTCAAAAACGTGAAACTAACAGCATATATATGGTTAGTTGTAGAAATTATCCCTAACAACTAACCACCAAAAACAAACGAGCCATGAATGTAGTTATTATCGGTTGCGGTGTGGTTGGAGCCGCGATCGCCTATGAACTTAGCCAAGTCAAAGATCTGAAAGTGACAGTTTTTGACAAACAACCACCCTCCAGTTACTTATCACAAACATCTACAAAAGCAGCGCTAGGCGTTTTAATGGGCGTCATTAGCCAAAAAATCAAGGGTAAGGCTTGGCGCTTACGACAGACTAGCATCGAACGCTATGAAGCTTGGATACCAGAACTTGAAGCCCTTACAAATCAAACCATCCCTTTTAATCGCCAAGGAATTCTCAGTCTTTGTTTTGAAGGAGAAGATTTAACAGAATGGCAAAAATTAGCGGAAATTCGCCATTCTCAAGGTTTCCCCTTAGAAATATGGGACACAGCTAAGCTTCAAAAAACATGTCCCCAGATACGTAACGAGAAAATCATTGGTGCTGTGTATTCACCACGCGATCGCCAAGTTGATCCAACAGCCTTAACACTCGCTCTAGTCGATGCTGCAAGACACTATGGTGTTGAGTTCAAATTCGGTGTTGATGTATTACCTCTTGCTTGCCAGCGCGGCGACGATGAACATTTTTGTTCAGAAGTTGAGACAACACAAGGAAAAATTACAGGTGATTGGTTTGTCGTCTCCGCTGGGCTAGGCTCCAACCTCCTAACATCACAATTAAAACAGATAGTTGACGTTCGCCCTGTACTTGGACAAGCTTTACAAGTCTCATTAGAAAATTCTTTAGGGAATCCTGACTTTCAGCCAGCCATTACTGGTAATGATGTTCACATAGTCCCTGTGGGGAGTAGAGATTACTGGGTGGGTGCAACAGTTGAGTTTCCTATTAACACTCAGGAGATACAACCCAATCAAGAAATGCTAGATTCTGTCAAACAACAAGCAATTAGCTTTTGCCCAGATTTAGCTAAAGCAACAACTATCCGTAGTTGGTCAGGATTACGTCCCCGCCCTGAAGGACGCCCAGCACCTATAATAGAGAAATTGCAAGGATTTAGTAATGTTCTCCTGGCGACGGGACACTATCGTAACGGAGTTTTACTAGCACCCGCTACAGCTGTCGCAATTCATGAGATGATTATTTCCAATGATTCCAAACGACAAACTACTACCGCTTTGCGGAATTAAAAATTCAAAATTCCAAAAGCTTATGACATAGCCTTTTCAGGAATTTTGACCGGCATTTTTATTTCCGCGCTAGCTGTATTATTTGTTCACCCTAGCGAGGGACAGTTTGACGCTAATAACTGTCCCCGCTTTTTTGCCTTTGCATGAGGCTTTTGATTCAAATGTCAATAACACAAAATAAAATTAAAGTCGGGGCACTCGAATGGTTTTACCGTGAGAGTTTACCTATAGGAAATACTGATTTACTACCCGTGGTATTGCTGCATGGGTTACCGTCACAGAGTTACAGTTGGCGAAATATTATACCCGCTTTAGCAGAACAAGGAACAAGAGCGATCGCACCGGATTGGCTCGGTTATGGCTTCTCAGCAAAACCAGAAAAAAGAGATTTTGCTTACACGCCTGATGCATTTATCACAGGATTAGAAGGATTTATAAAAACCTTAGAACTAGAACGTTTTTCCTTAGTTGTTCAAGGGTTCTTAGGTTCTGTAGGACTACAGTACGCCTTACGTCACCCAGAACGAATTGCTAACATAGTTATACTTAATACACCAATTTCAACTACAGCAAACGTACCCTGGAAAATCCAGCAAATGGGTTTACCATTGGCTGGTGAAATGATTACCCAAGACCCCCTACTAGTTGATCGTACCTTAGAAGGTGGTAGCCGATACCGTATAGCTGATGAGGATTTGGATGTTTACCGCAAACCATTTTTAACAACTTCTGCTGCTGGAAGAGGTTTGTTAGCCACTATTCGTAATCTACAATTAAAGTCAGCCATGGCAGAAATTGAATCTGGCTTTAAACAATGGCAAAAGCCAATTTTGGTTTTATGGGGGATGATTGATCCTTGGCTAAGCGTAGATATGGCGCAAAGCTTTGTCAACTCCGTACCCCAGGGAGAGTTAATTAAACTTAACAACGTTGGGCATTACCCTCAAGAACATTATCATGAAACAATTCTTGAAGACCTTTTGCCCTTCGTCCGTGTTAGTTAATAGCACTAGGGGTGTGCGTCAAATTACCGAAAAACTATAGATAGGTTACGATTTATGGCTTATTCCTGGTATAAAGCGTTTCACATTATCGGCATAGTCGTTTGGTTTGCTGGCTTATTTTACTTGGTACGTCTTTTTATCTATCACGTTGAAGCAAACCAAGAACCAGAACCAGCACGTACGATACTGAAGAACCAGTATCAAATAATGGAAAAACGCCTCTACAACATCATTACAACTCCAGGAATGCTGGTGACGGTAGCAATGGCGATCGGGTTACTGACGACAGAACCAGACGTTCTTAAAGAAGGTTGGCTGCACGTTAAACTCCTGTTTGTTGTCCTTTTGCTTGGTTATCATCATTACTGCAGTCGTTTGATGAAAAAGCTAGCAGCAGACGAATGTCGCTGGACTAGTCAGCAGTTACGTGCTTTGAATGAAGCTCCTACTGTAATGCTAGTGGTAATCGTGTTGCTAGCTGTGTTCAAGAATAATCTACCCACTGATATCACAGCTTGGGTTATCGTTGCTCTGGTTATTGCTATGGCTGCTAGCATTCAGCTTTACGCCAGAAAGCGTAGACTGGATAAGGAAAAGCAAATGGGGCAAGGGGCATAGGGCAAGGGGCATTGGGCATTGGGCATTGGGCATTGGGTTGAATGCTCGTGTTACCCAACGAAATATAAAGGGACGCGATACTGCTCGCTCAAGCTAAAAACTCAAATTGAAGGTAGAAGGTAGGTTGGGTTGAGGGACGAAACCCAACATTGACTGGGATTTGTTGGGTTTCGCTATCGCTCTACCCAACCTACGATACTATGCCCCATGCCCCTTGCCCATTGCCCTACGGCAATTGCCCTACGGCAATTGAGTCCCTATTGCTAGACGAATTCCCCAAAATAATATTAAAATTCCTATAGCAAAGGCGTCGCGTCTAGTTAGACGTAATTCATGCCATTGTACTCGATGTTCATTAGGGCTAGTAAATCCCCGCACCACCATTGCATTAGCCATTTGCTCGGCTCTTAAGAGCAGATTTTCCAAAAGTCGCTCTGCTACAATTAACCATACTTTAACTGTTCCTTTAAATCCCAGTTTTTTCCAATTAATTGCTCTTGTCATAACAGAGCGAATTAGATTTTGGAACTCTTCTAAAACTAAAGGAATAAACCGTAAAGACAAAGTTAACATTAAAGTTATTTCAGTGACAGGTACCTTTAGTTTCTTGAGGGGTTGCATTAAGTCTTCCATACCAGCTGTAATTTCTTCTGGTGCTGTTGTAAGCAAATACAGATTCGTGCTGTAAATTACAGTAAATAAAATCGTACTTAAGCTTACCCCTAAATCAAAAGATCGCCGAGTTACTGTGAATGGTCCCTGGCTAAATAGGATATATTTGTAGCTTTTAGCACTTTTAGGTTGAGCAATATGCGATTCTTTATGGTCTTTTTTATCAGCGGAGACTCCAGAGAATACCTGCTGCGCACTCTCAGTACTAGGTAGGCGTGGTTGATAATTTATTCCATATCCATCAGGACTAATAGCAGCAATTAACAACACAAAAAAGCACAATATTAATAGCCAGCCCATCTGTTGCTGCCAAACCCGTCTAGGAATCCTGGCTATTAACGTAATAGTGATTAATAGTATCACCAGCAAGACACGCCACAAGTTGTTTGCCAAGATGTAGGTTGTCAGAAAGCTCATTAGCCAAACAACTTTAACTCGCGGATCAAGTTTGTGTAACCAAGTTTGTGGCTGTTCTAGGTAAAGCCCAAGTGGTAGCGATCGCAGTAAATCCATAAAAATTAAAAATCCTGAATATAATTATCAACATTTTTAATCTTTAAACACGGGTTGCGCGATTGAGATTGCTACTTTCGACTTCCCTAACTTTTTTGCTCCGCCATAGTAAACGAATTGGAGTACCCTTAAACCCTAGTTGTTGACGGAACTGACGTTCTATGTAGCGGCGGTAATTGTCGTTGAAGCGTGTTGCATCGTTGACAAACAAAGCAATTGTAGGTGGTTGAGTGCTGACTTGGGTACCATAGTAAATCTTACCCTGACGCCCACTGCGTGAGACTTGGGGTGAATGCCAGAGTACAGCTTCTGCCAATACATCGTTAATTACTGAAGTGCTGACACGGCGTTTGTGTGCTTCGTATGCAGTGTTGACCAACTCTAAAATCTTTTCTACCCGTTGTCCAGTTAATGCACTGACAAAGATAGTTTCTGCCCATTCTGTAAAATGTAACCTTCCTTGCAGATGTTTTTCGTAGTCGTAGATCGTGTAAGAGTCCTTTTCTACAGCATCCCATTTATTAACCACAAGGATGCAAGCTCGTCCTTCTTCAATAATCCTTCCAGCTAATTTTTGGTCTTGTTCAGTAACACCATCAACAGCATCTATTACTAGTAAGACTACATCTGCTCGACGAATTGCTTTGAAAGCGCGGTTGATACTAAAGAATTCGGTACCATATTCTACGTTTTTCTTTTTTCTAATTCCTGCTGTATCAATTAAGCGGTAAGCTTGACCATCGCGTTCAACCACGGTATCAATAGCATCACGGGTTGTACCAGAAATTGGGCTGACTATTGCCCTTTGTTCCCCCACAAAAGCATTTAATAAACTCGATTTCCCTACATTTGGGCGTCCCACAATTGCCACTTTAATTTCATTGGTTTCTGGAACGTCTTGTACAGATGGGATATGAGTGATTAGCTCATCGAGTAGCTCTCCTGTACCACTACCATGAATAGCAGAGATTGGGAAAGGTTCACCTAATCCAAGTTCCCAAAATTCGGCGGCTTGAATTGAACCTTGTTCTGGTGATTCACATTTATTTACAGCCAGCAAAACTGGTACAGGTTGTTGACGTAACCACTCAGCGATTTCTTGATCTGCTGGTATTAGTCCAGTTTGACCATCCACCAGAAAAATAGCAGCACTCGCTTCTGCTAGTGCTGCCATTGCTTGTTGACGAATCAGGGGTAAAAATTCTGTGTCGTCATTGAAGACTAAACCACCAGTATCCACAACCACAAACTCGCGATCGCCCCAATAAGAGGGTAAGTATGTGCGATCGCGTGTCACTCCAGGCTCATCATGAACAATAGCAGACTGCTGACCAGCTAAGCGATTGACAAACGTTGACTTGCCCACATTCGGGCGACCAATAATAGCAACAATAGGAAGTCTCATATGTTCTCATCAAAAATAGACCAATCTCTTATTATAGCAAGTGCAGACTGGACTTTACTATATGGGGTAATAATAAACAAGCCATTAACCGTGCCAGTCTTTTGGAGACGAGCACAATTTTGATAAAATTGCCAAACACTCACACACGGTAAGGCCAATCTTACCACAAATCATTAGGGCGTATTTCTTATGATTGCTCAACATCACGACTTAACAGGTGTTGAAGACAACTTAATTCGACAAATTTTAATTAAAGAAAATCAGCTAAGAATCGCGCAAGAAGCGGGAATGCTCCAGGTTGCTGAAGAATTACACAAGCAACTATCAAGCTTAAATAGTCAATTAGCTGACTTGCAAGAGCGAGAATTTGAAGTCTGGATGACCTTGCTAGAAGATGATTAGACCACTTGTTTTTAAGGGGTTAGAAAAATCACCCATTGTTCGTAGTTGCGCTTTAGCGCACTTAAAGTACAACTAAAAAACTTTATACCAATTAAAAAAATGCGCCAGATAACCGTGTGTACCCGTGTAAGGGCGAATGCCATTCGCCCTTACAGATCATGTGTCGTAAACATTTTTTGAAACGGTATCTTTTTCGTTGATTTACTGGATCAATGTGATCTTTTGAGCATCTTTATGGAACAGGGTGCTGAAACTATTAATTTCTCGTAATTGTGGTCAATAGTTTTCTGCGTGCAGCCTAAGCGAGTTTAAGATCAAAAATACAACATTTTATACCATTATACTTTCTGCTTTACAATCAAGATAGAACAGAATTGACTGGAGGATATTGACTGTATGTCCAAGCCTAAACTGAATGACGAAGAAATTACCCGACGTGGCAAAGAACTCTATGAAAATAGTATTCGTCCTCAAGTCGAAGCCCCAGAAAATATCGGGAAAATTATCTCGATTAATGTTGAAACAGGGGAATATGAGATAGGTGATGATTTACTTGTAACAAGCCTGCAGTTAAGAGCGAAACAAGCTGATGCAGCACTTTGGTCTGAAAGAATAGGTTCTCATGCTGTCTATGCTGTTTAGAGGTTTATAGTGCCAACTCTTCACTCACGCGAGGACTAGTATAAACCGGTTTCCTGCATAATCTCTACCATCTCGCGAAGTGATTGGCGACACTGAGTATCTTTTTTTTCCTTATAATCCATTAAGTCTTTTACTTTGATCCTGCGATGAGTCCCCGTTTTTGTATGAGGAATTTCATTATTATCCAACAGTTTTACAAGATGGGGGCGGGAAACATTGAGAATATCCGCTGCTTGTTGAGTAGATATTTCGGCACTATTTGGTGAAATAGTTACTGTTGCTTGACCTTGTTCCAGTATTGGTACGATTTCTAGCAAAACTTTAAACACATCATCCGAAATAGGTATTTGTGTCCCGTCTGCGCTAACTAGTTGGTGTGTAACTTTTTCGTAATTTTGCTTTGATTGTCTTTTTCGATCACCAAAAGGTTTTGCTGGAGTGTCAATAGTCACTAGCAAATTCTTGGGCATATTGTTATACCTAAATCAAATAACTTGTCCCTGCAATAATCATGGGACTCTGAAAAGCTGGTTAGTGTGGTTCGTACACAATTATATTAGTACAACAAAACAAATGCAATAATCGAAATAAACAAAATATTCGAAACGGCTAGGAAATAAAGGGTATATTCCTAATCTAAGCCAAGGATATGCTGTTGCGCGTTACACAGGTATATGGAACACGGGCAAGATGCCCGCACTACAATAATTTTACGTTCTCACTATGATAGTGTATAGATACACACGAGCTTAGCTTGGATTCAGAGGCTTCTTGGTAGGTACTGACTGGCTGTTGAAAATCAAGAGTTTTTTAGTTTGACTCCGAAATTGAGAATACAACTCATGTGGTGTACAAGTAAATAAAATCCCACCAGCTAGAGATACTATATGGAACCACTTACCGCTAGTGCGATCGCAATCGGCTCTGTAGTCGCCACCAAAGCGCTAGAAAAAACAGGCGAAAAGGTAGGCGAAGCTTTATGGGATAAAACTCATCAGTTTATCGTCAAGCTAAACAAACACTCTCCCAATACTGTAGTTGCTATAGAGAAAGTCCCAGAGCAAGCACTTGATTATGGCAAAGCTGTACTAGAAGTAGAATCTGCGGCTAAGGCTAATCCTGAACTAGCTCAAGCTGCACAAGAATTAGCAACAGCAGCTAAAGCCGAACCAAATCCTAAGTTTATTCAATCGATAGAACAACAAGCCGATAATTTGAAGTCTCAGCCACAACAGCCAAGTGTCATTAATTATCAAAAGTTGGCAGATGAAATAAAAAACGTCTTTCAAGGAAATACATTTAACGCCCCAGTTACATTTAACTGACTACAGTCGTCCGAGGAGGCGCGGACAAAGTTAAGCCTGACAAAATATAATATCCCTTATCGTGGTTCTGTCCATTTTGTCGGGCGAGAACAAGAATTGGCAATGCTGCATCAAGAGTTGCACCGTGGGGGTTGTATCGCTATTG
Source organism: Aetokthonos hydrillicola CCALA 1050 (assembly GCF_017591665.1). Lineage (GTDB taxonomy): Bacteria > Cyanobacteriota > Cyanobacteriia > Cyanobacteriales > Nostocaceae > Aetokthonos > Aetokthonos hydrillicola. Next base: position 1,865 of record NZ_JAAKGC010000088.1, on the reverse strand, counting down.
CTGGGATGGGAGGTGTAGGCAAAACTGAATTAGCCACCCAATACGCCAGACGATATCAACAAGATTATGCTGGAATTGCTTGGTTCAATGCTAGGATAACTAGTATCGCTGCTGAAGTTTTGCAGTTTTTCGTCAAATTCGGTTTTGAGATTCCTCAAGAACAAGGAGGAAAACTATTAAGCCTTAAAGAACAAGTTGCTTGGTGTTGGTCGCAATATCCTGAAGCTAGGTTGCCCATTTTAATTATCTTCGATGACATAACCAACTTAGGCGAGCTGCGAGAAGTTTTTCCCACCGATGACCGCTTTCTAGTTTTGATCACTACTCGACTGGAAAATTTAGACCCTAGTTATATTCAAAAAATTCCCTTAGATGTTCTCTCGCCACAAAAAGAACCAGGAAAAGCAGTACAACTGTTAAAAGGATTGTTAGGGAAAACAGACAGGCGAGTTGATAAGCAACCAGATTCCGCAGCAGCAATCTGTGAATGTCTGGGATATTTGCCTTTGGGAATACAGTTAGTGGGAGGCTATTTAGTACGCGATCCGGATATATCTTTAGATATCATGTTTGGGCGATTGCGCGATCGCAAATTAGCAGAAGAATCCTTACAAAATCGGGAAACGCTCAACTCAACTCAACTAGGAGTTAAAGCCGCTTTTGATTTAACTTGGGAAGAACTTGAGCCACTCGCCCAACAATTGGGAATATTTTTGAGTTTATTTGCTCCTCAATTGATTCTTTGGGATTTAGTGATTTCGGTAGCAACAGCAAGTCCATTCATTGAGGAAACAGAAACAGAAACACCCCAAACAGAAAACCTCCCTGCAAGCGAGGAAGAAAGCAGAAGCTCAGCTTTGATAGGGTGGAGTTCTGACGAATTAAACGCAGCTAAAAAGCAACTCTACGGTAGTAACTTGCTGCAACAAGTAGAAGAAAGGGAAGGATATTATAAAATTCATGCCTTAGTGCGCTGGTTCTTGCAAGCAGAGTTAGCTGAGACCGATCCAATAAAATCAGTTTTAGAAAAAACTTTCGCTACTGCTATGATAGCTAGTGCTAAAAGCCTCCCCGATTCACCCACTTCAAAGGATATTGAAAGCGTCAGGGATGTTATTCCTCATCTCGAAGACTTGGGAAAACGGTTAATTGCAGAGATTCAGCAAGCAACACAAGAACAGATAATTTCTCCAGTATCAGTACCCAACGACCAAATAATTTGGGTATTTGTGGGGGTGGGAAGATTTTACTCTGGACAAGGACTATATCAATTAGCAGAATCTTGGTATGAGGAATGCGTTAAAGTTTACCAAGCTTTGTTTGCTGGCGACCATCCGGATGTGGCTACTAGCTTGAGCAATTTAGCTTTACTCTACAATAGCCAAGGAAGGTACAGCGAAGCGGAACCGCTTTTTATTGATGCTTTGGCGATGACAAAGTGCCTGTTTGCTGGCGACCATCCCTATGTAGCTAATAGGTTGAACAATTTAGCAGGACTCTACTATAGCCAAGGAAGGTACAACGAAGCGGAACCGCTTTTTATTGAAGCTTTGGCGATGACAAAGTGCCTGTTTGCTGGCGACCATCCCTATGTGGCTTATAGCTTGAACAATTTAGCAGGAATCTACGATAGCCAAGGAAGGTACAACGAAGCGGAACCGCTTTATATTGAAGCTTTGGCGATGACAAAGCGCCTGTTTGCTGGCGACCATCCCTATGCAGCTACTAGCTTGAACAATTTAGCATTACTCTACAATAGCCAAGGAAGGTACACCGAAGCGGAACCACTTTTTATTGAAGCTTTGGCGATGAGAAAGCGCCTGTTTGCTGGCGACCATCCCGATGTAGGTACTAGCTTGAGCAGT
>NZ_JAAKGC010000366.1 GCF_017591665.1 Aetokthonos hydrillicola CCALA 1050 | reverse complement strand
AACCGCGTGTATCTCCAGAGCAAAACGGTGCAGAAACCAACTGAACCTTTCTGAACTAGAATCAACTAAAGCCAGGTGCACCCACATTGCGCACTTCAATTTGAAATACGGTTGAGTTACAAAACAAATAAAAGTAAGAAAGTCAGGATAATTAAGAAAAGAATAACGAACTAAATTTCTTTTCAAGAAAAATAATTAAATATAAAATATTTAACTGATAAAATAGGTTGTATAGGCACTATAAATTCGAGGAACAATAATGATTCCTTCGGATATTGATAAATTGTTATCCAATATCTAGACGTTGTTTAAATTAAGAAAGTAAATAATATTTCCGGCAAGATGAAGGCAGATTATTTAAAATAAATTTTCGGTCCTCAGTTAAATTAACAATTTGATGAACACCATTTAAAGTCAAAATATGAGTTCCTTGAAAGCATTGAAATACCCATCTTAATGTAGGGGTGAGTGTTAACTTTCCTAGTTGATTCTTGATTCCAAAGTTGGCTCTCTTTAAGCTATTTCTAAGTTCTCTTTGACCGAGATTATAAACTAACAAACATAGAGACATTAAAAATAACATCGTCTCTATTCTTTCAGGATTCTCCACAAAGAAGCTATCAGCAAAAAATAAAGGATCTTTGAGAAACCTAAATCCTCTTTCACAAGACTGTTGATTTTTATAATTTGTAATAATTTCTTCTTTTCACCACTTAACGCCATCCCGAAGAAGTATTTATCGGCTCTTTATCAGCTTTATTTTCACACAACCGCTTCATGCCAACTTACTTAATTTTTTTGAGTATTTTTATTTACTAGTGTCAAACAGTTATTGTATAACAATATGTACTACATTATGAAGTGCGCAATGTGGGCTTTAAATAAATCAAAAAAGGAACAGTTAACCCAAGTATGAATTTTGCTCACTGTTGGAATAATATATCATACCAAGTTGTCTTAGATCGTATTATTTCCTTGAAAGTCAGTTCAGAAGGTAGCATCGCAAATGTTTTAATTTATAATTTGGTAGTGCGAGCATCTTGCTCGCGTGACATGTAAGCGAGCAAGATGCTCGCACTACGTTCTAAAAGACTTGGGAATACTCACGTTTAGAAGGAAACTCGAATCCAAAAAATCCTATCTTTGGCAACTTGGTATCAGAAGAAATGTTAGTCAAAGTTATGTGGAAATTCATTATTATTAAAACGAATAATAAAGTCTTCTGTTGATAATTGATACTTAGTTTCAAATTCCTGAAGGCGTTCTTCTGTGCGCTTTATACCAGCCTCGATACTATGTAATCTTTCTGACAAACCACTTTGAATAATTTGTCTCAGTGAATCTGGGTATTTTGAGATGAGTTTTAGTTCAACCATTGCTTTTTCCAGCGATCGCACTCGTATTAGGAAGCATTCCAATTTTTAAAAGGTAGTGTGAGCATCTTGCTCACATACCGCAGCAAGCGAGCAAGATGCTCGCACTCCCAAATTATAAATTTAAACATTTAGGATGTTCCCCTCCTCTTACCTCTTATCTAAGGTGATTTACGGGAATAAATATACCACCCTAGTTGGTTTCGGCTTCGCTCAACCAACTGAGAGATCGCGAGTTGAGCGAAGTCGAAACTCGCATTCCCCAGGTATTTTCTTTCTTGGAAATCA
>NZ_JAAKGC010000365.1 GCF_017591665.1 Aetokthonos hydrillicola CCALA 1050 | reverse complement strand
GCGCATCATCGAGAGGCGTCTGGTTGATGTCGGTCGAGAGGCCGTTGTGCTGGACGGGGACCGTCATCCATTTCACGCCGGTCGCGGTCTTGATCTGAACGCGATTGAAAAAGCTCCCCTTGGAGAATTGGACATCATCATAATGGACGAACACATCCGCCAGCCGAACCTGCTCCATGAGCCCGATCCAGGGGAAGAACATCGGTTGAGAGATGACGATCGATTTGGTCATGCTGGCCTGCATTCACCACTAAGGCTCAAAGGACACAAAGTTTCACAACGGAGATCGACAGGCATGAGGAACACATCTTTGTGAGCCTTTGTGTTCTTCGTGACTTGGTGGTGAACTCTTCTCAAGCTGCTCGATTCTGTATCTGTGCATTACGATTGAGAAGCTTCTCCATCAGGATGACGTCGTGGTACTGGCCTTCGGCGAAGTAGTGCTCTTTGAAGACGCCAACGTGTCGGTAGCCGAGGGCTTCGTAGACGTGCAGGGCTCGGGCGTTGGAACCGAGAACCTCCAGGGTAATCTTGCGCAGATGGTGACGGTTCCAGGCGAACTCTTCGCACAGCGTCAGCGCTTCCCGGCCAGCCCCTTTATTGGTGGCGCCAGGGCGCAGGGCGATGCCGAGTTGAGCCGTGCCGTGGTGAGTGCTGATCATCATCAACTGGATGAAGCCCAGACAGCTGTTGTCGTTCTTATCAGCGATGATGAAGAACAAGACCGTGCTGTCGGACATGCGTCGTCCCAGCCAATCCTTCACCCGCTGCATGGTGTTGGGACGAGGCTTGGCGAGAAGCAATTTCTGAAGGTCGATGTCGTTGCGCATCTCCATCAGAACAGGCAGGTCGTCATCGATCGGCGGGCGCAAAGTCACAATATTGCCATCAATCATGCGATGGTCAGCTCCGGGAGAAAGAAGAAATCAGGAGATCGATGTTCCCAGCCAGGGACGCGCGCCATCGCTTCTTTCGCGATGCGTGGATTCAGGCCGACGTAGATAAGCCGGGTCGAATCGGGGAGCATCCCCGGTGCGATGACCTGCTTTCCGAACAACTGCTTCCCCTGACGGTAGGGGTTCGCATCCAGATAGTGAGAAACGCTCTCAGGCTGCTCCAGACACGAAGTGATGTAGGCACCATAAAAACCAGACCCATAAACCGCGGCTGGCTCTGCTTTGGAACGTGACCGTTCAAAGTTGACGATTTCCTGCTGAGCGCGGCGCCAGTAGTTCGCCATGCGGTCGATGGTATGCTTCAGTTGCAGGTGAGGATTGCCCGCTTCGTCCGACGCGGTCCACAGGTTCTGCTGATTTTCTGGAGCAAAGACTTTGAGTCGATAAAATTCTTCTTGTGGTTTGCGAGCCGTGACGACGAACGCCGAGTCATGGGACTTATCGTCAATCGCGATGTTTTCGAGTTCAAGCCCCGCGAGAAGATTTCGCAGTGAAGCCCACGTGAAGTGGTTAACGTGATCAACAACCAGGAAGTCCGCGACATTCGCGAGGATGTTCGGAACCGTGAAAAACAGCGTTCCACCTGGCGCGAGAAGGTTCGTGATCGCAAGGAAATAGCTCTCGAGATCGACGACGTGTTCGGCAACGTAAAACGACGTGATCAAGTCAAACTTGCCGTTCCAGCTGGCAGGCGTTTCATAGCAGGCCT
>NZ_JAAKGC010000087.1:21037-28211 GCF_017591665.1 Aetokthonos hydrillicola CCALA 1050 | reverse complement strand
CAAGGATTTGATAAAACCGGGTAGCCCATTACGTATTAAACCTTGCGGACGACTGATCCCTTGCCAAATGGAATCGAGCCAGGATGGTAGAGTTTCCTGCGTCCAGTCAGCAGTGAACACCGCGCCTTCGGTCAAGCCTGTTTCTTGCAAAAGTTCGGCAAACTGTTCAATACTTGCGAATTCAGGATGGGCCCATTGATCTAGTAACTGGCGCATTACCCAGCGCTCCCATAACACCAGCGGTTGCTTTCTGGCATCTCGCTGGTTCCAATCTGCTACTACAAGAGTTCCTCCCGGCTTGAGTACCCGCAAAAGTTCTTTAGCAAAAACCGCTTTATCTGGCATGTGTGGTCCTGCCTCTATACACCATACTACGTCAAAACTTCTATCTGGGAAGGACAAGTTCATCGCATCATCTTGTTGGAACTTAGCTGGAATCTCTGATGGGGTCAATTCCTGTGCACGTTTCACCTGCTCTGGGCTTATGGTGATACCTGTAACGCAAAAGCCATAGTCCCGCGCTAAAATCCGACTACTACCGCCAATACCACAACCTACGTCCAAAACCGTAGTTCCAGCAGGTAGATGATCCAACCCACCCCAACGCACCATCTCATGTACAAAGTCTACCTTGGCGGCACGGAAGTCTTTGCGATGTTCCTGAGAACCGTAGTGACCAAGATGGATATGCTCTCCCCAATAAAACTCTAGAATGCCGTCATTAGTCCACTGATCGTAGGCGGTGGCAACGGAATCACTTGATTGGTAGCGGCGCGCACTAAAAATATAAATAAAGGAAAGACCTAATACTACCGTCAACAACAGCCAGATAATGTTCATCGAAAAGCTCCCTTGAGTATGGCGATCGCTCCCTGTATCTTACCAAGCCTATTCTTTCCAAACAGACTTCCCTGAAGCAGAGCGTCGGGACAATGAAGCGGAGCTTGCTTGGGCAACAGGCGCGCTTCGCGATTGCCCAAAGGGCAGCGCCAAAGGCGATCGCATCTATTCTATAGCGAGAATGAAACGCGAAATGCTCAAACCTGAGACGATTTGCGGAGCTAGCGAAGAACTATTAAGTACGGTAATATGATAGGCGTCAAGTAGATTAATCTTATAAGAAAGAGGAATTGATCATGACAAAAGTTACAATCTACAGTAGTGTTGCTTGTCCCTTTGCCCACAGATCACGCTTAGCTTTACTAGAAAAGGGTGTTGACTTTGATGTGGTTGAAATCGATTTGCAAAACAAACCAGCTGGATTTACGGATATATCTCCCTACGGTAAAGTTCCTGCTATTAAACATGGTGAGCAACGAGTGTGGGAATCAGCAATTATTAACGAATACCTAGAAGAAGCATTCCCCGAACCATCTCTATTACCAAAAGAGCCTATATTAAGGGCTCAAGCAAGAATTTGGATTGATTTTGCCAATACTCGCTTTGTCGCAGCATACTCCAGTTTGCTACGTTCTCCAGATTCAGAACAACAAAAAGCTGCTGCAGTTGAATTACAAAATCATTTGAGATTTATTGAAAATGAGGCTTTAGCAAAATTGTCTGGAGATGGACCATACTGGTTTGGTAACGAGATCAGTCTCGTTGATCTCACTTATTATCCTTGGTTTGAGCGTTGGGCTACCCTTGAAGAGTATCGTAACTTTCAAACACCAGCTGAGTTAACTCGCTTACAGCGTTGGCGTGAGGCTGTGAGTCAGCGAGAGTCGGTGCGTGCGATCGCCAACTCCAAAGAATTTTACTTACAACGTTATGCGAGATTTGCACCTGTTCCTGCTAGCGTGAATTAGCAACGAAAAAGCAAAAAAGTAAGTCACCAGTTCGGTTGATGTTTGAAAAGCAGCTTCAGGACAGAGTGTAAGTATCCTCAATTGACTAGTTATGAAATACATCAATCTCGGCAAAACCGGACTCAAAGTATCCCGCCTATCGCTTGGGACGATGACATACGGCTCACGTAAATGGCGAGAATGGGTACTGGAAGAAGAAGAAAGTCGCCCATTTATTAAACTTGCTTTGGAATTGGGCATTAATTTCTTTGACACTGCGGATGTTTACTCTTTAGGTGTCAGCGAAGAAATCGTAGGAAAAGCACTCAAAGACTTTGCAAAAAGAGAACAAGTCGTAATTGCTACTAAAGTTTACAACAAAGTAGGCGATGGCCCTAATGACAGAGGATTGTCTCGTAAACATATTTTTGATAGCATCGATGCCTCATTAAGACGACTACAAACAGATTACGTAGATTTGTACCAAATCCATCGCTGGGATAACGAGACACCTATTGAGGAAACTCTAGAAGCACTGCACGACCTTATCAAATTGGGTAAGGTGAGATACATTGGTGCATCGAGTATGTACGCTTGGCAATTTGCCAAAGCTCTCTACACCGCCGATAAATACGGTTGGACTCGCTTTGTTTCGATGCAAAATCACTATAACCTAGTGTATCGAGAAGAAGAACGAGAAGTACTACCTTTATCTCGCGCTGAGGGAATTGGGATTATTCCTTGGAGTCCTCTAGCACGAGGTTTTCTTGCTGGGAATCGACAAAAGCAAGGTTATGGAGAGACTGTGCGAGCAAAAACCGATGAATTTGCTCATAATCTCTACTATCAAGAGTCAGATTTTGAAATTGTCGATCGCGTCGTAGATTTAGCCCAAAAACGCGGTGTTAAACCAGCCCAAATTGCCTTAGCTTGGTTATTGCATCAACCGGGTGTGACAGCCCCTATCATTGGTGCTAGCAAAATAGAACATCTGAAAGAAGCAGTCGAAGCTCTGGACTTAGTACTTTCTGAAGAAGAACTCAAGTTGCTTGAGGAACCATACAAACCTCATCCAGTTTTAGGGCATCGGTAGAAAAAGAATTCAGGAGTCAGGAGTCAGAAGTCAGGAGCCAAGAAGCAGCTTCTTAAGGAAAGTGCAACTGGTGAATAAGTCTAGCGGTTTAAATACCCAGCGTCTACACAGACTCCTCACTGAGATAGCTAATTGTAAACGATCTCATTGATTCTAACTCCTGAATTCTGAATTCTGACTCCTTGTTTAATTACTTTTATTTATGATTTTGAACAGAAAAAATATTTGATTCTATTCTTGAACTTCTTTAAATTAAGAATTGAAAGCACTTTATTAGTGGTTTCAAGTAAAGCCACTCAAATAAAATGAACAAAACAAATTTAAGAAGATTAACCAACTGGCTTGTAACGACAGCTTTTGTCGTACTTGTAGCAACATTTTCTCTGTTGGATCAACCTATTGCCAATGCTCAAACACAAACACCATCCATAACCACTCCATCTCCATCTTTTCCTATAACGTCTGTACCAGCAAACGTTAGACGCTTATTAGACACCGGAGAATGTGTAGGGTGTAACTTAATAGGCGCACACTTAAAAGATGCTAACCTCCAAGGAGCTTCTTTAGAAAATGCAAATTTGCAAAATGCTGACCTAGAGAGAGCAAACTTACAGGGAACAAACTTACAAGCCGCAAATTTACAAGGAGCGGATTTGGGAAAAGCAAATATTGTAGGAGCGAATTTAAGGGGAGCAAACCTCTTTGACGCAGATCTAGAGAAAGCAAATTTGACAGATGCAAATCTAGAGGGAGCAAACCTTCAACAAGCTGATTTGGAAGATGTAATCAGACCTCAAGGATTCCTTATTCAGTAAAGAGTACGCAGCTATCATCCCGGATGCTGTCGTGAATAAAACTTGAGCTAATACTTACGTAAATTACCTCATGCTCTCGGGCGAATGCCATACCCTTCGGGAACCACTGAAGGGTAACGCCCCTACAAGTTAGAAACCAACCATTAATTTTTGAGGGTAATGTCTAAAAATAGTCTAAAATTTGGGCGAGTCATCAAAAATTCAAAATTTTTATGAGTATTGATCCCCGTCCCACACTGATCGCAACTGCCCGTCAATTCTACGAGATGGGTTGGATGGTGGGTACGGCTGGTAATCTCTCGGCGAGAATGCCAGATGGTAATTTCTGGATTACTGCCAGTGGACGTCCGAAAGGTCGGCTGACTAATGATGACTTTGTTCTTATGACTTTAAATCCATGCCAAGGTCAGGTATCTCTTGCTCCTACACAGCCGAATTCTCACAGATCCCCATCAGCTGAGACAAGCATCCATGCAGTTATTTACACGCTGTTTCCAGATGCTCAAGCCTGCTACCACGTCCACTCTATTGAGGCTAACTTAGTCTCTCGCTTTGTAAGCAGTGATACTCTACCTTTACCACCTTTGGAAATGCTTAAAGGTTTGGGAGTTTGGGAAGAGAACCCACAAGTTGCAATACCCGTATTTGCTAACCGTCTAAAGGTACCCTTAATTGCGAGTGAGATTTGCGATCGCTTTAAAGTTACAACGCCACAAATACCAGCTTTGCTGATTCGGGACCACGGAGTTACTGTATGGGCTTCTTCCCTAGAAAGTGCGAGCAACTACATCGAGATAGTCGAGTATATTTTTCGCTACATGGTAGCTGCTCGGAAAATTGGGTTCGGATTGTAAAGTCTGGTTTTCTAGATGTTTTAAAACCTATATAAAGCACGAACCCAGCCAAATACACTACCAGGATTACTGGAATTAGAATCGGGTGCAGTGATCCAGATTAACCCTGGGGTAATATCAATATTATCTGAAAGTTTATACTGATAGAATGTCTCAACGTGCAGCGAGAGATCCTTGTCTGCTTGTCCAAAACCAGCGCCCAAATTTACATTCCTACTAAGACTGATCATCTTGGGTGCCATACCAACAAAAACCCCCCCTAGACTACCTTTACTAAAAAGATCTGGGAATGATGCTCCTACCGCCCAATCCATAGCTTGCCCATCTCCACGCCCTAGATAGCGGTGTGATGCATAACTTACCCACCCATTCATCGCAAATTTGGGATTAAATTTATAGAAGGCTTGTATACCATACAGGTTACCAACAGTTCCAGTTCCAGCCACGGTGCTATTTACCAGGTTACTACCAGCCGCTGGACCAAAGTTTGTTCCACTGAAACCTGTTGTATTGGGGGGGCTATAGGTATTGACGTAAGCAGCAGAAATCCGAAAATTGTTTTTACGGTTGTTGTATAGTATCTGCCCCAAAGCTAAATATCTGCCAGAGAATAAGCCATTATTAGTTGAGGGGTTGGCACCATTGGGTGCGCTGTAGGCTACACCTACTTGTAATTGTTTACTGAATTTATGGAGTACCGCAATTCCGGGACCGTTATCTCCATAGTTAAAAACCAAGGCTCGGCGCGAAAATCGTGAAATCCCATTAGCACCACTTGCAAAACTAGATTCAAAATATGGGTTAATAGGAACAGAAAAGCCTATCTCGTTAGCTCCATCATTTTGAGCGTAAATATTGACTTGGGTATTTGGACCCGGTAAAAACCGATACCGGAGACCAGTTAGCGTAAAATCATTGGGTGGACGTGTGATATTAGCGTTATCAGCAGTTCTCCCGTCATAGGTTCCTAATAATCCAGCTCTTGTTTGTCCCAACGAGATAATACTTCCACCTCCCCCTGTTATGGTTAAGACATCTTTGCCGGTAAAACTTGAGTTTAATCGCAAAGAGAAATTTTCTTGCATTGTGACGACATGAGGTGCTGGTTTCTTTGTGATGACGTTATTGCCTGAGAAAAGTTCGCCAACAACAATCTGGGCTCGACCATTCAATACGCTTGTAGCGGAAAATTTTTGCTGTTCAAGAATTGCTGTTTTTGCTTCCAGCAAATCCACTCGTCCTCGCAAAGCTGCAAGTTCTGGTGAAAATTGGCTTTGTAATTTTTGTAGAGTTTCCCAATCCTCTTTTCTAACTAAGTCGCTTGTGTTACTTGCAAGCAACTCTCGTAAACGATCTTGTGCTGCATTCAATGCAGCGGCAAATTCGTAGCGAGTCAATGCCCGATTACCCTTAAAGGTTTGGTCAGGGTAACCGCTAATTACACCATAGCGTTCCACCAATGATTGCAGTGCTTGAAAAGCCCAGTCGCCCGGTTTGACATCTGAGAGCTGGGATACTGAATTGACCTGTTCTTCTTCTGTGGAATCGGTAGGTGTAGAAGTAGGAGATTTCTTACCACTCAAAAGGTTAGAGACAGAATTAATCTCATCTTCTTGTGTAAAATCAGCAGATTTGGAAGTAGGTGATTCTTCACCGACTGGTGAAAGTGCTTGCGAGATCAGCTTATTACCACTATGGTGAGAAACAGCAGCTTGATCTTTCTTAGAAATCGGAGCAGAAATAGTACTGCTCACAGTGGATGAGGATGATTTAGGTATATCTGCCCAGGTTTTTGCAGGATTCAGAAACAGGATAATGAGTACATCTAGCATGGAAAGTAAGAACAATATCCATCTAGAATTCCAGTAAAATTTTGACAACATGACTCCCCAACCTAAAAGCTGTATGTATTGACTCAAAAACAGATAGAACAAATTACCAGAAACACTTTATCAAGTACTTCTGCTAACTATCAGTAATCAGGGACTGTAAGAAAAATCTTTCGATTTCGTCTTTTTATGAGTGTCATGGAGATAGACCTTTAAGTACACTTGCATGAACAGATGTGTTTTTATACATCTTTTTGTATTCGTGATAGTGTACTAAGTTCTTCACCAATTAATTCAAATCTCTAAAGTTTGATTTCGATTCCAATTATTTCCTACGAATTCCTAACTGTTATAAAATTGACAAACTATCAATTACCGTAAATTGATAGACTTACTGTAATTTATACAAGGTAATTTTTGCATATAGCTTCATAAAATGCAAGGACTGTGCAGCAAAAATTTTTTTCACAAAAAAACAATGTTTCGGTAACTGATATTAGAAGTTACATATTGACAAAGTTGTTCAGATGTGAAATTGCTATTTTTGCGCCTTAATGTTTGATTTTTAACAGACAAAAGCCCAATAGATGTCTCCGGTTTCGATTGCTTACGGGAGATACCTTGCTTTGGGATCAATAGGACATCTGTCAAGATTTATTAATTAAGAGTCTTGTTAGACGACACGTTATGTCTTGTGAGAGATAATAGAGACGATACGGTTCGTTTATATTTAGGCTATCAAGGTTATTAAAAGCAGCTATCACAAAACGAAGGTTTGAGTCATGAAAGGTCTATT
>NZ_JAAKGC010000087.1:0-21027 GCF_017591665.1 Aetokthonos hydrillicola CCALA 1050 | reverse complement strand
GCGGCTTATCCGCTTTGGTTCTATCTAGTGTTTCTATTAGTTCAGCTCGCGCTGAACAAGCAGCTTATAATCCCGCTGTTTCCAATACAACTTCGGCCTATGAAGCTCGGGTATCACCTGTTAAGCTTGTACTGTTAGCTTACAAAGGTGAATTTAAAAGCTCTGGCATTCCCGGTTATCAACAGTTTCAATATGCGTTGATTAACAGACAAGTCACAGCCCAAGATCTTGTAAGAGGTGCTGTTAACTCAAGGCTACTACCACCACAAGCTCTTACCGATAAACAACTTCTTAAAGATGTTGATAGCCAACTGTTTAATTTCGCCTATAACCTCTGATACGTGACCACCAAAACATAACTTGAGGAATTTAGGGTAAATTATGGGGTATTTGCAAGCCAGATATTCCATTATTGTTGCTAGCTTGTAGGGGTAGAAACCCACTAGCTTGCATTTTCCATAGTCTATAGTAAGCGCCCGCGAGAGCTAGTAGTTCGGTGTGAGTACCATCTTCAATAATCCGACCCTGGTCGAATACTAAAATGCGATCTAAATGGGCGATAGTAGAAAGACGATGGGCTACGACTATAACAGTTTTTCCATCCATCGCGATATCTAGCGTGTCTTGAAGTGCTTTTTCGGTGATTGAGTCTAGGCTAGATGTCGCTTCATCCAAGATCAGGATCGGTGCATTTTTAAGAATAACCCGCGCGATCGCAATCCTCTGTCTTTGTCCACCAGAAAGTTTAACCCCCCGTTCACCAACCAAAGAGTGATAATCGTCCTTCATTTGGGCAATAAAATCATGAGCATAAGCTCTAGCAGTAGCCTGAATGACTTCGTCGTTAGTTGCTTCTAGGCGTCCGTAGCGAATATTTTCCAGCAATGTACGGTGAAACAAAGAGGGATCTTGAGGAATTAAGCTAATCTGAGTGTGTAGTGCATTCTGAGTCATATCTCGAATATCTACCCCATCAATGAGGATCTGTCCAGATTGGGGATCGAACAGACGCAATATAAGATTGACGAAGGTAGATTTACCGGATCCAGACAAGCCAACCAGTCCAACACGTTGACCTGGCTGGATGGTAACACAAAGGTTTTCAAACACTTTTTTACCAGCAGAGTAACTGAAATTTACTCGCCGAAATTCAATGCATCCTTGAGTGATTGTAGGTGCGATCGCGCCATCCCGATCAATCACCTCGTGAGGTTGAATGATAGTATGAACACCATTGGCAACATTACCAATATGTTCAAAACATTCCAGAAATCGCCGGCTCAAATTGCGTGCTTCACTAATAATTAACAGTGATAGGCTAGTAGCCATCACAAAGTCACCTACAGCAATTTGCCCACTGCTCCACAGTGAGAGCGAATAATACAAGGTGCCTATTTTGAGAACTCCTGCCGAGATGAACTGAAACCAACGAACTCGCTCGGAGTACCAGTTGGATTTTCTCACATCCTTTAATTCTCGCACCAATTGCTCCCTCAAATATTGCCTTTCAAAGGCTATACGCGCGAACAATCGGACGGTACTCAGATTGGTCACAGAATCAACAATTATGCCTGTTGTCTCACTTCTAGCAGCAGCAGCTTTTCGAGCATAGGGGCGACACCGAGTAGCCAACCAAAAAGATATGATAATGAAGAGAGTTGACCATATTCCCACAAAAATCGCCAGCTGATGATGAGCATGATAAAGCAAAATTGTAGAAACAGCAAAGACTATGATAACGGGCATAAACTCATTAATCAACATCGCCAGCGTCTGAGTAACCCCCATAGAGGTTTCGGTGATGCGATGCGCTAGCGCCCCAGCAAAGCTACTACTCAAGTAGCGGTGAGAATGATGTTGCAAATATGCAAACAGCGATTTTGTTACATGCTGACGGTGGAGAGGATGTAGGATAGTGTGACACAGTCCAGACAAACGACCGAACAATACTTCCCCAACACTCAAAGCAGCAAACAGAATAAGGGGTTGGCTCATTGCTTCAAGTATAGGTCGGCTGTGGCTGGAAGATTGAGTTACACCCCGAATAATCTGGCTAATGGCGTAGGGTAACATGATCCCGCAGATTGCATGAAGCGCCTCCAAAATGATCATGGTCACATACCACCATCGGAAATGACCGACGAAATGACAGATGAACCTGAATGGAGTATTTGGCAAGTCTGGAGCATCAGAGGCTCGTTGAAAGCGTCTGGATGAGCGAGCTTTTTTTATCGAGGAAAGGCTATCGCGTAGCATTATGTTACTTTCTTTAGAAGAAATAGACGGCTTACTAGCCGTCTTGAAGCATCTCAAAAATCGTGCCTAACGAACAGAATCTCCCTTTCGGTATTCGGCAGTTAGTTCATCTAACTTCTGTTTCAAAGTATCATCAAGCGGTTTGAGTTCGCCTGCTTTGAGAGTTTCCGTAAGTTGTTCAGGGCGACTAGCGCCAATGATAGGAGCAGTGATAATCGGATTAGACAGCACCCAAGCTATTGCTAAAGTGGTGAGTGACAATCCGACGTGATCTGCTACTGTGCGTAAACCCTCAACAGTATTGAACTCGCGATCGCGCCAGTAGCGTTCTTGATAACGTTCTGCTGCAGTACCCAAAGTAAAACGAGTCCCCGATGTTGGTCCTTGAGCAAAGTTGTGTTTGCCTGTCAGTAAACCACCTGCCAAGGGATTATAAGGAATGACACCCAATCCCTCTTCTTTAGCCAAGGGTAGTAGTTCTCGCTCAATTTCGCGAAACAATAGATTGTATCGAGGCTGAATTGAGACAAAGCGAGTTAGATTTCGCACATCAGCACGACCTAAAGCACGACTGAGCCGGTAAGCCAAAAAGTTAGAAACCCCGATATAACGTGCTTTACCAGCACGAACTACTGTGTCTAATGCTTCGAGGGTTTCATCAAGGGGTGTTGAAGCATCATCAGAATGCAATTGGTACAGATCAATGTAGTCTGTTCCTAATCGTCTTAGGGACGCATCGATCGCATCCAAAATATGTTTGCGCGAAGCACCTTGATCCCAAGGTGCAGTGCCAACTCGTCCCACACACTTAGTAGCCACAATAAAATGTTCACGTTTACCTTTAAGCCAGCGCCCGATGATCTCCTCGGTGGTTCCAGCCGTAGCCAGCCCACCACCAAGCGGGTAAACATCTGCAGTATCTAGAAAGTTGACTCCAGCCGCAGCAGCAGTGTCAAGGATTTGCCTGGAAGTCTCTTCATCAGTTTGTAAACCGAAGGTCATTGTACCGAGACAAAGGCGCGAAACAGTCAATCCGGTTGTACCAAGTTTGGTTGTTGGTAACGTCATGGTAGTGATCCTGGTCAAAAGGGAAAGGGATAGGAGAGGGAGAATTTTAAGATACTAAAACCGCTCTCTCCTCCACTGCTTGAGAGGCAAAACGATTGCTGGGACGACGTAGTCCTAGGTTTTCGCGCAAGGTGCTGCCTTCGTATTCGGTGCGAAACAGACCGCGTTTCTGTAAAATCGGAACAACCAAGTTAACGAAGTCATTTAATCCTGTTGGCAGAATTGGCGGCATGATATTAAAGCCATCTGCGGCACCGTTGTTAAACCATTCTTCTAACTGATCAGCAATGCTTTCGGGAGTACCTAGTATGGTGCGATGACCTCGCGCGGTGGCAAGAGAGAGATACAATTGGCGCAATGTGAGACCACCACGAGTAGCTAGATCTCTAACTAGTTTGAGACGACTCTTGTTGGTGTTGGTGTCGCTCGGTAGTTCGGGAGCTTGATCATCTAGGGAATATTTTGATAGATCGACACCTTTGTAATAGTTCTTCAAAATACCCCAGGCTACATCGGGATGGATCAATGATTGTAGGAATTCGTACTTCTCCTTGGCTTCTTCTTCAGTACGACCAATGATTGGGAAAGCACCAGGCATGATTTTTAAGTCGTCTGGCGATCGCCCATAGTTGGCAAGTCTACCTTTAACATCAGCATAAAATTCCTGTGCATCAGCTAAGGTTTGATTGGCAGTGAATATCACCTCAGCAGTCCGTGCAGCCAAGTCCCTTCCTGCTTCCGACGCACCAGCCTGTATAATCACTGGATAGCCTTGAGGCGGACGACCAACATTCAAAGGACCTTGTACTGAAAAATATTTGCCCTTGTGGTTAAGTATATGAACTTTTTTCCGGTCGAAATAGATACCAGATTCTCTATCACGGATAAAGGCATCATCCTCCCAGCTATCCCACAGTCCTTTTACTACTTCTACAAACTCTTCAGCGCGTTCATAACGTTGACTGTGTTCTGGGTGCTCAGCGAGACCAAAATTACCAGCCGCATTCTGATTACCGGTGGTGACTACATTCCATCCAGCTCGACCTTTACTCAAGTGATCTAGAGAAGCAAACTTACGTGCAAGAGTATAGGGATCTTCGTAGGTAGTTGAGGCTGTGGCAATAAAGCCGATATTTTTGGTTACAGAGGATAAAGCAGAGAAAAGGGTAACTGGCTCAAAATGGACGATTTTTCCATTGCGAGTTTGAGTTTCGGGATCACCCCCCCAAACACCTGGACTATCGGCTAAAAAAACTGCATCAAACAAGCCGCGTTCAGCGGTTTGGGTAATTTCCTTGTAATGTTCGAAATTAAACCCAGCATCTGCTTGTGAATCTGGGTGCCGCCACGCCGAAATGTGATGTCCAGTGGCTTGAATAAATGCACCTAAACGAAACTTGCGTGTTGTGTTCATAAGCTTTTTTTCAAGTAGTGCGAACCTTGGTCAAATGCGCATGGATACTTAGCAGCACTAGGAATGCTGCTGGGCGCTCAAAGTACGTAAATTTGCGTAGTGAGCCTACTCAGTAGATAGAGCTTACACAATATTTATGTGTCAATCAAATCTATTTGATAAACTAATAATTAGATTATCGAATATTGAGTATCGAAAAGCAAGACATTAATAAATGTTATTTTAAATCTATTTATTAATAATATTTTCTTAAGTAAATTGCAAATCAAAAATTGGTTGCGAAACTTGACGAATAACTGAATAAGGTAGAACTTACGTGCTGTGGGAATTAAACATCGGGTGTATTAACCGATAATGCTTGTTTCTGGCTTGTAAGGGCTTACCCTACCGTGGATTAGAACACTCTAATTTATGGAATTTAATCTCGGAATTTTTACAACTTCCCCTTGCTTTTTCAGTAAGAACATGTAAGACTACTAAAAGCAAAATACGCTAACTCTAGCAGGTTAAAGTATTTTTCTAACTGTGTGACTACTATTTAGTTATATATCTCTGAATCAATTATCTGAAAAATGGTTGTAAGAGCAGTATTGCCAAAAAAGTCAGGCTTCAGGAGTTTAGGATTGATGGGATGACAAGCTAAAGAGCCAAATTTAGCAGCCTGCAAAGAGGGGTCTTTAATTTTTGAAATTAGCCGAAATGCCACAAGGTGTAATACTAGGAGGTCTTTTTCTATGGTATCTGAAGTTTCTGGGATGCATTTAACACTAGAAGGTTTAAGAAAGTCCTTTGGGACTAAGCCTGTCTTACAAGGCATAGATTTAGATATCAAGCCAGGAGAGTTTGTTGCAATTGTTGGTCGTAGCGGATGTGGTAAAAGTACGCTGCTACGGCTGATTGCAGGATTAGAAACTCCAAATTCAGGAAGTATCATATTAGACGGCAAACAGTCATCTGGTCGGCTAAATCCCACGATCCGAATGATGTTCCAAGATGCCCGTCTTCTCCCATGGCAACGAGTATTAGCAAATGTAGAGCTTGGATTGCTTGGGTCGAAAGTATTTGTGCGGCAACATGCTTTACAAGTTCTCCGCTCTGTAGGGCTTGAAGATCGTGCCAAGGATTGGCCGGCTGTACTGTCGGGTGGACAACGCCAGAGAGTAGCTTTAGCGCGAGCATTGGTAAGTAAACCTTCGTTATTGCTTCTAGATGAACCTCTGGGTGCTTTAGATGCTCTGACGCGTATTGAAATGCAGCAATTAATCGAGGATTTATGGCAAACCCAGCGATTCACTTCGCTGTTGATCACTCATGATGTAGAAGAAGCAGTCGTTTTAGCAGACAGAGTTGTACTGATTGAAAACGGTCAAATCACAATGAATACTCCTATTTCCCTACCCCGTCCAAGAGCTAAGGGAAATCCCCTATTTGTTCAAACGGTAGAAGAGATTTTGCACTACGTAATGGGTAAGCAGGAAAGTATTCAGGAACTTAGGGAAGCACGATTAATAGTTTAAGTTGACTAAAGAATTAATTCTTAAGATATTGTAAACTCCAAGCTATTAGCAATTGGGTACTGAAAAGCTAGTACAGAGCGGCGTAAATAACCATACCATTCAAAATCTCTGAAAAGCCTACGCTGTATTCCTAACAGAATTTTGAATTCCGCCTTGCGGTACTAGTTTCCTATAATACACCCAATCGTCATAAACATTTTACTTAGTCGTGAATCGTAAGAATTAACCACTAACAAATTCAAAGATTTTCAGTGTTCCCTCCTCCGGTAATGTGTCAGATGGATTGCCACAATCCATCTGACTTTCTTATTAGAATTGCTATATCAAAACGACAAACGAGTATTTGAATAACCTGGGAGCATCCCAATTTGGATAAAACAAATGATTCGCGAGGTATCATCGTGAATAAAAAGGACGGTTCAATCCTCTTGTTCTTCTTGCTCATGCTCAAAGCCAGAACTAATATCTAGCAAGCAATCATCGAGGCTATCAATAACTTTTTGGATCTCAAGTACTAAGCATATTTGCGCTCGCTCTGCTGGTTAGCCTACCCATCGGGATATTCAGTGAGTTTCAGGGTTGGGAAGCATTGCTACCGCCTTTGATGTTTGGCGACAAAATATTCAAGCTTTTTCAATCAGTCGGTGGTTTTACGCCCTCACTTTTATTGCTATTATTAGTTCTGGTGTTCAGATTCTGGCACTTGTCGTGACGATTCTGTCTGTCCCAGATTCTATCTTTAACAAGAATAAATACTTGACGTATGTCACTAGGCAAAGTATCGTATTTTACATAGTATTATTAATAGAAATACTCTTAGTTATCGATTGGATAAAATTAACTTGTTGACTGGGCTTGATCCACGCAATTTTGATGATGCAGTACAAATTCGTTTGGCTTTATTATTACGAAAGTTAAGTGTTTCTTGATGAGGATTCTCCTCAATACTGCACGGGGTTTTGGAAAATTGTAGGTTGGGTAGAGCGCATAAGCGTTACCCAACAAACCCTTATAGATGTTGGGTTTCGTTCCTCAACCCAACCTACGTTAAACTTAAGTTTTTGGCAAAACCCGTGCAGTATTGAGATTCTCCTTACAGATCAATACTTTTAAATTGAACAAATAGGCGGAAAATTGCTATCCAACCTATAGCAGCTAACAAAATAATTAACGTATCACTCATGTTAAGATAGAAATGTATCTACACAATAAAATAAGACAAGTATTCCATTGCACCCGTAAATCAAGGTATTGAGTAAGCCATTTAACTAGAAATAAAATTCATAGGTATTTGGGCAAAACTATTAACTGACTAGACGTACATAGTACGTTCTTCATATTGAAAGATTTATAAAGTTTATATTTAAATATCGAGCTTACAAGTAAAGTTTTTGTCAAGAAAAAGCTCTTTTTGTAATATATGCGACAAAAAAATGTATATTTTAATACAAATATAAAATGGCTACGAAAAATAATCGAAAGTTTCAGCAGCACTCACCTGATCGCTCAATTATACGAACGACTAAAAGAATAGTATCATTTTTTACTGTATTATCAAGCTTAAATGAATTCAAAAGCCTGAAAAATCGATAAATTTAAGAACACATTTTCCTCAAATACGTAAAGATTTTATGAAATCTATTATGGCTTGAGCAATTATTTGTTCTATAAATTGTACGATTAGGCCAATTTCAACTCTCAAGAGAGCCCCATACCTCACAAGTCATGTTTAATCCCCAAACTAAAGTTACGGGGTTTCCACATGTACTGGGAGTTTTGCGTGAGTAACTGGATACTTTTCTTGACGGAGACTGTACACAACTGCTTAGCGTCTCCGCTACCGAGAAAAAACTCGGGTTACATTGTCTGTAGGGCACTTTGAGCATTCATCACAATTGCTAGTACTTATGTAAAAGTTATTTCTAATACAAAGGAGTATTTCAGTACAAGTGTCGACATCTGCTAAAGTTCCCGAACAGAGATTGCGTCTCCATTACTTGGATGGTTTACGTGGACTAGCATCTCTGTACGTAGTAATACTGCAAAAGTTAGCAGATGAGTTGGCGGTGAGCGATCGCCTCTCCTTTGTCGGATGGGTAGACAACTCCCGCGCCTACTTACCGCAATTTGACATTTTTGGCATGCCTTCCTGTTCCGAAGGCTTTCCTCTTGCGAGAGTAGAAGCAATGCTAGCTGGGTTACCTGTGGTTGCTACTCGTGTAGGTAGCGTTGCAGAAGCAGTAATTGATGGCGAAACAGGATTATTGGTCAATAAAAATGATGTTGACGGGCTTGTCTTTGCATTACGAAGATTAAGAGACGACCCAGCACTGCGTTTGCGTCTTGGTCAGCATGGTTGGGAAATAGCACAAGACAATTTTACCGTCGATGTTATGGTTAAGCGTTATGAGCATTTGTGGTGTGAATTATTAGCCTCTCCACAACGTCCAAGGTTGTTGCTCCCACAGCCTAAAGAGTAGATATCTGGCTATTTTGCACTAAATTTTCTGGAAACAGCCTCAATCGATGTGAAGAATATCTTAGAAAACAATTCAACATTATCAAGTTTCCCAAAAATAAATTTATTGGGAGAACCAATACAAGGAGAAACAAACACATCTTTTCGTAACTTATGTGTTCCTTCAGCTTTCATTGAATTAGCTGTGCTACTCGGAACTTTTACTCAATTATGTTCATAAAGTAACAATGCTTGTACTACAACGTCACATCCCTAAGGTGTAATTTAATGAAAGCACAATCTCAATACAATATTGTCTTGCGACAACTAAAGGATGACTCAGCTAGCGAAGCTGAACAGATTCAATACTCAATTGCGCATGATAAAACAACAATAATTGGTCGTGATTCTAGGCATTGTGATATTGTTTTAAACTTCAAGCGATATCCGAAAGTCTCCCGAGAACATTTAGAAATTCGCCCCATGTTGTTGCGTTCCTCAAGCGGTATGCCTCTTTGGGAGATATGCGATTTAAACAGTCGAAACGGTACTTATGTCAACGGTCAGCGATTACAAATGTGCCAAATTTTACAAAAAAACGACCGCATTCAAGTTGGCGAAGATGGTCCCGAATTTATCTTTGAGTGTCATGCTGAGGATAGCTCTATTAGCCTAACCGAAGTGTTTCCCATTATATCGAAACAGCTAAGCGTTGAGCAAAAATCTTACATTGTACCCGGCATTATCACAGTAATATCCGTAGTAACAATGTTAGCTGCTAGGGAGAATAGTAGACTCTTCATCACAGTCTTAGCAGCTTACCTAGCTCTCGCAAGCCATTATGTTATCCATAAATTATGCCATACGCATAAACCTTGGTGGTTGCTAGTCAGCTTAGGTCTAGCTACAGGCTTGCCGATTTTGGGTGGATTGCATATTCCTCCATTTCAAACACACGAAGAACAGAACATAGTGGCAATAGTTCTTAAGTCCTTTTTTGGATCAGGTTTGTTAGTAGAACTTTTCAAAGTACTGCCAGTGTTATTAGTTTACTTGTTGGGCAGATTCTTTCCATCACCTAAGCGAGAACTTCTTGGGGTATGGAAACCTATGGATGGAATTCTTTTAGCAACCGCCTCAGCTACTGGATTTGCAATAGTAGAGACAATATTGAAAGTGTTTGCAGAACTTGAACAAAAAGGTGCTCACGAGGCGTTAACACTTTTAATTCCCAAGGTTTTAGGAGATCTTTCTGGTGAAGTAGCATATAGTGGGTACTTCGGCTACTTTATTGGATTGAGTGCGTTAAAATCTCAGAAGCGTTGGTCACTCTTAGGAATCGGCTACCTCAGTGCAGCTTTTCTACATACGGTTGAAGCAATAATAATCACCCTGTTGAAGCAAAATCTACTTGTCAATTACTTACTGTTAGCTGCCATCGGTTTTGTTGCTTACCTATTTTTGATGGCTGCAATTGTGAAAGCGCGTAATTTTTCACCACGTCATTCGCATTAAGCACAAGGCTGGGAGAATCATTGTTGCTATTGGTTTATCTGCTTCATAATTGTCTGGTAGATCTCAAGGTGCGATCGCGCAATACTCGACCAACTAAATTTCTCCACAAAAGCACGAGCAGCTTCACCTAAACAGATCCACTCATCTCGACGACTTAGCAACTGGCAAAATGCTTCTACCAAAGCATCTATATCACGAGGGGGTACTAGCTGCACCCTCATTTCATTTGGTAAAGGTATATGATGCTGTGTGCCAATCACTGGTAAACTGTGAGCCAACAACGTTAGCAGAGAGCCACTTTTTATCGTTAGTCCGTGGTTGAACGGTAAAACCCCAATATCAGCGCCAGTAAGATATTCTGAAGCAATTTCAGCATCTAAATATCCGGTGAAATGTACATACGTGTCATGAGCAGTAAAACCCAATCAAAATTAAAGTAATCCTAAATTTAGGTAATTATGCAAGCGTTAATATATCTTATACACGTAAACACAATTATAAATCCCCGATTGTAGCTAAATTTTCTCAAACCAAAGTATGATGCTTTTCTTAACTCTTTCGTCTTTAAAAGAAATTGATGCGAGGGGGAATTATTCGTGCGTATTCATCATATAAATTGTGGCTGCATGTGCCCGATTGGTGGGGCACTCTTCGATGGCTTTAGTCGTGGGCTAACAGCGTCTCTTGTATGCCATTGTTTGCTCGTTGAGACAAATCAAGGACTCGTTCTCATCGATACTGGGTTTGGGGAACGCGATGTCAAAGCACCATTGTCAAGGCTCAGCCCATTCTTCATGAATTTGAATCGCATCCAATTTCAAGAACAATACACAGCGCTCGCTCAGATTAAGAAACTTGGCTTTGACAAAAATGATGTGCGCCACATAGTGCTGACCCACCTTGATTTTGATCATGCGGGTGGATTAGAGGATTTCCCAGAAGCGACTGTGCATGTGATGCAGGTTGAAATTGAAGCAGCAAAGGAACGGCGTGGCTTTATCTCATCGCAGCGTTATCGTCCGGGTCAGTGGGATGAAGTGAAAAAATGGAAGTACTATTCTCCAGGGGGTGATCCTTGGTTCGGTTTTGAGGCAGTGCGGGATCTTGAGGGACTACCACCTGAAATTCTTCTTATTCCGCTTGCTGGTCATACGCGTGGCCATGCTGGCGTTGCGATTGCAACTTCCGAAGGTTGGCTCCTACATGCAGGTGATGCTTACTTTTATCGACACGAAATGAACACCCCTAAACCACACTGTACTCCAGGATTGCGTGCTTACCAATGGTTGATGGAGGTTGATCGTAAAACTCGGCTTCGTAATCAAGAACGTTTACGTGAGTTATCGGTTTCACACAGTAACGATGTGCGTTTGTTTTGCAGTCATGACGCGATTGAATTCAAGAAATTTGATGATCAAAATAAATCACAATTGCAAGAATCTTTTAGTGACATTTAAAACATGTGTTTGTGATTACTTGCTAATTTAACAATAGACCCTGCTTTAGGTAGACGAGTTAACAAATCAATATAGTTCAATGTAAAAAACGAAGACAAATATATTCAACTCTTCTGCTTGAGATACTTTCTTTAGTGTGTGAGCGGTTGCAATACTTTGTGCAAATCTCAGCTAATTGGTTAGTGAGTTAGAAGCTTTTCAGCTTCAAAGTTAGGAGATACAAATGATGAACGGAAACAACAGCCAAAATTTGTCTCTAAGAATTGCTAGTTTAATCGGGATTGCTATATTGGCAATTTTTATATACTTAGAAAGTTGAAAAATCCTACTTGGATCAATCCTTTAACAGACGAGTCAATTCCAGGAGGAAACCCGAAAAATCCTCTTGGTCACTATTGGATTGAATTCTGGACAGACGGTCGAGATTCGATTGGTATGCACGGTACTCCTAATCCTGAGACAGTAGGTAAAACCATCTCACACGGTTGTATTCGTATGTATAACAAGGATGTTGAAGATTTATTCCAAAAGGTTAGTGTGGGAACACCTGTGATCGTTGTGCGATAGGATCAATCATAAGCCGACTGAAAACAAGCCTGTAATTTTTCTGCCACTACTTTAACGTGGATTAACAGGTAAAGGTCTCCCAATACTTTTGTAAAATTTATAGTTATGATGGGAGGTACTTACTTTAAAGTTAGATACTCACCAAAAAGATACTATGCATGTTGAAACAGAGAATCGTAGCAGGCTGACTTGTGCAGTGGAAACTACTCTGGACGTAATTGGCGGACGTTGGAAAGTCTTAATTATTAAAGAACTTATAGACGGTGTTAAACGCTTCAATGAATTGCAGCGTGCTTTAACTGGAATTACACAAAAAATGCTGACTCAACAACTCCGGGAGATGGAAGAAGATGGAATTATACATCGAGAAATCTATTTGCAAGTACCACCCAAGGTGGAATACTCTTTAACACCTTTGGGTGAAAGTCTTAAACCTATCCTATATGCTATGCATGAGTGGGGAATGAAGCATCTAGAAAATAAGAGTAAAGAAACTTCATCGCTGGAGTAATAAAGAGAAAACACCAAATTGATCATCTAGTTAGAAGATGCTCTTTGTGTCTCGTATATACAGCAGTTTTGAGACAAATGAGGTACACCGATAGTTCAAGGGCATAGCCTCCGGCTTCTCGCAGAGTACGCCGTTTGCCCCTACTAATGTACCTCACGCACCCCAAAAGTGCTGTAAAATAATGTTACTTTCGCGAAATTTTAGGGAAATCTAAAATTAGATGACCTTAGATAAAGCGGAGACGCTAATGACTGATTTGGCCAGCTTAAAGTGGAGTCAAAATGTAAATTGTCATGGTTCTAGTGTATCTTGGGATTTTCCCGTAAACGGTATTTCAAAAATTTTTTTATTACATTGGAACAAGATTAATAAAAATAATGCACTGAAACCTCAAGAAGGTGAACTTATAATAATCAGACAATATGGTTGTGTAACACATATTGTCAAAGTTTTCAATAATACCCTTTAGGAATCATGTAAAAATAACTTGAACAATTTACTGAATGGTTAGATCATGAGAATGTAACCGAACTAAAGCCTAAAGCCTTGTATGTCTGATAACCAGCTAGTCGAAAGCATTAAAGACAAGTATGAAACGTTATTGCCCTACTTGAACGAGAAAACACGGCGTATTTGGGCAGCAATCGAAGCCCGAAGCCTGGGGTGGGGAGGCGTCAGTCAGGTTGCAATCGCTACTGGACTATCCCGCACTACGATTCACGCTGGGATGCGTTTGCTGTCGGAGCAAGATGGGGCGAAAACGGAGGATGACGGTACTAGAATCCGTACTAATGGTGGTGGACGTAAACTATTAGAAGAGCAAGACCCAATGCTGCTGTCAGACTTGGAATCACTGATTGAGCCAATGACGCTAGGAGATCCAGAGTCCCCGCTAAAATGGACTGCTAAAAGTGTTGTAAAACTTGCTGCCTCACTCAATCTTGGGGGGCACAGAATTAGTCCTAAAAGTGTTTACAATCTACTTGAATCGCTTGGCTACAGCTTACAATCAAATCGTAAAACCCGTGATGGTTCATCTCACGCAGATCGCGACGACCAGTTTTTACACATTTCAAACCAAGTCAAGCATTTTCAATCCCAAAACGAACCTGTAATTTCAGTTGATACGAAGAAAAAAGAGTTAATCGGAGACTTTAAAAACCCTGGAACTGAATGGTGCGAGAAGGAACAGCCCGTGGAGGTAAAAATGCATGACTTTGTTGACCCTCAATTAGGTAAAGCAATTCCCTATGGAATTTATGACTTAACCTTGAATAAAGGATGGGTCAATGTTGGCATTGATCACGACACAGCAGAGTTTGCCGTTGAATCTATTCGTCATTGGTGGTACTCAATGGGAAATGTTCTGTATCCAAATAGTGAGCATATAATGATTACGGCAGATTGCGGTGGTAGCAACAGTTATCGCTCCCGACTATGGAAGTTAAAACTGCAAGAGCTTGCCACCGAGACTGGTAAAAATATTCATGTGTGCCATTTTCCTCCTGGCACAAGCAAATGGAATAAAATTGAGCATCGTTTATTTTGTCACATCACAACTAACTGGCGAGGTAGACCATTAACTAGTTTGCAAGTAGTGATTAATCTTATCCGTAATACCACCACTACACAGGGATTAGAAGTCGAAGCTTGGTTAGATGAAAATCTCTATAAAACAGGAATTAAAGTCACAGACACTGAACTTGATGCCATTGCCATTGAGCGAAACTCTTTCCATGGTGAGTGGAACTATATTATCAAGCCAAAATCTTCCTCATAATTGTTCAAGTTATTTTTACATAAGTCCTTATTCTGATGGCTCTGATTCCGAGTTTAATATCGTGCGTCTAATTGAAGTCATTTGGGTAGCAAGTGATTTAAATAATGCTCCGAAATATGAAGAAGTATTTGGTTGTCCCATTGTATTTCCTGGAAGTGGAAAAGTGCATCGCTTGGAAAATATACAGGATTTCAAAGAACGTTGGGATGAGCATGGGGGACTTAAGGGTTTTCAAACTTATGCTAGAACTGTGTTAGACAACCATGGAGAATGGAAAGAGCTACTAGCTGAGTTAGAAAAAGGTTGTTAACCCTACTTCTATCACGGTATTTTTCTACACCTGTTACGATTACAGGTATTTGTATCACTGCCACAACCGACGAACACAACGCCATTGGATTATATTCTCATGTCATGCAGGTGCAGTCATTACCGTTGCTTGTTTACCTTTGGTGGCTGCGAGATTAGCGATTTCTCTGTCAATAAAAAATATACCCTGTCCTTCTGTACCAATTAGCTGAATTTTGTCAAGAATCCCTTTAAACAAAAACTCTTCTTGATGTTGTTCTGCAACATACCATTGTAGAAATTGCAGGGTAGAATAATCAGGCTCCGTATTCGCTAAATGTACCAAATCATTAATCTTACGAGTGATGCACTGTTCATGTTCGTAGATTTGTTCAAACAATTGTGTCAGAGAAGAGAAATGACTTGGTGGTGCTTGCATTCCGCTAATCACCGCTAATGAGCCTGTTTCATGTAAATAGTTGAGCAAGCGGCGCATGTGCATCATCTCTTCATCCGCGTGCTGACTCAGAAAGGTAGCACATCCTTCCAAAGCTTTGTAGGCACACCAAGAACTCATTTGTAAATAAAGATGTGAAGAATACATTTCCAAATTGATTTGCTCGTTCAACCGATCAATCATTCCTTGAGATAGCATGTTTCCGAATCCTTGTTTGGGATGTAAATTATGTAAATTGAACTGTTGTTTACCTCGTTATAGCCTTGTATTAGCCACCCAGCAAGGAAAGTTAGCAAGGTTTTGCTCCTCCGAGAGCCGAATTGTAGAAGTTATTGGCATCCTAGTCCTTGAGGTAATTGATAATTTGATTCAACAAGTTCTGGAAAAGAGCTTACACTAAAATCTCAATTAATGAAAGTCTTTTTCATTAAGAAATCTACACGAGGCATCAAGTCAGGACTTTGCTAAGCCTGGGAAACCTTCATGTGAATATAGTTTGTCAAACTATTTGCGGTTTTCTCAGAAAACTTGGGTATTCAGCTTGCTCCGTGAAGGGGGTATTCCATGAACGTACAATACCTTTGGTGCTGCGGCTTTCGAGCCAAAAGCAATCAGCTTTTTTACTATCTAGATTTATTATCAAGTACTAGGCTTTTTTATCTTGATGAATTTCATCAGGTGCAGCAGGTAATTCCAACGTTTGTGATGGGGTATCTCGCCAAGTCCGTTGAGTTCTTCGGAACCCATACCAATCAAGTCTAAAGGGATTTCTTTGCGAACGCGCTCAAATACATCAGCACCCAAACGACGCCCGCGCGATCGCAATCCATTAACAACGACAATATTTTTCCTTGTCGGTGATAGTAATTATGCAAATGCACATTACTACATCAAGTAGCATTCTCAATCTCGATAGATGAAAGTTCCACAACTAGATGTAAAAATTGTACAGCAAGTACAATATTTGCATTTGATGTTACTCTCTCTAGAGCAAGAATCTCCTTGAGCATATATCTTTTTATAGATAGATGTAGCAATTTTGCCAAAAAACTAAATTGACGGATGGCACTAGATAAACCGCTGACAGGAGAATAAAGCTTATGAGTTGGTAATAAAGACCTTTTGGAATGGAAAAACTATAGACGATACAAGTAAATCCCACGTTACAGTCGCAACATATGAATCAAGACGCAGTAACTGGTACTCCGACTTGATCAATCCCTTCAGAGCGTATAGGTTTGAACGGAGAGTACGAGCAAAATCGATCAGCCGAGCCTGTAGTGCTTGCTTTTGCTCAAGGTTTCCACATTGAATACATTCACACCCTATAGGTTTCTCAGGCAGGTAGTATTGCGGTGTTAGAAAGCAAAATTCCTAGTCAGGACATTCTTAATTAACAATATGGTTTCTGTGGTACGAGGAGTAAAAGCTGCTACCAATTTTGATACCATATCACGGTTGAAAAAACGCAAAACTGCTTCAACAGGAAAAACAAGACACGTATATGGGGAAAAAAAAATACTATTCTGCTATAAGTGGATTTTTGATCACTTTAAGCTGTATTCTTTGCAGCGCAAATTTACAGGCACAAGGTAATTCATCTTTAGGTAGCAGTATTATTCAGCGCTCGGTTACATCGGTTACACATACCTCCTTTGTGCATAACAACCAGAAGATAGCGCAAGTCCAGCAATGCACTAGTAGCACAGTTAAACCGTATAACCAATCCGCCTCTATTGTTCCCCCGTTATCAACGGTAGGCGCAAAAATTGTCGATAGCGAATGTAAACAAGTTGTTCTAAAAGGTGTGGCTTGGTCTGGTACTGAAACACAATACCATGTACCTCAAGCCTTGTACCTACGAGACTACAAGGACATAATCAAAGAGATCAAAAGCTATGGCTTTAACATGATCCGTCTACCATACTCAGTTAATGCCTTGCGTTCTGACGTAGCACCAGGTGTAATAGATTATAAATTGGGAAGTAATGTAGACTTGCAAGGCAAGAAACCTGTAGAGGTAATGGATGTTCTCATCAAGGAAGCACAGAAGAATGGTCTAATGGTTTTGCTTGATAGCCACGACCTAAATGACTCACAACTTGATCCGCTTTGGTACAATAGCACCTTTTCAGAGCAGGATTGGATCAATACCTGGACAATGCTGGCTCAACGCTACAAAAATCAGAGCAATGTTATTGGTGCTGACTTAAAAAATGAGCCTCACTATGACTATTCGACTTCATACGGAGCGACTTGGGGTACAGGAAATGTAAACACTGACTGGAACCTAGCCGCTGAGCGGGGTGGCAATGCAATCCAAGCGTTTGCTCCTAACTGGCTAATTGTGGTAGAAGGTATAGGTGATCAGCTAGGGAACCAGACACTACAGAATCATTGGTGGGGTGGTAATTTGGAAAAAGTTGGGTCTTTTCCGGTCAGGCTGAATATACCAAACAAAGTTGTTTACTCAGCTCATGAGTATGGTCCAGAACTTTTTGATCAATCCTGGTTTCACTCTCCTGATTTTCCCAATAATCTAGATCAGATCTGGCAGGCGGGTTGGTTGTATATCGCCAATCAAAATATTGCTCCTCTAATGATTGGTGAATTTGGTATCGGGAATACTAACCAAGACGAAAAGGAAAAACTTTGGGCGACTAAGCTACTTAACCTGATTCAAACAAATAATCTGTCTTATGCCTATTGGGCTTGGTCTAATAACGGTGGTCTGTTAGAGAACGACTGGAATACTCCAGAGCCGCTGCAACAACAGTTCCTGTTACAGATTCTCCCTGGTGCTCCATTGAAAAATTCACCCTCTACTTAATAGAGGCAGCTTTCGATGTTGTTGAAAATATTGATGGCAACGACATCAAAGGCGCTTCTATCGAAAAACCTGGGCAGGAAGCGATGGAATTACCTGAGCTTCCGCCCATGCTTAAATTATGATTTTTTCTTACTAAAATATTGCGATCGCAAGTAATTTTACCTTTGAAGATGAACGAAAAGCTTACGAGGTAAGGTTTTCTAATGCCTAATTTTAATTCTGTATATCCTTTTTAGGAAGTAAATTATACGTGGGATCTCTTAGAGAAGAAGTACTAGTGAGAACCTCAAGCTAGTCAGCTACATGAACGCATAAATTGGTCAATAAATCAATAGGTTGACGAAATTATTAAGAGGGAGTAAAGTTGCATAGTCGTAATATAAAACGTGTGTAAATCTAGTTCTTTTTTTCTCAGCCCTCTTCTCTCACTCTCGGTAGAGATTAATCTGTAATGCTTCCTGGCCAAAGGTTTTTCCTGAAGAGCTTTATTTGGAAGTTTCCATCAATTTACGAGTCCTAATCTCGTCACCAAATCTAAGTCTCACATCCGGTCTTGATTTTTTTCTCCCCAGAGTGACAAAAGAGCGTTAGAAACTCCTGAATGAGTTTCGAGCAAAGAATTTTTTTGAGTCTCAAAACAAAGCGTATATCGCCGCTGCGTTAGCACAATTAATTGTGGTGTTTCGATAAACCCAATTATTGGGTCATCGAACTAATGAATTTGGTTATCAATGTGGATGCAACTGTTTCTTTTAATCCAGTTGGGTGGTTTACC
Organism: Aetokthonos hydrillicola CCALA 1050; assembly: GCF_017591665.1. Classification (GTDB taxonomy): domain Bacteria; phylum Cyanobacteriota; class Cyanobacteriia; order Cyanobacteriales; family Nostocaceae; genus Aetokthonos; species Aetokthonos hydrillicola. The sequence goes on along the minus strand of NZ_JAAKGC010000087.1, from coordinate 2,134 downwards.
ATGGCTCGCGATTAAGTAGCGGGGAAATGAATCTCCGCTGCATGTTGTACACCTTCCCTATTGTGGTCTTTTATCATGTTTAAATTAAACAGCTTGCTTAAAATAGCAACTGCGTTTGATGGTTTTGCTTTGAACAAAACCATTAAAGAGATTATTTTGTGGTGTCAGAGATTTCAAAAACTGCGACCTAGAGAAATAAGTAGAAGTCTTACGAAAAGACGATTTCGGGAGCGGTTTTGGATTAGCGCTGCTGTCATAACTTTGCTGATAAGTTTGTCTCAACATCCGGAAAATCTGATAGAGGTTGCGGATGCGGCATCTATTAGATACGCTGGCGTCAACCTTGCTGGTGCTGAGTTTGGTGAAAACGTTCTACCTGGTACTTTCAACATTAACTATATCTACCCTAGCTATAGCGACGTTGATTACTTCGTTAGCAAAGGTATGAAAATCTTTCGTTTGCCTTTCCGTTGGGAGCGATTGCAAAAACAACAGTTTGGTAACTTGGATACAGACGAACTCGTACGCATAGATGACTTTGTTAGCTACGCCACTGGCAAGGGATCTGCGGTTCTACTTGACCCCCATAACTATGCTAGATACTACGGCACAGTCATCGGTCAAGGTGTACCAGACACAGCTTTTGCTGATTTTTGGGGTAAATTAGCTAGCCGTTACAAGAGTAATAGTTCGGTGATATTTGGTTTGATGAATGAGCCAAATAACATGTCTACCGATGTTTGGCGTGACGATGCTAACAAAGCTATTCAAGCTATTCGTAATTCTGGAGCTACTAACTTAATCCTTGTACCTGGGAATGCTTGGAGTGGTGCTCATAGCTGGAAACAATCGTGGTATGGGACATCCAATGCCACAGCGATGCTTGGAATCACAGATCCAAACAATAACTATGCTTTTGACGTTCACCAGTACTTGGACAGCGACTACTCCGGTAGATCTGACCAGTGTGTTAGCTCAACTTTTGGCTCCCAAAACCTTGTTGATTTCACAACTTGGCTTAAGCAGAACAATAAACGAGGCTTCCTCAGCGAGTTCTCTGGTGGAAATAATAATACCTGTTATGATGCCATGGACAAGATGCTCAGCTACATAGATAGCAATACAGATGTCTGGCTAGGCTGGACTTATTGGGCAGCAGGGCAGTGGTGGCCTCAACAAAGTAAGACCATAGTTGAACCAATCAATGGTCAAGATCGTCCACAGATGGCAATCTTGAAGAAGCATATTAGTTGATAAATGAGGAACTCTGATAGCTCTGACAGCTAACCCCTCTCAAAATCCTGAAAAGGGTTAGCCGGTATTGATTTGAGGTGAAAAGGTGGCACTTCACAAATGCGCTAAAATTGCCATACCAGACGGAGGTAAGTCAATCCGCACAGTTGCGCGACCATCTTGATGATGTTGCACAGTTACACTTTGATCACGTGATGGATGACGTAAGTTTGTATCTGTCCAATCGCTCTTGTATAAAAAACTCATAGTTGAACCACTTGGGTGGAGAGCAGCATCAACCGTTACCTCTGCACCTCGTTCTTCTGAAGCGTTTGTATTCAGAGCTATCAGAACTTCTGTGTTAAATAAAACTTGCGACCAAGCAACTAACTCTCCTTGTGAGGGAATTGAGAAGGACTGGTTACAAAATGATGTTTTACGTAGGTAGAAATGTCCTCGGCGTAATGCTTTACCAATCTCATCTCGGCGATTGCGTATGCGAGCGATCGCCGCAATCCGCAAATAGGTAGGATGATCAATATCGAAGAAATGACAACCTGCTGTTTGAAATGCCCCAAAATCGCTGCCAAACATGCTTTCTTGGATGTATCGCTCTTGTGCAACCCTTCCATTTTCTATCGTGTAGTCATGCTCAGCTTCATTGCCATCAAAAGCCTGTTCTGTTCCATAATATATAGAAGGAATTCCTGGTGTAGTTAATTGCACACCAACAGCATGAGCTACCTGTTCATAAAGATGAGGAACATCAGTATGTGCAGCAAACCTCTGCTTCACATTACGGGATAGTATATCTGGGTGATCTAAAATGGAGACATGATATTGCCCAAGTTGGCGGTATTGTCCAGCAAAAGTAGCTTCATCATAATTGCTAAAAAACTCA
>NZ_JAAKGC010000364.1 GCF_017591665.1 Aetokthonos hydrillicola CCALA 1050 | reverse complement strand
TAGAGGATACAATTTCCATTTTGCGCGGGTTGAAAGAACGCTATGAAGTTCACCATGGTGTGAAGATTTCTGATAGTTCTTTAGTTGCAGCAGCAACACTGTCAAGTCGATATATTAGCGATCGCTTCTTACCAGATAAAGCGATTGACTTGGTAGATGAAGCCGCAGCGAGACTGAAAATGGAGATTACCTCCAAACCAGAAGAACTTGACGAAATTGACCGCAAGATATTGCAATTAGAAATGGAAAAGCTGTCTTTGCAAAAAGAGAGCAGTGCAGCTTCTCGTGAACGTCTAGAAAAACTAGAAAAAGAACTCGCCGATCTTAAAGAGGAACAAAGAACACTAAATGCCCAATGGCAGTCCGAGAAAGATATTATCACAAAAATTCAGTCTGTCAAAGAGGAAATAGACAGAGTCAACTTAGAGATCCAGCAAGCAGAACGCGACTACGATCTCAACCGCGCCGCTGAATTGAAATATGGCAAGTTAACTGATTTACACCGTAGACTGGAAGCTGTTGAAACTGAACTTGCTCAAGCTCAAGGTAGTGGAAAATCTCTGTTACGAGAAGAAGTCTCAGAAGCTGATATTGCGGAAGTGATCTCTAAGTGGACGGGAATACCTATCAGCAAGTTGGTGGAATCAGAGAAAGAAAAGCTGCTGCACTTAGAAGATGAACTGCATAATCGTGTCGTAGGACAAGATGAAGCTGTAACTGCTGTATCTGATGCAATTCAACGTTCTCGTGCTGGACTTGCTGATCCTAATCGTCCAACCGCTAGCTTTATTTTCCTTGGTCCTACAGGTGTAGGTAAAACTGAACTGGCTAAAGCTTTGGCAGCCTATTTGTTTGATACTGAAGAGGCTTTAGTACGGATCGATATGTCCGAGTACATGGAGAAGCACGCTGTATCTCGGTTGATCGGTGCACCTCCAGGATATGTGGGTTATGAAGAAGGTGGACAACTCACCGAAGCAATCCGTCGTCGTCCTTATGCGGTGATTCTATTTGACGAGATTGAAAAAGCACACCCAGATGTGTTTAATATCTTCCTACAAATTCTTGACGATGGGCGTGTCACTGATGCTCAAGGTCATACGGTGGATTTTAAGAACACCATTATTATCATGACCAGCAATATTGGCTCACAGTTCATCTTAGATATAGCTGGGGATGACTCCCGTTATGATGAGATGCAGCGCCGAGTTATGGAAGCAATGCGAAATAGTTTCCGTCCTGAGTTCCTTAACCGTATTGACGAAGTCATTATCTTCCACGCTTTACAAAAAGGCGAATTACGGAAGATTGTCCAGATACAAGTAGAAAAACTGCGCGAAAGACTTAGCGATCGTAAGATGTCCCTCAAGCTTTCTAATTCTGCTCTTGACTTTTTGTCAGAAGTAGGATATGACCCCGTGTTTGGAGCACGTCCATTAAAGCGGGCGATTCAGCGGGAGTTAGAAACTCAAATTGCCAAAGCTATCTTACGTGGTGACTTCCACGATGGTGACACCATTTTTGTGGATGTACAAAATGAGCGTCTTGCTTTCTCACGCCTACCAGCAGAGTTACTGACCACTTGACACTGTTTTAGGCGTGACTTCCTCCCAGTCCGGGAGTAGGTTTTATTTAAATGTCTTGTACTGACATAAAAACACTTTACCAT
>NZ_JAAKGC010000363.1 GCF_017591665.1 Aetokthonos hydrillicola CCALA 1050 | reverse complement strand
TTTTTAGCTTTCGCAGTAATGCTAATGTAGGGTGTGTTGTCGCGCAGCGCAACGCACCACCACAAATTCTATAAGTAAGTCGGCGCTAATATTTCAAACTATGTTACGAAATCTTAATGTAGGGTGTGTTGTCGCGCAGCGCAACGCACCGCCACAAGTTCTAGGAATTCCTTACCTCATTTTTGATGAAAGTCCTAGAACATGCCGCAAGCTGGCTATCAGAGCGGCGATCGCACTTCAATTTTACATTTTCCTGTTACACAATCTAGCTGGCCATCAGCTTATCTGAGTTTTGAAGCGTAGTGCGAGCGTCTCGCTCGCGTAATACATGAGAGCGAGCTTTCCGACCTGCAATACAAAATAAAACTGAGATGCTTCCATCAAACGATGTAGAGACATTACAGTTACACGTAACGTCTCTACAAGTAGTGAGATATAAGTAGGGTGGGCATTGCCTACACTATTTTGACGGAACCTGTAAACCACGGCGCTCTATCAATCTACGCACTTCAGGGCTTGGCTGGTAATTGTAGCCAAATGAGGAGCGTTCTGAATCATCCATGATCTGAGGTGTCAGCAACACGACCACCTCATTGCGCTGGTTAGTTTTGCTTGTCTTTCTAAACAAAGAACCAAGCAGTGGAATGTCTCCCAAGATGGGAAACTTAGATACACTTACTCGGTCTGAATCTTGAATAATACCTGATAGTATTAGTGTCTGACCATCTCTGAGGCGAATTACCCCTGATTGTAGGCTTCTTTGTGCTAATAGAGAAATTGCTCCGTCAGGAGTTGATGTTGTGCCGCTGAGGGCAGACACAGTAGGCGCAACAGACAAGGAAACAAAACCATTATCATCAATACGCTCAATCTTAATTGCGACGGTTAGACCTGCATCTTTAATGATTGGCTTTCTAGTAGAGTTGGATGCAGCGTTAGCTCCAGTTTGTGTATTTTGTGTTGATATTTCAAGACCTCCATAAACTTCTGCTGTTAACTTGACTACCGCTTGCTGCCCCTCTTGTACTGTAAGAGTTGGGTCGGTCAAAATTTTGGCATTACCATTAGTCACTTGAGCTTGCAAACTAGCTAGTAAACGCTTGGGAAACTGGTATAAGGAAGGGAGAGCTGCAGTCGCCGTACCCAAAATACCTTGTGTTACTTGTGCTTTACCAGTTGTAGGATCAATGGTTACAATATTATCTGTTGCTGGAGTGATATCAGAAAAACCTGGTTGTAAAGGGTTTCCAATAGGTGAAATAGGTTTATAAAATGTTCCACTTCCTGGGTTTTGAGTAGTCCGAGTGTTACCATTAGCATCTACGACTGTTGTACCTGGTGTAGTTCCTGGAATACTGACAGAATTATTTGGGTCATAGAAGGGAGCGGCTGAACCATATGGATTTTCAATAGTTGGTGTACTAGTTATACTACCTGCTAACTCACTACCAGTAGCTGGTCTAGAACCCCCGAAATTCATAGATGCTGCACCGCCATCGTTAACAAAGTAGTTATTCCCAATACCAAAGGAAAAACTAGAGTTAAAGTCATGAGTTCCCAAGAGGTTAACATCTATCACTTTAATGTTGACTGCTACCTGACGACGACGGACATCGAGATTAGTTAGTTGAGCAATAGCAATATCAATTAACCTAGAATTTCCAACTAAGGTAATAGAATTAGTCCTTTCATCTCC
>NZ_JAAKGC010000362.1 GCF_017591665.1 Aetokthonos hydrillicola CCALA 1050 | reverse complement strand
CCCCTTTTATAAGGGGGGGTTTAGGGAGGGGTAAAAAAATATTTGATACATCAATTATGACTTTTCAAACATCCTCTTGAGAGGCAAGCGACAAATTTTTCAATTCAAGATGAACATACTCGATGAAATAACGGCAACGTTTCAAGAGCCTAATACAATTCTACCAAGAATTTTTGAAGAGTATATTGTCTGGAAACCAGAAGGAAAACAATTGATTTTGAAACAAAAAATGGTTTTACTTCTGTGTCGACAAGCTCAATATAGAGTCAAGCAAATAATAAACTTAGAACTAGACCCTCAAGAGGGATTTATCGCTACGATAGAACACAATAATATTCCAATAAAATTACATTTTACGCCTGAGAAAATAACTCTCAATGAAGATTCTCTTGAAGGGGAGCTTCGCTTACTACAACCCCCTAAGTTTGAGCCAGGACCTACAATCTACAGTTACCTCATAGCAGGGTTAAAAACGTTTTTGGGTGGAAAAATTGCTGATAAACCTTTACCAAAAGAGGTTAGGGTTGAAAATGATAAGGTATATTACACTCTTGCTCAAAATCCATCAAAGCTTTTAGATGCTCTTTCACATAATCTTGAAAATGGTTCAGCTTTGATGATTGATATGAAACAAGGAGAGTTAACTATTGAAACTTCTTATGCTTTGAAACAAATTTCTCAGAAAAAGATGAGAAAATGGGGCCAAAAAGTGCGGAAATATATATATAACAATTATCTCAGGAAATAAAAATAACATCGGGAAGCAAGATGCTCGATTATAGAACGACTATTTTGAAACCTGCGGGCTCCGAATCAGCACATGTCCCTTGTCACTTTCTTGAACAGCCAATACTAATGGTCGTTCATCTGCTTTCGCGTTTGCAGATAATTCTCGAAACAAGTAAATCCAACCACCTCGTTCCAAAAGTAAACGCCACACTCGCGGTTGTTTTGGATTACTTGTGTCTGTATCTTCTGTTCCGCGAATATCGTCAAATAAACCTCGATCTCCAATAATTTTATAACCTTTCAAAGCAGGATTAGTAAAGGGATTGTCGAGTTTACGTCACTCGAAGGCTCAGAAATTCGTAGCTCGTAATTGTTTTTCAGGCGGGGATTTGAACCCCGACTGAAATTAGAGAAAAACCTCAGTGATTAAATTATCTGGTGGAAAAATTACGTAAGTCTTAGGATAAAGTGAAGCGCATTTTGACTAATGCAATACTGAAGGGAAAAATAACGGTTAGATAGTTTTAGATTACAACAGACAGATCTTCCGGCAAGATATTTGAGAAATTAGATTCCTAATTAGGAATGGCTCTCTCTAATCTGGTGATTGGCTATCTCGTCTGGAGATGCTGCTCTATCGCGTATCTCTTCTGTTGTTGCTTCACTTCTAATTTTTTCTTCCCATGAGTAGTTGCATAGCTTAGTACCGACAACAGTACCTAAGGTTGCGTTAATAGCAAAGGCGAAGCTATCGGTAAAAACAAAATCCATTGCTCGATTAATCATAAATTCCTTACAGCTGTAGTTAGAGAGTACAGATTACTTCACATGCGAAGTTTCCTATTCCGGAAAAGAATCACTATTTTTCTGGTAGAAATACGGAATGTCTTTTAAGCAGCTGTAAAGACCAGAAGAAAGTAGAGAATGACCTCAGTAATATCGCATAGTTTGCTCGCCGGGGGAGCGCGGGA
>NZ_JAAKGC010000361.1 GCF_017591665.1 Aetokthonos hydrillicola CCALA 1050 | reverse complement strand
GTTTTAGTTTTCGGTAACAAGGAATGCAATTTTTAGGATTAGTTAATCTTTTCTAAGAGTTAGTCATAATGCTATATTAATGGAAGATTCATCAACGCTCTAAAACACAATATTTGAGGTAGTTAGAGTAGTTTTAGTGAGGGGTTTAACCCCTCAATTGATAACAATTAGGAGAGTGAATGTATGGTCAAACCCTCTAATTTAAATCAGGAAAAAAAATAAACGATTTTAATATCAAAAAAATCAAAAAAGTAGATGACAATCGGGGATAAAATATAGTATAAATACGAATGTAGGTCTTAAATTTGAAAGATGAATCTTTTTTCTTCAGAATCTCAGAAAAAAAGTATGCAATCTTACTTAAGAACTCACCATTCGACTTTTGGTCGATACAATACAGATATAAAGTTACCAGGGAAAAGGCAAATTAGGAGTTAATAGAAATTGAAGATAACAAAACTGCATCTACCAAAACGCACAAGGAAAGTTTGTTATACTAGCTAGATGAGATCAGAAAAGGTAAATGTTTGTAACTGCTATTACTTTTTCAAACATACATCCCTTGAAGTCACAAAAAGCAGTGTCCGAAGATTGTATAACAGCCAGAATAGTTAATTTCCCTTACTCACCCTTGTGTATATCATTAACTGAGCTAGTCTGAGTAGCGGCGTTAATGTAATGCTGAACTATTAGTGGTTGCTCCTGTATCGGGTGGCTGTTGAACTTCAAAGCAAAGAAAAAGAATTCCAGCGTAGCAGCAAAAGCACTGGAATAAGAAGTCAGGTTTCCGATTATTAGGTCAGTTCATGGACAGAATTATCATATCCAATTCAGTCGAAACTCCCAGACAATCAAATAGCTCAGAAATTAACGTTCATACATCACCGAAGATGGCATTAACCTATGTGAGTAGTATAAATTCAATAGCCGACGGCTCACCAAAAGTACCTACTAACACTCACATTTCCATAGCGAAAAAGCCAAAAAAAGCAAATAAGAACACAGGCAATAATTGGTCTGCATCTTTACAAGTATTGCTACATCAACCACCCTCAAGACTTCCCTATTTTGTCTTGTTAAGTAGCATAGCTTTTTTTACCGGAGTTATAGCTTGGGCTTGGACAGGAAAGATTTTGGAGACTGTTGATCTCCAAGGAGAATTCGTTTCCCTAAAACAAGCTCATGCAATCCAATCACAGTCTTTAAAAGTTCTATCCCTTGAACGCTTCAAAAAAGGAGAAGCTATTGTTGAAATAGCTTTTCAAGATAAACCCCTAATCTTAGTGGCTACTCTACCCGACCAAAAAGTGGGTTTTATCAACCAAAAAGATAAAGTACAAATCACATGGGATAAAAACTTTATCTCTGGAACAGTGATATCTATTCTTCCCTATGCTCAGAATGATGGCAAACTCGGTTTAACTTATAGAGTTGAAGTGGCTTTAGATAATTATGTTGCTGAAAATAAGCAACCTATTAAGCTTCAAGTAGGTAGAACAGGCACTGCAAAAATAATTCACCAAAGCCACATTGCAGATATATTGCTTGAATCAATTCAGCATTTGTCACAAAGTAACTGATATACCAATTTACTTAAATACAGAACAATGAACGCAATCAATCACAGCATTTCGGGCAGTAATGGCAATTTAGAGAAGAAAATGAACCCTGAACAACTTGATAGAATAGTCGATGCTAGTCTTGCAGGGAAG
>NZ_JAAKGC010000360.1 GCF_017591665.1 Aetokthonos hydrillicola CCALA 1050 | reverse complement strand
ATAATCAAACGTGCTGGACAGTTGCGTCCTTTAACTTTTATAAATTCTTTGAGAACTTCTCCTCTATTAAGTTGTGCTTGATTATTGTTTACAAATCTGCCTGTTTTAGCTTCATTAGCCCAAACAATATGACGAGGTGAGACATTTTGTACCCGTTCTAATGCTTGTGATTCAACCTTTTCTCTCTCTAACCAACAATTGGTACCACCAGTTGAACCAAAAAGTCGGGATACCTGACAGGTATTTGCGCCTTCATAACGTATTAATAGCCCATCAATTTCGGTAAATCCATCTTCTAAATCATCACTTTCGTAACGATAAGTACCGCTTCCTCCCGTACGATTAAGAGGTTTATTTAACAACCTTTCTAAAATTGAACGTAATTTGCCTTTGATAGATGAACCAGGAAGATAAGGATATTGAGTAATAGGATCACGGATAACGGGTTTATCTAAACCTCCGATGTCCAGATTTTCACCACCACCACCAATATGCAAGCCTGTTTCGACTATTAGGTGAGTGTTAATTGTAACTTTACCAAGTAAAGGTTTTTGTTCAATTGATGCAGGCATTATTATTTTCCACCTTCTGCTTTATGATAGGCAATAATTGATTCAATTAATTGAACTAAACGTTCAAAATCTTCCTTACTTTTTACTTTATCAATTGCTGCTGACATGACATCTGCTAACGGTTTAGCAGCCTTTTGTCTTGCAGATGCATAGGCAAGTTTTGGCTTGAGGAGAACAACATCGGCTTCGATTTGAGCAAATATTATTTCTCCCTTCTCTAAATCAGCTTTTTTTTGGATATTTTTGATTTTAGTCAGTAAATCTTCACTGGAAATATCTTTTTGTTCCTTAATTTGGCTCTTTTCTTGCTCTGCTTTATTTTGTATTCGATTTAACTCTTGCAAAATAATTTCATCTGGCTGTGTTAATTGAGCTTTTAACTGATTAATAGCATCTAAAAACTTCCTGACTTGATTTGTTTCTAGTCGTTGTTGTTTGAGATGGGAACCAAATTTCTCAGCATGTTTCACAAGGTCGCGTATTGGATATGATTTTAGCCCTTCTTTCAAACCTTGAATTGTTGTAGTAATTTCTTGAACGATTGTTTCTGCCATATTTATGATGCTCTGTTTAGGAGTTCAATCCAATTTGCAATTGCACGAAAATAAAGTGAATTATAAGGATTTTTCAATGAAGTACGAAACTCCTCATCCTTTAAGACGTTTTGGGGTAATCGAGAAAGAGTATAAGCAATTTTGGGTAAATGCAAATAGTATCGTGTACCTATCGCCTCCTCTGTTTTTCTGTCATCAATTTTTTTTAAAGCCTGCTCTTGTGTTTGCGCGGTAATTAGTAAATTACGGACAAAATTACGCGAATAATTTATTCCTATGTTCTCTTGTTCCAATCTCTTAACAAAAGGTAATATACCTAATAGCTTTGGTTGAGATTCTTTGTTGAGATATTTTCTTATTTCTGAATCGACTAAACTAATATCTTCAATTCCTAACCATTCATCCCATTTAAATACTTCACCAAATAAGCCTAAACTATCTTTCCCATTTCCTTTGGCTGCGTCTTCAGCTTCACCTGATTCTTCCGCAGCTTGATAGAGAGGAAATTTAGCATCTGCGATACTGATTCCTCCTGACAGAGTAATATCTGGATTATATCCGGTGTAAGCACGAAAGCATTGATAAA
>NZ_JAAKGC010000086.1 GCF_017591665.1 Aetokthonos hydrillicola CCALA 1050 | reverse complement strand
GCGTAATATTTCTTCTTCTTCTGATGAATGGTAGCCACAGTAGGTACCGGCTAAATTTAAATTAGGAATTCGAGAAAGCCAAAAATTAGCTGCCTTCTCAGCTATACCAGGTGCACCTCCGTAGAAAAATACTTTTGGGTTAGTTGAACTTGGTCCAAGTTTGTCTAACAAATTTTCTGCTAATTCAATTCCTGGTGTTCGGTGTACTTCTTGCCATAAAACCCAGCGCAAATACAGAACGACTCCTGCTCCATCTGGGATCACTAACTCAGCATCTTGAATAACCTGAGCAAGCTTTGTATCTTGATGTGCTTGCATAGTCATTTCTGCATTAAGTGTTACTACATGAGTCCCTATTTTTTTTTGCGAGCGTTCTAGCAACCAGTCTGAATAATTGGGCATTATATGAACTGGTAGCCCCAAAACTGAAAATGCTTTAGCCTGTATAGACATAACCTATTTTTATTGAGCCTTACCAAATTGTATCTGAGATTTTTCGAATAAAGGAAAAATCGTTGTATCTAAGACAGAAAGACCACACGGCAAATTGTTTGTGTTATTTTTGTACTAATATTAGCTTTACATAAAGTAGTACATTGATGCCAAAAATCTCAGATAAAGTTTTGACAGTAAGATTACCAGATATAGAGTTAGATCGATTGGAAAAATACTGTGAACAGAACAAGAGAACCAAAACAGATGTAGTGAGGGAGTTCATTCGGCGTCTCAAAATCAGGGACGAATGATTGCTAAACTTTTAGCGACATAAGCAAATCAAAATAGGGGTTTTTGTACGAGTACAAATGCTTACTCATGTCCTTAGAACGGTTTTCAGTCTCAAGTACGGATTGAAAACCATTTACGCTTCGGAACTTAGAGCTTGTGAAAAACTAAGCTTGATATTCCTAATAAATATTCCAAGAGTTTTTAGTAAACTCAATTTTAAGTTAAGAGTTCAAGGAGTGGAAATTGACCATGACTAAGATTCGTGTTGCTCTGATTGAAGACCATGACTTAACTCGTGTAGGTATTCGTACAGCGCTTATGCAAAGGGAGGAAATCCAAGTTGTAGGAGAAGCTGGCAATGCTACTGAGGGATTTAATATGCTAAAACTGCTACAACCAGATATCGCCATCATAGATATCGGTTTACCAGATAAAGATGGCATTGAGCTAACACGGGAGGTCAAATCTACTGCTGATGGTACTGATTCAGTAACCAAGGTGCTAATTCTAACGCTGCGGGATAACAAAGAAGCTGTGCTGGCTGCTTTTGCTGCAGGTGCAGATTCCTACTGTATGAAAGACATTAAATTTGATAATTTGCTGGAAGCAGTGCGAGTCACTTACAATGGCAACGCTTGGATCGATCCAGCGATCGCTCGAATAGTATTAGAGCAAGCACAACAAAAAAATCCACATAAGCGAGAGGGGACATCATTTGAGACTAAGACTGCTGCTAATAACCCAGGAACCGCTGTTGAGAATCAGGAGGTGATTGATCCATACACCTTGACAGAAAGAGAGTTAGAAGTATTACAACTGATTGTTGAGGGTTGTAGCAATGCAGTGATTGCGGAAAGACTGTATATCACTGTTGGAACTGTCAAAACTCATGTCCGCAATATTTTGAACAAGCTATGCGCTGATGATCGCACCCAAGCGGCAGTTCGTGCTTTACGTTCAGGTTTAGTTGGTTAGGAGAATTTTTTTTTGGGGTGTGGTGACGCTTGAGGAGACTATAGAACAATCAACAAACTACAAAAATTTATCTATATGATGGCGGATCAAGTCTTGTTTGTTTTTACTCTTAATTAACTTTTCACCCCGTTCCACGATGCATCACGATATGGATTCAAAAGAACACACAAATATGTATGACTGAAGTAGAAGCAGAAAAACTGAAGCTGATGGTGGTAGACGATGAAGCAGATAACTTAGACTTGCTCTACCGAACTTTTAGGCGTGATTTTCAAGTATTCAAAGCAAGCAATGCTAAGAGTGCTTTGAAAATATTAGACACAGCAGGAGAAATGGCTGTGATTATCTCAGATCAAAGAATGCCAGAAATGAATGGTACTGAATTTCTTGGTCTAACTGTAGAACGGTTTCCTGACACAATTCGTATTTTGCTAACAGGCTTTACGGATGTTGAGGATTTGGTTGAAGCGATTAACTCTGGTCAGGTATTTAAGTACATTACTAAACCTTGGAAACCAGACCAACTGAAGGTTGTGGTATCACAAGCTACTGAGACGTATCGTCTTGTAAAGCAACGTACTCAACAGTTAAGTCGTGCGCTTAGGCGAGAATCTTTGTTTAATGAAGTCACGACAGCCATTCGGGAGTCGTTAGACTACCGCAGTATGTTACAAAAAATTGTAGCAACAATTGGAAAGACTTTTGAAGTCAGCTGCTGCATACTAAAACCAGTAGAAAGCGATCGCCTAACGCTAGACGAGTTCACATACCAGGATCCAATAGAAGAAAGTTCCTTTTTTGATCCAAGTTGTTTAATAGAAAAAGTACTTGTCACTCGTCAATATCAACTTGATGAATATGCTCACGATGACGAGTCCGCCTGCCAAATTGCTGTACCACTCACGTACCAGAAACATTTACTCGCCGTCCTTGCACTCTACCAACACAAAAAGGATCGCTCTTGGAAACAGGAAGATATTCAGCTCATTTTAGGTGTTGCTGAACAAGCTGCTTTAGCTCTCTACCAAGCAAAACTTTACCAACATCTTCAAGAAAAACAAGAGCAAATCCACGCTGAGTTAGAAGTTGCTCGCCGCATTCAAAATAACTTGCTGCGTCAAACTTTACCAGATATTAAGGGTGCCAAGGTGCAAGCCTGCTGCTACCCTGCTCGGGAAGTGGGAGGAGATTTTTTTGAAGTTTTTGTTCATCCCAAAGGTGATCTGTGGTTAGCAGTAGGAGACGTTTCTGGTAAAGGGGTTCCGGCTGCTCTGTTCATGGCTAGTGCAATTTCAGTATTGCGCCGTGAATTGTCTCAAGAAACACCAGCTATGCCAAATGTGGTTATGCAAAATCTTAACTATGCTTTAGCAGATGATTTAATCAATAATAATTGTTTTATCACCATTGTTTTAGCACGTTATACTCCCACTACTAGGGAACTAGTTTACGCCAATGCAGGTCACATTTATCCTCTTCTTTCTTCACCCCAAAAAGATGTGATAGAAAATCCCAATTATCTGAAAGTACGTAGCATTCCTTTAGGTATATCACCTGTATGGCAAGCCCCTCTGGGTGAGTTGCTTCTGACTTCTGGGGACACCTTACTATTAGCAAGTGATGGTATTACTGAAGCAACGGTTACTAAGAAAATTGTGGGCAGCGAACACCAAAATTGCCATTGTATGCTGAATTTAGAAGGTCTTTGGGAACTGTTACAAAATGAGCCAAAACCATTGACGCTCAAACATTTACTAGCTCGTGTTCAAGCAGACAACCAAGTTCAAGGTGATGACCAAACTATACTTTCTCTGGAGGTTTTATAAATGATGAAAACTGAGCTTCATGTACCGAGTGACTTGAAGTTTGTAACCGTTGTGGAAAACTGGTTGCTGGGTTCGCTGGAAATTGAGCTAAAAGCATCCATTGACTGGATGTCTCTATCAAATCGTTTACGGTTGGCTTTAGTGGAAGCCTACTCAAATGTCGTACGCCACGCCCACAAAGATCAGCCTTATCTGCCAGTTATAATCCGCTTGGAACTGAAACAGCAGTATATAACTATAGAAATTTGGGATTACGGCGAAGGCTATGATATAAATGAGTACTCACCTCCAAGTCCTACAGAAAAACAAGAAGGTGGTTATGGGTGGATGATTATTCACCGCCTTATGGATAAGGTAGATTACCAATTGCAGATTAATGGTTGTAACTGTCTAAAGTTAGAAGCTAGTACAACAAGGCAAAGGTAAAAAATAAAAATTAATAAATTTTATGATATGAGCTTATTCTTTCTCAAGATGCTGGAGTGATCTCTAGTAACTTGTGCTATTTTCTGATAAAAGTAAGGCTAACTGCGCTTTAAAGACAGTAACTCCTGGGGAGAGGCTATGAGCTTAATTTTCGCGTGTGCGATTTGTTTTTGGTCGTTGAGGATAAACAGCCAATTAACATTAACGCTGCACCAAGAGGTTTGAACTGTACCTGTGATCTGAATTTGAATTTGCTCTAATTCCAAAGATTCTAGAATACCTTGACGAGGACAGGCTTTAAGATCTTTAGCTTCTCGTTGTAGATAGTCTGCGATCGCATCAGATCCAACTATTCCAGATTCAAACGGAGGATACATTACACCATCTGCTGCAAACAAAGCGGCGGCTTTTTGAAATTCTCCTGTGTTCAAACTGTCAAAGTAATGCACTACAGTTGGTTCTGTAATTCCTTCGATAGTAAATTCGTGCGATAACAGTTGTGTAGAAAGCATTTATATGAGCATCTAAGTTACTCTTTATAAATTTAAATAAAAAAACAGGTTTTACTCTACCGCTAGAGAGGGATATTTTGTTTTGCATAAACCTTTGTAGAGACGATTGTCTGCTCAACGTCTCTACACAGTTAATTATCATCAACTAGCCTTAACTTAGCTGTATTGGTTCTGCAACAAAGCTTAATAAGGTGAAAATTTTCACAAGTTTATATTTTGAAGTGAAAAGTCGTGCCTTAAGGGTCTCTAAATTAGATGTGAAGAATTGATAAAGAGTATTGATATAGGTGTTGGGTCCCTTTACAAAGGGTTTGTTCCAGTTTTCTTGACTACGAGTAGGTAGCTCAGAATCAGCAGATCCCGCATCTGCTATCATCGACTCTATAAGATTTGCGATCTCTTTCAGTTGTTTTACATCGCGCTCAGTGAATTGTTTCGACTTAAAGGTGCCGATATGCAAAACTCCAATTGAGTTTTGTTTTACGGGCAACGGTATGCCGACGAGTGACTGTAAACCTTTCTCGCGTAAGATAGGACTTACAATCTCTATGTTTGATAAATTATTGACAATCATTGGTTCCCTGCTTGAAGCGATACGACCAGCAAAACCTCTTCCAATGGGAATACGAATCTTTTGCACGATCTCCTCCTCTAGTCCTAGAGTAGCATATACAGCTAGATCTTGCTGGTCTTTCACAGGTAATAGAAGCGTCACTGTATCTACCGACATGTAATCTTGCAACCACTCAAGCAGTTTTTTAAGGGAATTACTAAACTTAGTTTCTGTGCTTGTTAAATCCCCATCAAAAGAGGCATTCAAGCCATTATAAGAATTAGGTGAAATGTTCTTCTTGGTCTTTTGAGATTTTATGTTAACTGAGAAGTGGGACATAAAAGGTCGCTCAAAAGCTACGTGAAATAAGTAAGCAACCATGAGTGAAGATGGGACACCAATAATAAGCCATTTAGTTGCCATTAATGTTGGAGATAAATTCAGGCTGAGTAAGAGTTGATGCACGAGCCACACTACTGGAGCGTGCGTGATATATAGGCTATAAGAAAATACTCCTAGCGTAACAGCCCACGGTGATTCTAATAGCCGTAGGAGTGGAGGAAGTTGCTTACCATTAAGCAACAAGTTTGTACAGTAAATCAACAAACAAGCTGCTCCAAGACCAACAAAATAATGGACAATCCATTGTTCTAATCCTACAACTCTGCCGAATCGTAGCCACTCCGTTAAGAAAGCAAGGCTAGCAAAAACGATAGATAATACACCCCAAGGTAATGATTTGTTGAGCCGCATCAAAGATGGTTTTTTAGAAAAATTGATCTCTGCTGCTGCCATTCCCAAGGCGAAAAGACCTATAAACCAGGGACAGACATTAAAGGCAATTTCATCCCCCATGAGATATTTAAGTGATAACCCTAGAACAAACGAGATCCCTAGCGTCGCCCACAATCCTAAACGACGCCAGATAGGTATTAACAAAATAGCAAACACGAAGTAGATTTGCCACTCTACTGCCACAGTCCATGTTGGACCATTAATTTTATTAAAATGTAAACCCAAATTTTGAATAAGTAGTGCATAAACAAGTAGATCATGAAAAGAAAATGTAGGAGAAAATAAGCCTTGTAGCTCACCAAACTTTTCTTTACTCAATCCTAAAATACCTTCATTCTCTAACCAGAGGACTAATCCACTGATTAACATGCAAAATATTAAAGCAGCATAATAGGGAGGTAGAATCCGTCGAATTCGTCGCTTAAAAAACTCTAGCAAACCTCCTGAAAAATATCTTTTATTAGATCGAACTATCGGCAACATCAGACAGTAACCAGAAAGAACGATAAAAGTGACAACTGCAAAAATTCCATATCGTAGGAACTTTGCCAAAGCTAGCCATAGTAAGGCAGGTTCTAAAGGTACGCTAAGGTTATAGTCGCAGCTATGAACTAGGACTACATAAAGAGCAGCCAAACCTCGTATACCATCTAAATAAGCCATACGGAGCCGCTGATTACTGGATTTTTCCGAGTAATTCGTTGGAAATTCTCTGTTTTGATTCATTAATCTGGCTAATTTACTAATGTTTTAGTAGAAGTCTTTATTCACGATTAAAGTAAGAACCATAAACCTACATTATCTAGGAACTATTCTACAAGATTGAATTGTCTGCCAGTTTGATCAATAAAGACGAAGACTGCAAAAACTTACTTCGTGTTCCAAACATTAAGCATAAGTTGGAGTTATTTATTTTATTTCTCAAAGTGACAGAAGAAGCTTATAAACGAATTCTCTTTTTTGCTTCCTACTTCAGGTACAAATTTATGAAGTCAGCACGAAATCTATGCCTGTTTTGCCACTTAAGGAGAACAATTATGAATACGTTAATGAAAAGAGGTTGCATGTTTAAAGCCGAGTAGAATTGTGAGTGACCTAGTTTTCCCTGCTCTCTTTCATTTAAGGTGGAGTTAAACCACCAGGAATTCTTACAGCGGGGATACATTGAATTACAAACTCATATCCAAGAAAAACAACACCTTTCATTAGTGGTTGCTCAATATGAACCAGGAGGATTGATTTTATAAAACCGTGTTTGAACATACAAATAAACTGACAGGTTTTTACTTCATTAATCAGCCCTAGACCTAGTTTATATATAAAAAACCAGTTTATGCCTTACGGATATTATCATTTCAGCTAAAGGATAATCGCAATAGATTTTGAAGGAATTAACAGAAATTTTACATAAATAAAACAGAGTCTTTATCTGAACAAGTTTTGGGAACTTTCGTAGACTGATGATCGTCTTAGACAGGCTGCAAAAAAACTATAATAGAAAAAGTTCGCATTTTACCTTCTAAAATTTAAACCAGATGAGCAAGATAACCACAGTCAGTAGCAGTGAGGTAAAGCGTAAGGCGCTACAGTTAGGATTTCATAAAGTTGGTATTGCTGCTGTAGAAGGAGAAGATGCAACGGCTACTCAAAGATTACAAGAATGGTTAAAGCTTGGTTATCAGGCTGATATGGAGTGGATGGCAAATCCTAAGCGTCAAGATATTCGCTTGGTAATGCCGGAAGTGCGATCGCTCATTTGTGTTGCACTTAATTATTACAAGCCTACGGAATCCTTAAAAGATTCAGCTATTGTAGAAGAAAAGGAAAAATACGCCAAAATATCTCGTTATGCTCAGGGACGAGATTATCATAAGGTAATGCATAAAAAACTGAAGGCGTTAACAGCTTGGTTACAAGAACTTGATCCAGAAATTAAAGCGCGTTACTATGCTGATACTGGTCCAGTGCAGGATAAACTATGGGCGCAAAAATCAGGAATTGGTTGGATTGCTAAGAATAGTAATGT
Source organism: Aetokthonos hydrillicola CCALA 1050 (assembly GCF_017591665.1). GTDB lineage: Bacteria > Cyanobacteriota > Cyanobacteriia > Cyanobacteriales > Nostocaceae > Aetokthonos > Aetokthonos hydrillicola. The sequence goes on along the minus strand of NZ_JAAKGC010000086.1, from coordinate 21,413 downwards.
CATCACTCGTGAGTATGGATCTTGGGTATTTTTAGGAGAAGTGTTAACGAATCTTGACTTAGAAAGCGATCGCCCTCATACAGAACATTGCGGCTCTTGTACCCGTTGTATTGAGGCTTGTCCGACAAATGCGATCGTGTCTCCGTTTGTAGTAGACGCCACTCGCTGTATTGCCTACCATACAATTGAAAATCGGGATGACAAATTGCCGGAAACGATTACATCAAAAATGCAAGGCTGGGTTGCTGGCTGTGATATTTGCCAAGATGTTTGTCCATGGAATCACCGTTTTGCCAAAGAAACTGATGTTGCAGATTTTCAACCCTACCCTAGGAATATTGCTCCCAAGCTGGTAGAATTATCTGAAATATCGCATGAGGAGTGGGATAGACGATTTCCGGCATCTGCTTTGCGCCGAATCAAACCAGAAATGTTACGGAGAAATGCTCGCGCCAATCTTGACTCGTTTCAGGCTAAAGAATGAATCACAAAGCAATTATATTTGATTTTGATGGCACAATTGCTGATACAGTAGATGCTCTTGTTAGTATTGCCAACCGATTAGCGGAAGAATTTGGTTATATACCAATTGCCCCCAATGAGCTTGTAACTCTCAAAAATTTGAGTTCTAGGGAAATTATTAAGTCCTCCGGCATCTCTCTTTTTAAGATACCTTTTCTTGTTAAAAAGGTTAAGGCTGAATTAAAAAATAAAATTCCAGAATTAAAACCAATACCAGGAATTCAAGAAGCTTTAAGAGAGCTTAAAAATCAAGGAAATACAATAGGTATTATAACTTCTAATTCTCGAGAAAATGTCACAGAATTTCTCAAGGTTAACGATTTAGAGGATATATTTAATTTTGTTTATTCCGGAGTAACCATTTTTGGAAAAACCACAATTATCAATAATGTATTAAAGCAACACCAGATCAAACCTGAACAAGTTATTTATGTAGGTGATGAAACAAGAGATATAGAAGCTTCAAAAAAAGCTAACATTAAAGTAATTGCAGTAACTTGGGGCTTCAATTCACCAGAAGTATTAGCTAAGCAACAACCGGACTTTCTAATTCAGCAACCAAGCGATCTAATCGCAATAGTCAATAGTCAAAGTTTTTAAAGAAGAATACAGGAGTCAGGAGCCAGGAGTCAGAATGATAATCACTGGTTAAAACTTCGTTCCTTGTGGACGAGATAGGGGTATAGGAAGTTTGCACTTATACGAATTCGGCTAAATGTCTCTACACATCAATCATATAAGGGCGAATGCCATACTCTGCGAGAACGCCTAACGGCGAACGCCCCTACGCATTGTATATGTTGTTTGTTTTAGAGAATTCGTATTACTTATCCTTTGATTGAGCAACATCCTTTGCCATAGCTGTGTAATTTTCGGGATTACCAGCTTGCTGATTTTCAGAATCAGGTGATTCTTGCTGCTGAGATACGTTATCCCCTGAAGCAGTACTAAATTTCTGTGCAGCTTTATAGTCTGCCTCCATGTTCACAGTTGGCGCTTTCTCTTCACCACTAGCTATATTTTCAGCAGCTAATTGTGCGTCTTGAGTTGGAGCTTCTTGAGGATTTGGCTTGATTTCCTCTGGCATAAATTTCCCCTCCGGAGTTTTTTGTATCAATGCCGTAATCTTATCAAGGTAAAACCCTACAGCATTGATATCTGTAGATAGATTCTGCTCCTCTATTGAAAGGTAGATAAAAATTTCTTCCTCTGGGAAATCAATATTAGTTTGACAAATTTGGTATTATTTGGGCAGTGTCTTACTGACCACTGTAGAAGCATAACAGCTGTGTCGTATCTTGTGGATCGCAATACAGAGATTCAAGACGAGCAAAACCACATTTATCAGAAATTAATTGTAGAGTTTGCTGGCTTTCTGGAAAATCACTTGAAGAAATATGGGCAGAAACTATTGAGTATTCTCTTTCTGTAAGTAAAGTCCAGTCTTTCTTTACGCCACTTAAATAACGTTTAATATAGCTATCTCTATCTTCTTGTTGTTTAGGAACAAGGTCGATCAGGATAAAAAGACCACTAGGATTTAGAATGTTTTTTATTTGATTAATCAAAAAGTCTTTTTGCTCTCGCTGAAGGTGGTGGAGGGCAAAAGAGATGAGAACCAAGTCAAACTTATGATTCTGATTTTGTTCTAAAACAGGAACTAGTTCAAAGAAATCTCCCTCGGTAAAAGTTTTCTCACACTCAATAATTGCCATGTTTTGCTTGGCGATTGACAGTGCTGGTGTGGATAAGTCAATACCCATATATGAGGCAATATTGGTATTTAATAAGGCTTGGGTGCTAAAACCTGCATCACCACACCCAAGCTCAAGCATTTTAAATGGTTTTTGAAAATAGCTAACTAATAATTCGTGCAGTATGTGATAAATATCCCGGTGTCTCATGTAATTGTTCTTGAGAACTTTATCATAAATCTGCCATTGCTCGTTGAAGAACTCTTTCGGAGCAAATAGTTGTTCTTCTGTACTATTAGATTTCGCTGGAACTGACATATTGCTTTTCCCACTCTTACACTGGACACGTTGTTGTGTTTGTCGTGAACAATTACCTGTGCAAGATTAATTTAACATTATATCCTGAGTCAATCGCACTCTTATATTTCAAGCTTGACAAACTTTCCTAGATTAGGGTAGTTAAATGTTGCTGATATTTGACTCTTTAAATTCACTGATTTGGTCGTTGCTTTCTTGTTCACTGGTTATAGCAAGGTAAAGACCTAGCATAATGATGGCAAAAGCCAGCAAGTTTAACCAGCTCAATGCCTCTGCAAATATAATCCAAGCTAAAAAGGCACTCACAAGAGGATCTAAAAGATTAATCATTGCTACAAGGCTAGACGGCAAGTATTTGAGGCTATATGCAAGCAACCCAGTAACGACAATAAGAGTTAAAGCTAATGCAATAACACTCAGCCACCCGTGCCAAGATTGGGGAAACCATTCATCGTGGGTAGTGGATAGAATTAACAAATAGAAAACAGTACACATCCGACAAACCCATGTCAAGATTGTTGTAACTGATACTTGTGTCCGAAGTTTTTCAACTGCTAGAAGATAAGCACCCCAAAATAGCGCTGACAACAAAGCAAGTAAGTCACCTTGAAGTTTAATAGAGGCAACTTGCATGTCATTTAAGCCAAGGGCAATTGTTGCTACAATTGCGATCGCAAGACCAATGAGGAATTTATAATTAAACCGCTGATTGAAGAGTAAGTATCCTACTAAGACGGTAAACAATGGTGTCAAGCTATGTATCAATGCTGAATTTGCAATACTGGTCTGGGTTAAAGACCAAGCCCAAAGAATCTGAGTACCGAACGAAAATGCTGCTGTTAGTGTTAGTAACAGGATTTGTTTGTTGTTGAATGACTGCTTAATGATAGGTTGTTTTCCCAACGTACGCTGACGCAAAAGCGAAAACTCTTGCCACACTCCAAAGATGACAGCTGCTATCCAACAACGATTGAACATTGTAGCAGTAGGGGTGATTTCATTTGCACTCCATCGAATTAAGATGGTCATAATCCCAAAAATCAATATAGCAAGGAAAGCAGCAATGATTGCCTTGCTATGAGATTGCTCTTTCGTGATTTCAATCTGGTCAATCATTGTAAGTAGCCATCATGAACTGCGTACACTAGAAGACATGAAAATAACAAATTTCACATCTAGTCTACCTGTGTTCGACGTAAAAATAAAGACTCAAAATATCGGGAATATGTTATTGCCTACTTTGCGTCGGGCAGGCATTGCGTATCCGACACAAAGTAGTACAAAAGAACTATTTTTTTCTTTCAAAAGTTTCGCAGCTAGCGTTGTGAAGCACCGTTCTTTGTTCAGCAGCGCTTAGCCGATCATAAAAACCTCAGCAAAGCTTCGCTCTGTGTTCCTAAGCTAACAAACCACCGAAGAAGTCGAGCGTGTCTTTTAGTGCTTTGATAAAAACGTCAATCTCCTCGCGAGTATTGTAGAACGATAAACTAGCTCTTGCAGTTGCTGGAACATTCAAATAACGGTGTAATGGCTGTGTACAATGGTGTCCAGAACGGATTGCAACGCCTTCTTGATCTAGTAATGTAGATAAGTCATTAGCGTGAACATTCGCGGCGGTAAAAGCAGCTAGTGCAGCTCTGCCTAAACCTGCTACTTTAGGCTTAGGACCATAAATGCGAATTTCTGGGATCTTCCCTAATTGATCGAATAGATAAGCAGTTAACTCTGCTTCGTAGGAATAGATTTTATCCATCCCAATCTCAGTCAAGTAGTCTACTGCTGCACCAAGAGCGATCGCTTCCCCGATTGCTGGTGTACCCGCCTCAAATTTGTGCGGTAGATCAGCATAGGTAGAATGGTCTAAAAACACCTCTGCGATCATTTCTCCACCACCTAAAAAAGGAGGCATTGCTCGCAATAGTTCCAACTTACCATACAAAAAGCCTATCCCTGTAGGAGCATACATTTTATGTCCAGATGCTACCAGCCAATCACAGTCTATTTGCTGTACATTAATAGGCATGTGTGGAATACTTTGACAAGCATCTATTAAAACTTTTGCGCCGTGTTCGTGAGCGATCGCACAAATTTCCCTGACTGGGTTAATACAACCCAAGGTGTTAGAGACATGAACAACAGAAACAAGTTTAGTGTTGTCAGAAATCAGCTCTTGAAATTGCTGCAAATCAAAAGTTTCTTCTGATGTCAGTTCAACAAACTTCAGCACCGCGCCAGTCTTTTGCGCAACGAAATGCCAAGGAACCAAATTACTATGGTGTTCCATCACCGACAGAATAATTTCATCACCTGGCTTTAAGTTACTCATACCCCAGGTATAAGCAACCAAGTTAATCGCTTCACTTGCATTACGGGTAAAGACAATTTCCTGACGCGATGCAGCATTTATAAAACTAGCAACTTTATCTCGCGAAGCTTCATAAGCGTCTGTTGCTTTAGCGCTGAGGGTATGTACACCGCGATGAACATTAGAATTGTATTGCTCGTAGTAGTCTCTCAAGGTGTTGAGTACGAGCAAAGGTTTTTGGGATGTAGCAGCGTTGTCAAAATAAACTAATGGTTTGTCGTTGACTTGTTGATGGAGTATTGGGAAGTCAGCACGTACTTTGTCTGCTAGGGTTTTTTCTTGAGTAAATGTCATAAGGCATTATTGGGCATGGGGCAATGGGCATGGGGCAATGGGCATGGGGCAATGGGCATGGGGCATGGGGTATTAAGGACTTAGTATTTACTCGTTCCTCTGCTCCTCTGCTCCTCTGCTACTCTGCTCGCTACCCCATGCGCTATGCCCTATGCCCTATTCACAAACTTTGTAAGTTTCTCTGTTAGAGAAGGAACTGGTATTTGATTGATAATTTCGTTAGCAAAGGCGTCGATTAATAAGCTGCGAGCGTCATTTTCATCAATACCTCGGCTTTGAAGATAGAAGATTTCATCATCTTCGAGCTGACTAACAGTAGCACCGTGGGCACATTTGACGTTATCGGCTGTAATTTCAAGTTGGGGTTTGGTATCAACTCTAGCCTTAGATGATAACAGCAAATTGCGGTTTAATTGCGTTGCGTCAGTCAACTGTGCGGGTTTGGGAACCAAAATTTTGCCGTTGAAAACTGAGTGAGCGCGATCGCCAACAATACACTTTTGTAGTTGCTGGCTTTTTCCATAGGGATGATTAAGAGAAATTAGGCTGTGAGTATCAGCCAATTGAGTTCCCTTAACAATCGTCAAACCGTTGAGAGTCGTTTCAGTTTGCTCTCCAGTTTGAAAAATCTCTAAATTATGGCGTGCTAGCTGAGCACCTAAAGCGATCGCATGACAACTATATCGACTATAACGTGCTTGAGAAGTTACAGTCTTACCAATATGAAACGCTGATTCGCTATCTTGCTGTAACCTAACGTGAGTTACCTGAGCATTTTCCTCTAACCAAATCTCAGTCACCGCGTTGGTGAAGTAAACCGCTTCGTTTGCATTGTCGAGGTTCGTATACTCCTCAACAAAACTCACCTGCGAACCACGTTCCGCTATTACCAAACAACGGGGAAACGAAATCGTTGGTGTCTCACTACTAGCAGAAATAAACAGCAGATGAATAGGAGTTTCAACCACCACATTCTTAGCTACCACTACCACAGCAGCGTCTCTCATTCCTGTGGTATTGAGAGATGTTAACACCTCCTCAGATCCTGAAGCAGAACCTAAATAGCCACGCACACGGGAGTTTAAAATGTCTTCTGGTAAACTTGCCAAATTACTAACAACTATACCATCAGGTAACCCTACGACTGATGATAATTCCGGTGCATAAACACCATTAACGAAAACCAAGCGACTATGAGCGGCTTCTGGTAGATTTGGGAGGGCGTCTGATTGTAAAGATGTGAGATTTTGTGTCTCTAAATTAAACTCGACTTGTCGTAGAGAAGACAAATCAGTGAAACGCCATTCCTCATCACGGGTTGTCGGGATAGTTGACTGACGTACGAAAAGTGCAGCGCGTTCTCGTAATTCTTTCAACCAACTAGATGTTTGTGAGTCAATCCCATCTGGAGAAGCTGCACGTGCCTTCTCTAAAATATGATTTAACAACCGAGTTAAATAAATATCTCTATCTAATACATTAGAAGTCACATTAGGAATTCGACTAGGAGACGCTGGAGTAGACATTACACACCCACCTCAGTCGCAGTTTCCTCAAGAATCCAGTCGTAACCACGCGATTCTAACTCTAGCGCCAGTTCCTTACCACCAGAAACGATAATTCTACCTCGTGCCATCACGTGAACATAATGTGGCACGATGTAATTCAGTAATCTTTGGTAGTGAGTGATCATGATTGTGGCATTTTCAGGGCTAGTTAATTGATTTACGCCATTTGCCACAATTTTCAGCGCATCAATATCCAAACCCGAATCTGTTTCATCTAAAATTGCCAGTTTCGGTTCTAAAAGTGCCATTTGCAGAATTTCGTTCCGCTTTTTCTCACCACCGGAAAAGCCTTCGTTTAAACTGCGGCTCAGGAAAGCGGGATTCATTTTTACCACTTCCAGCTTTTGTTCTACCAAATCGTCGAAATCAAAAGCATCCAATTCTTCTAAACCCTGCGCCTTACGACGGGAATTGTAAGCGACGCGCAAAAAGTCTAAATTGCTAACACCAGGAATTTCTAACGGATATTGAAACGCCAAAAACACGCCAGATCTCGCGCGCTCCTCGGGTTCCATTTCCAATAAATTTTGCCCTTGGAAAATCACTTCTCCGCCAGTCACCTTGTATGCTGGGTGTCCAGCCAAAACTTTCGAGAAGGTACTTTTTCCTGAACCATTTGGTCCCATAATCGCATGGATTTCACCCAACTTAACCTCAAGATTCACACCCTTGAGGATTGGGGTTCCGTCAACTTCAGCCGTTAAATCCTTTACAGATAATACTACGTTGTTCTCAGTCATTTCTCTCTCTCTTTTAGGTCATAGCAGTACTTTAGCGCTATAACAAAGCGCTAAAGTTCTCACTATAAGCATTAACCAACACTACCTTCTAACTTGAGACTTAACAGCTTATCAGCTTCTACAGCAAACTCCATAGGTAACTGATTGAAAACGTCTTTACAGAAACCGCTAATCATCATTGAAACGGCGTCTTCTGCTGAAATACCTCGTTGTGCGAAGAAGAATAGTTGATCTTCTCCGATTTTTGAGGTAGAAGCTTCATGCTCGATTTTGGCACTACTATTCTGAGCTTGGATATAAGGGAAAGTGTTAGCGTGAGCATTATCCCCAATTAGCATTGAGTCACACTGGGAATAGTTTCTTGCTCCTTCCGCTTTGGGGTTAACTTTCACCAAACCGCGATAGCTGTTGCTAGATTGACCAGCAGAAATTCCTTTAGAGATGATTGTACTACGGGTGTTCTTCCCGATGTGGATCATTTTCGTCCCAGTATCGGCTTGCTGCATATTATTAGTCAGCGCGACTGAGTAAAATTCACCAACAGAGTTATCACCTACCAGTACACAGCTGGGATATTTCCAAGTGATTGCAGAACCAGTTTCAACTTGTGTCCAAGAAATCTTGGAGTTTACACCTTGACACAATCCTCGCTTGGTAACGAAGTTGTAAATACCGCCTTTGCCGTTGGCATCGCCAGCGTACCAGTTTTGCACTGTAGAATATTTGATCTCGGCGTTATCAAGTGCGACGAGTTCAACAACAGCAGCGTGCAACTGATTGGTATCATACATCGGCGCAGTACAGCCTTCTAAATAAGAAACATAGCTGCCTTCTTCCGCGACGATCAGTGTTCGCTCGAATTGTCCTGTGTCGCCGTTGTTAATTCGGAAGTAAGTAGACAATTCCATTGGGCATTTTACGCCTTTGGGTATATAGACAAAGGAACCGTCACTGAATACGGCGGCGTTTAGCGCAGCAAAATAGTTATCCGCTGCTGGAACAACACTACCCAAATACTTCTTTACTAATTCGGGGTGTTCGTGTAAGGCTTCGGAAATAGAGCAGAAAATCACACCTTCTTTCGCCAGCTTTTCTTTAAAGGTTGTGGCGATGGAAACGCTGTCAAAAATCGCATCAACAGCGACGTTAGATAGGCGTTTTTGTTCCGATAGTGGTATACCAAGCTTTTCAAATGTTTCTAGAACTGCTGGATCAACTTCGTCTAAGCTGTTCAGCTTTTTCTTGTTCTGCTTCTTCGGCGCAGAGTAATAAATGATATCTTGGTAATTAATTGGCGGATAATTGACGTTAGCCCAACTTGGCTCTGTCATTTTCAACCACTGACGATAAGCTCTGAGGCGAAATTCCAGCATAAACTCCGGCTCATCCTTTTTCGCTGAGATTAAGCGGATGATGTTCTCGTTTAGTCCACGTGGAATAGTGTCAGCTTCAATGTCAGTGACAAAGCCGTATTTATAAGGCTGATTGACTAAGGTCTTGACAGTGGCACTCATCATTAGTTTAGTGTTCTCTTGTGTTCACAGTTGGAAATCTCTTTAAGGATGGGAGACGGATAATTTACCCATGATTCCCATCTTCTGTAGCCGAGTTGCTACACGGCTGTTAGAATAAGGATAGAAACTAAAACAACATACTTGTTGTTTAATATAAATTCATTTTACGCTAGATTAACAACAATAGTGTTGTTTAAGTCAAATTTTCTAATAAATTTTTGGGACGCAGATGGCGACTACCCACCAGTCCTCAACCAAGCAAGATATCCTAGAATATCTTTTGAAACACTCGCAAGCGACGGCGCACCAGCTAGCCGCAGCGTTAGATATTAGTCCTCAAGCGATTCGCCGCCATCTCAAGGATTTGGAGGCGGAAAGTTTAATTTTGTTTCTGTCGACACAGACGGGAATGGGGCGTCCGCAACATGTTTATGAACTGAGTGACCATGGGCGCGATCGCCTAAGTCGTACAGTCAGCGATCAATTTGGAGATAGCTACGGTCAGTTTGCTGTTTCTCTGCTGGATACACTAGCAGAAACAGTGGGGCCAGACCAAGTTAGTTCAATCTTAAGGAAACAGTGGGTACGTAAAGCCCAGGAATATCGAGAGCATTTAGGGAATGCACCACTATCTGAGAGAGTAGCAACCTTAGTAGAACTGAGAAAATCTGAAGGTTACATGGCCGAGTACCACTTGGTGGATACCAGTGAGTCATCGTCATGCGATCGCTTTATTTTAATTGAGCATAATTGTGCGATTTCCAATGTGGCTGAGTCTTTCCCTAGTGTATGTGGTCATGAATTAGAAATGTTTGCAGCGGTGCTACCCGACTGTACTGTTGAGCGCACCCACTGGATTATCAATGGGGAACACCGTTGTGGCTATTTAGTACAAGCACGCAAACAAAAGCCTAACAGCTAGATGTATATTGTTCATATTAAATTTTATTTCATTAATAATAGTTAATCGGTAATCTGTTTTACCAATCACAAATTAGCGATTAGTAAATTACGATACATATGAATTCACCATCACAGCAACCGTCAACCCAATTTTTAACGCTAGAAGAGTCCGCAAAGGTAGATGGCGCTTTGCTTTCTTCTTCTGAAAAATTCTTAACTAGGTTGACAATTTCTTCACTTCAGCTTTTGAAACATATTGCGCAAGAATACGGTGTTGATGTTGAAAATTTGACACCAGAACAAATCATTGCTTGGTTTGAAAAGGACGGTAAAATCCGCCGCGAGCAGGGAATAGATGCTGCGTATTTAAAATGGTAGGGGCGCAAGGCATTGCACCCTATAAGAATAAGGCATTGCGCCAACCAATAGTAAAAAAGCACCTAAAAAAAGGTGCTGAAGATGGGAGCAATATTCTGTTGTGCAATTTTTTACGTATTGTAAGTGTTAACACGCGGACTACGAGTACCTGCGACAGCTCCAATCATTGAAGCGAGTAAACCTAATAAGGAACCAAAGACAAACCACCACAATCCTGTACGTACATTTGCCGCTATATCACGAGCTTGTTGTGCTGATACTGATGGTGCGGTTTGAGGTAAGTTAGCACCCTGCTGTATTACTGCTCCTGCATTGGAAGCGGCAATACCAAAAGCACCTGAAACTCCGCTTGCCAATAGCCAGGAACTCAGTGCTAAAGTTGTCGCCCAGAGAATTGCACCATTAAGAAGAGCTGTATTACGGTTCATGGGACCACAAGCACGAGCGGTAACCCAACCACCGGTAAACAAAGAAATTAATAAGGCAATTGTTGACCAAATACCTATATTACGAGTCACGTCAGCTGATATTGATCTTGGTCTACCTGAGCCTTCAATAACACCTGCTCCAATTGCGCTAAACAAAGCACTGAGAATTAATTGAGTTGTTAAAGCAATTAATAATCCACCAATAATTGGTCCCCAGCGAACACGGTCGTGATACTCAGCAACGCGATTGACTACAGCAGGTTCAATAACCTCATCGCCTACTCTGTTGGTGTAAGACATAGATACATAATCCTTTTAATTTTTCTAGTAATTCGTTGAGCTATTCTCGTGCTTATGTCTAAAATTAAATGGCTGATTTTGATCGAAAGACTCCATCATCAGAAGGAGTTAATAACTCTATCCGAAGTAATAATAATTTTAGATTTCATAAAACTTAATAAATAATTTATCCCAAAGACGTTATTTGCAGAACATTCTATTTTTTTATAGAAAACTTTATTAAAATAATTTACATTCTTATCCTCAGCACATACATAAAAGAATTCAGCAATTCTGGAGTCAGGAGTCAGAATACACCACGCATAAAAGGATGGTGTTTTAACGAAAAAGTTTCAAGTTCTGTCTCATCTACAAGGGACGAGGTTTTAAACCAAGAATGATTCTGACTCCTGACTACTTTATAGATAGTGTTTCTATGGCATATTATTCAACTTCTAAAAATCAAAGGATCCAGCGAATATGGACCCCTAGAACTGCGATCGCCATCAGCGGCACGCAAATTTCTAGAGTGCTGTTAGTCAAAGTTTTGACGATATACGGAGAATAGCAATGTCTCTGGGAACCTTGTCTAGTGTTAGAGCTTCTTAGAGAAGGAGCAAACTTCTAAACCAAAGGTTTATAGATAAAGGTATATTTAACATGGCAAAAAAATCTTAAAGGACATTACTCCCGTGTATACACTGAGAAACCTGTTTGAAAATCAATAGTATATATTCACACTTGTAACCTTGATTTTTACAAAATAGCTAATCTAAAAATTACGATTAAGTAATAATTTGTAGATCATCTACATTGTCACTGTAAGAAAATAAACTTGTGTTTTATAGTGAAAACCCTGTAACAGTGTCATGGATTATAAATATTTTGTAAAACTAAACAAACTAGCGTTTTCAAAATACAGGATTTTTGTTTTAATGGACAAACAATCACGGAAATTGTGGAAGCAGTGGTAAAAACTTTCAGGTAATTTACTGTGTACAAAAAAACATCATTAGTAGTAAGTATTCTTATAACGGGAACTATTGCTACAACAAGACCCTCAGTAACTCAAGCACAAGTATTATTAGCACCACCAAAAAGCACTGTAGAGGTCAAAGAACTACTACAAGAAGGGCGTAGGCTAGTAGATACAGGTGATTACAACGGCGCGATCGCCATTTATCAACAGGCAGCAACTCTAGAACCAAAAAACCCGACTATCTACTCTGGTATTGGGTACTTATATGCTCAACAAGGAAATTTCCCGTCTGCGTTAGCAGCTTATCGCCGTGCTGTAAGTCTTAATCCTAATAATGGAGATTATCAATACGCTTTAGGTTACGTTAGTGGTACTTTGGGAGACAACAAGAGAGCTAAAGAAGCTTATCGCCGTGCGATACAGCTTAACAGAGGTAATGTCAATGCCTATTTAGGACTGGGTACAGTTCTGCTGCGCTTAGGAGACTATAATAATGTACTCTGGGCATCAGAACAAGCCATGAAGATTGATGCAAGAAATCCCCAAGCCTATGAGTTAAAGGGCACACTGTTAATGAAGCGTGGTAAATCCAGAGATGCAATCACTGTGTTTAAAAAAGCCCGCGACTTGTATAGACAGCAAGGTAAGTCAGATAGCGTCGCTAGGGTAGAAGCTGTGCTGCGCAATTTAGGGGTGATGTAAAAAAAGATGAAAATATTTAGACTCATCACATTCCCTTAAATCCGATTTTACTTTCAACTTCTCTTAATTGAGCTATAGAATTATCCTGTAGATTTTTACGCTGCAGTAATTGTTGGCGGTAAACTCCAAATTGGCTAATCATAATCCCAAAAACAACGATCGTTCCGCCAACATATTGCGCAAAAGTCGGTGCTTCTCCTAAAATTAAATATGCTGTAATAACCGCTATAATTGGAGTAAAAGAACCAATTAAAGACGCTTGCGCTACACTAGTTAAGCGTGATCCCACAGTCCAAGAAGACTGACCAAGTACTACAATTACAGGACCGTAAATCAACATCCATTTCCAAAGAAAAGGTGAAAATGCCTCCATAAAATGGTGTTGACCGTAGAGTATTAAGGCAGTCGAAAAAAATATGACTGTTCCCAGAGACGTTCGGTAGATAGTATAGATACCTAAAGGGATTCTTAATAGTTTTCCCTTTGCAATGATTGTGGAAATAGATCCGGCAAAAGAGGCAATTATAGTACAAATTTCTCCAGTTCCAAAAGTAAACATATTTTTCATAACCATCATGTCTTGAGCATGACTTGGCAATGCGATTGTAAGAAATACTCCCAAAAAGGACACAGATGCACCAATGAGTCCCCAAATATTGATTTGTTCTCGCAACAACCAAATTGAAAAAGCTATAGTTAAAGCTGGTTCTACCCGACCAATTAAAACTATATTATTAACGTTTGTTGTTGCCAGTGCTTGAAAAATTAAAGCAGGTACAAGTGCGCTACCAATTATTGAAGTAATCGAAAGATACAACCATTGATTTCGAGTTATTAGCTTTAATCTACTTGGGCTCCATTCTCGTCCATAAAGGATTAGCAACACCAATAGAGCGCAGATATTCCCTACAAATAAAATATTACAAAGCGAAACTGGGTTGTGACCATTTACATATTTTGCTGCACCGATTTCTGTTATCTTACGAGTGACAGGACTTGAAGCACCAAAGATAAGAACGGCAAAAAATAAATAAATTTGACCTGGCAAATTGCGAGTAAGTAGAAGACGGAATAACCTCATTTAGCTGAGCGATCGCTAGTTACGATAGACTATTTTGTCTCGGGACTGACCTGAATTGTACAATGCTTCACATTACATTGCAGTTCGTAAAGTTTATAAACATATTTTTCTTGCCAACTTAACGGGATTTCTAATAAATCTCGAGTCCCTGTCATTCCTTGTCCAATAAACAGTAACACAGCAAAAACATTTAGAATGGTGTGAACAAGTCGCCACCTATTAGTTCTATCTTTATAAATTTCTTGAATAATTGCTAGTGAAAAAATCATTAGCATTGCAGCGGTAATACCATAATAATAATGGGATACGTACCACTCATTACCACGACGGAAAACTTCTGGTTGACAACCTAGTAAAACTAACCCCATCCCGCTTAAAGTCGCAAATACTCCTCGCCATATTTTGGTTTTAGCTCTATAGAGCATTACCAATGAAGCGATAGTAGCAAAATTTATAGCAATTACAAAAATAACACGCAAAGGCTCTTTGACAAAAACTTGTTTTTCTAAGATTTTGGAAAAAATAGCATATCCAAGTCCTAGCAGTGTTAAACCTACTATTGATCCGCTTAAGAAACGCCCAATTTTAACATGTTCTTGTCCAACAACTGGAGGAATTTTGCTTTTACCCCCAGATACACTTTCTAGACGGCGTTGACGAGTTTGCCATGCAAAATTCACTACTATGCCGATTAGAGGAAAAACAAAAAAAACTGCGATCGCTGGATGTAATAAAGCAAAAAAATCTTTCGCTTCCATAACAAACTTCCTCAAAAACTGTAAACAAAATTAGATTCCTGTAAAGAGACTATGGGATAATGGCAATATTACCCCATGTATTTATTAACTCCCTATTACTTTACTTCTGCTGGAGGAAACTTAGCAATTTTACCTTGTTTCACTGCTACTACGACATCAAACGTTGAACAGTACGAAAACGTAACATTATTTGTTTTGTTGTAAAGATTCACAACCGTTCCTGCTCCTCCTGGTTGAATTCCTATTGGTTCTAGATCACCGAAGAAAAATCGACGCATAGCATCACCAGTACCAACTTTTCCTTTGCTAGAAGCAATCATTTCAATATGTTGCTTCGGAGTCATACCCGTGGCATCTTTCATCTCTTGAGCAAATGCTTTATTGCTATTATTTATAGTAACCCGGACGGGTACATCCCAAAGAGTGAAAAGACTACCTAGCAGAATAGTTGTTAGTAAAAATTTAGATTTCATGGTGTTAAATCCTCTCTTATCAAGATTGCTCAAATTACCGATAAGTATCTTCATTCAAATCTAAAACAATCAATTGACTTGGAGATTGTATCTATGATTTTCCTGCTGAACAATTACCGTATTTTTCAGCAGGAGCCTAAACCTTTTGCCTATAGGCAGTACATGATTAGAATCAATTTCTCGGATAAACTTTATGCATCAAAATATTTCTTAATAAAAAAGATACGAAATATCTATAAAAATGAACAAATGTAACTAAAACATTGACAAATGACGTTATTTCTTATAAAGAGTTCTAGGATTGAAAAATAATTTTTCTTTTGATACGAGTTATCACACCATCATTCTGTAACTTGGTTAAAGTACGTGATAATACTTCTGGAGCAATACCGATATCAGTGGCGATGTCTTTGAGCGGATGCTCTAAATCCACAATTTTTTCATTAGGAGGAGTTATAACACGCAAGTAATGTAATACGCGATCGCGTGCAGAACGAATCCCTCGCAGTTCTAAAAGCAATTTTGTGTAGTGTAATCGTCGTGCTAGCTGTTCTGTAAAGCTTTTTGATAAGTTAATATCTTCCTCTAATGCTTTCAAAAATAGTTGCTTGGGAAAAGAAATAACCTTTGTTTTAATTTCTGCAACTGCAGTACAAACGTAGATTTCGTTAAACAGTGCAACTTCTGCAAAATACTGCCCTGGTTTGACAGAATAATGATTAATTATTTTACCTGCATCACTGAAGTGAAGAAGCTTAATGCATCCGAAGTCAACTGCAAAAATCGCATGTACTGGTTCATTTTGACGAAAGAGAATTTCTCCCTCTGCTAAATTTCGGTAGGCGATCGCGTTATGTAAGTAAGCTGGTAATTCTTCTAATTTAAAACTACGCATAAACGAGTATATTAGCCAATCAACATAAAAATAATGATTATTATACGAAAATTGTTAGTCCTTGGCTCTTGTGCTCTTAACCCATAATACAGCTAAGTAGAGATTATCCTATTTCTAAGTATTGAAGCATAATTAATTACACGAACGTTATTTATTATAGTACTCTTTTACTAGAACAATCTTAATAAAAGGCAATTTAGAAGACTCTACGTTTCTAATTGAGGAATGTATAAAATTTATTCAAAAAACTAACTAGAAAATTTTGACGTTCCCGACTATTATTGAATTTGCTTTAGCTGAAGCCTCGTAACCTTGCACCGTATCAAATATTACAATGAATTATCTTCAAGAATGGGGCAATAGCTGTGTCGATGACCAATTGACTAGTTTAAACGTTGTACCCCTAGATGGCTCGTGCCCACTAAATTATTTACTATACGCGGATGCCTTGCCCCGCCGAAATGATGGTAGAGTAAGCTACAACATCCTGAAGCGTTATGAACACACAGAACAAGGAGGTTGGTGGTGTTCTGGTATAGATTTACTGACAGGAAATGATGACTTATGGGGTTGTTTTAAACCCAGTCAACCGCGTCGCAATAGTGACACCGGTAAAATTATTAAGTACGAACATCCACCCTTAGCGCCAACTGGACTATTTGCGCTCCGAGTGCCGCTTCATCTTTGGCAACGGATAGCTGATCGCAATAAAGTTACCTTACACCCGGAGGAGATTGATCACGACCAAGCTGATCAAGGTTTTTGGCAATGGCTGATTTCTCATCCAGAAATCCCTTTATGTATTACAGAAGGAGCTAAAAAAGCAGGAGCGTTACTTACAGCAGGCTATGCCGCGATCGCCATTCCTGGAGTGTATGGCGGTTACCGTGTTCCAAGAGATGAGAAGGGAACCCGCATTGGCAAATCTCGTCTGATTCCTCAGTTATCAAAATTAGGATCTGCTCAAAGATCTGTCTATATAACCTTTGACCAAGACTCCAAACCATCTACCATTAAGGCTGTAAGCGCTGCTATCCGACAATTAGGATATTTGTTTACACAACAAGGATGTTCTGTCAAAGTCATTACTTGGAATTCTGAGCTTGGTAAAGGCGTAGATGATCTTATCGCTACTCACGGGGAAGCTGCATTTGATACAGCGTATCAAGCGGCGGTACCTCTTGATACTTGGAAAGCTCAATCTTTGATGCGACTCACTTATCTTCCAGATTTACAAGTGAATCGTCGCTATTTAGGAGAGGTTTCAATTCCAGAGGATGTTAAACTGATTGGCATCAAATCTCCGA
This sequence comes from Aetokthonos hydrillicola CCALA 1050, assembly GCF_017591665.1. Taxonomy (GTDB): domain Bacteria; phylum Cyanobacteriota; class Cyanobacteriia; order Cyanobacteriales; family Nostocaceae; genus Aetokthonos; species Aetokthonos hydrillicola. Next base: position 4,215 of record NZ_JAAKGC010000086.1, on the reverse strand, counting down.
AAGGTACTGGTAAAACCCAGTTGTTAGAAAGCATTGTTGAACAAGCTTTAGCTCGCCAGCAATGGATATTAGTCATTGGTCATCGGGTGCGATTAGTAGAAGCTTTGTGTCAGCGTTTTGGAATCAACTATGTCACACAAGTTAAGGACGATGAAAAAGGTAGTCTTTTAGGTTACGGACTTTGTATTGATTCACTTCATCCTTCTTCTGGTGTTCGTTTTGAGGCTGCCAAATGGTCGGATGGAGTCGTGATTATTGATGAAGTCGAACAAGTTCTTTGGCATGGATTGGATTCCAGTACCTGTAGTAACAATCGAGTTGCGATTCTGAAGTCTTTAAAGACTCTCATGCAGAATGTTTTGGGAGGGAATGGTCAAGTTTTCGTGGCGGATGCTGATTTGAGCGATGTCTCGCTAGACTACCTCGTTTCCCTATCAGGACTTCCTATCAAACCGTTTATTATTCATAATACTTGGAAACCGAATGCTTCAGAATCTTGGCAAGTACACAACTACACAGAAAACACTCCCGAAAGACTGCTGCAAGACTTAGAAAAACACATCGCTGAAGGTGGAAAGCCTTTTGTGTGTCTTTCTGCTCAAAAACTCAAGAGTCAGTGGAGTACTTGTACTTTGGAAGCTTATCTACAAAAGCAATTTCCTAAAGCAAAAATACTCCGCATTGATTCAGAATCTCTTACTGAACCTACACATCCTGCGTACGGATGTATTACCAATCTGAATCAAGTTTTGAGTAACTATGATATCGTGCTAGCAAGTCCGGCAATTGAAACGGGAGTGAGTATTGAGCTTTCAGGACACTTCACTTCAGTTTGGGGTATTGCTCAAGGAATTCAAAGTGAGAACTCAGTACGTCAAGCTTTAGGACGTATCCGAGAGAATTTGCCACGTTTTGTCTGGATAGCAACCTCTGGTTTTAATCGAGTTGGTAATGGCTCAACTTCAATTCCTTCGTTGTTGACTTCTGGTCATAGTCTTACGCAACTTAATATCAGATTATTACAACAATCTGACTTTGATGCACTCGATGATATTGAGGTTGGTTTTCAAGCTGAATCGCTGCTTGCTTGGGCAAAAATAGCTGTTCGACACAATGCTTCAATGCTTCAGTATCGGGAGTCAATACTAGCATCACTGCGTCATGAAGGTCATCAAATTATTAATGTCTCCTCTTCACAAAGATGGGATTGCGAAAATCCTCCGGATCTCCGTGTTTGTGCGTCTAGTGATACTCAAGTTGAGATAAATTTTCTCTCTGCTGCAATTGCTGAGGTGAGACACCAAAATTATCAAGCTGAATGTCAGGCGATCGCATTCGCACCAGACATGAGTGATGGCGACTATTCAGCATTACAAAAACGATTAGTCAAAAACGTTTGTGAGCGACGTTCTCTTCGTAAGCATGAGTTAAAGCTACGCTATGGTGTTCCGGTTACATCTGAGCTTGTAGCCAAAGATGATCAAGGTTGGTATCCTAAGCTTTTACTCCATTATTTTCTCACTATAGGTCGGGGAAATTTGGCAGAACGAGATGCAGCGATCGCACGTAAACAAATTGAGTTAGGAGACGGCAGTATATTTTTACCAGACTTCAACCGCTCACAAATGGGAGTTGCTGTCGGAACAATGGAACTCTTAGGGATAAAAGTTTTATTAGAATTCCCACAACGAGAATTAAAAAACGTAGATGACGACTTAAAAGCGGTGGCTAAACTAGCTCTATCTAACCGTGCTGCAATCAAAACTGCACTAGGTATTGGACTAGCTCAAAATTCCACTCCTATTACCATCATTAAACGTTTATTAGACAAAATTGGTTACAGTCTTAAATGTATTGGTTACCAGGGCAAAGGTTCCAGCCGAACAAGAGTATATCAGCTGGTTAGCCCTAACGATGGTCGTTTTGAGGTGTTCAACTATTGGTTAGCTTCTAGTACTCATGAGTTAGAAATGTCTGAACTGGGACGAGTTTTGAGTTCTAGAAAGATAGAGAGTATAACTAGTGCGGTAGATTCTGATAAATATATTCAACTCAGCCTCGACTTTTCTGCTTAGCTTTCTTTTACCAGCGTTAATCGTCCTTCTTTGTAAGCCTGCCTCAGTGCTATAGCTTCTGCCACGATCTGCTGAGCGCTAAATCCCTCTTCATCAATCATCTTTTGCAGGGTTGTTCCTGTCTGCTGATCCTCTTCATGGATAGGTGGAATTTGGCAGTATCTACCACCATTTTTTGTCCGTCGCCAAATACTGGGTTTTGAGAGTTTTGAAACTTTTGGTTTACGTTCTTGTGTCATCAGGTGACGCACAGCGTCTTGAGTGATTGCAGTTAAGTCAAGTAGCCTATCTATGACTAACTGGTATTTACTGCTGTTTTCTGCAAGCTGATATATAGTTCTAGGCTCAATCTGAGCTAAATCGCTAGGTGAGAACTTTTCAAAAGCTGTGGCTACTTTGATGTATTTTTTTTCCTCACCCTTCCATCCCTGTTCACGAAGTAACTTATTATACTCTGCTCTTGAACACTTCCGTTTTTGGTGAGCTAACCAGAAGGCATGATATAGGATTGTTTCGGTTGCATCAGCTAAAGTTTGGAAGGAAAAATTTTTGTCATCAACCCTCTTGGTGTGGATTGGTTGTTTGATCTGGGCTGCTATCGCACTCTGCACTTGTGTCATCATAAGGACTGTTTAAATCTAAGGGTCTGATTTTAAAACTAATATGGTCTTAGCGAAATGGTGCTCAGCATTTATTCAGTTATCAGTAAACAGTTATCAGTTATCACTGCACCATAAGCCTTGCTCACTGAATAACTGTTTACTGTTCACTGTCTTAATAGAACAATTGTACTAAATAATAGAACAATTGTACTACCAAAACGCAAAAAAATCTTCAAAGATGCTAAATCTTTAGGAGGAAATTGTCAAAGGTTTACATGTGGGAAGTTGCGGATGGTATGATATAATGCGCCCATACTAGGTCATGTCGGATGAGGAAAGTTGACTTTTTCCGTTATTTTTGGCCTTTAGCTGCCACGCTCGTTGTTGTCGCCTTGATATTAGTTGGTTGTTCAGGAAAATTAACCCAGCTACTGCCAACGAAACAAGCTCCACCGCAAGTTGCGAGTGTTCATCTCATTTTAGGAAATCCTAGCGATGCTACAGACAGTGTTACTGATGCTGATAATTACTTGATGGTGAAGCCTCAATATGCCTTGTCATACAACAAAAGTAAAGGAACCCTTAATTGGGCAAGCTGGCAGTTGAATAAATCATGGTTGGGAAATGTAGACCGTCAAAATAACTTCCGTCCTGATGATACTCTTCCTACTAAATGGGAGCGGGTGACTCCTAGTGCTTATATTGGATCAGGTTACGATAAAGGTCATGTGGTTCCTTCAGCCGATCGCACTCGAAGTGTAGACGATAACTCTGCGACTTTCTTGATGACGAATATTATGCCTCAAACACCAGACAATAATCGGCGGACTTGGGAGGGCTTAGAAAGCTATTGTAGAGAACTGGTAGTAAAGCAAGGAAAAGAACTCTACATAATTGCTGGACCATTCGATAGCCAAAGCCAACCCCTCAAAGGTAAAGTAACAATACCTCAAACAACTTGGAAAGTTATTGTCATCTTAGATCGCCCTGGAATGGGGCTTACTGGTGTTACTACTGATACTCGAGTTATTGCAGTCAATATACCCAACAAGCAAGGTATCAATCCTGACTGGACAGCTTATAAGCTGACCGTAGACGAGCTAGAAGATCTTACAGACTATAACTTTCTTTCTAACTTAGCTCCAGCCATACAAGATGTGATTGAAGAAAAAATAGACACGCAATGAAAGAGGAGTCAGAAGTCAGGAGTCAGGAGTCAGGAGTCAGAATACACGCCAACATTATCAGTGATCAGTGATCAGTTACCAGTGAACAGCCGATAACTGATAACTGATCACTGATCACTGGTAACTGAATTGTCGGAAGACACAGCGAGCAATAATAAAACCATCTCCGACCATAGTTGACCAAAACTTCAATACGGGAATTGCAGATATATTAAGAGTAAGCTTTTCCACATTTAAGTTCCATTTTGCTCTATTAGTCAGAAAAGCTTCAAACCCCATGCCCCATGCCCTATGCCCCTTGTCGACAACCCGGGGGGCCCCTCACCCAGCCGGGCGCTGATTATTTTACTT
>NZ_JAAKGC010000359.1 GCF_017591665.1 Aetokthonos hydrillicola CCALA 1050 | reverse complement strand
TAAAGAGGGTTGCCCGCTGGCGGGCCGTTGTCGTAAACCCGCTTGATGAAACCCGCTTTTTTGGATTGATCCCGGGTGAAGGTACCCGGGGCGACTACGGGTCCCTGTCCCGCCGAGAACTCCAGCACTTTTTGGGTGAGGAGTATGCGTTCGTCGTCCGTGAGCTGAAACATCTCGCTCGAAAGACAGTTGGCAAACAGTCCGTTGGAGCCGCCGTCGATGTAATAGCGGGTGATTTTTTCCAGGCCTCCCAGGTCCAGCTGATAGCTGCTTGTAAAGGGCGTAATCATAACCGGCCAGAGGCCTTCGGGAAGCGCGTTGTGTTGTGACATTACCGTAATTCCTTTCTAAACAATCGTTTCATAATACCATCCCTGCGGGCGAGTGGACTACTAACCTTCCAAAATATCCGCGAAAAGTGGCCTCTTTCCCCAAAAGAAGAGTATTGAAAACGAGACCCCTATCCCGTACTGTGACGGACAATCCGGGCCGGGGTACCCGCTCTTTCTTCAGCCGCCGAATCGATTTCCATAGGCCGGATGTAAAAAATGAAACAACCCTTCCGGCAGAAGGTATCTGTTTTCCGGAGATCCGGTATATACCTTCCCTGTTAATCACCAAACCCATGAAAACCTCTTTTCTCTTGCTGGCAGCAGTTTTGACATCGGTCTGCACCACCGCCCAGGTACACAAGGAATATCCGGCAGGCGTGTTTCCGGACCGGGTAGTACTCGGATGGAAGGACAACAAGGCTGCTACTACTCAGTCGGTTAGCTGGCGGACGGATACGACCGTTGCAACCGGCATCGGCATGATCACGGAAGCCAACCCGACGCCGGACCTCGCAGCTACGTCCCTTTCGGTTAACGCTCAAACCGAAAAGGTCCTCCTCGAAGGCCGGGGCGCACACTCACATACCGTTCATTTTTCCGGCCTCAAACCCGGAACGCTTTATAGCTACCGCGTCGGCGATGGCAGCCACTGGAGCGAATGGTTTCAGTTCCGTACCGCGCAGGAAAGTCCCGCGCCGTTCTCGTTTCTGTATTTCGGAGACGCGCAGATCGAAATCCGGTCGCTCTGGTCCCGCACCATCCGCGGCGCGTACAGTACCATGCCGAAAGCGGATCTCCTGATTCACGCCGGAGACCTGATTACGACGGCCAATGCCGACTGGCAATGGGGTGAGTGGTTTGAAGCCTCCGGCTGGATCAATGGCGTCATTCCGGTGCTGGCGACACCCGGCAACCACGAGTACTTCAAAGGTGAAAACGGCAAGCGACGGATTACCCCGCACTGGCGGCCGTCGTTCGTACTGCCCGAAAACGGCCCGGCCGGCATGGAAGAGCGGGCGTATTTCCTGGACTACCAGGGCGTAAGGTTTATTTCGCTGGATTCGGAAGGCGCCTTGCAGGACAAGGAAGTCATGGCGAAGCAATCTGCCTGGCTGGAAGGCGTCCTGAAAAATAACCCGTCGAAATGGACGATTGTCGTACAGCACCACCCGGTCTATTCCACTAAAAACGGCCGCGACAACGAAGACTGGCGGGCGGAAATGGAGCCGATTTTCAAGAAAAAAAAAAACGACCTCGTCCTCCCGGGGCACGACCAAACCTATGCGCGGGGGATCAACATGCCGGCGGGTGTGAGCCGGGAAAAACCGGGCGGCCCGGGGTATGTAGGTTTTGTCAGCGGGGGGAAAAAGTACGAAATAGGCG
>NZ_JAAKGC010000358.1 GCF_017591665.1 Aetokthonos hydrillicola CCALA 1050 | reverse complement strand
ATCAATAAATTTTTCTGATTAAGAAATAGACTAGACGTGATAAGAGATTGCGTCTAGTTTACCCTAATTAACAGAATTCAAAACTTAACAAATTTTTGGCTATCAAATACTCCTCAACATTTTCTCAACTAATTTCCTTTCAGAATGCTGTCCTAGTTTAGGAATTACAGGGCATTGTCAGTAACCTAATTAGAAAGGCGATGCTCAAAACAGAGATATTTAGAGGTTTATTAAATCGGCTGAATCTTACCATTTACTCCTTTGTAAAAGTTTTCAGATTTTTTATCAAAGATCTGAAAAACAATAACAATGGAGATATTTTTGTTTGATTTTATAGATAAAAAAATGTGTTTTATGTATGAAGTTTTTTGTATTAATCGTCTTTTTTTAGAAATAAAATGCTATTGTATAAATGTCACTAAAAAAGTGATAATGTTTTCAAAACCAAAACAATTCCCAGGAGAATACTATGAATATTCGTGACATCTCTCATCTAGAAGTTGCATCTGAAGATAACAGCGTTTTAGGTGGAATAGCATTTGCAGATGCATACTCCAATGCATATGCTTATGGTCCTTACTTTGCTGCTACTTATACCAGCACTTACACCTCTGCATCGAGCTACTATTACGGTAATTACTCTTCTTCTGGCTCTAGCTCTCATTCCACAGCTGCTTAGGTAGGCAGTTTTTAATTAGGATAGACAAATTTAAAGGTTATTTATAAAGCTGCTGTTATCATTACTTCGAGGATGGTATTGCTTGGAGTTTATAAATAACTTTTTTACAAAAAAATCGCTAAAAACTGTTAGCAAGTTTTTAGCGATATACCTATTTCAACAGGTTAATATTAGCAAATAAACAGTCTAAGCTCTACTAGACTGTGACTTTAGGTTAAGTGACGTTTTACGTCTACTTTTCAACGCTACACTAACTAGACCAGCGCCTAAAAGTAAAGCTAGCCTAGTGGAAGGTTCAGGTGCTCGTACTTCAGCTCGATTTCTCTTCACTTCCACTAAAGCTAAGTTTGTTTGGCGATCAAAAGAGCGTTGTACAGAACCTTTAACCGAAGCTGTAGCAAATTCTTGCTGACCTCCAAAATTCGAATCTTTCGATAGAATACTTAAGTTAATATCGTTGCTTTTTTGAGTGGCAAGAAAATCGCCACCACCTTCAGTGTTTAAATTTCCTACAAGGGTAAAGAAGTCTAAGACACTGTTAGTATCTCTATCTAGTAAAACAAAAGAGATATCTCCACTTGCTCTTGCATTCTCTTGAGGGGGATTATCGATTGATGTCTTGAGATTTAATTGAGCTGCAAAGTCAAAAGAGAATTGCTTACCTGCATCTACAACAAAGTCTCCAAGCACTGTAGCTTGGCTTTCTGCTTGTGCTAAGTAGTCTCTACCTTGACCGAAGGCTTCACTGATAGAGAAATTAGATGCTTCTGGAGGAGTCGCAATAAAAGATGCTGTTGCTTGAGATGTAGCGATCGCCAGACCATTTCTTGCAGTAGTCAGGGTGTTGGTGCTGACGCCAGTTCCTACGTCAACAGGACTTTGGCTAAAAGTTGGAAACTGTAACTGTCCTACTGACGAAGCAAGAGTCGCAGCTTGGCTGGAAGAAGGTGCTAATACAGAACTAGAGACTAGTGGAGTAACCAATAGCAAGATGCGCTTGGCAAATCCTAGGTGTTGCTTCATTTATTCCTCTATAAG
>NZ_JAAKGC010000357.1 GCF_017591665.1 Aetokthonos hydrillicola CCALA 1050 | reverse complement strand
TCAGTTATACTGACCTAAGTGGTGCTGAACTCTGTGGAGCTTACCTGAGTAGTGCCAATCTGATTTTTACTGATCTAAGGAATACCAACTTAATTGGTGCTAACTTGATTCGCGCTAACTTGAGTGGTGCTAATCTGAGTGGTGCTAATCTGATTCGTGCCTATATCAATGGTATCAATTTGAGTGGTGCTATAGTTAAAAATGCTCGGTTCGGAACAAATACAGGACTTACTGAAGATATGAAGTTTGACTTAGAACGACGAGGAGCAATTTTCGAGAATCTGCTGGGCGATCAGAAACCTTGTTAAAAATCAGAGACGAGTCCCTATAATGTCCTTAAGATTAGCCTTACTAAGGTTAGCACCCGTAAGGTTCGCACTTTCAAGATTAGCCCTAGTTAAATTTGCACCTTTAAGATTAGTCCATCTTAAGTTTGCACCTGTTAAATCAGCCTCACTTAGGTTAGCCTGCAACAGGTACGCACCATTCAAGTGAGCTTTGCTAAGGTTAGCTTTACGAAGATCTGTTTTGTAAAGGTAAGCCCCCATCATTTCTGCTTCATATAAATTGGCTTCACTTAAATCAGCCTCAATCAAATTAGCTTCTATAAGGTTGGCAAAACACAGGTTCGCACGGGAAAGCCTTGCTGCAACCAAATCTGCATCCCTTAAATTAGCACCCTTTAAATCAGTTCCAATAAGGTTAGCGTTAGAAATAGTAGCACTCTTAAGATTTGCTTGACTGAGGTCACATCCGATCAAATTAGCATAACTCAAATCTGCCTGTGTAAGAATAGCACCGTTTAAGTTCGCAACACTGAAGTTAGTTGTGTTCAAATGAGCTTCAGTTAAAATTGCTTTTTCCAGGTTAGCCCCGCTAAGATCAGCACCGGACAGGTTCGCTTGCAAAAGTAAAGTATTACTAAGATCGATTTTGGGTAAGTTTATTCCTTGTAGATTTGCATTACTGAGATCTGGTGCAATTTGAGGATTTTCGTTTCTCCACTCCATCCACGTGACTACACCTGCTTGCAGTAAAGCTAGATGCTCAAGATTTGGCATTGTCTCTCCTTCATCAATCTCGTCTACTCTGAGTAGTTACTCTACCAGCAACACCTTGGGAATAGAATTACGCAGTTTCGTATTTCTTGACAGCCTGCAACCTCAACATGCAGCGTACATGGGAACGGTTGCCCAAGGTTTCTTGCCATTACCGGGAGATACATCATTATGGATTGAAATTTCTCCTGGCATCGAAATAAATCGAATTACCGATATAGCCTTGAAAGCAGCCTCAGTCCGTCCTGGAGTACAAGTCGTAGAAAGACTGTATGGTTTATTAGAAGTTCATTCTAGCTCATCGGGTGAAACACGGTCTGCGGGTATTGCCATTTTGTCTGCATTGGGAGTTCGAAAAGAGGAATGTCTCAAACCACGAGTGGTTTCTAGCCAGATCATCCGCAATATTGATGCTTACCAAACACAATTGATCAACCGCACCCGACGAGGACAGTTGCTACTAGCAGGACAAACGCTTTATGTTTTAGAAGTTGAACCTGCTGCTTATGCTGCACTAGCTGCGAACGAAGCAGAAAAAGCGGCGGCAATTAACATCCTTGAAGTTCAAGCCGTAGGAAGCTTTGGAAGGCTTTACTTAGGTGGACAAGAGCAGAATATTCTTGCAGGTGCAGCGGGAGCATTAACGGCGATTGAAAATGTAGCTG